>CALUEY010000031.1 GCA_944319915.1 uncultured Prevotella sp. | reverse complement strand
CTAAATCGTAACCTATTACTATCAAGAGCAATTAACCTACGCTCATTTCCAATAAATTACACTCTTTTCGTAACTTCCAAGGTGCAAACTTACAAATAAATTCCCACATACGCGCCATTTTGGCCAAAAAAGGGCCGGGCCCCGCCCGTGCCGCCCCGTGGGGTGAGGGGCAGGCAGGGGTTGGGGCCCGGCTTTGCGGCGGGGGCGGGGGTCAGCCGAGGGCCTGCGTGGCCGTGGCGCCCAGCGCCCCGAGCACGGCCGAAGCCACAGCTATGATCACCTTCAGGATGGTTTGCCAAACGTTGTTTTTCATCTTGGTCGTCCTCCTTCCGTGGCTCATTCGGTAATCTCGGTTTGCTCATCGCCGTCGTCGGCGTCGTTCTTGGGCAGCGCCGTCACCTTGCATCCGTCGAGGAAGGTTCGCGTGCGCTTGCCGTTCTTGTCGATGCGCAGCTCCGGCTGGAAGAGCACGTGCACGTCCTTCACGTTCTGCGCCACGCTGAACTCCTTGGCCGTGTCGCTCGGGCCGGTGGTCAGCCCCAGCTTGAAGGTGCCGAAGCCGTCGAGCTTCACCCGCTTGGAGTCCTGCAGGGCCTGCTTCATCACCACCACCAGCTCGCTTATCACGGCCAGCACGTCGGCGCGCTTCACGGTGCAGTTGGCCTCTATCTGCTCGGCCAGCTTGTTGGTGTCCACGGTGTCTATCATCACCGCCCTGCCGTACCACTTGCGGTACTGGTTGCTCTTCGAGTTGTTGTTCTGGTAAAGTCTGTACTGTACTGCCATAGTCTTGTTTCCTTTCTTTCTTGTTTTTGATGGTTTTGATTATTAATGTTAGTTTGCGCCATCGGCCGAATGACAGTGCAAAGATAGTGATTGCGCCTTGGCCTGTCAAGGCCCCGTGGGTGTACAAGTGGCGGTACGGGGCGCATCTTCCCAGCCCATCCCCGTACCATCCTCGTGGCGGGGCAGTGAAAAAGTCTGGCCTGGTTGGCCGTTTTTCGGCGCAAAATGGCTATCTTTGCACCATTAGACAACCTATATAACCACAGACAGCATGAACATCAACGAACTCCTTGACTTGACCCTCTTCGGCTTCTCGCTGCGCTCGCTCGTGGCGTTCTGCCTCAAGGCGGCCGTCATCTACATCTTCGTAAGGCTGGTCACGGCTTTCGTCAAGTACCTATTCCGCCGCTCGCTCAGGCGTCAGGGCAAGCTGGCCGTAGACGAGACCAAGGCCGGCTTCATCCGCCAGATAGTGGTGGCCGTGGTCTACATCATCGGCACGGCGGCCTTCCTCTCGCTCATACCGGGCATGGAGAAGGTGAGCAACTCCATCCTTGCCAGCGCCGGCATAGGGGCCATGGCCGTGGGCCTGGCCTCGCAGGACGCGCTGTCGAACATCGTGGGCGGGCTGTTCATCATCTTCTCCAGGCCGTTCAAGGTGGGCGACTTCATCATGGTGGACGACATCATCACCGGCACCGTGGTGGAGATAACGCTGCGCCACACCGTGATACGCAACGCCGAGAACCGCATGATACTCATCCCCAACAACAAGATGAACTCGAGCACCGTGGTCAACTCGTCGTATGGCGAGACGGCCACCTGCGCCTTCGTGGAGGTGGGAGTGTCGTACTCAACCGGCCTCGACGCCGCCATGGAGGCCATGCGCGACGAGATAATGAAGCACCCCATGCTCATCGACCACCGCTCCGACGCCGAGCGCAAGGCCGGCGCGCCGGAGGTGGTGGTGCGCGTCACCGCCCTTGGCGACTCGGCCATAACGCTGCGCGCCTGGGCCTGGGCTTCCACTCCCGGCAACGCCTTCACCATGAAGTGCGACCTGCTCAAGAGCGTTAAGGAACGCTTCGACCGCGAGGGCATTGAGATACCCTACCCGTACTTCAACCAGATAGTGACGCAGGGCTGAGATGAATTAGGAATTAAGAGTTAAGAATTAGGAATTGGCGGCGCGGCCCGTGGCCGCCACCGCAGCAATGTGTCAATGAAAAAACGGCGGAGATTGGCGTTTGTGGCCAGTCTCCGCCGTTGCAATTTCTTGTGTATGTGGGCGGCTATCTCACGTGCAGCTTGTGCGTCTCGGTATTGCCGCCTGTGGTCTCAACCACCACCATGCTCACCCCGGGCCTTGCGGCCAGTGTGGCGTAGGTCGCGCCGTGCAGGGCCTTTTCTGCCACCTTGGCCCCGCCGAGGCTGTAGACCGTAACCTTCTCCATTCCGTCTGCCGCCGCCACGGTTATCATGCCGGGGGCGGGGCAGTAGCAGCGCGAGGCGGGCGTGGCCTTCTCGGCGGCCAGTGCGCTTCTTGTTGTGATGAAGTAGCGGCCATGCTCATTGGCGTTGAGCGTGAGTGCGGTGCCGTTGGCCAGTGGCGTGGTGCTGCCGCCCTTGGCGTCGTAGAGCAGGAGCGTGGCGCTGGTGTTGCCCTCCACGCTTACGCTGAGCCTTGTGGTGCCGCCGTTGCCGCCCGTGATGCCCACCGGCAGCATGCCTATCTCCGGCAGCATGTTTACGCTTACGGCCTGCGCCCCGGCCACGGTGTAGGGCGCAGGGCGCGCGCCGTCGGCATCGTAGGTCAGGAGTTCGGCGTCCTCGCTGTCGGCAAAGCCGGCCTCGGCGCCGTCGGCGAGCAGCACGGTGGCCTCGGCGCCCCCGCCCTCGGCCGTAAGCCTGAGCGTGCAGGTGGCCTTCGTGGCGCGTCTGGCCCTTGTGTGTGCGGTGGCCTGGCGCGTTGCCATGTTGGCTATGAAGGTTACGTCATCAGCCGGCTCGCCCTCCGCCTTCTTCACGAAGAAAGCCTGCATGGGCGGCAGAGTGCCTAAGTCGCCGGCCGTGTGGGCGGTCACCGTGCCGCCGCTTATCGTCCAGTATTTCTTCTCCAACTGCGTGTTCAGGCCGAAGAAGCCTTCCATGTCTATCGAGCACATATATGGGTTGCCCACAATGTAGAGCCCGTTGCCGTCGCTCTCGTTGGCCATGGGCTGCCTCACCGTGCCGTAGCCGTCGGCATTGCCGTTGTCGAGCAGCAGCCGCCCGTTGCCGCTTCGGTCAAGCGGGCCGGTGTCCTGCCCGTCGGCCTGCCCGTCGTGGCTGTAGTAATCATAGGTGGTGTCGCCCTTCGGCAGGCGGAGCAAGGCGTCCTGCGGATACGCCGTGCCGTCGCGTCCGGCCTTGATCATGAAACCGTTCAGCCCGCCGTCGGCCCCGTTCCAGTACTTCACGTCGGCCTCGTTGTAGTTGTGGCTCCAGTGCGTCTGTATCACAGTGGCTTCCTGCGCCGCTCCATCCCACGCCCAGTCGATGGCTGCGCCATAGTCGCCGCGCGCGTCGCCCTGGGGCGTGATGACCATCGATTCGGCCCTGTCCCAGCTGCGCTGGTATATGGGATATTCGCTGCGGCCGTAGCTCTGGTTGTTGAAACTTATCGGCATGAAAGCCTCGGTCTCCTGCCGCCCGTTGGCCTTCGGCACATACATATCGCCCGAATAGACGCCTCTGAGCGGCGATGCCAGCAAGTTCCACGTGCCCGGGCACAGCTCCTTCTCCACCCACGCCGTGCCGTATGTGAGGTAATGCTGGTTGCGCAGTTCGGCGCCGGGCTTGAAATATATCTGCCCACAGGTGTTGGCATAGAACTTCTCGCACTCGTACCTGCCATCTTCCGGCTCCGTCTTCACCATAAGGTCATACTCTATGCCGTCGGTGGCGGTGAAGAAGTCGCTGTTGACGAGGCTCTCCTCCCTTATTATCCCGTTCGCGTGCGTTGTGGCCTCGGCCAGCAGCGGAGGCCGCACTTCGGCCTGGACGGTCACCTTTGTAAACTTCATCGGGGCATACGAGGGCTGCTGCGCCAGCAGGGCAAAGTCTCCCTCGCCATAGTCCGTATAGTCGGCCTTGTATAGCTCGGCCTTCGTTGAGCGTGTCCAGTTGGCGTCGTTGTTCCAGTTGGAGCTGCCGTCATTGTCGGCGCGGGCTGTCCACGTTATAAACTCCGGCACCACCTTCAGCGTAAGGAACACGTCGCCCAGGCAAGCCTCCTGCCCCTGCTGCAGCCCTGCGGTGTGCGCAGCGTCGTGGAACCTGAAGTTAAGCTCATACCAGTAGCCCTCGTGCAGGCCCGCCGCAACATCTTCCGCCAGCGCCAGGTCCACGTGGTCGGCGGCAATCTCTGTCACGGTGCCAAGCGGGGCGGCTGTCGCCGTGCTCCACGTGGGGTCGTTCGTGGCGCTCACCGTCACGGCATTGTCATCATCGTAGACTGCCAGGCTGAACGTGGCCGAGCCGTTGCCGTCCATGTTCTTGTAGCCGTTCACCGGCAGGCGCAGCGCCTTGCCGCCACCGATGGCTGCCAGCTGCCCCAGCCCGGCCCTCACCGAGCGGGTGGCGCCGTTGAGATACTGCACGTCGGCGAAGCCGAGCGTCAGCTCCGGGCTGCTCACCCTCACCCTCAGCGACATGGCTGCAGGCTCCAGGCACAGTGCCACGGCCTTGCCGCCGATTGTCACCGATGCCGTCACCGGTATGAGGCAGAGGTCGAGCGAGCCGTGCAGGGCGTCGGCCTTGGTCACGCCCCGGCTTATTTTCTCTGCCGCCAGGTGCAGCCGCCCGCCGTTGACGAACTCGCGGAGCGCGGCCTTGTGCGCCTCGGTGTATGTTCCCGTGGCGTTCTGCTCGCAGCTAGCCACGGCGTCGGAGGGGTAAGCCTGGCGGAAAGTTTCCAGCGCCTCGCGCAGCCTTGTGCCGTTGCTCGCGGCCGCTTCATTATATTCTTCGAGCGTGCCGATGAACCAGTCGAACTTCACCCCCTGGGCCGCCACCATGCCGCCGTTGTCGGGGTCGGGCACTTTCAACGAGGCTGTCAGCTCCACGCTGGTGGTCTCCACGCCGTTGCAGGGCAGGATTATCTCCGGGTTCACCGTCGCGGTGGCGTCGTGGATTTCCAGTTCCTGTGCAAGAAGGGTGAAGTAGTCGCTGTAGACGGAGCACACGTCGTCGGGCATTCCCCAGTTGCCGGGGCGGTAGTCGCCCTCCTCGCCCATGGGCAGTGCCACCGACACGTAGTACTCCTCGCCGGGGGCAAGGCCGAAGTCGCGGTCGGCCAGTATGGCGAACACCTCGCCGCCCACAAGCTCGAAGCCCTCCTTCAGCGTGCCGTCGGCGTTGCGTGGGTAGCGCACTATTGTCGCCGTGCCGTATTCCTCGGCGGCCTCGCCGCCGTAGACGCCCGTAAGCGGGGTGCCGTCGGCCTTGCAGATGCGGTAGTAGATGGGCTTGCTCTCCCACACCTCGAATATGTTGAGCAGCGCCACCAGGCTTTCATGCTTTGCCCTCAGTCTCACCGTGGCCCCGCCCGGTTGGCTGTCGTCGCAGGCGGGCCGCTCCTGCAGCGTCTCCACCTTGGCGTTGCTGGCGTAGATGCGTATGTCGTCCACGGCGTAGTCGGCGCCCTGTGTGCCGTTGCAGAAGTTGTCGATGCTCACGAGAAACTTGCTGTAGTTCTCCACGCCGGAGCCTTGCTGCAAGGTCACTCTGGTGTAGACCTGGTACCACTCGCCAGTCTTCGAGGCGTTCACCGTATTGAAGTCGCCCGAGGCAAACGAGTGTATGAGCTTGCGGCTCGTTATGTTTCCGTATGCGTCGGTCTCCACCCCGTAGAGCTTGAATATTACCTGTGGCTTCGTGCTCTCGGCTGTCATGTTTGCCACTGCCGCGCTCAGCACTATGGTGCTGCCCACGCACAGGTTGCCCTCAAACTCCACCGAGGCTATGGGGCGCGACTCGTCGGAGGCGTCAACATACAGGAAATAGCCCGACTGCGCCCCGCCGGTAAGCGTGTATGTCCTGTCGCGCAGCTGATTGTTGGCCCACCACTTGAAATTGTAGTAAGTGCCGCCCCACTGCACACCGTCTTTCGACACACCGTCCACGTTGATGCTCTTGTAGAGTCCGTATTCGCCATGGCCCGGCGAAAGCCCTTGGTATCTGGCCGACGCCTTGTCGTAGTAGGCATAAAGCCCCGGGTAGACAAAGCCGTAGTAGCGCCGGTTCCATGCCGAGGGCAGCTGTGTCATGTTGTCGAGCGGGTTTGTGGGGGCGGCGAGGGTGGTTCCCTCGCTGTCGTTGTCGAACGTTATCTCGGCCACCTTGGTGTATTTCGTGTCGAGGAAGCTCACCCTGCGGTATGCCGGCACCTCCTCTACGGTCATGGGGTACGAGTCGCTGATGAAGCGGCAGTTGAACTTGGCCACCGGGCACATGTTGTTGCCGGCGTCGGCGGCGTAGGCCACGATGTATGCCACGTGGCCTATGTCGTATGTTATCTGCTCCGATCCCCCCGATTCCCCGTCTAACTTGCTGAAATAGCCGCTTAGGTTGTCAAGGCTTATGGGGGCCATCCGGCCATTGTCGATAAGGTTGGTTGTGAGTTCCTTGGAGAGCCTGCCCGTTTCGTCGTACACAAACCAGCGGATTCTGGTTGCCTTTATCAGCTCCGTGCCGAAGTCGCTTTCCGTTGTCTCATGGCCTTCGGGTACAATCTTGTTGGAGTAGACGTAGTTGTAGAAATAGTAATCGCCCACGTCGTGGAACCCTACCCGCAGGTTTGTGGTGCTGTTCCTGTCGTATGCTCCCATGCTTATGTTTCCTTGGTCTTCGAGCACGTTTTGCGGGCCGGAGAGTATGGCGTTCTTTATCGCGTTGGCAATGTCTTCGGCCGGGCGGATGTTGAAGATGTAGCGCATGGAGAGTGTAGGCTCGTGCAGCAGATACCGGCCCGAGGCATCGAGTCCGTCGATGTAGCGGCTCACGTCGCAGGCTATGGTCTCGCCCGTCCATCCCTCCGCCGGGGCTTCATAGTCAACCGCCGTGCTCGATTCTTTCGCGTTTCGGTTTTGGTTCCATATCATCAGTCCGCGGCTTCCGTTGGCCGGATAGTGCTTCAGGTCTTTTCCCCATTGAGAGTTGTCAAGGTTCTCAGATGCGAAGTCGGTGTCGTAGTTGTACCAGCGGAAATATCCGGCAGGTTCGAGCACGTCTCCGTGGGTGAAGGGCAGCTCAAGGGTTATTTTCTCCCCCGGCTTTATATAAATGCTGTAAGTCCATGAGTGTACCTGCTGGCGGCCTTTCTCGTCGAAGTCGCTGCCCGAATAGCCCTTGTAGTGCTTGAAGTCGGTAGGCACGGCGCGGTAGCTGTAGATGTATTTCAGCTTGAAGTCGGGTTCTTTAAGCACATAGTCGCCCGCAGTCTCCGGCGTCTTGTCGGCTATCAGGCACACTATGCTGTAGCCTTCCTGTAGCGACGAGGCAGTGATGTTGTTGAGAAAAATGTCTAAGTTGCTCCAGTTGGTGGGATTCCACTGGTCGCCCAACTTTTTTGCAGCCGTGGCCGAATTGTAAACCATTCCGGCGCTTATCTCCTTGTAGTCGGTGGCGTCTTGGTTGTGGCCTATGCTCCCGGCGGCAAACACGTTGTTGCCCTCGGCGTCGGCGATGTACCAGCGGATGTAGCACTCCTGCATGTTGCCGCCCATCTCGGTGGACAGGTTGCTGTTGTAGTCTTGGAACAAGTTTACTGTTTGGGATGATGGGAAAGACTCCAAGAGCAGGGTCTTTTCATGCATGGTGGCGTTGCTCTCGCTGCCTGGGGTGAACATGGCCTGGGCCTGTTCCTCTGTGATTATCCCGAACGTGATGGCGGCCTCGATGTTGTCCGGGTCGCCAGTGATGGCCCAGTTGGCTTCCCACGTGTTTCCGCTCTGCTTCGGGGTTTGCGTCGACAGCAGGCACACAACGCGGTATGCCCCGGCCTCGCCCTGCCCGCTGAAGGTGAGCTGTGCGCTTGATATCTTCTTCTGGTTGTCGGCGATGCTCGTGTCCAACCAGCCGTCGCTTCCCTTTTGCTTCCACCATACCTTGCCGTAGCCGCCCACGTTGGCCGTTTCGTAAAACGGCAGGGTTATGTCCCATGCCTCCTCCATGCCTTCCACAGGCGCGTAGCCGCCGTCGGCGTCGGCCACAAACCATCGGAGGTAGAGGCTTTCTATGAGGTCTCTGGCAGATGCCTTGCCAAGGTCGGCGGCTATCTGCCCCAGCTGGTCGTAGAACGATGCGCTTACGGTGCGCGTGTCGCTTTCGTAGAGCGCGTACATACTGTACGTGTGGGCGGGGGCTATGCTCGCGGCGGGGGTGAACGCGCCCTGGCCCTGGCCCCGGGCCATGCCGAGGGCGGCCACGGCCAGGATGGCGGCCAGCAGCAGCCTGAGGCTTATGTGGGTCTTTGTTTGCATACGCTTGTTGTGCTGATGAGTCATTCCTTTATTATGCAGATGCGGTAACTTAGGGTTCGGGCGGCCTCACCGCCGGTGCCGCCCACTCTCACCGTAAGCGTGTGGTAAGCGCGGCCTGTGGCCGTTTCGTTTATATTGCCTATGATGCAGCGGCTGCCTTCCACCCATGCTGGCGCGCCGCCTCCTCCGGGCTGGTCGCTTGTGGCAGTGCCGTTGGTGTATATCGTGGGGGTGCCGTCGGTTGCCCACCCTGCGTATTGCCATTGTCCGGCGGCGGTGCCGTAGTCAAGCGGCTGGCCGGTGCTGTAGCGCATTACCTGCGGCACGAGGTGGAAGTGGCCTCCGGCGTGGAACGTGCAGGTGAAGAGTCCGTCCTCCTCCTTCACCGAGGCGGGGTAGACGCCGATGGGCGGGAAGTCGTAGGGCGTGAGGTCGAGGCGGTAGTCGTCGAGCGTTACGGGTATTACGCGGTGGTCGTTGCGCCCTATGTAGTTCCAGTTGCCGTCGTCGTTGGTTATCAGGGCGTAGCGCATCTCGTCCTCTTCGCCGCCGTCGCGCTTCAGTGCGAGCGTGAGGGTGAACAGCCCGTGGGCGTTGGCCGGCGTCAGACTCTCGTTTACGTAGAAAACAAGCGTCGCCGGCTCCTCTGCCCCGGCAGGCACCGCCACAGTCTGCTCCCATGTGTGGTTGCCCGCTGCGGCGCCCTCCGCTATGTTCGGACTGCAAGCCCCCGTTTCGCCGCCGCCGGCCGGCTGGGGCAAGAGCATCAGGTTGGCGCTGGCGTTCTGCGTCACTCCGCCCAGCGTCACCCCGGTCACGGTCATGCCTTCGGCGGTGGCGTTGGTGAGCTGCAGCTCCATCTTGGCCAGCATCCTCACCACCCACAGCTCCACGGTCTGTGTGGCCGGGCCTATCTCCATGGTCTGGCTGTTGCTCATGGGTATGCCTCCATCGGGCGGGGTGAGCGTGTTTCCGCTTACGCCGAAAGCCATGGCGTCGAAGTCGGGGCAGGGCTTTCCCTCTTCGGGCGAGCCGATGCTGGCCATGTCGATGTTGGCAAACGAGTAGAAGGTGTATGTGCCTGCGGGCAGGGTAAGCTTGCCAATGTCGTCGGACTGTATGTCGCCGAGGCCGTCGTTGGCCAGCACCTTCACCACGGTGCCGCCGCCGTCGGCCACCACCACGGCCCAGCTGTTCATGCCCTCGCCCGGCGTGGGGTCCGACTGTGCGCCGTTCCATGCCCGCGTGGAGGCGGCAGGGGCGGCCGCGAGGCGCAGGCTCACCGTCACGGGGCTTCCGTATGCGTCGGCCTGCGGGTCGTCGGCTGAGCACGCCACGAGGCAGAGCGCGGCGGCCACGGCCGCCGCCCACGCCGCGAATGTACGTTTTATGGTTATGTTTGCTGTTATGTTCATTGTTGTTTGGGGGTTACATCACTATGCCGGAGTGGCTGAACAGCGCCCAGTTGCGCACGTTGATGGTGGCCTGCAGCTGCGGCGAGCCGCCCTCGTAGGCCACGCCGTCAATCTTGACGCGGTAGATGTTGTTGCGCACTGTGCCGTAGAGCATGGGCTGCGAGGCGTCGTCCGCGCCGTCGGGGTCGCTGTGGCGCAGGGTGTAGGTGAATGTTTTCTCCTCGCCGGTGGCTCCGTCGGCGGGCCCGCCTGTCTCCTCGTTCCACTCGGCGGCCTTGTAGTAAGTGCCCGTGAAGCGCAGCGAAGTGGCAAAGGTGGGGTCGTTGTTGAGCGTGGTGTTCTCAAGGGTGTAGGCCAGGATATAGTAACTGTCGCCGTCACTGTCGGTGTGCGCCGTTGGCTTGGTGGCCACGTGGGCAGTCGCGTTGGCATAGAGCGTGGTGTCCTTCCCTTTGAGCGTCCAGGGGTCGAGCACCCAGTTAGTTTGCCGCCCCTGCCCGTCGGCGGTCTCTGCCCCTAAGTATTCAATGCCTGCGCCGTCCTCGCCGCACACCCGCTTCAGCAGGTAGGAACCGGCGGCCATGGCGTTTGTCGGCGTCACGGAGCGCAGCACGAAGCGGTCGCCGGTGTCGGTGCCGCCCTCGGCCAGCACTCGGTAAGTGTATGTTCCGTCCGCCGCGCTCCATGCGCCGCCGCCCGGAGCTATGTCTATGCGCGCCGCCAGCCGCTCCACGCTTGTGCTGAGGGTGTAGGGATTGGCGCGGGAGCCGTCGCCGTCGGCGAAGCCCAGCGTGGCGTCCTCGGCAGAAGCCATTGCGAAGCCGTCGCACTGCTCGGCGTCGGCGGCCGGTGTCCAGGCTTCCTTTATGATGTCGTCGCGCACGCAGGCCACGGTTTTCCCTTGATATTCCGTGCTTACGTCGCCCATGTTGGCCACCACTATGGCGTGCCAGGCGCCGCTGGCAGCGGTTATGCCGCACTCAGCCGCCTCCGAGGTGTAGGCCGTGCCGTCGGCCGACGCGACGAGCGTGGGGAAATACACCGTGTGCTCCACGGTGGCCGTGCCGTCGCCGTTGAGCCCTGTGGAGGCGTCGGACTGGCGGTAGAGCAGCAGCGTCACGTCGCTGACGGCGTTCTCGCGGTCCATGCCCGGCTCCCTGCCGTCGCCGTCGGCGCCCCCGGCGGGGCCGAGGCGCGTGGCCTCCGGCTGTGCCACGAGCAGGCGCACCGACACGTAGGCCGTGCCTCCGGCAGCTGTAGAATCCTTGGCCGTGACGTCGTCGCCGCTGCAGGCCGACAGCCCGCAGAGAGCGGCGACAGCCGCAAGGACGGTGTAGCGTAATGCAAATCTCATTTGTGTCCTGTTGCTCCTTAAATGCGTTTTCAGAGGCCCAGCTCCTCATACTGCACCCGCTTGCTCCAGCCGAGCACGCTGATGCTTATGTTGATGTAGGCCAGTCGGTCGCCCCGCAGGAAGATATCTATCTGGTAGTCGTAGCCCCGGTCGAGGAACTCCTGCTCGCTGTAGCGGTGAATGTCCTCGCTCGTGCGGAGCCGCGAGAGCACGTCGGGCAGGTTTATCGTGGCCACCTCCACGCCTGTCAGGCGGTTGGTCACGGTGAGCCGCCCGTCGTCGGCCGGGTCGTCGTGGAAGATTATGCGCGATGTCATGAAGTCGGCGTGGCCTATCCTGCCCGGCGCCTCAATGGCGGTGCCGTCGGCCGAGGGCGCGTCGGTGCGGTCGGTGGTGTTCCACGTGGCGTGCGGGGTGTAGACGACGGCGTCGCTCTCGTCAAGCGAGTTGTCCCAGAGGATGTGCGAATTGCGGTCGGTGATGCGCAGGTCGTAGTTGGCTATGTCCATCTCCGCCGGGTTGTCAAGCTCGCGCAGCGTCACGTTTATCTTCTTGGTGTCGCGCACGAGCGATATGGTGCCGTAGGTGGGGCGTGTGGCCGACACCTCGAAGCCGCCCGTCTCCATGCCGTGCCACAGCGTGTCGAGCGGCAGCGAGCGGTTTTCAATGTTGTATATCCCATTGCCGGCGGCCACGCGGTCGAGCCTTACGTCGAGCTGCCGCATGGGGTCTCCGGCGCCCATGTCGGCGCGGACGAAACGCGCCCTGCCCGATGCCAGCATGTCGGCGTAGGGCTTCTGGCCCGCCAGGGCTATGAACTTGTAGCGGCCCGGGGCCAGGCCGGTGACGTGCATGGCGTATGCCGGGTTGGCCAAGGGCGTTGCCGTGGCAGTGTTCGACTCCTCGCGGATGCTTACCAGCCGCTCCTGCTCGTCGAAGATGTAGAGCGTCAGCGAGCCCACATGGTCGTTGAACATATCGGCTCGTTGCAGGTTATAGTCGTACTTGAACGTCAGGTAGAGTCCGTAAGGGCAGTAGTCGGTCTCCTCGTGCATCATGTCGCACGATGATGGCACCGCCGCCATGGCGAGCAGGGCCAGCGCAAGGCCCAGTGTTCTCGTTGTCTTGGTCATTGTCACGCTGTTGTTCTGTTTGTGTTGTGTAGCCGCTGTTGGCTGTGGTGATGGTTGCGGCCATGCCCGCCGGTGGGTGCGCATGGTCCGTTTGCAAGGGTCAACGGCGGCGGGCGGGCCTGTGGGCGGCCCGCCGCCGTTGTGCGGTCATGCCTTCGGGGGGCGCCTTACTGGAGCGTTACGCTCTGCTTGCGCTTTGCCCACGAGAGCAGGTTGATCTTCACCGAGATGTAGTTCTCCACCTCATCGTCGGGCGTGGTGTCGGTGTTCACATTAGGAACGGTGGCGCTGCCGATGGCGCTCACGCCGTTGACCTCAATCTCGTACCAGTTGTTGCGGAGCACGCCGTAGCGGCCCAGCCAGTTCTTGTCGGCCTTGTCGTTGGGATAGGCGGCAGTGGTCTTGGTGGCGCGGTTCCAGGGGGTAAGCTCGTCACCGAAGTGCTTTATCAGCACTGTGTAGTAAGCCTCGGCGTTGGTGTACTGCGTCACGGTGATGGCTTTCTGCACGGCCTCAAGCTGCTCTGCGCTGAGGTCGTAGTCCTTTGTGGCGGCGTCGCCGCCCTCTTCGGTGGCGGTGAATGTCACCTTGGTGAGCGTGAGGTTCTTCGTGTTTGTGTCTACGGTGTAGGTGACAGCCTTTGGAGCCACATTGATTTTTGTGGCGCCCTCAAACTCGTCGTCGCTTGTTGCCGTGGCCAGGATGGCGTTGTTGTAGAGGTCGCCGGCCTGCTTGAGGATGGCTTTCTCGGCCTCAGACTTCTTGTAGATGGTGGTGCGGATGTCGTTCACGGTGTAGAAGTCGTTGCCTTCCCAGCTCTCGGGCAGGGCGAACTTGGCCTTGATGATGGCGCAGGTGGTGTTCTTCACGTTCTGGTGGGCAACGTCGAACGTGTTCTCGAGGCAGTACTTGATGTTGCCGTCGAATGTCATGCCGCTTGCATTGGCGGGAGCGTCGGTGAACGTGGCGTCGGTGTTGTAGTTCGGGTCTATGCCGAAGTAGGTGCGGTATGCAGCCGTTGCGGGGTTGCCGTTCTCCTCCTGGGCCACGTTGTAGCCGGCGAAGCGGTAGGGGTTGGCGGTAAGGTAGGAAGAGCTTGCCGACACACCGTCGCCGTCAGACGTGAGCGCGTACCAGCCGTCGCCGCTCGGGGTGATGCCCTCTGCGCTCTGGTTCCAGTTGCGCACGATGTAAGAAGAGGTGTTCTGGTTGGCCAGCGCCCAGCCGCTGATGGTGTAGGTCAGCTTGTTGGAGCCTACGGTCAGGTTGCTGCTTGTGATGCTCTGCGTGAGCTGCACCTTGGCCACGGCGCGCTCAACGAAGATGTCGGCGGCGGGGTTCTGCTGTGCGAGAAGCTCTGTCTGGTAGATCTTGCCGCTTACATCGGCGAGTATCGTGGTGGTCTGGCCGCTTATGGCCGCGCTGCCGGGCTTGTCGGTCATCACGGCGTTGGTCATGAAGTAGCCGTTGCCGGTGAGCGCGCTTGCAGAGGCGACGGTCTTGACGGTGAAGTCCTTGAACGAGCCGGAGAAAGCGTCGCTGCCGAACTTGATCGTGTTTGCGGCGTTGTCAACGGTGAACACGCTGTTGCGGTTGAGCACCACGAGGGCGTAAATCTTCTCGCCACCGGCGGCGGTGATGGAGTTGATCTTCTGCACCTTGGTTCCCTGCGACGTGATCTGGTCGTCGTCGAGGCCCTGGTTCCAGTTGAGCGTCATGTCGTAGGCAGCCTGGAAGATGGCGGCGTTCTGGTCCGCGCCCTTGAAGAGCAGGAGCGTGGCGTCCTTTACGGCATACTCGGTTGCGTCGCCGTCGTCGGTCTGGTCGTTGGCGGCGCGTGTGCCTGCGCCAGCGCTCTGCGTCGGCAGGTTGATCGACAGTTTCAGGTAGCCGGTGCCGTCGGCGCCGAAGCCGGTGTTGCTGTTGCTGCCTGCGGGGGCGGTTACCTCATCGCTTGAGCATGCAGCCATGGCAAGTGCGGCAAGCGCGAATGTGAATAGCTTTAACTTTTTCATTGTTTTGACTTTTATTAATAAAATATTTGGTTGTGAGTGTTGTCTGCGTCTTTACCTTATGTTTTCAAGGTTGGCGCGCGCCTGCTCCAGTCCGGCGTCGGCGGCGCGGCGGTAGAGCGCGGCGGCGGCCTCGTCGTTGCCCGTCAGCTGCTGGTAGGCGGCGCGGGCGTTGAGTGCCTGCGGGCTGTCGCCGGCCTTGTCGAGGTAGGGCTTTGCGCCGGCTGCGTCGCCCGCGTTGAGGCGTGTGCAGGCTGCGTTGAGGTTGGCGGTGGCGTCATCGGGAAACATCCTGACGGCTATCTCCATAACCTCGTTGAACTCGGCGCTGCCTGGCTCGCACGTCTGGGCCACGAGAAACATCTCCTCGAGCGACAGCTGCTGCGGCTTGGTGAACACGAGGCGGCGCGCCTCATCAACGCTGAAGGGCCGCACAATGTAGCTTATGTGGTAGTCGGAGCGGCGCAGCGCCGGGTACCATGTGGCCAACATGAAGCGGTAGTCGGCGGGATAGTCAGCCCTGATCTTGCGCTCGCGGGCGTCGGGGTCGAGGGCTGGGTCGGCCATTATGGCGAGTATGGCGTCGCGGTTGCCGAGGTTGCTGCCCTTGAGGAAGGCCGCGAGGCCCTGCCAATTCTCTGGCGTGTGGGCCACGGAGAAGAGACTGTCGTCGAGGCTTACGAGGCGGCGCACATAGTCCTTGAGGGTGCGGGCGCGGCCGCGCGCCAGGAAGTCGTTGTGGCTGTAGGGGCTTTCGGGCGAGGCGAAGCCGTGTATCTCAATGTGGCGTATGCTTAGGTTGGGGTCGGCCTTCACCATGTTTATGGTGTTGACGATGCTGTCAAGCTCGGCCGGGTTGCGCCGGTAGTCGGGATGAAGCTCGGTGCGGTCCACGGGGAAGTCGATGTAGGCCGTCTTGTCTATGTGGCGCTCCTTCCGCGCCTCGGCCTGCGGGCGTACAAAGGCCATGAGCGGCTTGCGCCGGCGGCGCAGCAGGTAGTCGTTGCCGTCGAGGCTGTCGCCGCAGCCGCAGAGGTCCTCGTGGATGGTGACGTCGTAGTCCGTCAGCTCTGCGCTCAGAGGCACGGCGGCGCGGTAGGGCAGGCTCTGCGCCCTGCCGTTGGCGCGGCGCACCACCGTGGCGCCCTCGGCGAAGCCGCTGCGGTCGCCGCGCTCGAACATGATGTGCTGGCGGCGGCCGTTGATGACAATCTGTGGCATGGCCTTGCGGCCTGCGGTACTGGTGAGCACGGGGGTGTAGACAAGGCGCGTGTTGGCAGGCAGGTCGAGCGAGTCGAGGTTGAGCGTCATGTCGAGCACTACGAAACCGCCGCCGCGGCTCACGCTGAGACTGTCGAGACGTATGCCGCCGGCGGCCATCCTTGTCGGCTCCGTGGTCGGCGATGCGGCTGCCGGCCCGGCGGCTGCCAGTGCCGCCACGAATATACTGCTGATGATTGCTTTCATTTGTTGGTGCTTTGTTTGTCGGTTAGAAAATGTAGAGCACAGAGAGGGCTACCTTGGTGGGGCCGAAGTAGTTGGTGTGCGATTGCTTCACCTTCTCGCCGCACTCGCCACACAAATACTTGTCGTACTTTATGTAGTCGTAGCCCAGGCCCACCGAGGCTTCCACGTTCCAGTGGCGCGACAGCGGCCACTGGTAGCCTGCGGTGATGCCGCCGCCGGCATACCAGCCCTCGTAGCGGTGATCCTTAAGACCGCTGAAAATGCCCAGCGGCAGGTCGACGCCCGACATGTTGAACTCGCCTCCCATGAGGTGGGCGCCAATGAACCAGCCGTTGAAGCTCTGGCAGAACCAATAGCGGTACTCGGGCATCAGCAGCCAGTGGCGCAGGCTGGAGCGGTCGGCTCCCGACTGGCGCCACGGGTTGAGCCCGTAGAACAGCTGCACGGAATGATGCCGCCCGGCCGACATTTCGGCACCGATGTTGGGAGTGGTTGTGGCGAGATAGAGCGCATTGGTCTTCAAGGCAAAATCCTGGGCCGGTGCCGATAGCAGCGGCGTCAAGAAGGCGAATGCGCTGGCAAGCAACTTCTTTGTCATACCTGTAAAATGGTTTGTTACCCCGCGTGGGGCAGTTTTTATGGGATTTCCTAAATTTTAGCAGTAACCTGAATATGGCTTGATTACACAGCCGCCGTCCTCACGCTCTCATCGCAAGACGTGGATTGCGGATGGCGGCTGCCTGGGTGCCAGAGAGTGCGCCTTGCGGCGCATTACAATGTCAATGCGCGCCTTGGGTGGCGCATAAATTTTTGCTAAGCAATCCTTGCCTTATTTTGTCCGGATTTGTTTCCGCCGCACCTTGGCAGGCCGTAACTATGTTGTTATACAAATGTCATCACTGTTTTTGGCGCAAAGGTATTAACTTTCGTTCAAAGGTTTTACCCCCCCCGTTAAATATTCTTAATTACATGGGTTTCGTGGAAACATTTTCCAAGGGACTAAATGGCAAGCATCGGAAATGCAATGGGAAGACGGCAAAATGGCAACAAACCCAGATTCCGCGCCGGCCAGCCAAACAGTAGGGGTGAGCAAGCTGGCCCAGGCTGCCGGCGCGCCGCATTGGGCGGCAGCCGGCAGCCTGATGGCTTTCATGTGGCGTCTCACACCTCCAGCTCGCCGGCCTCGCGGCGGTTCTTGCGCCTCGTGGTGTACGACACGTGCAGCCACCGGCAGCCGCCCTTTACGCGCCGCTCGAAGAGCAGCTGGTCGAAGTCGGTGTGCCGGCGTATGAAGTCGAACATCTTCCGGCCCACCTCCATGTTCGACAGGTGGATGTCGGCGGCCTCGCCCCGCGTGTGCTGCGAGGCGGGCGCGCCGCCCACGGCCCTGTTTAGCTCGGGGCAGCGGTAGCCGCTGGTGATGCGCGTGGCGCCGAAGCGCCGGCGCACCGGCTCGAGCACGTTGAGGCACAGCTGCCTCAGGTTTTCCGTCTGCTCGGCCGTGGGCACATTGCTTATCTTGCGGCGCAGGGCCTCGCCCGAGCGCGTCATCTCTTCGAGCGAGAAGTGCTCGCTCAGCATTTCGTCCATAGTCTTGAGAATTAAGAATGTAAGAATTAAGAATTAAGCGAGGGCTGCGCCATGCCACGTGGCGGCGGCTGGCATACGCCTTGGCCCCTAATGGTGCACCCCCCTGCCGCGCGCCACCATGCCCGCCAGCAGGTTGGCCTGCAGGCCCAGCCTGAGGCGCAGGCGGTAGCGGCTGAGCAGCGAGGCGCGCCTCACCCCCTTGCGGCTGGCGGCCTTGCAGGCCCTGCTGCGCGGGTTGCGCGGCGGCCTCACGTGCAGGCAGAGGCAGGCCATGGCCACCAGCGCGCGGAACGACAGCGGGTTGCCCACGTCGTCGATGCATGCGGCCTCGCAGTAGGCCGTGTGCGCCGCCTCCATGAGGTCGGTCACCGGGCCCATCCACCTTGCGCCCTCGTCGGGGTCGATTTCGAGCAGCTGTGTAAAGTGGGCGGCTATCAGGGCGCGGGCCCGCTGCGTCAGTTGTGCTTCCATGGTGCGTTGTGTGTCTTTCTCCGTGCTTGCCGGAGCTTGGCAGTAGATTATTCTTTCCATTGTAGTGATGTGTTTTGGTGCGTTATGCTTACTGTTTCCTCTCTCTCCGTGGCAGGGGGCGGCCCCGGGCGCCGGCCCCTGCCACGGTTGCAAAGATACTGCCGCAGGGCGCACAAATGGTTCACTCGGGCAAGGAGTTGGGTTAAATATCATTAACGCCGCGGCTGCCCGGCTGCGCGGGGCTTCCTTGCGGCTGTGCAGGCGGGTGAGGACGAGTATGATAGCGAGGGTGAGGAAGAGGGTGAGGAATAGGGCGCGGGGTGGCGGCCGTTTCGGGGCGCGGAACGGGCCGTTTTGCAAACCCGCTGGCTGTCAGCGGGTTGCAAGGGCAGTATGGATGAGGCTTGGGTGGAGGGGCAGGTGCGGGCCCTCACCGCCCGGGGGAGTAGGTGAGCGTGGTGAGGCGGGTGGGGGCGAACGTCTCGCGGGCCACCTGTAGCAGGTCGTCGGCGGTGATGGCGTCGATGCGGGCCATCAGCTCGGCGGGGTCCTTTTCGTGGCCGTAATGCAGGAAGCTCTTGCCAAAGTCGAGGGCAAAGCTCTCGCGGCTGTCGCAGGCCACGGCTATCTGGCCCCTTATCTGCTTCTTGGCGGCGGCCAGCTGCGCGGCGGTGAGCGGGGCCTGCACCACGCGGTCAAGCTCGCGGGCCACGAGGCGCCGGCAGCGGGCCACGTCGTGGGGGTCGCAGCCGAAGTACACGCACCACGAGCCGGCGTCGCTGTATGAGGCCATGGAGCTTTCCACAGTGTAAACGAGGCCGTTGCGCTCGCGCAGGGCTATGTTGAGGCGGGCGTTCATGCCCGGGCCGCCAAGGATGTTGTTGAGCAGGTAGAGCGCCAGGCGGCGCGGGTCGGAGGCGGCGTAGGCGCGGGCCCCGGCCATGGCGTGGGCCTGGTGGGTGGAGCGGTCGGAGCGCACCTCGCGCGGGGCGTAGGGCGGCAGCGGGCTGCCCTTGCGGCCCGGCGCTGGGGCGGCGGCGGGCAGGTCGGCCGTGGCCTTGGCGAGCATGCGCTCCAGACGCGCTGGGCTAACGTTGCCGTAGGCGAAGAACACCGCCCGCTCGGGGCGGTAGTGGCTGCGGGCGAAGGCCAGGGCGTCGGCCGTGCTGAAGGCGCGCAGCCGCTCGGCGCGGCCCAGGATGGCGCGGCCCAGGGGGTGGGAGCCGAAGAGCAGCCCCTCGAACTCGTCGTAGATAAGCTCCGCGGGCGAGTCGTTGTAGCTCTCTATCTCGTCGCATATCACCTCCTTCTCCTTGTCGAGCTCCTGCTGCGGGTAGCGGCTGTGGAACACGATGTCGGTGAGCAGGTCAACGGCGCGGGCCGCGTGGTCGCGCAGCGTGGCGGCGTAGAAAACGGTGTCTTCCTTGGTGGTGAAGGCGTTGAGGTCGCCGCCCACGCTCTCCAGGCAGTTCAGTATGTGCCAGGCGCGGCGGCGCCCGGTGCCCTTGAAGGTGGTGTGCTCGCAGAAGTGGGCCATGCCCTCCTGGCCGGGCAGCTCGTCGCGCGTGCCGGCATCGATGGCGTAGCCGCAGTAAACCACCGGCGAGGCCGACGGCAGGTGAATCACGCGCAGCCCAGAGGGCAGCGTAAAGGTGGTGTATTCCATAACAGGGGGCAAAGATAGCGAAATAAATTAAATAGCGAAATAAATTAAAAGGCAAAAGCTAAAGGATGGTTATGCCCTCCCGCCCCATTAAAAATTAACTTTTGTGAAAATGCCCCCCGGCGTGTTTGCCGTTTGGCAAAAAATGATGATATTTGCAAGCTGGAAAATAATCAAGCAATGCGCAAGGTAATAGGAATAGGCGAGACGGTGCTCGACATCATCTTCAAGGGCGACCAGCCCATAGGCGCCGTGCCGGGCGGGTCGGTGTTCAACGGGGTCATATCCTTAGGCCGCGCCGGCGTGGACGCCACGTTCATCAGCGAGGCCGGCAACGACCGCGTGGGCCGGAAGATAGTGGGCTTCCTGAGGCAGAACGGGGTGAACGCCGACAACGTGAGCGTCTACCCCGACAGCAAGTCGCCCATCTCGCTGGCGTTCCTCGACGAGGGCAACAACGCCGAGTACATATTCTACAAGGACCACCCGCACGACCAGCTCGACTTTGCCTACCCCGACGTGCAGGAGGGCGACGTGGTGATGTTCGGCTCGTTCTACGCCGTCAACCCCGCCATACGCCCGCAGGTGGTGGCCTTCCTCGAATACGCACGCAGCCGGGGCGCCATACTCTACTACGACGTGAACTTCCGCGCCTCCCACAGGCCCGACCTCATCCGCGTCACGCCCAACATCCTGGAGAACCTTGAGCTGGCCGACGTGGTGAGGGGCAGCTCGGAGGACTTCGAGGTGATGTTCCGCAAGGCCGACCCCGACGCCGTCTACCGCAGCGAGGTGGCCTTCTACTGCCGCAACTTCATCTGCACCCAGGGCAGCGGGCCGGTGGCCGTGAGGGGCGAGGGAGGCTTCGCCAAGGACTACGCCGTGCAGCCCACCGACACCGTGAGCACCATCGGGGCCGGCGACAACTTCAACGCGGGCTTCGTCTACGGCCTGCTGAGCCAGGGCATCACCCGCGCCGGCATACGCGCCGGACTGGCCCCCGGGCAGTGGGACGCCCTGGTGGGCTCGGCGCAGCTCTTCGCCGCCAACTGCTGCCGCACCATAGCCAACTACATCGACGACGGCTTCGCCAGGCAGATGAGGGAGGTCCTGGGCCGGCGGCAGGCTGGACCAACTACGGACAAAACAACATTATGATATGCAGGAGATAACCAACAAAATCTACTACGTGGGCGTGAACGACCGCAACAAGGCCCTGTTCGAGGGCCTCTGGCCGCTGCCCGACGGTGTGTCGTACAACTCTTACCTCATCGTCGACGAGAAGGTGTGCCTCATCGACACCGTGGAGGCCGACTTCTTCGTGCCGTTCCTCGAGCGCATACGCGAGGTGATAGGCGACCGCCCGATAGACTACCTCGTGATAAACCACATGGAGCCCGACCACAGCGGCTCCATAGCGCTCATGAGGAAGTACTACCCCGGCATGAAGATAGTGGGCAACTGCAAGACCTTCGGCATGATGCAGGGCTTCTACGGTATCGCCGACGGCACGCTGCAGGTGAAGGAGGGCGACACGCTCAGCCTCGGCTCCCGAGAGCTTAAGTTCGTCATGGTGCCGATGGTGCACTGGCCCGAGACCATGGTCACCATCGACGCCGCCAGCCGCACGCTCTTCTCGGGCGACGCCTTCGGCTGCTTCGGCGCGCTCAACGGCGGCCTGGTCGACTCGCAGATCAACTGCGACTCGTTCTGGCTCGAGATGGTGCGCTACTACTCCAACATCGTGGGCAAGTACGGCACGCCCGTGCAGAACGCGCTCAAGAAGCTCGCCGGCGTGCCGGTGGACTACATCTGCTCCACCCACGGGCCCGTGTGGCACGAGCACATCGACCGCGTCATGGGCCTCTACGACCGCATGAGCCGCTACGAAACCTCGCCCGGCCTCGTCATCTGCTACGGCACCATGTACGGCAACACCGAGCGCGCGGCCGAGGTGGTGGCCGCAGCCGCCAGCCGCGCCGGGCTTAAGGACATAGTGATGTACAACGTGTCGAAGACCCACCACTCTTACATCATACGCGACGTGTTCCGCTACCGCGGCCTCATCGTGGGCGCGCCGACATACAACGCCGGCCTCTACCACGAGATGGAGGTACTGCTCTCCGAACTGGCGGGCAAGGACATAAAGAACCACTGCATAGGGTGGTTCGGCAGTTATGCCTGGGCCGGCAAGGCCGTGGCCAAGATAGGCGAGTGGAACGAGGCGCGCCTGCACTTCGAGCCTGTGGGCTGCCCCGTGGAGATACGCCAGAGCCTCACCCCCGAGACCCACGCCGCCTGCGAGGAGCTGGGCCGCGCCATGGCCGCGAAGCTGCTGGGAAGTCAAAAGTGAAAAATTAAAGGTTAAAAGGTAAAAATTAAAAGAATATGCCGTGGGGGGAGGCGGGGCCGCCCGGCTGCCGCTTGATGCGGCGCGCTTCGCCACGGCTTGGGATAGTGCGTGCAAGCGATTGATTCCCAGATGGTTGGCGATATAGGCCGTTTCGCGCTGCGAAACGGCCTGTTCCGTATCCCGCCTTTTGCCGCCGGCGGTTCCATGGCGTGCCGCCCGTGGCCCCGGAGGGTGCCTTGGCGAGGCTCAAGCCCAGAGCATGGCCTGAAGCTCGTCGAGGCTCTCGGCCACCTTTATCACGCCCCGCCACGTGCCGCGCACGGCGCCCCGGGCCTCCAGGCCGTCGAGCAGGGCTATGAGGCCGTCCCAGTAGCCCTTCACGTTGAGCAGCGCCAGGGGCTTGGCGTGGTAGCCAAGGGTGGCCGAGGCGGCCACGGTGAACACCTCGTCGAGCGTGCCAATGCCGCCGGGCAGGGCCACGAAGGCGTCGGCCTGGGCCATCATCAGCTGCTTGCGGTCGGTGAGGTCGGCGCAGGGTATGTGTACGTCCATCAGCCGGCTGGCGTGGCCGCGCTCCTCCACGCGCTCCGGCACCACGCCTATTACGCGCCCGCCGGCCTGGCGCGTGGCCTCGGCCACGGCCTGCATCAGCCCCATGTCGGTGCCGCCGAACACGAGCGCGTGGCCGCCGGAGCCTATCCTGCGGCCCAGCTCGCGGGCAATGGTGTAGAAGTCGGGGTCAAGCCCGGCGTTGGCCGAGCAGAAAACGCATATCTTCATGATGCATAGATGATGATTGAATGATGGTTATTTCTCATTAAAAATCAAGTCAAGGCCTTGGCTTTTGTAAAAGCCAAACCGCGTGTCGCTTGATATCAACGGCATACGCCACGTCATGGCGTGCGCTATGATGATGTGGTCTGACGGATCTTTGTGGCCTTGTGCCTCGTTAAATTCCATTCTTGAGTATGTCTCTACAACCTCTTTGGTTATCGGGAGCACCTCTATATCACCTCAGAGCAGGAATTTCGGGTCGTTAATTACGAAACATCCCTTCGACTTGCCGAACGCCTCCCATGTATTGTCAGGCTTTTTGCGGCAGGCTCTTTGGACTGCCCTTTTTCTTTTGCTTGCGTCTCCATGCTGTGCCAATATGATTTTGTGTGCAATATTGCCACCGCAAAAATACAAAAAAATCCCCGTATCTGCAAAATAATACGGTTGCAATGCACCATAACCCATTTATTTTCACTAACTTTGCAGCCGCAAACGCCGCACGCCGTCGATGGCAGCTGGGCCGGGCATGGGGCGACAATACGTATTATTTATCATTTTTTTAGATTGAAGACATTTGAAGAATTGGGCGTGAGCGAAGAGATTCGCCGCGCCATCACGGAGCTGGGCTTCGAGAACCCCATGCCCGTGCAGGAAGAAGTTATCCCCTACTTGCTCGGCAACCGCAACGACGTCATCGCGCTGGCACAGACCGGCACGGGCAAGACGGCGGCCTTCGGCATACCCATCCTGCAGCGCATCGACACGCGCTGCCGCGACACGCAGGCCCTGGTGCTCAGCCCCACGCGCGAGCTGTGCCTGCAGATAGCCGACGACCTGAAGGACTTTTCGAAGTACATGGGCGGGGTGAACATCGTGCCAGTGTACGGCGGAACCTCCATCGAGAACCAAATCCGCTCGCTGCGCCACGGCGCGCAGGTAATCGTGGCCACCCCGGGCCGGCTCATCGACCTCAGGAACAGGGGCGTGGCAAAGCTCGGCGGCGTGGGCAATGTGGTGCTCGACGAGGCCGACGAGATGCTCAACATGGGCTTCTCCGAGAGCATCAACGAGATATTCGAGAGCCTGCCCGAGGATCGCAACACGCTGCTCTTCTCGGCCACGATGAGCCGCGAGATAGAGAAGATAGCCAAGTCGTACCTGCGCGACTACAAGGAGATTGTGGTGGGAAGCCGCAACGAGGGAGCCGAGAACGTGAACCACGTGTACTACATGGTGAGCGCCAAGGACAAGTACCTCGCCCTGAAGCGCATCGTTGACTACTACCCACGCATCTTCGCCATCATCTTCTGCCGCACAAAGCGCGAGACGCAGGAGGTGGCCGACAAGCTCATACGCGACGGATACAACGCAGAGTCGCTCCACGGCGACCTCTCGCAGCAGCAGCGCGACCTCACCATGCAGAAGTTCCGACAGCACCTCACGCAGCTCCTCGTGGCCACCGACGTGGCCGCCCGAGGGCTCGACGTGGACGACCTCACCCACGTGATAAACTTCGGCATGCCCGACGACATTGAGAGCTACACCCACCGCTCGGGCCGAACGGGCCGCGCCGGCAAGAAGGGCACCTCGATAGCCATCATACACTCGCGCGAGAGGGCCAAGATACGCGCCGTGGAGAAGGAGATAGGCAAGCAGTTCGTGGAGGGCAAGCTGCCCACGCCGCAGGAGATATGCACCAAGCAGCTCTACAAGGTGATGGACGAGATTGAGAAGACCGACGTGAACGAGGACGAGATAGCCCCCTTCATGGACGAGATAAACCGCCACTTCGAGTTCATCGACAAGGAGGACATCATAAAGAAGATGGTGAGCCGCGAGTTCGGACGCTTCCTCGCCTACTACGCCAACGCGCCCGAGATAGAGCAGCCCTCGGGCAAGGGCGGGGCCAAGGGCGACAGGCAGGAGCGCCGCCGCGCCGACCGCAAGGGCCGCCGCGCCGCCGAGCAGGGCTACCGCCGGCTGTTCATCAACCTGGGCAAGGCCGACGGCTTCTATCCGGGCGAGGTGATGCAGTTCGTGAACCGCAACGTGGACGGACGTCAGGAGGTGGGCCACATCGACCTGCACGACAAGTATTCGTACATCGAAGTGCCTGAGCGCGACGCCGACCGCGTGATGCGAGCCCTCGACGGCACTCGCTACCGCGGGCGCGACGTGCGCTGCAACGGCGCCGACGACGCCTCGGCGCCACAGCGCGGGGGCGGCTCGCGCGGCGGGCAGCGCGGCGCCGGGAGGCCCGCCGACCGCCATGACCGCGGCGGCGGGGGCGCCTTCAGCCGCTTCGACAAGAGGCAGAAGGGCCGCAGGGCCGACCTCGGCGACTTCGGCGGCGCCGACACGGGCGACTGGCGGCAGTTCTTCCAGGACAGCAACGTGAAGCTCAAGGGCGAGGAGCCCGACTTCTCGGAGGAAGGATGGGCCAGGCGCAAACCGAGGAAGAAGTGAAAGGCAATGGCCGCCTGTGGGTCTGACCCACAGGCGGCCATCGTTTTTGCAGCCAGGGGGCTGTGGCCGTGGGGCGGCGGTGCATCCGCCAGCATCCCCGGCCACGGCCCCCTGGCTGCATGGAAGCAGCTGGGCGCGGCCCCGAGGCTTTCAGTACACCAGGGCGCGGCCGTCGTATGTGATGCCCTCGGCTGAGATGGAGACCTGCCGGCAGGAGGAGTTGTTGTAAAGCTCTATGGTGGCGTGGCCGTCCTTGTCGGCCTTCACGGCGGGGTTCCAGTAGAGCGTGCGTCGGTGGTCGGGCGCCGGCGGCATGAGGCTGTAGTCGGGCATCTGGAACGTTTCCACGCGGCTGTAGCCCTCGAAGTGGGTGAGGCGCAGGCCCTTGTGCTTGGCCGGGAACTCGTGGTGGGAGTAGAGGAAGATGGTCACGGGGCTGTACGTGGCGAGCGCGGGGGCCTCCACGTAGTTGCGCCATATGTTCTCGTCTTCGGATATGTAAACGCTCTTGTACTCGTCGAGCCATCGCGGCATCTCTTCGGCGCTGTTCTCACGTATGTGCTCAATGTCCTTCGTGCGCACGTTGCGCGTCCTGGTGCCCATGTAGAAGGTGTTGTTGAGCACCCACACTATGGGCCTGTTCTTGTATGCCAGCCCGTCGCGGGTCATGAATCCCCTGTTGTTTATGCCGTTCCCAGTGTCGTCGGCGTCGGCCTCTACATCGTCTTGCCCGCTGAGCAAGGTTGTCGGGGCGTTGTTCTCGGCGTCGGCGAGCCTTGCCAGGTCCTCGTAGTCAGTGCCGTCGCCTCCGAAGAAGGGGTTCTTCCTCGCGAGCCACTCGAAGATGGTGGGCGTTTCGAGGCCCGCGTCATACAGCTCGTCGGCTGCGCGGTCGCAGTCGTAGCGCAGGTAGGCCTTGAAGGCCCCTCGCTGCTCGTTGTCCCAGCCGGCGCGTGCGTTCTCGAAGAGCCTCTTGCCGCGCACGTTTACCTCCTTTATCACGTGCAGGCGTTCCTCCATGCCGGCAAGCTTGGTCATGTCGGCCGTGTCGGCGAAGTTTACCGCCACCTTGGGCGAGTGGTGCGCTTCCTCGATGGGTATGGGCTGCGTCTCGTTGGGCGCGAGCGGTCGCGGCTCGGGCGAGAAGTTGCGGTCGATGCCCACGCGGTACTTCTTGGCCTTGCCATCGGCGCCCCGCGTGTTGAGCATCAGCGTCCACTCGCCCTCGCATTCGGGCAGGCGGAAGGCGTAGAGGCCGGCCGAGTCGGTTACGGCGCGCCCCTGCATCGACTGCCCCGCGCGGTTGTAGAGCGTGGCGGTGAGGCGCACCCCGGCGGGCTTGTTGCGGCGGCTGGCCTGCTTGAGCTGGCCGAAGAGGTAAAGGCCGTCCTCTATGGGGTGGGTGCGCCTGAACTCGCGCCGGCCCTCCATCTGCTCCACGTCGTAGCGCCGCCATCCCTGCACCATCATGAGCAGGTCGGCGGCGCGGCGGTGCTCGTCGTCGTCGGCCTCGAGGTAGTACTCCGGGTGGCTCACGTAGCCGCGCAGGTCTGACGAGAGCAGCAGCCACGTGGCGGCGTTGCCCTGCTGCCCGTTCACCTCGGCGGCGCGGTCGCGCACGGCCACCGAGAACGTGGCCCCCGGCTCTGTGCTCGCCCGGAGCGTCAGCTTGCCGCAGGGCGACAGCCGCCCCTGCGCCTCGAAGGCTATGGAGCCGGCCCCCTTGGGCGGGCAGACGAACACCATGCGCTCGGCCACTATGCGCCCGCGGCTGTCGATGAGGGCCAGCTGGCTCACCCCCGGCGCCATGTCGGCGCGGGCGAAGCGGCGGCGCGCCACGCGCTCCGAGGGGGGCAGCAGGTCGGTGGCGTCAACGTTGCCGCCGCTCATGAGCACCAGCGCCAGCGGCTCGGTGTAGCCCGCCGTGCGGCTAACGGTTACGCCCACGTGGCTGCCCTCCACTGCGCTCACGCTGAGGGCGCATCCCTCGGCCTGCGCCTCGGGCAGGCTGAAGCTGTGGCGCTGGCCACGGGCATCGGTCACGGTGACTGTGGCCGGGGTGGCGGCGGGGGTGTAGCTGAAGGCGCCGCGGCCCTCGCGCAGCGTGGTGAGCCGTTGGCGGCGGCCGTCGGCAAGCGTAAGCTCCATGGGCAGCGAGTCGGCGGGCGCGCCGCCGCTGCTGAGGCTGAAGGCCACGCGCGCGGGCAGCCCCCTCACGAGGCGGCCCCCCTCGGGGTAGAAGGTGAGGCACAGGCCCTGCCCTTGGGCGGTGCTGTCGGCGGCGCGCTGCTGCGGCATGCGCTTGCGGCGGTCGGGCTCGTAGATGGCGGGGCGGCTGTAGTCGCCCTCCTTTTGTGGCTTCTCGAATATGGGCAGCACGCGCGAAAAGGCCCACGCGGCGTCCCAGTTGAGCATGTAGCGCGTGTAGGCTCGCACCTCGTAGTAGCCCGCCGTGAGCAGCTTGTCGAGGCGGAAGGAGCCGGAGCCGCGCCCGCCGTCGAGCTTCACCTTGCGCGTCTGCACCACCTCGCCCGTGGGGTCTACCAGCTCCACGTAGAGCACCCGGCTCAGGTTGGTGAGGGCGGGGCGGTCGGCTCGCACCACGTAGGCGCTGAACCACATCGTCTCGCCCCTGAAGTAGGCGGTGTTGTCGAAGTGGAGGTAGGCCTTTTCCTGCGGGAAGAGGCGGTTGAACACGTCGATGTTGCCCACGAACTGCCTCAGCCTGGCCGCCGGGTCGGCCCCGCCGGCAGGCTGCTGCGCACGGGCCGTGGCGCAGGTGGCGGCCATGCAGGCCGCTATGAAAAACTTTATTATGCTTCCTGTGCTCATGAGTGTGGTTTTGGTCATTGGTTTGCCGCGCTGCGTGGCGGCCATGCAAATGTAGCGTTTTTGCGCGGAATGGCAAAGCGCGGGGGCGGAAATCTGTAAACAAACTGTCATGGCCGAGCCCCTTTCCGGCCCCGGCGGCCAACAGGCTCAGCCTCAGGCTGTTGGGCGCAGGGGCGTTTTGGCCTTGCAAAACGGCTCGTTCCGCAAGGCCGAACGGCCTCTTTTGCGCTGCCGAACGGCCTCTCTTGCAGGGACGGACGGGCAGTGGCGGCGCAAAAGAAGCCCTTTGTAAAGTAAAGTTACCGCCGTTCCTGCATCGCGGGCCGCGCCAGCCGGTGCTGCAGCCGCGAGGGCGGCCCGGGCTTGTGTGCGCCTGCGGGCGCGTAGTCAGCTTTCATGGTGTTGGCCATGAGGTTATCCGCAGAAAATCAGTATATTTGCACCAAGAAAGCCAATGGGCGCAAAAGAAGGCTTTTTATGTGCCTTTGGCCAATGTAGGAACATTAAGAATGCAAGGAACATGAGAAAGGTAAGTAGGGAAATGCCCGCCGAATGGGCTTTGGAGGTAATGCGTAAGGCACCATACATAACCGTGAGCCTTGTCCGTGCGGACGGCACGGCCTACGGCGTTCCCTTGTCGCTGGCCTCGGCCGATGGGCGGGTGTGGTACTTCCATTGCGCGCCTGAGGGCGACAAGCTCGATGCCATGGCCGCCCACCCGGAGGTGTGCCTGTCGGCCGTGGCCCGGTGCCGGCCCACCGTAGGCCCAAAGGACGGCTCGTTCACCCTCCAGTATCGTTCGGCCATAGCCTTTGGGCGGGCGGAGCCGGTGACTGACGAAGCGGAGAAGGTGCAGGCTCTCCGCATAATCAGCGAGCGGTTCCTGCCACGGCACATGGACGCCTTTGATGAGGCCATACGCCGCAGCCTGCACCGCACGGCGGTGGTGCGCATCACGCTTGCATCGCCCCCTGTGGGCAAACGCAAGCAGTACGATGCGGATGGTGAGGAAATGAAGTACGGCAGGATGGAATGATGCGCAACGTCATCGCCGCTCAGGTGGGGGCGGTTGCGCCCGCCGCCCATGCAGTTTTCCACCTGCCCGCTGCTCAGTTCACCCTCGACGTAACGGGGTTCTTCACCCCCTTGTAGCCCCGGAGGAAAGCCTTGGCCGAGCCGAAGCTCAGGAACATGTCCAGGCGCACGGGTATGTGGTTGGCGTCGTCGGTTACGTAGAAGCGCAGAAGCTCGTTGTTCTTGCCGTCCTCGCGCTCGATGAAGGAGAACACCAGGCAGCGGTACTCGATGTCGTTGCCGTCCATCTTGTACGTCTCCTTGCCCCGGTACTTAAGCCATGAGTTCGACAGCCGCCTGGCGTCGCTCACGGGCATGGGTATGTTCTGGCCCACCTTGTACTTGGAGGCGTCGAAGTTGCGCGCCCTGAGGAAGATGCTCATCATGTCGTACACGCAGTCCTGGTATTCCGACTGCTTCCACACGTGGCGCCCGTCGTCCTCTATGCGGTGCTGCTTCATGTGGCAGTTGCCCTTGGGGTAGTTGTACCATATCTCGTCAACGTAGTAGCGGTGGCCTTCGCGCGCGCCCTTGCGGAAGTAGAGCGGCGAGAGGTCGGCCGCGCAGTACGACAGGAGTGTGTCGCGCAGGGTGAAGAACTTGTCGAGCTTGTTGTTGCTCCGGGTTATCAGGCTGGCGCGGTAGGCAGGCTTGCCGTCGTAGCGCGACATGACGGTGCTCATCGACGCGGTGCCCACCTTTACCCAGATGAACTTCCAGTTGAAGAAGAGGTCGTAGTAAAGGAACTCCCCCGACTTGAACGCAGTGTTCTTTATGCCGCACTGGGCCGATGCCGTGGCGGCGCACACTGCCATGAGCAGTGCGATGACAAATGCCTTTGGTCTCATATCTGTCGCTGTGTTTGTTTGCCTTGTGCTTGCCGGGCGGCTGCCCGCTGCGCGCCTGGCACGGTTGGCAGTGGCCCGCCGGCGGTGCTGAGATGCCGCCCCCGCCCATCGCCCGGGCCGCCCCGCCCCAGGCGCAGGCCTTTGCTTTATCGCCAACCCCCCGATGCTTAGCGCTTAATCAGCATCGTGCCTCCCCAGTGCAAGGCGCAGCCCAATTCTTATTTCTTAATTTTTAAATCTTAATTGTCAAAGGGCTCACATCCCCGGGGCGTACTCTATGCCGAGGTCGCGTGCGCGGTCGGCGTTGCGGTTGCGCTGCTTGCGCTCCTTGTCGGGCTTCTGCTTGGTTATCTTGAGGGGCTTCTGCAGGTTGCCGGGCAGGGCAGCCATGTTCCAGCTTATGGTTACGTCCCACTTCTGCTTGCACTCTATCTCGCGCGGGTAGTAGGTCACCGTCTCGGGCTGCAGGCCAGCATGGTAGTCGCCCGTGTCCCACTTGCCGTTGCCGTTGGCGTCGCTGAAGGCCCTGAGGTAGTACTTGCCGGGGAGCACGTAGAAGAACTCAGCCATGCCGCCGGAGGCTTTGGCCTGCTTCACCACGGCGTCGGAGCTGTTGAGCATCTGCACGATGGTGGCCGTGTCGGGCGCGCCGCTGATGTTTACCGTGAGCGAGCTGTACTCGTCCATGGCGCGCACCCTTATGCCGGTCTTGTACTTGTCTGACACCAGGCCGTAGATGTCCTCGAACGCCGCCGAGTCGATCTCGAGGCTGTATTCCACCCCCGGCCTCCATTCGGCCATGAGCGTGTAGGCCCGGAGCTTGCCCGGCACGGGCCTGAACGCGAAGCGCGAGCGGTACCACAGGGTGTCTATCTTGGAGTAGAGGTGTATTGCGGCGGTGTCGCACCGCGCCAGCGGCGACGGCATCTCTATGTAAACGTTGCGGTCGGGGTCGAGCGTTCCGGCCTTGATGGTGGGCTTCAGCGGCGTAGCGGGCATTACGGAGTCGTAAGGCTCGCCTTTCTTCTTGGCCTTTTCCTGCTCCTTCTGCCAGTCCTCAAGCTCCTTCATGCGTTGCTTCAGGCGGCGTTCGTAAGGCACGCGGGGCATGGCCTCTATCGTGTCGGTGCGGCTTGCGAGCTGCCCCAGGGTGTCGGTGGCCATGTAGGTAAGCTCGTAGCGCAGGGTGTCGCGGTTCACCAGGGCGGTGTCGCGCAGCCAGTATGTTATGGTGTCGCGCTTCTCCGAGGGCTCCACTATGAACGCCGAGTCGGCGTTGAAGTTAAGCCCCCGCACGCTGGGCAGGGTGTCGCTGCCGTAGGTGAAGTAGACGCCTATCCTCTCGGGCTTCTCGCGCTCGGTCTTGAGCAGGTAGCGGTCGGTGAGCGGCGCGGTGAAGGCGCGCAGCACGATGTCGTCGGGGTAGAAGTGGGTGTAGGGCGTGCGGATGATGGAGTCGATGCGCAGAGTGTCGCGCCAGATGGTGTCCTGGCGTATGTCGGGGCCGCAGCTTGGGGTTATGGTGTCGCGGCTGAAGGCGAGCATCTCGCTCCTTTGGTTGTAGAGGTAGTTGCCGTCGGCGTCCTGCAGGGCGTAGGCGCGGTAGCTGCCGGGCGCCACGCCCTTGATGACGAAGCGGCCCCGGCTGTCGGTGCGGGCCACGCGGAGCATCGGCTTGGTGGTGAGGGCCGTGTCGGAGAGGTCGTCGTAGAGGCCCACGAGTATTCCCTTTATTGGCTCGAGGTTGGAGGCGTCGACCACGTTGCCCGCCACCTCGAGCGTGTCGATGCGCTCGCCGGTGGAGAAGCTGTAGGTGTAGTTGCCCATGGGGTTGCCCTCGTTGTTGTCGGTGATGGCGTCGGAGAAGTCGACGGTGTAGGTTATGCCGGGGCGGAGCGTGTCCTTCAGTTCCACCTCGATGGCCTTCCCGGCCGACTTTATCTCGGGCGTCTCCACCTGCGGGGGCGACACCACCACCTTGCTGGCGGCGTCTTCGAGCTTCACGAACTCGTCGAAGGAGATGCGTATCTTCCGCGTGGACACGCCGGTTGACTTGTCGGCGGGCGAGGTGTGTACGATGCGCGGCGGCGTTTCGTCGAACCACCCGCCGTCGGGCTGGCCCATGCGGGCGCACGAGGCCGCGGCCATGGCCACGAGGGCGGCTGCCGCCGTTAGCCACGGGGCCAGCCTGCGGCGGCGCGCGCGCCGCCCGCCGCCCTTGCGCATAGGTTGTATGTCGGAGGGTTGGGTCATGTCATGCGTTGTGGTTGTTGGGCTGCGCGGGCTTGGCGGCCGTGGCGTTCATGCGCAGCAGCTGCTCCATGATGTCGCGGCTGTTGCCCAGGCGCGGTATCTTGTGCTGCCCGCCGAGCTTGCCCTTGAGCCTCAGCCAGTCGTTGAAGAGGCCCTGGCGGGCCACCACCACCTCGGGGCGCTGCAGGGTTATGTCCTTTGAGCGCTTGGCCTCGTAGTCGCTGTTGAGCTGCTTCAGGCGGCTGTCGAGCAGCGAGGCGAAGCGGCCCATGTCCTGGGGCTGTCTGGCGAACTCTATGAGCCACTGGTGGCGGCACCTGGCCTTGCCGTCCATGAACACTGGCGCGGCGGTGTATTCGCTCACCTCGGCGCCCGTCTCGCGGCAGGCGTAGGCCAGCGCCTGCTCGGCGTTGTCGACTATCAGCTCCTCGCCGAAGGCGTTGATGAAGCACTTGGTGCGGCCGGTGATGGTGAACTTGTAGGGGTTGGTGCCGGTGAAGCTCACGGTGTCGCCCAGCACGTAGCGCCACAGCCCGCACGTGGTGGATATCACCATGGCGTAGTTGCGCCCCGTCTCCACTCCCCACAGCGGCACCACGGTGGGGTTGTCGCGCCCGAACTCGTCCATGGGTATGAACTCGTAGAACACGCCGTAGTCGAGCATCAGGAGCATGGCCTTGTCGGATGGGTCGTCCTGCAGGCCGAAGAAGCCCTCGCTGGCGTTGTAGGTCTCCATGTAGTGCATCTGCGGCGAGGTGATGAGCTGCTCGTACTGGTGGCGGTAGGGGGTGAAGGCCACGCCCCCGTGGAAGAACACCTCCAGGCCCGGCCACACCTCCTCGAGGTGCTGCTTGCCCGTAAGCTCCATCACGCGGGTGAGCACCGAGAGCATCCACGAGGGCACCCCGCTCAGGTTGGTTATGTTCTTGCCGATGGTCTGGCGGGCTATGCGGTCGCGCTTCACCTCGAAGTCGGCCAGCAGCGCGGTCTGCTTGTTGGGCACCCGCACGAGGTTCACCAGCGGGTTGATGTTCTCTATGAGTATGGCGCTGAGGTCGCCCACGAGCGAGCCGGGCAGGTTGTAGTTGGGCGAGTGGCTGCCGCCGAGTATGAGGCCCTTGCCGTCGAACATCCGGCTCTTGGGGTTGTTGCGCAGGTACAGGGCCACGCAGTCCTGCCCGCCGCGGTAGTGGGTGTCCTTGAGGCCCTGTGGGCTTACGGGTATGAACTTGCTCTTGTCGTTGGTGGTGCCCGACGACTTGGCGTACCATCTCACGCGGCCCGGCCACAGCACGTCGGCCTCGCCGTGGCGCATGCGGTCGATGTAGCCCTTCAGTTCCTCGTAAGTGTTCACCGGCACGTTGCGCGCAAAGTCGTCGTAGCCGCGCGTGGCGCCGAAGAGGTGGTTGCGCCCGTATTCGGTGTCCTTCGCGGCCTCCACGAGGCGGGCCAGCACCTGCCTTTGCAGTGCCTCGCCGCCGCTGGCGTGGCGCTCAAGCTCGCGCTGGCGCGGCACGAAGAACTTGCCTATTATGCTTGTAAGGCTCATTGCATTGTTGTTTTACGCTGCAAATTTAGGGTAAACTTTCGTAACAGTGCCATAATTCACATTATTTAAGCCGCCGCATGGGCGTGGCCGCCGCGCTGCCTGCCGTGGGGCTTGCTGCCCCTGACGGCCTGTGAGTTCACTGCCACTACTTGCCGCCCTTTGCCTTTTGGGTGAACTTCCACGCCAGCGAGAGCATCACGTAGCGCGGTATGCAGTTGTAGCGCGTCTCGGTGCGGCCCTGCGCGTTGATTGAGAACGCCTTGGTGGATACCTGCTGGAGTATGTCGTAGGCGGTGACTTTGGCCGTGAGGCGGCCCTTTAGGAATGAGCGCGACAGCTGCGCGTTCCACGCCAGGTCGTCGGTGTTCATCTCGGGGCTGCCGTACCCGCGCCGGCTGAACATCTTGATGTCGGTGGATAGATTGAGCGCGAGCAGGGGGATGGTGTACTGCAGGTTGGCCCCGTACTGGTAGTCGAACACGTCTATCGGCTCGAAGCCCTCGCGCCGTGAGCGGCTGTGGCGCGAGTCGAGCTTGCCGCTGAGGCCCGCCGTGAGCTTGCCCATGGTGTAGGCCAGGCGCAGGCTGAGGCCGGCGCGCAGTGTCTTCACTGTGCTGAGCAGCGCGCTTGGCGTGTCGTAGGCCACGTCGAAGTCAACGCTGTGCGTGTACTTGGCGTTGGCGTCCGCCACGTAGCGCAGCCTCCGCCTGGCGCCGAGCGTGCCGTTGACGCCCGTCTTGAAGTTGAGGTCCCAGTTGCCCTGCACGTTGTCGTCCATGTAAGTGTAGGCGCCGGTGGCGGTGTTGTACGAGGTGCGCCGGCCCACGGCGTTGCTCACCACGGTGACGTCGGCCCCCACGTGCCACGTTAGGCGCGCCGAGTCGCAGCGGAAGGTGGACTGCCACGAGGCCGTGTGCTCGGTGGTGGCCTTGAGGTTGGGGTTGCTCACGCTCCGCGCCAGCGGGTTGGTGGTGTCGTCGCCGGGCATGAGCGATGCGAAGTCGGGCTGCGTGGTCTGCATCTCGTAGGATAAGGAGTGGCGCTGTCCGCCCTTGCGGTAGCTGAAGTCGAGCCATGGCGAGAACTGGCGGTAGGTGCGCGTGGCCACGGTGTCGATGTCGTAGTCGTTGAAGTGCAGCCGCTCGCGGCTGAATCCGAGGGGCAGCACGAGGAAGAACTCCATGTTCTCCGTGGCCTTCTGCAGCGTCAGCGTGGCGGTGTAGGTGCGCGTGAGCGAGTTGCTCCAGTCGCTGTTGTCCCAGTCGAAGGCGGCCTGCAGCGAGTCGCGCGTGGAGGGCAGGAAGCCGGTGGCGCCGGCCCAGCGGTCGCCGAGGCGTTCGAGGCGGTAGCGGCTGGTTGATGCCGACTGCCGCTGCTGGCCGTACTCCGCCTTGGGCTCCACGTACCAGCCCTTGGGCAGCTCCAGCATGTAGCCCAGGCCGAGCGTGTACTCGTAGCTTTCCTCTGGGGCGTCGGCGTAGTAGTTGCGCACGTCGGTTGGCTGGCCAGAGGCATACCGCGAGTGGCTAAGGCCAAACTGCTCGCTGGGGCGGCTGCGCTGCCAGCTGTAAGTGGCGTTGAGGTTTATGAAGTCGCCCCACGGCAGGGTGGGCGTCCATCCCGTCATGCCGTTCACCGCCACCCGGCGCGAGCGGCCTTGCCCCATGCTCCACGCGCTGTTCATGAGTGTGTCGCGCAGCGTGGAGTCGGCTCCCCACGATGAGTTGCGGCTGTTTGAGTAGCTTAGGTTGTTGCGGCTCGTGATGTGCAGGCTGCGCAGGCGCAGGTTGTTGGCCACGGATGTGCTGAAGTCCTTGGCGCGGCTGGCTGCCGAGCTGCCTCCGGTGATGTTTCCGGCCGAGGCGAAGGTCTCCGTGGCGGAGTGGCGCTCGTTGTCGGCGTCGCTCCATGTCACGGTGGCGTCGAAGTCGTTGAGCACGCGCCTCTCGTTAGCTTCGGTCTGTATGCTCAGGCCCGCCTGCTTGGTGGCGAGCAATCCGCGCTCCATCTTTGCGGGCGACCAGTCGCCCTGGCTGCCGGGCCGGCGGTTCTCGTTCACGTTGTTTGCATTGCCGAAGAGGGCCACTCGCGTGTGGTCGTCGAAGTAAAGTCCGAAGGCTCGGGCTGCCCACCGGCTGTCAGTGCCTATGCCCGCCTCGGCGTTGGCTATGTAGCTCCGGGCGTACTCCCGCTTCAGGCCTACGTCCATCACGAAGTCCTTTGGCTCCACGTCGCGGCCCAGCATCTCGCTGCGCTCGGTGCTCTTGTGGTACACCTTCACCTCCTTCACGGTGAAGTAGGGCAGGTTTTCGAGCATTATCTTGTTCTTTCCCTTGAAGAATTCCTTGCCGTTGAGCAGCAGGTAGTCCACCTTGCGGCCATTGACGTAGATGGTGCCGTCGTCCTTAAGCTCGGCCCCGGGCATCTGTCGGATGAGCGCGTCGAGCATAGATCCTTCGGGCAGGTTGAACGCCGAGGCGTCGTAGACGATGGTGTCGCCCCGGTAGGCCAGTTGCACGCGGGTGCCTCTCACCACCACCTCGCCCAGGGCCACGTCCTTGTAAACGCCGGCCCGGCTGCGCTTCACGAGTATGTTGGGGGCTTTGTAGCTCTGCTTGCGCCCACGGGGCAGCAGGCTGTAGGAGGCGAAGGCCGTTTGGTAGCCCTCGGCCTCCACCTTGAATATGTAACGGGCAGGTAGGCGCGGCACCTTGAAGGCAAAGCTGGCGTAAGTCTTCCAGATGTCGCAGGTGGTGGTGTCGAGCGCGGTGGAGTCTTCGGCGAGCAGCGTCACCGTGGCGCTCACCCGCGCCTTGGTGAACGAGTCGTACACCTCGCCGGCCAGGTGTACCATACGCTGCTTGCTGCTTTCCTTTCCGTCGGCGTGTGCTGCCGCGGGCATCGATGCCGCCAGGAGCAAGGCCAGAGGCATGGCCAGGGTCGTTATGGCTTTCATGCTTATATAACGCAAAAGTCTGTTAAACATTGTGTACGCCCCGGTTTTTGCCTTGCCGCGCGCTATTTGTTGCCGGCTGGCTTGGCCTTCTTGGTGAACTTGTACGCCAGCGAGAGCATCACGTATCGCGGTATGCAGTTGTAGCGCGTCTCGGTGCGGCCCTGCGCGTTGATTGAGAACGCCTTGGTGGATATCTGGCGGAGTATGTCGTAGGCGGTGACTTTGGCCGTGAGGCGGCCCTTTAGGAATGAGCGCGACAGCTGCGCGTTCCACGCCAGGTCGTCGGTGTTCATCTCGGGGCTGCCGTACCCGCGCCGGCTGAACATCTTGATGTCCGTGGACAGGTTGAGGTTCACGGCGGGGATGGTGTACTGCAGGGTGGCCCCGTACTGGTAGTCGAACACGTTGATTGGCTCGAAGCCCTCGCGGCTGCTGCGGCTGTGGCGCGAGTCGAGCTTGCCGCCGATGCCCGCCGTGAGCTTGCCCAGTGTGTATGCGAGGCCCAGGCTGAGGCCGGCGCGCAGTGTCTTCACTGTGCTGAGCAGCGCGTTTGGCGTGTCGTAGGCCACGTCGAAGTCAACGCTGTGCGTGTACTTGGCGTTGGCGTCCGCCACGTAGAGCAGCCTCCGCCTGGCGCCGAGCGTGCCGTTGACGCCCGCCTTGAAGTTGAGGTCCCAGTTGCCCTGCACGTTGTCGTCCATGTAAGTGTAGGCGCCGGTGGCGGTGTTGTAGGTGGTGCGCGTGCCTATGTCGTTGGTGGTCACGTTGGCGTTGGCCCCCACGTACCACGTAAGGTGGGCCGAGTCGCAGCGCAGCGTCGTCTTCCAGCTGGCGGTGTGGCGCGTGAGGGCCTTCAGGGCGGGGTTGTTTATCCTCGTGGCCAGCGCGTCGGAGGTGTTCTCGTAGGGCATGAGCGAGGCGAAGTCGGGCTGGCTTATCCGCATCCTGTAGGTAAGCTCGTGCCTGTTGCCGTCCTTGCCGAAGCGCAGCGTAACGTATGGCGAGAAGTCCCAGTAGCTCCGCGTGGCCGTGGTGTCGAGCGAGGCGCGGGCGTAGCCCAAGCGTTCGGTGGTGCGCTCCAGGGGCAGGTTGATGAACACATAGCTGCTGGAGAGCGAGTGGATGAAGCTCACCTCGCCCCCATACGTGCGCTTCAGGGTGGTTGTGCTGGCGCTGTTGTCGCGGTCGAGGGCCAGCAGGAGAGAGTCGCGGGTGGAGGGCAGCAGGCCGAGGGGGCCGTCGGCGTAGGCGTCGAGTCGGTCGAGTCGGTAGCGTAGGTTGTCGTCGGAGCTGTAGGCCTGTTTGTATGCCGCGATGGCCTCTATCGTCCAGTAGTCGTCGAGGCGTATGTAGTAAGAGGCTTGCAGGTTGTAGGAGTAGCCCTCGGAGCTGCCGTCGGTGTAGTTGTGGCGCCTGTCGGCGGGCAGGCCGGCGGCGTAGCGCGTGGCGTTGAGGCCGAACTGCTCGGCCGGGTGCGCCTTGTAGTAGCTGTAGAAGGCCGTTAGGCTTACGTTGTCGCCCCACGGCAGGGGCTGCGTCCAGTCGGTGAATCCGCTGTAGCGGAGCCTGCGCGTGTGGCCCATGGCCAGGCTTGCGGAGCTGTTCAGGAGCGTGTCGCGCATGGTGGAGTCGGCTCCCCGGGAGGTGCTGCGGCTGTTGGTGTAAGAGAGGTCGTGGCTGTTGGCTATGTGGAGCTTGGGCAGTCGGAGGTAGTTGTAGAGCGAGAGGCTGAAGTCCTTGCTGCGGCTGAAGCTGGAGCTGCCGCCCGCTATGTCGCCGGCGGAGGCGAAGGTGGTTGACGAGTTGTGGCGTTCGTTGTCGGTGTCGTTCCACTTGGCCGTGGCCTCGAAGCGGTCGAACGCGCGCTTGTCCTTGTCCTCGGTCTGCACGCTGAGGCCCGCCTGCTTGGTGGCGAGCAGGCCTCGGGTCATCTTGGCGGGCGACCAGTCGCCCTCGCTGCCCGGCTGTCGGTTCTCGTTCACGTTGTTGGCGTTGCCGAAGAGGGTCACTCGCGTGTGGTCGTCGAAGTAAAGGCCGAAGGCGCGGGCTGCCCACCGGCTGTCAGTGCCTATGCCCGCCTCGGCGTTGGCTATGTAGCTCCGGGCGTACTCGCGCTTCAGTCCAACGTCCATCACGAAGTCCTTTGGCTCCACGTCGCGGCCCATGCGCTCGCTCTTCTCGGTGCTCTTCTCGTATACCTTGACGCCCTTCACGGTGAAGTAGGGCAGGTTTTCGAGCATGAGCTTGTTCTTGCCCTTGAAGAACTCCTTGCCGTTGAGCAGCAGGTAGTCCACCTTGCGGCCATTGACGTAGATGGTGCCGTCGTCCTTAAGCTCGGCCCCGGGCATCTGTCGGATGAGCGCGTCGAGCATAGATCCTTCGGGCAGGTTGAACGCCGAGGCGTCGTAGACGATGGTGTCGCCCCGGTAGGCCAGTTGCACGCGGGTGCCTCTCACCACCACCTCGCCCAGGGCCACGTCCTTGTAAACGCCGGCCCGGCTGCGCTTCATGAGCAGGCGCGGCATCTCGTAGTAGCGCCTGCGGCCCTGCGGGCGCAGCTCGTAGGAGGCCAGGGCGGGCTCGTAGCCCTCGGCCTCGGCCTTTACGATGAACCGCCCTGCCTGCCTCGGCACGCTGAAGCCGAAGCTCGACGTGGTGCTCCACAGCTCGCAGGTGTCAGTGGCCACCACGGTTGAGTCGGCGCGCATCAGCGTCACCACGGCCTTCAGCCGCGCCTTGGTGAACGAGTCGTACACCTGGCCGCCTATGTATACGGTGCGTTGCTTCTTTTCTTTGGCCTCAGCGGCATCGGCTGGTGCGGCCGCGAGGCAGCAGGCCAGGGCCAGTGCTATGGTAGCGAGGGTTTTGTCCATGTTCGTTATTGTTTGGTTTTTACAGCAGGCGGCTGCCCTGGCTGTCAGGGGCCGCCGCCTCATATACGCGCAATGGTGGCTTATGTCAAGCAAAAAACGTCAGTATATTATGCGGCCTCGCCGGCTCACCATGCGCTCCGGCACCTTGCCGTTGCCCCGGCGCAGCTTTTTCACGCTGAGCTTGCGCTTGCTCTTGGCCTCGCCGGAGAAGTAGCGGCGCGAGGGGCCGCTCGGCGCGAAGAAGTCGACGGTCTTCACGCTCTCGGGCAGCGGCGGGAACACGAGCACGAAGCGCACGTAGTTGCCGTCGACGCCGTCGACCCAGAAGAACATGTCGGTGGGGAAGTGCTCCAGGCGGCGCATCATGTACTGGTCGCCGGTGCGGCTGTCGATGATGGCGCAGTCGGAGTTGAAGTAGTAGAACTTCTTCTTCCTGTGCTGGTATGTGGCCGTTACGTATGTGGCCTCCTTCGCTCTGTACAGGCGGTAGTAGGCCATGCCCATGAGGTATATGCCGTCGGCCCTTGCCAGGGAGTAGGGGTTGGTGTACAGGGCGAATGTCTTGGTGTCGTTGATGTTGTAGTCTTGCGCCTGCGGTTGCTGCAGTGTGGGCTTCACGTTGTCGGGCCTCTGGTCGTATTCGGGCAGCCGCTGCGCGGCGCAGGCGCACAGCAGCCACGTTGCGGCTGCCATGGCTGCCGCCTGTTTCAGTGGTTGTTTGTTCATCTGTCAGTGGTTTTCGGTTTACCTTATTATCCTTGTGGGCTTGCGCTCCACGTCCTTGAGCCTGTATACGGGCACTGTCTTCTCGCCGTCCTTGCGTATGGATATGGCGTCCACCTGGTCGTCGAGCGGCGGGAATATGAGCGTGAAGCGCACCACGTCGCCCTTGTGGCCGGTGATGTAGGCCTCGACCACCTTCTTGCCCACGCCCTCGATGCCGCGGCACATATAGCGGTCGCCAGTCTTGCGGTCCTCTATGTAGCGGCTCTTTCCGTCGAGGCGGATGAACTGCCGGTCGCTCTCTATGTGCTTGAGCATCACGAGGTGGGTCTCGTCGGCGTGGCGCTCAATCCAGAACTTCTCCGGCATTATGCGGTATTCCATCACGGTTAGCGGCGCGACGTCGAGCCCGCTCCACTCCGGCTTACCGTCGGCCGGAGCCTTGGCGGCCGGCTTCGGGTCGATGTTGACGGTCATTGCAGCAGGGCGCAGCGAGTCGGCAGCGGGCGCGGCTATGCTTGCCGCCACGGCGCCCATGCCCTCCGGGCGTGCCGCCGGCGCTTCGGCCAGCTCCGGTTGCCGTGGCCCGGGCGCATCGGGTGCGGGCTCCACGGCCTTGGCCGCAGCCTCGGTGAGCGCGCGTGGCGAGAGCAGCGGCGCCTCGGCCTCGGCGCGTTCCAGCGTCTGCCGGGCCTTGCTCACCATGGTGGGCCGTGCGAATGCCACTGCGGCCACGGCCACGATGGGCAGCAGGTAGGCGGCCTTTAGCGCTGCGGTGCGCGCCGACGGGTGGCGGCACATCATGTAGAGCCTGCGCTTCACGGCGCTGCGGCACAGCGAGTTGGCTGCGGTGGCGGCAGCGGGCGCGGCCGCCGTCTCTATGAGCAGCCGCTGGTAGCCGTCGGCATCGATGCCGGCAGTGAGCACGCGGCGGTCGGCCTGGTATTCGTGCACGTCGCGCAGGTCGTCGCGCAGCATCCACGCCGAGGGCAGGAACCACAAGAGGCGCGTGACCATTTCGCACAGCAGCATGTCCCACGAGTGGCCCATGCGCACGTGGCCCAGCTCGTGGGCGAGCACTGCGCGGAGCTTGTCGCCGTGGAGCCCTGGCGGCAGCATCACCCAGTGCATCCAGCTGCAGGCCACCGTCAGGCCTCTGCACTCCACCACGCGCACCCACTGCGGCACCCCGGCGACGCGCAGCCTGCGGCTGCCGCCTATCATGAGCCACAGCGAGCCGAGCGAGAGGGCGTAGCGCAGCAGGCACAGGGCCAGTGCGCCGGCGTAGGCCACGGTCACGAGGCGGGGCCACAGGGCCATGCCGCCCTCGCCGCCTGCGGCTGCCTTGCCTGCCGCTGACGGCGATGCCTGGGCACCGGCGTCTGCCTGGCTCACTATGAACGCCTCGGCGTCTGCCACGGCCACGGCCATGGGCGAGGGGCTGGCCGTGGTGATGCGCACCGCCGGCAGCGCCACGGCGGCTGCCATGATGCCTGTCAGCACGGCGCGGTTGAGCGAGTGGAGCGTCTCGCGCTTGAGGCACAGCCTGTAGAGCGAGTGGAGCACGGCCAGCACAACGGCGGCCTTGAGTATGTATATGAGGAACGCTGCCATGCCTACTGCTTTTTAAGTCTGTCGAGAAATTCGGTCAGTTCCTCGCGGCTCACCTTCTCTTCCTTTACGAGCGTGGACACCACGTTCATGTAAGAGTTGCCGAAGTAGCGGCTAACGAACGTCTCGAACTTGCCCCGCCCGTAGTCCTTCTGGTCCATGGTGGGGATGTAGAGGTAGCCCCGGCCTTTCATCTGGTGGGTGAGATAGCCTTTCCTTTCGAGCGACTGGAACATCGTGGCGATGGTGTTGATGTGGGGCTTCGGGTCGGGGTACAGGGCATACACGTCCCTGGGCGTGCAGTTGCCTATCTGCCATATCATCTCCATGACCTCTTCTTCTTTTGCTGTGATTTTCTTCATTGCTTCTGGTTTTTTAGTCATTGACGTTGCGCCCCGGCGGGTCTGCAGCCTCGCGGCGCGCGCTTTTCAACTGCAAATATAGTGAAAAGTTTTGGGGCGGCAATGGCATTGCCGTGTGTTTAACTATTTTTTTAGTTGTTAAGAGACTCGCCTGCCACGCCAGTGGCGCGTCCGGCGTTGTAAGGAAATTTTGCTCCGGCCTCACGTACCGGCCCCCGCTGCCAACTGCCTGTAAACCAGTGCGTTGTCGGCAGTGGCTGCTTCGGGCGGCAAAACGGCCCCTGTTGCGCCCCGAAACGGGCCGAACCGCGCCTCGGCATGGGCCGCACCAACACATCGCTGCTCTACGGGCGCGAGGAGGCCAACCCAATAGGCAAGCAGACGCGCAAGAACATCGCCGGACTGTCTTACCGGCTCATGCCCGCCGACCGATGGAGCGTGGTGGCCTTTGCCAAGTACTACCGCCTTTACGCCTCGGGGCCCGTGGCCACCGACGAGAACGCCTCCCACTTCGTGAGCCGCAGCCGCACGCTCTCCTCGTGGGGCTACGGCGCGGCAGCCACATGCCGCCTGCTGCCGGGCCTCCAGGCCAAGCTGTCTTACGAGAAGGCATACCGCCTGCCCACCACCGAGGAACTCTTCGGCGACGAAGACCTTGAGACCGGCAGCACGATGATAAGGCCCGAAAACAGCCACAACCTGAACCTCAACCTTAGCTACCGCCTCAAGGCCGGGCGCCACTCGCTATACGCCGAGGGCGGGCTGATATACCGCGACACCCGCGACTACATTCAGCGGGCCATAGCCGAGCTGAGCGGCAACCGCGAGGGGGCCTTCTACGAGAACTACGGCCGCGTGAAGACCACGGGCGGCAACGTCTCCGTGCGCTACTCCTTCGGCCCGTGGCTCAGCGTGGGCGGCAGCCGACCCTCTCCAAGCCGCGCGGCGCGGCCATCGTGATAGACCAGTATACGGGCCGTGTGCGCGGCATATACGAGCGGCCGGCCTTCTTCAGGGCCATGTTCGGCCTGCACCGCTGGCTCCTCGACAGCCCCCGCGGCCGGGGCGGCATGAGCTTGGGCAAGGCGGTGGTGGGCGTGTCGGTCATCATGTTCGTGCTGGCGCTGCTGTCGGGCGTGGCCGTGTGGTGGCCGCGCCGGGGGCAGGGCCTCGGCCGCGCGCTCACCGTTACGGCGCGCCTTGGGCGCCACCGCCTGTGGCGCAGCCTGCACTGCGCCGGGGGGCGTTTACGTGGCCGTGCTGCTGCTGGCCATGTCGCTCACGGGCCTCACGTGGTCGTTCGGGTGGTACAACGCCGCTTTCTACAAGCTCTTTGGCGCAGTGAACGCCGGCAGGGGCGGCAACGGCCATGGCGGAACGGAGCAAAAAGACAGCCAAGGCTACGCCTCGTGGCAGGCCGCGCTCAACGGGGCCAAGGCCGCCTGCCCCAGCTTCAGGCAGATTACCGTGGGCCACGGCACGCTGAAGGTAAGCTCGGCGCGCTACGGCAACACCCGCGCCACCGACTCTTACACCTTCTGCCCATCCACGGGCCGACTGCTAAAGGCCAAGCTTTATGCCGACGCTGCGCGGCAGAACAAGATAAGGGGCTGGATATATTCGGTACACGTAGGCTCGTTTGGCGGCCTCGCCACGCGCCTGCTGTGGTTCGTGGCCGCCCTGCTCGGCACCGCGCTGCCCCTCACGGGCTACTACCTCTGGTACAAGCGCACCCGCAGGCGGCGGCAGGCGAAGCAGACATGAGGCCAGACCGAGCATCGTTTAAACCCAAATCGCATTAGAATCCAAAACGATTCCATTCCATTGCCGTGCAGATTGGCTGTCGCCTTTGTCGATGGCGTAGCGGGCTACGTCGAGACAAAGCGGCAGGCAAGATGCCGACAAGAGGATGGAAGCGTTTGGAAAGCCGACCACATACACGAAAACAAGCGTTAGGCGGTCTAACGGCCGATTTGGGTTTAATGCGTGAATTGACTTTTGAGATGCGGTGAATCGCGCTCGGCGCAGGCGCTTCTCTTTCCATTCCCCGGGTCGCAGACCCGGCCACAGACGGCGGCGGGTTGCAAACCCGCCGCAACGTGGGTGTCTGCGTGGCAGTTTCTGTGGGTGTCTGCGTGGCAGTTTCTGTGGGTGTTTGCGTAGTCACATGGGTGTTTGCGTGGCAGTTTCGGTTGGTGTTTGCGCAGGAGTTTCCCACGTGCCATCCACGTATCTCCCACGTTCAGGCGGGTTTGTAACCCGCCTGCGTCCTGTTGCGGGTTTGCAACCCGCGTCAGCACAGAATGATGACCAATTGCAGAACAGCCCGTTTGGCGTTCCCAAACGGCCTGTTTCAGCCTCTAAAACGGCCTGTTTCGCAATGCAAAACGGCACGTTTTGCAAAGCCACTGAGAATCAATGGGTTACAGAGTGGGCGGAGAAAGGGGCGCAATGGGCTGAAAACCGTGCTCTGAGGGGCGTGTAAAAGGGGCGCGCCGAGGACCTCAGTCGAGCGGCATGAAGCGGTAGCGGGTGCGCGCGCCGGTGCTCGTGGCGAAGCGCAGGCACACGGGGCGGTGGGCATCGAGGGCGGCGTTGATGGCCTTGCGGTCGGGCTGCGCCTCGTTGCCGCCGATGAGCAGCGTGGCCTTGCCCCGCTTCAGGGCGTAGGTGATGTCGCTTAGGGTAGGCTCGTCGTAGCTCGGCTTGGTCCACACCTGCCCGTCCTTTATGCCCAACACCTCCACCTTGCCGTCGCCCATGGGGCGGTGAAGCTCCACGGTGCTGCCCGCCTTGGCGGCTGCCTGCAAGGCGGATGAGAGCGCCTTTTCGTCGTATAGAGTCTCGGCCGGCTCGCCGTCGATGGTGGCGTGGCAGCCCATGGCCAGCTGCCGCTCTATCGTTCCGGCCACGGGGTCGCGCACATCGAGCGTGTCGGCTATTATCCTCACCGTATCCTTCACTGCCCCGAGCCTGCGCATGGCAGGCTTGGCTTCCGGGCGCCACACACCAAGTATGCGTTCGCCTACCACGTATTTCACGCCAAAGCGGCCCGTGGCCACCTGCACTTTTACGCGCTGGCCGGGGCGGAGCTTGCCGAAGTAGGCCGTGTCGGTGCCGCTGTTGAATATCTTCAGGCAGTAAGTGTCATCAGGCTCCGGGCCCACTTGTAGCGTAACGGCGTTGTATCTCCTCTTGCCAACGCCATACTTGTTGCCACTGGTGCGGAGGTTGGCCACGTGAGCCACGTGGCAGTAGGCCGTTACAACAGGCGCGCCGTCGTAGCGGTTGAGCTTTAAATACGCGCCGTATGCCAACGACAGCAGGACGAAGGTGGCTATAAGGGAAAAGACTGCTGACAGAAAGGCTATCCAAAGCGGGTTTGGCTTTGTGGCGGGCTGGCCGTTCAGGGCGCTGTTTTCGTAATCGCTGCGCTCTGGGCGCATCAACAAGGCGTAGAAAACGGCAAACAGCGGCACTGCCAGCAGCCCCGCCTTGCCGAAGTAGCGGAAGTGGGCTATTGCTTCGGCAATAAGCCCGTTGCTGTTCCTCGGGGGCAGGTGATGGGCGAGAAAATCACTAAAATAAACAAAAATGAATATCGGCACGAAAAAGATCAAGCCTGCCAAAAGCAGGTATAGGCAAGCTCCGCCCAAGCCTTTCAGCCTGCGCTTATATCCCTTAAGCTCTTCCTTGATGTTTCCAAGAATATCATTTTCCTCCACTTTCCCTTGCTTTTAATTGTTGAAAACTGGTTGCCTGGCCTCAGCGGATTGTCGTTCCGCCGCCTTGCCCGAGGGCCAGGGCCGAGGTGATGAGCACGCGCCCCACTCCCGCCTCCACGGCGGCGAGGGCGTTCTCAATCTTCGGTATCATGCCTCCGGCCACCACGCCCGTGCTTACGAGCTGCCCGAAGTCGGCCCGGGTGATGAGGGGGATTACCGAAGAGGGGTCGTCGGGGCGGGCGAGCACGCCGGGCTTCTCGAAGCAGTAGGCCAGCGTAACGTCGTAGAGCGGGGCCAGGGCCTTGGCAGCCTCGGCGGCTATGGTGTCGGCGTTGGTGTTGAGCAGCTGGCCGTGGCCGTCGTGCGTGAGCGGCGCGAGCACCGGGGTGACGCCGCCCTCTATGAGCGTGGCGAGGGCCTGGCCGTCGGTGCGGTCAACGTCGCCCACGAAGCCGAAGTCTATCCCGCCCTGCGGCGGTCGGCGGTGGGAGCGCATCACGTCCATGTCGGCGCCGGTGAGGCCCAGGGCGCGCTCGCCCATGGCCGCGAGGCGGGCCACTATGTCCTTGTTTACGAGGCCGCCGTAGACCATCGTCACTACGCTGAGCATGGCCTCGTCGGTTATGCGCCGGCCGCCCACCATGCGGCTCTCGAGGCCCAGCCGCGCGGCCACCTGCGTGGCGCGGCGGCCTCCGCCGTGCACGAGCACCTTGCGCCCCGGCAGGCTGCTGAAGCCCGCGAGCAGGGCGGAGAGCTGCGCCGGGTCCTCGACCACGGCGCCGCCCACCTTCACTACTGTAAGCTGTTGTTTCATCTTTCTTTTCTTTTGGCTTGGCCATTGGGCCTATTTGGCCTATAGGGCTTATAGGGCCTATAGGGCTTATAGGCCAGGTAGGCCAATAGGCCAGGTAGGCCCAATAGGTCTAATAGGCCCTGTGGGGCCGCTACTCAAGGTAAGTGTAGCCGTAGAGGCCCGAGCGGTAGTTGCCCAGGAACTCCTTGCCCTCGTCGAGGGTGATGCGCCCCTCCTTCACGCTCTTGGTCACCCACATCTCCAGCTGGCGCACGAGCTTGCGAGGGTTGTACTGTACGTAGTCGAGCACCTCGGCCACCGTCTCGCCGTCGATCACCTGGTCGATGTGGTAGTGGCCGTCCTTCACGCTGATGTGCACGGCTGTTGTGTCGCCGAAGAGGTTGTGCATGTCGCCCAGTATCTCCTGGTAGGCGCCCACGAGGAACACTCCGAGGTAGTAAGGCTCGTTCTTCCTGAGGGCGTGCACGGGCAGTATGTGCGAGTTGTTGCGGTTGGTCACGAAGTTGGTTATCTTGCCGTCGCTGTCGCAGGTGATGTCCTGCAGGGTGGCGCTGCGTGCGGGGCGCTCGTCGAGCCGCTGTATGGGGACGATGGGGAAGAGCTGGTCGATGGCCCAGGAGTCGGGCAGCGACTGGAAGAGCGAGAAGTTGCAGAAGTACTTGTCGGCCAGCAGCTTGTCGAGGTTCATGAGTTCCTCGGGCGTGTGCTTGAGCTGCTTGGCCAGTATGTTTATCTCGCGGCACACGCTCCAGTACATGCTTTCAATCTCGGCGCGGGTGCGCAGGTCCACTATGCCGTGGCTGAAGAGGTCGAGCGACTCCTCGCGTATCTGCTCGGCGTCGTGCCAGTCTTCGAGCATGGTGCGCGGGTTGAGGTTGTCCCATATCTCGTAGAGGTCGCGCACGAGCTGGTGGCTGCCCTCCGATGGCTCGTATTCCTCCTCCATCTCGGGCAGCGACGCCGTTTCGAGCACGTCGATGACGAGCACCGAGTGGTGGGCGGTGAGCGAGCGGCCGCTCTCGGTTATGATGTTGGGGTGGGGCAGTGCGTTGCGGTTGGCGGCGTCGACGAAGGTGTAGATGCAGTCGTTGACGTACTCCTGTATGGAGTAGTTCACCGAGCTTTCGCTGCTTGGCGAGCGCGTGCCGTCGTAGTCTACGCCCAGCCCTCCGCCGCAGTCCACGAAGTCGACGTTGTACCCCAGCTTGTGCAGCTGTATGTAGAACTGCGACGCCTCGCGCAGGGCGGCCTGTATGCGGCGTATCTTCGTTATCTGGCTGCCTATGTGGAAGTGGATCAGGCGGAGGCAGTCGCGCATGTTCTTCTTGTCGAGCAGCTCGAGGGCGTCGAGCAGCTCGGCGCTGGTGAGGCCGAACTTGCTGGCGTCGCCGCCGCTGTCCTCCCACTTGCCGCTGCCCGAGGAGGCCAGCTTTATGCGTATGCCGAGGTTGGGGCGCACGTTGAGCTTCTTGGCCACCCGGGCGATGATGTCGAGCTCGTTGAGCTTCTCCACCACGATGAAGATGCGCTTGCCCATCTTCTGGGCGAGCAGGGCCAGCTCTATGTAGCTCTGGTCCTTGTAGCCGTTGCAGATGATGAGCGAGTCGCTCTGGCACTGCACGGCTATCACGGCGTGGAGCTCGGGCTTGGAGCCGGCCTCGAGTCCGAGGTTGAACTTGCGGCCGTGGCTTATTATCTCCTCAACCACGGGCTGCATCTGGTTTACCTTTATGGGGTAGATGATGAAGTTCTCGCCCTTGTAGTCGTACTCTGCGGCGGCCTTGCGGAAGCAGCTGCTGGTTTTCTCGATGCGGTTATCGAGGATGTCGGGGAAGCGGAGCAGCACCGGCGGGGTGACGTCGCGCAGGGCAAGCTCGTCCATGACGTCGCGCAGGTCGATCTGCGTCTCGTCCTTGCATGGCGTTACGTAGACGTGCCCGGCGGCGTTGACGCCGAAGTACGACGTGCCCCAGCCGTTGATGTTGTAAAGCTCCTTGGAGTCCTCAATGGTCCACTTTTTCATTTCTCTTGGTGTAGTTGTGTTATGGCTTGGTGTTGTTGGGTTGGTTGGCGTGGCTTGGCGGCTTGGCGGCGGGCTCCAGGCCGAGCAGGCGGCAGATGCCCTCGACGGCCTGGCCCACCTTTGCGCGGCTGTCGAGCAGGCTCACGTCGAAGGTGTAGGCGGCCTTTGAGTAGAAGGGCTCGCGCCTCCGCAGCTGCCCGGCTATGAAGTCGCCCAGCTCCCCGGGCGACTTGCCCTTGATGAGGGGGCGCTCGGTGCGGCCCATGAGCAGGTGGCTGCGGAGCACCTCGGGCGTGGCCTTGAGGTAGACCACGGGGCCCTGCGCGTTCATGTAGTCGATGTTGTCGAAGAAGCAGGGGGTGCCTCCGCCGCAGCTGAGCACCACTCCCTCGAACTCGGCGGCCTCGTGGAGCATGGCGCGCTCCACGAGGCGGAAGCCCTGCTCGCCGCGCTCGGCGAAGAGCTGCGGCACGGTTTTGCGCATTCGGGCCTCTATGTACCAGTCGAGGTCGTAGAACTCCATGCCCAGGGCCTTGGCCAGGGCCTTGCCCACGGTGGTCTTGCCCGCGCCCATGTAGCCTATGATGATTATCCTCTGCATTGTGCGTTGCGTTGCGTTGTGTGGGTGGCGGCGCGCTTACTTCTTCTTGGCGGCCGCGGCCTCGATGACCTTCATGCACTCGCCGAAGGTCAGCTCGGCGGCCTGCTCGTGCATGGCCTTGGGCAGGCGGTAGTTCTTCCCGTCGTAGGCTATGTAGGGGCCGTAGCGCCCGTTGAGCACCTCGAGCGGCGGGGTGCTTGGGAACGACTTTATGTGGCGCTGCCTTTCCAGGAGCCGCTTCTTCTCGATGAGGGCCACGGCTGTGCCGAGGCTTATGGTGAGCGGGTCGGCGTCCTTGGGCAGCGAGGTGTACTTCTTGTCGTGGAGCACGTAGGGGCCGAATCGCCCGGCGCCCACCACCACCTTCTTGCCCTCGAACTCGCCCAGCTCCCTGGGCAGCTTGAACAGCTCGAGCGCCTCGCCCAGGGTGATGGTCTCCATGCTCTTGTCGGCTGGCAGCTGTGCGAAGCGCGGCTTGTCGGTGTCGTCGGCGGCGCCTATCTGCACCACGGGGCCGTAGCGCCCTATCTTCACGAACACGGGCTTGCCGGTGCCGGGGTCCTGGCCCAGCTCGCGCTCGCCGGCCTTGTGCTCGGAGCGGGTGTTGATGGCCTGCTCCACCACTGGCTCGAAGCTGGCGTAGAATTCCTTCATCATGTGGGTCCACTGCTCCTGCCCCTCGGCTATCTCGTCGAACTTGCGCTCCACCTTGGCGGTGAAGTTGTAGTCCATGATGCCGGGGAAGTGCTCCATGAGGAAGTCGTTGACCACGATGCCTATGTCGGTGGGCAGGAGCTTGCCCTTGTCGCTGCCCGCCATCTCGGTGCGGGTCTTCTGCGTTATGACCTTGCCGCGTAGCGTGTACACGTTGTACTGGCGCTCCTCGCCCTTGTGGTCGCCCTTGTGCACGTACTCGCGCTGCTGTATGGTGCTTATGGTGGGCGCGTAGGTGGATGGGCGGCCTATGCCCAGCTCCTCGAGCTTGTGCACGAGGCTGGCCTCGGTGTAGCGCACGGGGCCCTGGCTGAAGCGCTCGGTGGCGGTCACCTCGCGGCGCGCCAGCTCCTGGCCCTGGGCCAGCGGGGGCAGCAGCCGGGCCTGCTCGTCGTCGGGCTGCTCGTCGTCGTCGGTCGACTCGCGGTACACCTTGAGGAAGCCGTCGAACGTGACCACCTCGCCCGTGGCCGTGAAGCCCGGCGCGCCGGGCAGCGGGCTGCCCTGTGCGTCGCACAGCGTTATGGCGGCGGTGGTCTTCTCTATCTCGGCGTCGGCCATCTGGCTGGCGGCGGTGCGCTTCCATATCAGGTCGTAGAGCCGCTTTTCCTGGGCCGTGCCGTCGATGGCGGCGGCGTCCATGTAGGTGGGGCGTATGGCCTCGTGGGCCTCCTGCGCGCCCTTGGAGTGGGTGTGCCACTGGCGCGGCTTGCTGTACTGCCGGCCCCAGAGTCGCGTTATCTCCTCCTGGCTGGCGCCGATGCAGAGCGAGGAGAGGTTTACTGAGTCGGTACGCATGTAGGTGATGCGGCCGCTCTCGTAGAGCATCTGCGCCACGCGCATGGTCTGCGCCACGGTGAACCCGAGCTTGCGCGCGGCCTCCTGCTGCAGCGTTGAGGTGGTGAAGGGGGGCGCGGGCGTGCGCTTTAGCGGCTTCTTGGCCACGGCGCCCACGCGGAAGGTGGCGTCCTTGCACAGCTCGAGGAAGGCCTCCACCTCGGCTTGCGTCTTGAAGCGGGTGTCAAGCTCGGCCTTCACCTCGGTGGCCGAGCCGTCGGCGTTGGCCGTGGCGAACACCGCCGCCACGCGGTAGTAAGGCTCGCTCCTGAAGGCCTGTATCTCGCGCTCGCGCTCCACTATGAGCCTCACGGCCACGCTCTGCACGCGGCCTGCCGAGAGGGCTGGCTTCACCTTGCGCCAGAGCACGGGCGAGAGCTTGAAGCCCACGAGGCGGTCGAGCACCCGGCGGGCCTGCTGGGCGTTCACGAGGTTCATGTCGATGTGGCGCGGGTGCTTTATCGCCTCGAGTATGGCGGGCTTGGTGATTTCGTGGAACACTATGCGGTTGGTGTTCTTCTCGTCGAGGCCGAGCACCTCGCACAGGTGCCAGGAGATGGCCTCCCCCTCGCGGTCCTCATCGGACGCGAGCCACACCTTGGCCGCCTGCCCGGCCGCCTGGCGCAGCTCGCCCACGAGCTTCTGCTTCTCCTCGGGCACCTCGTAGTGGGGCTTGAGCGTGGCGGTGTCGATGCTCAGCTCCTTCTTCTTGAGGTCGCGGATGTGGCCGTAGCTCGACATCACCTTGTAGTCGCCGCCCAGGAATTTCTCTATGGTCTTCGCCTTCGCGGGCGACTCCACTATGACTAAATTCTTAAGCATCTTCCGTAAATGGTTTGTTTGGGGTGCAAAAGTAAGCAAAAACTTCGGTGCCACATTATATATATGTGGTTTTTTCTGTTTTTTTAATTGTTTGCCGCCCCCTCGTGCGGCCGGCCCCGGGGCGGGGCGCACGAGGGGGCGCACATTAATAAATAAGGCGTGGGCGCGCCCACAGGGCCGCGCGGCTGGGAGGGGGCGGCGGGGCCGCCATGTGAAACGGGCCGTTTCGCGCCCCGGAACGGCCCTTTTGAGGCTCCCGAACGGCCCGTTTCGGCGGGCAAAACGGCCTGTTTTGCCAACGCGCTGGCACACAGGCACTTGCGAGCCCCGCCAGGGATGCCCCGCCACGGGCCCCGGGGCAGGGGCGAGCACGCGGCGGCCAAGGCCAGGGGCTAACGCGGCGCAAGGCCTGCCAGGGCCTGGCCAAATGAAAACTTATAAGTAGGCGTCAAAAATTGATTGCCATCAAATTGTGCGCTATTTAGGAGATGCAGGCCAAAGCCCGAAGAGGGAGTGTGGCGGGCTACACGGCCGATGAGGCTTTGGGCTGCAGCCCTAAAGAGCGCGCAAGATGGTGGCAAAGATATGGAGAGCATCTAAAATAAAATGATATCGATTAATTTTGGATAGCTACTTGTTAAAAGTGGGCGATATATTTTGCAATCCGGCGGAAAAAGCGTATCTTTGCCTTTGCGAGCCGCGGCCGGCACAGGGCGCCGCGCCCGCAGGCGACGGAAAAGACAGACAAACCATAAAACAAACAGAATCATGAAGACAAACTATGAGATTCGCTATGCGGCCCACCCCGAGGACGCAAAGAGTTACGACACCAAGCGCATACGGCGCGACTTCCTCATCGAGCGAGTGTTCGCCGCCGACGAGGTGAACATGGTATACTCCATGTACGACCGCATGGTGGTGGGCGGGGCCATGCCCGTGACCGAGGAGCTGAAGCTCGAGGCCATCGACCCGCTCAAGGCCCCCTACTTCACCACCCGCCGCGAGGTGGGCGTGTACAACGTGGGCCTGGGCGAAGGCACGGTGAAGGTGGGCGGCGAGACGTTCACCCTGGGCTACAAGGAAGCCCTCTACATAGGCCGGGGCGACCGCGACGTGGCCTTCGCCAGCAAGGACCCGCAGAAGCCCGCCAAGTTCTACTTCAACAGCGTGACCGCCCACACGGCATACCCCTGCAAGAAGGTGACCAAGGCCGAAGCCGTGGTGGCCCACATGGGTTCGCTCGAAATGAGCAACGAGCGCGACATAAACAAGATGATAGTGAGCCAGGTGCTGCCCACCTGCCAGCTGCAGATGGGCATGACCGAGCTGGCGCCGGGCAGCGTGTGGAACACCATGCCCGCCCACGTGCACAGCCGCCGCATGGAGGCCTACTTCTACTTCGAGGTGCCCGAGGAGCAGGCCGTGTGCCACTTCATGGGCGAGATAGGCGAGACGCGCCACATCTGGATGCAGAACGACCAGGCCGTGCTCTCGCCCGAGTGGAGCATACACAGCGCAGCCGCCACGCACAACTACACCTTCATCTGGGGCATGGGCGGCGAGAACCAGGACTACGGCGACCAGGACTTCTACAAGATTACCGACCTTAAGTGAGCATTTAGCAAATAACGCATAAACAAGAAGCAAGCAAATGGATTCAATACTGAGCAAGTTCTCCCTCGAGGGCAAGGTGGCCCTCGTCACGGGAGCGGCCTACGGCATAGGCTTCGCCATAGCCGAGGCCTACGCAAAGGCAGGCGCCAAGATAGCCTTCAACTGCCGCAGCCAGAAGCACATGGACCAGGCACTGGCCGACTACAAGGCCAAGGGCATCGAGGCCAAGGGCTACATCTGCGACGTCACCAATGAAGGCGAGGTGAAGGCCATGGTGGCCGACATCGAGAAGGAGCTGGGAGTGATTGACATACTGGTGAACAACGCCGGGATAATCAAGCGCATACCCATGACGGAGATGTCGGTGGAGGATTTCCGCCAGGTGGTCGACATCGACCTCAACGCGCCGTTCATAGTGTCGAAGGCCGTCATACCCGGCATGATAAAGAAGGGCCACGGCAAGATAATCAACGTGTGCTCCATGATGAGCGAGCTGGGCCGCGAGACGGTGTCGGCCTACGCCGCAGCCAAGGGCGGGCTCAAGATGCTCACCCGCAACATCTGCTCGGAGTTCGGCGAGCACAACATACAGTGCAACGGCATAGGCCCGGGCTACATAGCCACGCCGCAGACAGCGCCGCTGCGCGAGCGCCAGCCCGACGGCAGCCGCCACCCATTCGACAGCTTCATTGTGTCGAAGACGCCGGCGGCGCGCTGGGGCACGCCCGAGGACCTCATGGGCCCGGCGGTGTTCCTGGCTTCCGACGCGTCCGACTTCGTTAACGGCCACATCCTCTACGTGGACGGCGGCATACTGGCCTACATCGGCAAGCAGCCCTGACGGGCCGGGCCGCAAGGCCGCTCCACAACAACGCAGGGCTGGCTCCCCACCGGGAGCCAGCCCTGCGCATTCGCCGGGGGCGGCGGTCAGTTGAGCGAGTCGCTAAGCTCCGACCCGGCCTTGAACTTAACCTGCTTCTTTGCGGCTATCTGTATCTTCTGCATCGTGGCAGGGTTGATGCCCTCACGGGCCGGGCGCTCGGCCACGCTGAACGTGCCGAAGCCCACGATGGCCACCTTGTCGCCGGCCACGAGCGCATCCCTCAGGGCGGCCACGGTGGCCTCGAGGGCCTTCTTGGAGTCAACCTTGGTAAGGCCCGAGCCTTCGGCAATCTTGTCGATTAATTCTGTCTTGTTCATAAACTTGCTTTTAATTGGATTAAATATGGTTGTAAATGCTTGTGCTGACGTTTGCCCTCGCAAATATAGGGGAAACTCTTCAGAAAACAAACAAAAAATAAAAAAAAGTGAGTTTTTTGCTGAAAAATAGCCCGAAACGCCCCAGCAAAGCGCGCGTTTACGGATATTTTCAGTAATTTTGCCACCCGGCGGGGCCAATGGCCCCACCGCAAAAAGAGCACAAGAAGGATATGTTCAGCACACCCACGGTAACAAAGAACCTGCTTATAATCAACGCGCTGGCCTACCTGGCCACGCTCGTCTACCCGCAGCTGTCCGACATCGGCGGCCTGCACTTCTTCATGGCCAGCGACTTCAACGCGCTGCAGCTCCTGAGCTACATGTTCCTCCACGCCAGCTTCACCCACATACTGTTCAACATGCTCGCCCTGTGGATGTTCGGGCGGGTGATGGAAAGCGTGTGGGGAGGCCGCAAGTTCCTCTTCTACTACCTCTCGTGCGGCGTGGGCGCGGGCATCATGCAGGAGGCGGCGCAGCTCGTGCAGTTCCACGCCCTGCTCACCAGCGACGCCCCCATGCTCGTGGTGGACGGCATGCTCTTGCCCCACGGCCAGCTGCCCGAGTACCTCAACCTCTTCACCACCGTGGGCGCCTCGGGCGCGATATACGCCATACTGCTGGCCTTCGGCATGACCTTCCCCAACGAGCGCATATTCATCTTCCCGCTGCCGCTGCCGATCAAGGCCAAGTGGTTCGTAATCTTCTACGCCGCCATCGAGCTGCTCTCGGCCATCGGCTCCTCGGGCGACGGCGTGGCCCACATGGCCCACCTCGGGGGGATGCTCTTCGGCTTCCTCATGATACGCTACTGGAGGCAGCACCCCGGCGCCGGGTACAACCGCGCAGGCGGCGCGCAGTTCTTCGACAGCCTCAAAGCCACCTTCGACCGCTACCGCAGCAAGCGCCAGGAGCCGCGCCAAGGCCAGGGCGGAGGCGCGCGCCAGCCCGAGACCGACTGGGAGTACAACGCCCGCAAGAAGGCCGAGCAGGACGAGATAGACCGCATACTCGACAAGATACGCAAGAGCGGATACGACAGCCTGACCAAGGAGGAGAAGCAGAAGCTCTTCGACAGCAGCAACAACGATTAGCTTAAGGCCATGCTCAGGCAGCTCAAGGCAATCACCACAAAGATAGCGGCCGGGGCCAACGTGGCCACGGCCGCAGCCATGCTGCTGGCAGGCATGGCCGACCGCGTGAACCCCGCCGAGCACCCCTACCTGGCCACGGCGGGGCTGCTCTTCCCCGTGATGCTCGCCGCCAACGCGGCCTTCCTCGCGTTCTGGCTGCTCTTCAAGTGGCGCATGGCGGCCATACCCGTGGCGGCATTCACCGCGGCCATAGGCCCCATACGCACGTACATGCCCATCAACCCGCCCGCCGACCCGCCCGAGGGCGCCCTCAAGGTGGTGTCGTACAACGTGAAGAACTTCGCCGGCCCAGCCGGGGGCGACACCCAGGCCGCCCAGGCCATCGCCACCTACCTCGCAGGGAGCGGGGCCGACATCGTGTGCCTGCAGGAAGCCGTGCACAGCCGCAGCCGGGCCACCGACGCGCTCTACGGCGCATACCCCCACACCGACACCACGTACATAGGCGACAGCAACCGGAAAAGCAACGCGCTGGCCATCTACACACGCTTCCCCATACTCCGCAAGGAGCGCATACCATACGACTCGCAGAACAACGGCAGCGTGGCCTACTTCCTCAAGGTGGGCCGCGACACCATCCTCGTGGTAAACAACCACTTCGAGAGCAGCCACCTCGCGCCCGACGAGCGGCAGCGGTACAAGGAGATGCTCAAGGGCGAGGTGGACGGCGACACCGCCCGGGCCGAGTCGCGCAAGATGCTCCGCAAGCTCGCCGAGGCCACCCGCAAGCGCTCCCACCAGGCCAACGCCGTGAGCCGGTACCTGCAGGCCCACGCCGGGATGCCCACCATACTCTGCGGCGACTTCAACGACACACCCATATCCTACACCCACCGCACGCTGGCAAGGCAGCTCACCGACTGCTACACCGCCACCGGCAACGGCGTGGGATTGTCGTATAATCAGAAAGGGTTCTACGTGAGGATAGACAACATAATGTGCTCGGCCCACTTCGAACCGTTTGGCTGTAAGGTGGATAGCAAAATAGCAGCTTCCGACCACTATCCCATTTATTGTTGGCTTAAAATGAAGTAAATGGCGCGAAAAATGGCGATAAATTTTCAACAATGTAAAAAAAATGCTATATTTGCAAGCTAAAAATGGCTACTACACGAAACAATAATTAAAAATAACATAACAACGAAATGCAAAACAAAGGAATTGTAAAGTTTGTCACACTTCTGCTCGTGCTCGTGTGCATATTCTACCTCTCCTTCTCCTTCGTCACCAGCCACTACGAAAGCAAGGCGGCGGCCATGGGCGAAGAGGCGGGGCAAGAGTACCTCGACTCGATCATGAACGAGAAAGTGTATCTCGGCATCTACTCGCTGAAGCAGTGCCGCGAGATGGAAATCGGCCTGGGACTCGACCTCAAGGGCGGTATGAACGTGGTGCTTGAGGTGTCTGTGCCCGACGTCATCTCCGTGCTGGCCGACCACAAGACCGACCACGCCTTCGTGAAAGCCATGGAAGAGGCCAAGCGCGAGGAGGAAACCAGCCAGGAAGACTTCGTGTCGCTCTTCGTGAAGAGCTACCACAAGAACGCGCCGGGCCACCGCCTGGCCGAGGTGTTCGCCACGCAGCAGATGAAGGGCAAGGTGAGCACGCAGAGCACCGACGCCGAAGTGGAGCGCGCTCTGCGCGCCGAGGTGCAGTCGGCCGTTGACAACTCGTTCAACGTGGTGCGCAACCGCATCGACAAGTTCGGCGTGGTGCAGCCCAACATCCAGAAGATGGAGGGCCAGACAGGCCGCATCATGGTAGAGATGCCGGGCATAAAGGAGCCCGAGCGAGTGCGCAAGCTCCTGCAGGGAAGCGCCAACCTCGAGTTCTGGGAGACCTACAACAGCCAGGAGATAGTGCCTGCGCTGGCACAGCTCAACCAGCGCTATGCCGCGCTCGACACCACAGCCACTGCCGCCGAGGCAGCCCCCGCCGACACGGCCAAGGCTGCGGGCGCCGCCGGTGCCGCCAAGGCCGACACCGCCAAGACCTCGCTCGCGGCTGCGCTGGCAGCCAAGGGAGGCTCCAAGGCAGCCGGCACGAAGGACGCCTCGGCCGAGGCCGAGCGGCTGCGCAGGCAGAACCCGCTCTTCTCCGTGTTCCAGCCGGTGCAGGGCCAGGGCCTCAGCGTGGTGGGCTACGCCTCTTCGCGCGACACCGCCGAGGTGAACAAGATAATCTACTCCGACGTGGCGCGCCAGGTGCTGCCCGCCGACCTGAAGCTCGTGTGGAGCGCAAAGGCGGTTGAGTTCGACAAGACCGCCACCATCTACGAGCTCCACGCCATCAAGGTGACCGAGCCTTCGGGCAACGCCCCGCTTGAGGGCAACGTGATAACCAACGCCCGCGACGGCTTCGACCAGATGGGCCACCCCTGCGTTACCATGCAGATGAACAGCGACGGCGCACGCCGCTGGGCCCAGCTCACCAAGGCCAACATTGGCCGCGCCGTGGCCATAGTGCTCGACAACACCGTTTACAGCGCGCCCCGCGTGAACAGCGAGATATCCGGCGGCAACAGCGAGATAACCGGAAACTTCACCATCGAGGAGACCAAGGACCTGGCCAACACGCTCAACTCGGGCAAGATGCCCGCCCCCACCCGCATCGTGCAGGAGGAGGTGGTAGGCCCGTCGCTCGGCATGGAGTCGATACAGCAGGGCTTCGTCTCGTTCGTCATCGCCTTCATAGTGCTGATGGCATACCTCATAGTGCTCTACAACTTCATCCCGGGAATGGTGGCCAACATGGCCTTGCTGTTCAACCTCTTCTTCACCCTCGGCATCATGACCTCGTTCCAGTCGGTGCTCACCATGCCCGGCATAGCCGGACTGCTGCTCTCGCTGGGAATGGCCGTCGATGCCAACGTGCTCATACATGAGCGCGCCAAGGAGGAGCTGGCCAGCGGCGTAAACGTGAAGGAAGCCATCAACCGGGGCTACACCAACGCCTTCTCGGCCATCTTCGACTCCAACCTCACGTCAATCATCACCGGCGTAATCCTCTTCGTGTTCGGCACAGGCCCCATCCGCGGCTTCGCCACCACGTTCATCATCGGCCTGTGCTGCTCGTTCTTCACGGCCGTATACATGACCCGCATGGTGTACGACCACCAGCTCAAGCGTGACAAGTGGCTCAACCTGACCTTCACCACCGCCATATCGCGCAACATGCTCAAGGACACGAATATCAACTTCATGGGCAAGTACAAGGCCTCGTTCGCCACATGGGGCATCATCTCGCTCGTGTTCATCGGCAGCTTCGCCGTGCGCGGCTTCAGCGAGGGCATCGACTTCACCGGCGGACGCAACTACGTGCTGCAGTTCGAGCAGCCCGTTGAGCCGGAGAGCGTGCGCGAGGTGCTCCAGGGAGCCTTCGGCGAGGCCACGTGCAGCGCCATAGCCCTCGGCACCGACAAGCACACCATCCGCGTGACCACCAACTACAAGATAGAGTCGAACAGCCCCGACGTGGACAATGAGATTGAGAACATACTCTACCAGAAGCTCCACGCCGCCGGCCTGGTGACCCAGAAGGACGTAGACGCCTTCAAGAACCCCGACGTGCGCGCCGGTGGCTCCATCATCAGCAGCTCCAAGGTGGGGCCGGCCGTAGCCAAGGACATCACCTACGGGGCCATCGTCAGCGTGGTGATAGCCATCATAGCCATCTTCCTCTACATCCTGCTGCGCTTCCGCAACGTGGCCTTCTCGCTCGGGTCCACGGTGGCTCTGGCCCTCGACACGCTCTTCGTGCTCGGCGTCTACTCGCTGCTCTGGGGCGTGCTGCCCATGTCGATGGAGATAGACCAGACGTTCATAGGAGCCATCCTCACCGTAATCGGTTACTCCATCAACGACAAGGTGGTGGTGTTCGACCGCATACGCGAGAACATGCACCTGTACACCAAGCGCAACCTCTGGGCATTGTTCAACGACTCGCTCAACCAGACGCTGGCCCGAACCATCAACACCGGTTCGGCCACGCTGCTCGTGCTGCTCATCATCATCTTCTTCGGTGGCGAGAGCATCCGCAGCTTCTCGCTGGCAATGATCCTCGGAATCGTCTTCGGTACGTTCTCGTCGATTTTCATCGCAGCCCCCGTGGCCTACTTCACCATGGGCAAGAAGCTGCGCAACGCCGGCGAGCCTGCCGCCCAGGCATGAGCCAGAGGCAACTGCACGGATAACTAATACGATTTATATATAACTGCGGCGTCCGCCCTATGTGAATAGGGCGGGCGCTTTTTGTTTGCCCCGAGGCTGCCTGCGGGTTGGGGGCTGGCGAGGGCGGAGGGCTCACTCCACCTCGCCCTCGAAGCCGATGCGGTCGCGCCGCTGTGGGAAAACGTCTACCGTGGCCCGCCCGTCGGCGTAAAGGCGCAGGCGGAAGCGGAACAAGTCCTCCCTCGTGCGCGCCTCAAACTCCATCTCGGTGCTGCCGTCGGCGGCGCGCCCCGAAGCGAAGCCCGCCACGCGGGCGGCAAAGCACAGCGGACTGCCATCGCCGAGCGTGGCCGCGTAAGCCCGCCCGAAGTAAGGCAGCCGCGCCACCACGCTGTCGCCCCTAAGCTCAAGGCTGAAGTCGGCCGACAGCGGCACGGTGTCGCCACGGCGGGTAACGGCCAGGCCTACGGCTATGCGCAGGTTGCCGGGTGCGGCCTGGGCCTCTGTCTGCGCGGTGGGCCCTGCGCCCGCCGCATCGCGCCCTGGGGCGCAGGCCGTCGTGAGGGCGGCCCCAAGGGCAGCGGCAGCCGCCATCCCCAGAGTCATGTAAAAACGCTTTAAACCTTTTCTTTCCATGCCATTGGATTTTTTGTCATGCCGCGCCATGGCCGGGCCATGCGCCGCGGCGTATCCTACGGTGCAAATATACGAAACAAATCCGTACTATATGCTATGTTATATGTGTTATTGGCACCCTGGCCACCGATTGTGGCTTGTCCATTGATGCGCAAGGCCGGGCCTGGCAATCATCCCTCCCCGCCGCCCCGGCCTGCCGCGCTGGCGGGCGGGGGCGCGCGGGGAGGCAGGCCATGCTGCACAAAAAAAGAGAGTCCGCAGATAGTTGCGAACTCTCTTGGCTGTTGTGACTCCGATGGGATTCAAACCCGTAACCTTCTGATCCGTAGTCAGATGCTCTATTCAGTTGAGCTACGGAGCCAACATTGTTGTTTGCCGTTCATCTCTGAATTGCGGTGCAAAGGTACGGAGTTTTTCTTTAACCACCAAATGTTTTTGCGAAAAATTTCGCTTGTGAGGCAAAAAAGTTGTCTTTGGGCGCTCCCCATTGCCATCCCATCATGGCTGAGGCGGGTGAACCGGTAGGGCTGAGGCGGTTGGGCCGGCCCGGTTGCGGCAAATTGCAGCCGCCCGGAAAATGGTTTACAAATGCCGCCCTGGCCATACGCCCTCCCTCGCTTGGCCCCGCGGGAGAGGCCGTTTGGCAGCCCCAAACGGCCTCTTTCGCCGCCCCGGACGGCCCGTTTCGCGGTGCCGGACGGCCGCCTTCCGCAAGTGGCTGGCCCTCAGGCCGATGGCAAGGTGGGGGCGGGAGAGGGCGGCGCGGGCGAAATATCATTACAGAGGGCCGGGGCTTGGCGATATTACAAATGCGTGGCTTGGCGGTGGTGGTTGCGGTTCCAACGTTCTGGCGGGTGTGGCTATGGTGTATTGTGCAAGTCATCGTGTGGCATCTTTGAAGTTATCTTTGTGGTTATCTCCACTTGCATCCACTTATGCTCCCACGTTCTGGCGGGTCTGAGACCCGCCAGCATCTTGGTGCGGGTTTTCAACCCGCGCATGGCTTGTTATGGTGGCTTCCCCGGGTCGCAGACCCGGCCACGGATGCTGGCGGGTTGAAAACCCGCCAGAACGTTGGAGTCAGCGTGGTGGCCCGCGTGGGTGCAAGCTGCATGAAAATGCCGCTTGGCGGGAGCCCCGCTTGCGGGAAAAGCGGGAATAGAGACAGCCGGACGAAAAAAAAGTGGCCCGGTGGTGTAACATTCGGGCCCCTGGGTCGTCTTAAGGGTAGAGAGGATGAAAACCGTGAGCTTCCGGAACGACGTGCTGCCGTTGAAGAACGAACTCTTCAGGCTCGCCCTCCGCATCACTCTCAATGAGGCGGAGGCCGAGGACGTTGTGCAGGAAACGATGATAAAGGTGTGGAACAGGCGGGCCGAATGGGGCGCGCTGGAGTCGGTAGAGGCCTACTGCCTCACCGTGTGCCGCCACCTCGCGCTCGACAAGGCCAAGCGGGCGGGCAACCGCAGCGAGAGCCTTGCGGGGCAGCCCGGGGCCGAACCCGCCGACGACTCATTCTCCGCCGACCCCGAGCGGGCCATGGTGCTCAGCGACACCATGGCCATAGTGAGGAGGCTGATGGACACCCTGCCCGAGAAGCAGCGCAGCGTGATGCAGCTGCGCGACATCGAGGGCAAGAGCTACAAGGAAATAGCCGACGTGATGGGCGTGAGCCAGGAGCAGGTGAAGGTGAACCTCTTCCGAGCGCGGCAGGCAATAAGACAACGATACATCCAAACAGAGAAATATGGACTATAAGTATATCGAGCAGCTCATGGAGCGCTACTGGCGGTGCGAAACCTCACTCGCAGAGGAGGAGATACTGCGCGCCTTCTTCAGCCAGGGCGGCGTTCCGCAGCACCTCCGCCCCTTCGCGCCGCTGTTCCGCTACAGCCGGGCCGAGCAGCGGAGGCAGGCGCTGGGCGACGACTTTGACTCCAGGATACTGGCGATGACCGAGCAGCGGCCAGCTCCCGTCAGGGCGCGCACCGTCACGATGCGCAGCAGGCTCATGCCGCTCTTCAAGGCCGCGGCCGTGGTGGCCATCGTGGTTACCATAGGCAACGCCGCCCGCTTCTCGGCAGGAGGCGGCAGCAAGGCCACCGATGACATAAACTACGCCGGCTACAAGGACACTTACACCGACCCCGCCGTGGCATACGACGAGGTGGAGAGCGCCCTGCAGCTCGTCTCCGAGGGCATAAGCAGCGCCGCCGCGGCCGACACCGCCGCGGCGCAGGCCCCGCAGGGCGGCGGCAAGCAAGGCCCGGGGCTATGAGGCGGCTGCTGTGCTTGCTCGCGCTGGCGGCCACGGCCGTGGCCGCCGTGGCGCAGACCACGCTCGACTTCGCGTCGAAGTTCATGCAGCTCTGCACCGAGGATACCGCCGTGCACTGCGTAACCATAAGCCCCAAGATGATGGAGCAGCTCACCAAGCACCCAGGCGCGGCGCGCGACGGGGCCATGGCAGAGGCCATAGAGAAGCTGAAGAGCGCGCGCATCGTGACGGCAAGCGTGCGCGGCGATGACTATTACCGCCGAGCCGAGAGCCTGCTAAAGGACAACCCGCAGCGCTTCAGCCACGCGCAAGACTACCGCAACGCCCACTCGCGAGGCACGTTCTACGTGCGCCGCACGTCGAGCGGCGACACCGTGGAGCTGGTGATGCTCCACACTGACACCAAGGCCGGCAGCCTCGTCATAGTAAACCTCACGGGCGACATCGACGCCGACTTCGTGAGGAGCCTCATGGAGAGCTTCGCCGGGCGCACGGCCAAGAGGGCCAGCAAACGACATTTCTATGCTTTCTCATATAATAATCATGTTTAGTTAAAACAAAAAAAGAAACTGTGAAGTTTCGATTCTCTCAAATTTTTCATTGCATACTAACACAGAAGCGAGGCCGCCGGGGAACATCCCCCGGCGGCCTCTTCATTCTTGCGCGGCCTGCCCGCCGCGCCCGGCCCGGCCTTCGGCAGGGTGCTTTTTTTGCACGTTTGCCGCATGGCGCGGACGTTTTCTTGTGGAAAGGACGTAAGAATGGCAAATTTTGTGTACCTTTGTTGCAAGGTTAAAAAAACTGATTGCCATGCCAATGATGAGCCTCACATCGTTCTTCAACGGAGCCTCCACGGCCTACTTCGCCCTTAGCGCCTGCCGGCTGCTCTCGCCACGGGGGCGCACGAGGCTGCGCGTGCTGCTCGGCGCCATCTTCGCCTACTGGGCGCTGGCCACGGCCAAGGATCTCGTGTCGCTCATGCCGGGCAGCTACACGCCGGCCCTGCTCGACCTCATACAGATGGCCGACGGCTGGAGCTCCGTAACCCTGGCCTGCCTCCTCTTTGAGCTTACCATGCCGGGGTGGGTGACGTGGCGGCGCGTGGCCCTGCTGGCGCTGCCCTTCATGGCCTTCACCGCCGCCTACGCCGCCTGGCCCGGCCACGCCATGGCCACGGCCTATCTTGCCTTCCTTGCCTTCTTCGGGGCCACGGTCCTGCGCATAGGCTACGCAAAGGCCGAGGCGTACACCTCTTACCTGTACCGCAACTACTCCGACATAGAGCACATGGACATATCGTGGCTGCGCAAGATCTACGTGGCGGGCTTTGCCTACATGCTTTTCTGGGTGGTGATCACCGTGGTGCGCCACCCCGTGCTCGACTCCATCATCTACCTGGCGGGCATTGCCTTCTGGCAGCTCGTGCTCCACTATTGCGAAGACCTGCAGCCCGTGACGCCCGAGCCTGACGATGCCTACGAGGCCGAGGCCGTCGGGACCGACCTGCGCGACTACCACTTTGCGGGGCTGCTGGAGAGCGTCGTTGAGGGCGAGGCCCTCTACCTGGACCCTAAGCTCTCGCTGGCGCAGCTGGCCAAGAGGCTCGGCACCAACAGGACGTACATCAGCCAGTACTTCAACAACGTGAAGAACACCACCTTCTATGACTACGTAAACTCGCTGCGCATAAACAAGAAAAGCATACCCATGATGCGGGAGCATCCTGAGTACGCCTTCGACTATGTGGCGAGGCAGAGCGGCTTCAACTCGCTCTCCACGTTCCACCGCGCCTTCCGCAAGTACACCGGCACCACGCCGGGCGGCTTCATGGGCGGCGACGCTGCCCAGCAGAGGGGCTGCGTGGAGTGTGTCCTGCCCGATGGAATGGGCGAAAAGAAGCCCTGATGCCTGCTTTTTGCCTCGTGGTGGCTACTTGCCAGGGTCGAGTCGCCACTGGCCGTCGTCGCCGAGGCGCAGCTTCATCTCCTCCTGCTTCTCCTCGCCGTCGCCGTAAACAATCTTCATCTCCACGGTGGCGGTCTTGCCGTCCTCGGCTATTGTCTCTGCAAGCATCTCGTAGCTCTTTATCCCGCCTTTCTTGTCGAGCGTGGTTGCGGCCTTTGAGCGCAGCATGTCGGCCATGGCCTTCTTCTGCTCCTCTATGTCCTGGCCCTCCTTGCCGTTGGTGTCCATGAGGTCCACGTAGCCCTCGTAGTCCTTATCCTGGATGCACTTCACGGCCTTTTCGGCCACGTTTGTGGGCGTGTTGCCCCCTGAGCACGACGCCAGTGCGAGCACAAAGGCCGCCGTGGCGATGAAACCGATGATTTTCTTCATAAGTCCTTGGTTTTTTAAAGGTTTGTTATTGATGGATGGTTATGCTTACTTTGGCCTGTGTCAGAACTCGGCCACCACCCTCAGACGGGGCGAGCGGCGGAAGTCTGACGGCAGTATCACGCCCTTGAGGCTTAGGCCCGGCAGGCTTATGTCGTGGCGCGGCAGGGCGGCTATGGGCAGTCCTTCGGCGGCGTAGGCGGCCTCCACAAGCTCCGAGCAGTACAGCCGCGTGGTGTCGCGGCAGTCGTAGTCGTGGTCGAAGAGCGCGCGGCGGCGGTAGGCGGCCATGGCCCTTGCCGCCGCCCGGGCAGCCACGGCGCTGTCGGCGCAGCGCATCACGCAACCCCTGGTGGCGCGGCCCGGGTCGTAGTAGGCTTCGGGCGGTTCGAGCTTCACGCGGTCGGGGTCGCCGTCGAAGTCGGGTTCGCCCGGCACGGCGTGGGCCACCATCATCACGCCGGCGGAGTCAACCACCATGCCCACGTGGGAGTAAGCGCCTCCGGCGTCGGCCATGAGCACGGCGTGGCTGGCCATGCCGCCCCCGCGCCGCAGCACCACGTCGCCCGGCTTGAGCCTTATGCCCTCCGGCAGCAGCGGCCCCGCAGGCTTGGCCCCGCCGGAGCAGGCCGCCGTGAGCGCGGCGGCAAGGGCCATGGCGGCAATGGCTTTCACCTTGTTTTTATTTGCTTGCACCTTTGCAAATATAGCAAAAAATGGTGAAAGGGCGGCGTGGCGCGGCTCCGGGCTTGTGTCAATAAGTAAAAAGGCTTGTGTCAATGAGTAAAAAAACGCTGTCTTTGCGGCCTTTTGCCACCAAAAGCGGCGGAAACCACGGCTGTGGGCAGTGGGCTGTGCGTGAGGCGAGGCTGCACAGCGGCCTTGCCGCCGGGTGGGCGTGGCGGGCGTTTTTTGCAAAGTAGCGGTGCATTTTCTTTGCCGTTCAGTCTTTTTAGGCTATCTTTGCATGATGCAATCTGCACTCGGCAGCCAACGGCGGCAGTTGCGGTGCGCCCACAGCCACTGCTTCTGCGTCCGCAGGCATTGCCTTTGCATGACGAAACATAGCGTGATTGAGGTATGGTCTTAAACTACATCTGGATAGCGTTTTTCCTCGTGGCCTTCGCCATCGGCCTGGCAAAGCTCGTGCTGATGGGCGACACAAGGGTGTTCCCGGCCATGATGGACTCCACGTTCGCCTCGGCCAAGACGGCGTTCGAGATATCGCTCGGCCTCACGGGAGTGCTCTCGCTGTGGCTCGGCATAATGAAGATAGGCGAGAGGGGGGGAGTGGTCAGCGCCCTGTCGCGGCTGCTCAGCCCCGTGTTCGTGCGCCTGTTCCCCGGCATACCCAAGGGCCACCCGGCCACCGGCAGCATCTTCATGAACATCGCCGCCAACATGCTGGGCCTCGACAACGCCGCCACGCCGCTGGGCCTGCGCGCCATGGAGCAGCTGCAGGGGCTCAACAAGAAGAAGGACACGGCCACCGACCCGATGATAATGTTCCTAGTGCTCAACACGAGCGGGCTGACCATCATACCCGTGAGCATACTCGTGTACCGCGCGCAGATGGGCGCGGCGCAGCCCACCGACGTGTTCGTGCCTATACTCCTGGCCACGTTCTTCTCAACCCTTGCGGGCATAGTGGCCACGAGCCTCTACCAGCGCATCAACCTCCTGAACCGCACGCTGCTCCTGACGCTGGGCGGGATGTGCGCGGCGGTGGCGGCGGTGATGTGGGGCTTCGGCCGGATGGACAAGGACACGATGAACACCGTGAGCACCTCGGTGGCCAACATACTGCTGATGGCCATCATCGTGGGCTTCATCCTGGCCGGGGTGAGGAAGCGGGTGAACGTGTACGACGCCTTCATCGAGGGCGCCAAGGAGGGCTTCGCCACCGCCGTGCGCATCATCCCTTACCTCGTGGCCATGCTCGTGGCCATAGGGGTGCTGCGCGCCTCGGGGGCCATGGACATGATGGTGGGCGGCGTGCGCGCCTTGGTGGAGGCCTGCGGCGGCGACGGCGAGTTTGTGGGCGCGCTGCCCACGGCGCTCATGAAGCCCCTCTCGGGCAGCGGGGCAAGGGGCATGATGGTCGACGCCATGGCCACCTACGGGGCCGACTCGTTCGTGGGCCGCCTGAGCTGCGTGCTGCAAGGCTCCACCGACACCACGTTCTACATCCTCGCCGTCTACTTCGGCAGCGTGGGCATACGCCACACCCGCCACGCCGTGGCCTGCGGCCTGCTGGCCGACCTGGCCGGGGTCATCGCCGCCATCGCCATTTGCTATATGTTCTTTTAAAAGGTAAAAGCCAAGAGGGGAAGGAAGGCAAGAGGCCAGCGGGGACGGAGCCGCCGCCTCCGCGACCTGCCTCACCCGCAAGACAAAGGAGAAACGAAAATGCAAAACCTAAGGACCCTGGCCAAGGACACGGCCATCTACGGGCTTTCGAGCATCGTGGGCAGGTTTCTCAACTACCTGCTCGTGCCTCTCTACACGGCCAAGCTGTCGGCCGAGAGCGGCGGCTACGGCGTGATAACCAACGTGTATGCCTACACGGCACTGCTGCTCGTGGTGCTCACCTACGGCATGGAGACCACTTTCTTCCGCTTCGTCAACAAGGAGGGCGAGGACCCGCGGCGCGTCTACTCCACCATCCTCATCAGCGTGGGCAGCACGTCGCTCGCCTTCGTGGCCCTCGTGCTGGCGTTCATAGGGCCGGTGTCGGCCTTCATGGGCTACGCCGACCACCCCTCATACGTGTGGACCATGGCCATGACCGTGGCCATCGACGCCTTCCAGTGCATACCCTTCGCCTACCTGCGCCACACGAAGCGCCCGCTCAAGTTCGCCGCGCTCAAGCTCCTCTTCATCGTGATGAACATCGCACTCAACATCGTTTGCTTCGTGGCCATGCCCGCCGTGACGGGCAAGCCCACCGACGTGGGCTTCGCCTTCTACGTAAACCTGGCCTGCACCGCCTCGATAACGTTCTTCTTCCGGCGCGAGCTCACAGGCTTCCGCTACGTGTTCGACCGCGCGCTCATGCGCCGGATGCTCTCCTACAGCTGGCCCGTGCTCGTGCTGGGCATAGCCGGCATACTCAACCAGACGGCCGACAAGATACTCTTCCCCTACATCTACCACTCGCCCGACGCCCACCAGCAGCTCGGCATATACGGCGCGGCGTCGAAGATTGCCATGATAATGGCCATGATAACGCAGGCCTTCCGCTACGCCTACGAGCCGTTCGTGTTCGGCAAGGCGCGCGACAAGGACAACCGCCAGACCTACGCCAAGGCCATGAAGTACTTCGTAATCTTCACCCTGATGGCCTTCCTCGTGGTGGTGGGCTACCTCGGCCTGCTCAAGTTCATCATCGGGCGCGACTACTGGAGCGGCCTGCGCGTGGTGCCGATAGTGATGGCCGCGGAGATGATGATGGGCGTTTACTTCAACCTCTCGTTCTGGTACAAGCTCACCGACCGCACCATCTGGGGCGCGTGGTTCTCGGGGGCGGGCTGCGCCGTGCTCGTGGCGGTCAACGTAATCTTCGTGCCGTGCTACGGCTACATGGCCTGCGCGTGGGCCGGGGTGGCCGGCTACGCCACCGCCATGCTGCTGAGTTACTTCGTGGGCCAGCGCCATTACCCCATAAGCTACCCCGTGGGGCGCATCCTATCCTACGTGGCGCTGGCTGCCGTGCTCTACTGCGGCATGGCCGTGGCCAACGAGCGGCTGCCCCTCTGGGGCGCCGTGGCGGCTAACACCGCGCTCCTGGCCGTATTCGTGGCCTACACCGTGAAGCGCGACTTCCCCCTCTCGGCCCTGCCCGTGGTGGGCCGCCGCTTCCGCAAGCCAGCCCCCAATGACAAAGGCATCAATCATAACAACACATGACAGACATGAAGAAAGCTACTTTTTTGATTGCCGCCGCGCTGTCGGCGGCTCCGTCCATGGCCGATGAGGGCATGTGGACGCTCTACGACCTGCCCCAGGCCGTCTACAGCCAGATGCAGCAGTATGGTTTCAGCGTGCCTTACGACGGGCTCTACTCCTCCAAGGGCGCGCTGAAGAACGTGGTGCTCAACTTCGGCGGGTTCTGCTCGGGAGTGGTCGTCTCGCCCGACGGCCTTGTCTTCACCAACCACCACTGCGGCTTCTCGGCCATCAACGCCCACTCCACCGTGGAGCACGACTACATGAAGAACGGCTTCTACGCCAAGTCGTTTGCCGAGGAGCTGCCCAACGAAGACCTCTTCGTGAGCTTCATGGTTGAGCAGGAGGACGTGACCGACAAGCTCGCCCAGATGGGCATCTACAGCATGAAGCCGTCGCGCCAGGCCGAGTTCGTAGACTCGCTCGAGAACGCGTGGTCGAAGGATGTGAAGGCCAAGGACTCCACGCTGCGCCTTGAGCTGAAGCCGTTCTACGAGGGAAACAAGTACTACGCCACCACCTACCGCGACTTCCGCGACGTGCGCCTCGTGTTCACCGTGCCTAAGTCGATGGGCAAGTTCGGCGGCGAGACCGACAACTGGATGTGGCCGCGCCAGACGTGCGACTTCTCCGTGTTCCGCATCTACGCCGACCCGAAGACCAACGGCCCCGCCACCTACAGCAAGGACAACGTGCCTTACCGCCCCGAGGCATGGGCCCCAGTGTCGCTCGAGGGCTACAAGGCCGGCGACTACGCCATGACCATAGGCTACCCCGGCTCCACCAGCCGCTACCTCTCATCCTACGGCATACGCCAGAGGCGCGACGCCAGCAACGAGCCACGCGCCCAGGTGCGCGGCGTCAAGCAGGAGGTGATGGCACGCCACATGGCCCAGAGCGACGCCGTGCGCATAAAGTACGAGACGGCCTACGCCTCAAGCTCCAACTACTGGAAGAACTCCATAGGCATGAACAAGTGCATCGACAGCATAGGCCTGATAGCACAGAAGGCCGCCTTCGAGCAGAAGGTGAGGCAGTACGTCGACTCCACTGGCTACCTCAAGGGCAAGCTCGACTTCGGCGAGCTGCAGCGCGTGTACGACGGGTGCTTCGCCCTGATGCGCTCGCGCACGTTCTTCAGCGAGACTTTCTTCGGAACCAACGAGCTGGCCACCCGGGCCATACGCGTGCACAACGGCATGGAGGTGAAGGGGCCCGGGAAGAAAAAGAAGAAGCAGTACGTGCAGTTCGACGACAACAGCGACAAGTGGGACGAGGCCACCGACAAGGAGGTGTACGCCGCCCTGCTGGAGAACTACCGCAAGCAGGTGCCCAAGGAGTACCTGCCCGCCTTCTACAAGGACATCGACGCCTCGTTCGGCGGCGACTGCGGCAAGTATGTTGACTACGTGTGGGCCAACTCCATCCTCATGAAGCCCGGCGCGAAGATCTACGTCAACAAGAAGGGCTTCCTCAAAGACCCCGGCGTGAAGATGGGGCTCGACATAACCGAGGTGATGGGCATGATGAACGCCCCGCTCGAGGCCATCTACGACTCCATCGACGAGCAGGAGCGCTACCTCTGCGCAGCCAAGCTGCGCATGGAGCAGGACATGCCCAACTACAGCGACGCCAACTTCACCATGCGCCTTAGCTACGGCCAGGTGGGCGGGTTCACCCTCGGGGGCAAGCCCTCGGGCTACTACACCACCGCCGAGAGCATAGTGGAGAAGATGAAGAAGGGCGGCGAGCAGCCCGACTACTATGCCGAGCCAGTGATGCACCAGCTCATGTCGGCCACCGACTTCGGCCGCTATGCCGACAAGACGTCGGGCAAGATGCGGCTCTGCTTCCTCACCAACAACGACATAACAGGCGGCAACAGCGGCTCGCCCATGTTCGACGGCAAGGGCCGCCTCATAGGCCTGGCCTTCGACGGCAACTGGGACAGCCTTTCGAGCGACATATTCTTCGACTCGCGCCTGGCCCGCTGCATCGGCGTAGACATACGCTACGTGATCTACATGATGGACAAGTGGGGCCACGCCGACCGCCTGATAAACGAGATTTTCGGCAATAAATAAGGGGGCATGGCCTCCCTGCAAAACAGCGGCGAGGGCTGCGCCACCAGGCGCAGCCCTCGCTGCTGTTTGCCTATTTTGCCTATTTTGCCTATTTGGCCTATAGGCCCTATAAGCCCTATAAGCCCTATAAGCCTTATAGGCCCTATAAGCCCCCTATAGCCCTTCCTCCATCGCCTCCGTGCCGGCGGCGAGCCACACCTGCATACGGCCCGGGCCGCGGTGGCACCATGCGTAGTAGGGTATGAGGGTGGCCACGCGGCGCGTGGCGGTGAGCCTTCCGTCGGCGCCGGTGGCGAGCAGCGTGCCGGTGGCGGTGAGCTTCTTCACGCCCCCGGCCAGCGTGGGCGCGTCGGCGATGGTGAACTGCGGCTTCATGTCGAGGGCGAAGTGCATCACGTCAAACTGGTTGTCGGCCCACTCGGCGCAGTACACCAGCGGCCCGCGCTCCACGGCGCGCCGCCCCCGGTCGGCCTTTACGCGGCTGTCGGCCTTCACCGTGCGCGGTGCCATGTCGAGGTGCAGGCTCACCACGTCGCCCTTCTTCCACTCGCGGGTTATGGCCACGTAGCCCTTGTCCAGGCCGCCCCCGGCGCGCTTGCCGTTCACGGCCACCCAGTAGCCCTGCCGCGCCGTGTCGGCATACTCATACAGCGCGCCGGGCGTCACCTCGCCCCTTGCCCATCCGGGTATGCGCACCATCATGGTGAACGTTCCATCCTTGCCAGGCGTCACCTTTATCTCCACCTCGCCGCTCCACGGGTACTGCGTTTGCTGCTGCAGCGCTATGCCGTTGCCCTTGAGGCTCACTGTGGCCGTGCTCGCGGCAAAGAGGTTTACGTAGAGGCTGTCGCCCCTGGTGGCGTAAACGTAGCCCGGCACCGAGGGGATGAAGCGGCACAGGTTGCTGGGGCAGCAGGCGCAGCCGAACCACGCCTGGCGCTCCATGGAGCCGTCGTGGTTGAAGCCATACTTGCCGTCGGCGGCCAGCGGGTTGGGGTAGAAGAACTTGCCGCCGCCGGCTGCCATGCCGCTTATCACGCCGTTGTAGAGCGTGCGCTCAAGGCAGTCGATGTACTTGGCGTCGCCGTGCAGCAGGAACATCCGCTGGTTGAGGTACACCATCGATATGGCGGCGCACGTCTCGTTGTAGGCGGTGAGGTTGGGCAGCTCGTAGTCTCGGCCGAAGGCCTCGCCCTCGTGGCGCGCGCCCACTCCCCCGGTGATGTATATCTTCCTCTCCACTATGTTGCGCCAGATGTCGCCAATGGCGCGTATGTAGGCCGTGTCGCCCGTTAGCGCGGCCACGTCGGCCATGCCGGCATACATGTAGCCCGCCCTCACGGCGTGGCCCACGGCCTCCTTCTGCTCGGTCACGGGCAGGTGGCTCTGGCTGTACTCGCGGCGCACCTTGGTCTTGCCCCGGTAGTCGAGGAAGAACTTGGCCTCGTCAAGGTATTTCCGCTCGCCCGTGAGCACGTAGAGGCGGGCCAGCGCCATCTCGGCTATCTGGTGGCCCGGCACCACGCAGGCCTGCCCCTTGGCCTGCCCCACCTGGCGCACCACGCAGTCGGCGTAGCGGCGGGCGATGTCGAGCAGCTTCGTTGAGCCTGTGGCCTGGTAGTGGGCGCAGGCCGCGTCGACCATGTGGCCCAGGTTGTACAGCTCGTGGCTCAGCTCCTCTTCCTTTTCCCACCTGTGCTTGCCGCTCCACTTGTGGGGCTTCGCGGGGTTGATGGTGCGGGCGGTGTACAGGTACCCGTCCTCCTCCTGGGCGGCGGCCACGATGCCTATCACGCTGTCTATGTAGGCTTCGAGCCGCTTGTCGGGATACGCCTGCAGTACGTAGCTGGCGCCCTCTATGGTCTTGTACACGTCGGTGTCGTCGAAGGGGTAGCCCATGAACGTGCTCACGTCGTAGCTTGCCGAGGGGTGGGCGGCCTTGTCGAAGTTGGCGTAGCGGCCCTCGCTCTCGCACTTGCTCAGGGCCAGCGGTATCATCACGTCGCGCGCGGCCTTTATGCGCTGGCCCCAGAAGGAGCCTTGCGATATCTTCACTGCCGTAAACGGCACCTGCGTTATGGGGTATCCGTGGCTGCCTTGCTGCTGCCCGGCCTCGGCCGTGGTGGCCGTGAGTGCGGCCATGGCGAGGGCTATCATTGCTTTTCTCATGCTGGTTTGTGGTTTTATGGTTGGGTTGTCGTGGCCGTGGCCGCCTGCGGCTATTGCCTCCCGGGCATGGCCATGCCGACTGTAAAGTTATGAAAATATGTGCCTGCCTTGCCCGTCAGTCCCGCTTTTTTTAACATTAGTTGCGCTTTCTTTGCTTGTCTTTGCGCGCACGGCTCGGGTGGTTGCCCGCGTCGGGTCAGAGGCTTGTCTCCGAGGGCTGTTTCTCCCCCGCCTTGAGGAAACGTTGGATGGCCTGGCGAATGGAGCGCAGGCCGAAATGCTCGGCGCTAATCTCGCTGATGGGCATCCAGAAGCATTCGGCGGCGTCGTCGGCGGCCACGGGGGTGGCCCCCTCGGCAACCTCGCACCTGAAGAAGATGTCGAGCGTGTGGATGGTCATGCCCGAGTAGAGGTAGATGTTGGGCAGGCTGAACATGTACTCCGTGCGGATCACGCGCAGGCCCGTCTCCTCCATTATCTCGCGTGCCACGCCCTCCTCGGCCGTCTCGTCGTTGTCTATGAAGCCTCCGGGCAGGTCGAGCGTGCCCTTGGCCGGCTCCTTGCCCCGCCGCTCCACGAGCAGCTCGCCGCGGCTGTTGGTTATGAAGGCGGCCGTGGCCGCGCTGGGGTTCTGGTAGTACGTAAAGCCGCAGTCGGCGCAGTGCTTGCTCTTTTCGTTGTGCTCGGCAAAGCGCTTGCTGCCGCACACCGGGCAGCAGGCGAATTTCTCAAGTGGGTGCATGTGGTGGTTCTTTTTGTGGGAGAATGGGTGTTTTGGGAGTTATGGGAGTTATGGGAGGGCAGTCCTCACTGCTGCCCTTTGGCGGCCTCGGCAGCCTTGGCCATCTCGGCGGCGCGCATCATGAGGGCCGTAAGCTCGCCCACGGTGTCGGCCCGGAGCATGGCTATGCGCGTTTGGCGGAAGTCGGGTATGCCCTTGAACACGGGCGTGGCGGCCAGGTGCCGGCGCGTGTGCAGTATGCCCCGGTACTCGTCTATGCGCTCCACGTTGATGCGCAGCTGCTCCAGGAGCACGCCCACCATCTCGTCGGTGGATAGCGGGCGCCCCCCGCCGGGGCCGAGGTCGAGTCGGTCGCGCATCTCCCTGAATATCCAGGGGCGTCCGAAGGTGGCCCTGCCCACCATCACCGCGTCGACCCCGTAGCGGCTGAAGGCCTGTTCGGCCTGCTCTGCCGAGGTGATGTCGCCGTTGCCTATGATGGGTATCGTGATGCGCGGGTTGCGCCTCACGGCGGCTATCGGCCCCCAGTCGGCCTCGCCAGTGTACATCTGCGCCCTGGTGCGGCCATGTATGGTGAGCGCGCTTATGCCGCAGTCCTGCAGCCGCTCGGCCAGGTCCTCTATCACTATGTTCTGCGAGTCCCAGCCCAGTCGCGTCTTCACCGTCACGGGCAGCCTTACGGCCTTCACCACCTCGCGCGTTATCTGCAGCATCAGCGGTATGTTCTGCAGCAGGCCCGCGCCCGCGCCCTTGGCCGCCACCTTTTTCACCGGGCAGCCAAAGTTGAGGTCTATCACATCGGGGCGCGCCTGCTCCACTATGCGGGCGGCCTCCACCATGGCCTCCACCGAGCGGCCATATATCTGTATGCCCACCGGCCTTTCCTCGTCGCTTATGGCCAGCTTGCGCTCGGTGGCCTTGACGGAGCGCACCAGCGCCTCGGCGCTCACGAACTCGGTGTAAACCATCGATGCCCCGAACCGCTTGCACAGCAGCCGGAAGCCAATGTCGGTGACATCTTCCATCGGGGCGAGCAGCACGGGGCGCGGCCCCAAGTCTATGTTGGCTATCTTCATGTTCTTTTCTTTTTTTTGGGAGGGATGGGAGCTTTGGGAGGGCTGGGAGCCTTGGGAGTATTGGGAATATGTGGGCCACGCCCTGCCACGACGCATATTTTCTTAATTTTCAACTTTTAATTCACCAAGTGGTACATGCCCCCGGCGAGCGGCCTCACCACGCCCTTCATCTCCAGCTGGAAGAGCAGGGCTGCGAGGTGCGCCACGGGCAGGCCCGTCCTCACGGCTATGATGTTGAGCTGCAAGTCGTTGGTGGCGGCGAGGAGGTCGGCCACGAGCCGCTCGTCGGCCGAAAGCTCCGGGAAGAGCTGCCGCTCTATGCCCTCGCGCCGCGCGCGGCAGGCCACGGCCTCGTCGTGCCACAGCATGGCGTCCACGAGGTCGGAGGCCGAAGTTATCAGTGCCGCCCCGTTGTTGCGTATCAGCTGGTTGCAGCCCTCGGAGTAAGGCGCTCCCACGGCCCCCGGGAACGCCAGCACGTCGCGGTTGTAGCTGCGCGCTATTCCGGCGGTGATTAGTCCGCCGCCCTTGGCCGCGCTCTCCACGAGCACGGTGGCGTCGGCCATGCCCGCCACTATGCGGTTGCGCCTCACGAAGTTGGGCTTGTCGGCGTTAGTGCCGCTCATGAACTCGGTGAGCAGCCCGCCCTGCCGCAGCATGGCCAGGGCCGTGTCGCGGTGGGCCGGCGGGTATAGGCGGTCGAGCCCGTGGGCCAGCACGGCCACGGTGTCGAAGCCGCAGGCCAGTGCCTCGCGGTGGGCGCAGATGTCGATGCCGTAGGCCAGCCCGCTCACCACGAGCACGCCGGGGCACAGCTCCCTCAGTCCGGCCAGGAGCCGCCGCACGAGGTCGCGCCCGTAGGGCGTGGCGTGGCGCGTTCCCACCACGCTTATCACCCTGAGGCGGTTTAGGTCTGCCGTGCCTTTGTAGTAGAGCGCTATCGGCGCGTCGGGGCATTCGGCGAGTCGTCGGGGGTATGCCGGGTCGGCAGGGGTGAGCACGCTGATGCCGTGGCGGGTGGCAAACTCCATCTCGGCCTCGGCCCGTTGCAGCGGCCCGGCCCAGTTGGCCAGCGCCTTGGCCAGGCGTGGCGGGCAGTGGTCCACGGCGTCGCGTATGTCGCCGCGGTGCTCGTAAACTGCCCTTGCGCTGCCCAGCGCGCGGTAGAGCGCCAGCGCGGAGGCGAAGTTGAAGTTGCTAATGCGCGTTAGCGCCATGGCATATAAAGCCTCGTTGGTGTCCATGTGCTACAGGTATTGGGCCAGGGCGCGGTCGTAGTCGGGGCTGTTGGCCAGGCGGCCGCCCACGAGGCACACCACCTCCACTGTGCTCTTGAAGCACAGCTTGCCGTCGGAAGCCCTGTAGATGTCGTGCAGGAACACGTAGCGCAGGCCCTCCTTGCGCAGGGCCAGGCGCGATAGGAACTCGTCGTCGCAGCGCAGCGGCACCTTGTATTGCAGGTTCATGCGCGCCACCACGGCGTCGGTGCCGCGCCGGTGCATCTCGGCGAAGCTCAGTCCGCACTGTCGCAGGAAGAGGTGGCGCGTGTGCTCGGTGTAGTGCAGGTAGTTGGCGTTGTTCACTATGCCCTCAATGTCGCACTCATAGTCGCGCACCTGCATTTTTGTCTCGAAGATATAGTTCATATTTTTTTGATGGGGTTATGGGAGTTATGGGAGTTATGGGAGGGCTGGGAGTTATGGGAGTTATGGGAGGGCTGGGAGTTTTGTGAGTACTGGGAATATGCGAGCCACGCCCTGCCGAGGTGCATGTTTACTTGGCTCTTGAGCCTTGGCCCTTGACTTCCCTTCTCTTCAGGTACTCGTAGCCGAAGCGGCAGCGCAGGCAGTCGCGGCGGTCGCAGTAAGCCCGCTTGAGCTGCAGGAGCGCCTGGCTGTCGGCGGCGGTCTTGGCGTTTAGCCCGCACTCGCGCCATGTGCGTATGATGGCGTTGTTCTCGGGCTTGAGGCTTTCGAGCAGGCCGAAGGCCCGCTGGCACAGCCCCTCGTCCATGGTGTGGCGCCCGTAGGCAAAGAGCACGGGTATGGCAGTGTTGATGGCCAGCAGGTTGATCGACTGGCCCGAGAGGCGCTTGTGGCTCGGCGCGCTCTCCGAGCCGAACGAGTAGTGCGTTTGCCAGTAGGCCGACACGTGGGTGGCCAGCAGCCGCCTCACGTCGTCGATGCCCCGGCACTCGAGCAGCAGGCCCAGGCCCGTGCGCCCCTCGTGGTATAGCGTGGCCATCTGGGCTATGCGTATGTGGGGGAAGTTCTGCGGCCTGAGGCGCAGGAACCGCCACAGCTTGCAGTCGATGGGGCTGAGGCCGAACTTGCGCGCCAGGTAGGCATACTCGGTGCGCAGCCGCTGCAGGTAGCCGTCGGCGGCGGCCTCGGCGCGGTGGCGCGGGCTTATGGCCTCGTCTTGCAGCAGCCCCGCCTGCCCCATGAACAGGGCCTCCACCTGGAACGGGTCGTCGCGGTGGTGGGCGGCGGCCCCGAGCGGCACGCTCATCGCCCACTGCTCGAAGGCGTCGCCGTTGATGCCGAAGCCGAAGTTGCGCGCCAGCGTGGCGAAGTAAGCCTCCTCCCACGCCCCGGCCTTCATGGCGGCGCGGCGGCTTATGGCCTCGGTCTTCTGCTCCAGGCGCTCGGCCTGCAGGGCTGCCAGCCACGAGGTCACCGTCATTGGCGGCAGCTCGGGTATGATGCGGTAGCACGGCGGGTAGGTGTCGGTGGCCAGCAGCTCGCGGTAGTTGGCGGCCACGCTCGGCGGCACGCCGAGCAGCATCTGCGGCACGGGCCGCCCCCGGGTGTCGGTGGGCTGCGCGTCGGCCTCGGCCACCACGTGCAGCACCACGCTGTCGTAGGCCTTGTCGTCGCCGTGGCCGTGGGCGTCCCAGTCCGAGGCCTTGTCGTGAATCTCCACGTTGCCGGCCCACAGCGTGCCGCCTATCTTCACCTTGGCGTTGAAGAAGTCGGGCCCGGCGTGGGCGTTGGGCAGCCCGGGGTCAATTACCTCCACCTTGCGCCCGTCGGTGGTGCACAGCCCCCCGCTGTGGTAGAGGCGGTGCTTCCATACATAGTGCAGCAGTTTTTCCATGCCATGGGGCTTTAGTCTAACCCGTGTGCAAAGATAGCTAATATTCCGCTGCGGGGCAAGAAAAGCCGCGTGTTTTTGGGGCGGGGGCTGCGGCGGGGTTGCTTTGTAACGATTTTTTCGCCGCGCCCCGGCCTCCGCCCCAACTGCCTGGCCCTCAGCGCGTTGGCCCCGGGTGCCGTCTTGGCTTGCCAAATGGCCTGTTTGGCGGTGCCGAACGGCCCGTTCCGCCTTGCCGAACGGCCCTTTTGGCAAGGCCGGACGCCCCGCATGGCCCTGCCGCGCCCCGCTTTGTAATGATAATTCAGCGGCCCACGGCAGGCCCGCCCCCTGCCCCCTGCGCCGCCCTTGCGGCCCGCCGCCTCATTTTTTTGGCCGCAAAGCGGCGTAGTATGGGCAAAAATGGCTATCTTTGCAACGTTTAATATTATAGGATTATGAAAATAGCATTGATCGGCTACGGCAAGATGGGCAAGATGATAGAGCAGGCAGCCCTTGGCCGCGGCCACGAAATCGTAAGCATCATCGACGTGGACAACCAGCAGAACTTCGACTCGCCGGAGTTCGCCTCGGCCGACGTGGCCATAGAATTCACCAACCCAACGGCTGCCTACGGCAACTGCCTCAAGGCCTTCGACAAGGGGCTCAAGGTGGTGAGCGGCTCCACCGGATGGATGGACGGCCACAAGGCCGACGTGGAGCGGATGTGCCGCGAGCAGGGCAAGACGCTCTTCTGGGCCTCCAACTTCTCGGTGGGCGTGGCCATCTTCTCGGCCGTCAACCGCTACCTGGCCCGCATCATGGACGGATTCCCACAGTATGACGTGCGCATGGAGGAGACCCACCACCAGCACAAGCTCGACTGGCCCAGCGGAACGGCCATAACCCTGGCCGACGACATCGTGGGCAGCCTGGGCCGCAAGCACGCCTGGGCCAAGGGAACGCTCACCAAGCCCGACGGCACCGTGGAGGGCAGCGCCCGGTGCGCCCCCGGCGAGCTGCGCATCGACGCCGTGAGGCGCGGCGAGGTGCCGGGCATACACACCGTGGAGTACGACTCCGAGGCCGACAGCATCACCATAACCCACAGCGCCCACTCGCGCCAGGGCTTCGCCCTCGGGGCGGTGCTCGCCGCCGAGTACACCTATGGCCACAGCGGCCTGCTCACCATAGGCGACATGTTCAAGTTCTGAGCCTGCAGGCGCCAACATAAAAAGCAACCTACTATGGCAATGGAAAAAAAGAGAGACATGCGCCGGCAGTGGATCAAGTTCGGCGTGGTTACGGCCCTCTACCTGCTCTTCCTCCTGTGGGTGGAGAGCTGGTGGGGCCTGGTGGTGGTGCCGTTCATCTACGACGTCTACATCACCAAGAAGATACGCTGGCAGTGGTGGAAGGATGCCGAGCCGCCCGTGAGGTTCGTCATGTCGTGGGTAGACGCCATAGTCTTCGCCCTCGTGGCCGTCTACTTCATCAACCTGTTCTTCTTCCAGAACTACGTCATCCCCTCAAGCTCGCTCGAGAAATCGCTCCTAACGGGCGACTACCTCTTCGTGAGCAAGGTGAGCTACGGCCCGAGGATACCCCAGACGCCCCTCACCATCCCCCTCACGCAGCACACGCTGCCCGTGCTGGGCTGCAAGTCGTACATAGAGTGGCCCCACTGGGACTACCGCCGCGTGAAGGGCCTGGGCCGCGTGGAGCTTAACGACATTGTGGTGTTCAACTACCCCTCGGGCGACACGCTCTGCTCCGCACCCCAGTACCAGGCCATGGACTTCTACGCCATGTGCTACGCGCTGGGCTACCAGATAACCGGCGCCGCAGCCAACCCCGACTCGCTCGCCCCAGCCGAGAGGCTCGCCTACTTCGCCTCCGTGTACGGCGCGGGCCGAAGCTACATCGAGGCCAACCCCGGCGAGTACGGCGAGATAATCACCAGGCCCGCCGACCGCCGCGAAAACTACGTGAAGCGGTGCGTGGGCCTGCCCGGCCAGACGCTCGAGATAAGGAACCGCATAGTGTTCCTCGACGGCAAGCCAAACAAGGAACCCGACAACGTGCAGTACTCTTACTACGTGAAGCTGCGCCAGGGGCTGCCCGAGGAGCTGATGCACGAGCTGGGCATATCTAACGAAGACGTGATGAGCCTCAACACCATGGGCTACATGCCGCTCACCAAGCGCGCCGTGGCCGCACTCGCACAGCGCAAGGACCTCGTGGAGAGCATAGAGCTGAACACCGACGCCACCGACACCGACACCTACCCACTGAACGGCAACAAGCACTGGACGCGCGACAACTACGGCCCCGTGTGGATACCGGCCAAGGGCAAGAGCGTCAGGCTCACGCTCGACAACCTGCCCATCTACGAGCGGCCCATACGCACTTACGAGGGCAACGACCTCGAGGTGCGCGGCGGCAAGATATTCATCAACGGCAAGGAGGCCACGAGCTACACCTTCAAGATGGACTACTACTGGATGATGGGCGACAACCGCCACAACTCCGCCGACTCGCGCTACTGGGGCTTCGTGCCCGAGGACCACATCGTGGGCAAGCCCATCTTCATCTGGTGGTCGAGCGACCCCGACCGCAGCGGCCTCGCCGGGATAAGGTGGAACAGGCTCTTCAACTTCGTCGACAACATCAAGTAACACCCCGCCCCGGCAGGGACAACACTCAGGCTCATGAGGGCATGGCTCAAGACGATAATAGCGCTGGCCGCCGCGGCTCTGGCCGTGGCGCTCTTCCGCGCGCTGTTCTTCGCCGTCTACACCGTGAGCGGGCCGCGCCTCGAGCCGGTGCTCATGGAGGGCGACCGCGTGCTCGTTAACCGGTGGAGCTACGGGCTGCGCACGGGCGGCGGCGGAGGGCTCTTCGGCTATGGGCGCGTGTGCGCCGACAGCGTGGCCCTGGGCGACATCGTGGCCTTCGACAGCCCGCTGCCCCAGGGCGGCGGGGTGTTCGTGTGCCGCTGCGCCGCCCTGCCCGGCGACACCGTGGCCACGCCCCGGGGCGCGCTCATCGTGCCGGGGCGGCAGGCCACCTGCGCCGCCGAGGACCATTACTGGATGCAGGCCCTGGCGCCCGGCGACACGCTCGACAGCCGCCTCTTCGGCCCCGTGCCTGAGAGCCTCATACTGGGCCGCGTGTGCGTGATAGTGTTCAGCCACGACGACTGCCAGCCTTTCTACCAGGGCTACCGCCCCGAGCGCACCCTCCTGATGCCATGGTGAGGCGGCGGCAGCCGCCCGCCACGCTGCCCTCAGGCCCTCAGGCCTTGGCCATCCCCGCACTTCCTTCATCGCCAAGGGCCATTTGCGCACATTCCGTCCATCACTTACCATTTACCATTCTCCCCATGCAGGCAATCCTTTCAACCACTTACTTCGGCCCCGTGCAGTGGTACCAGAAACTCTGCCGCTGCTCCACGGTTTACATGGAGCGGTGCGACTCCTACCGCAAGCAGACCTACCGCAACCGCTGCGTAATAGCCGCCGCCAACGGGCCGCAGGTGCTCACCGTGCCGGTGGAGCGCCCATCGGGAGGCGGCAAGCTGCTCACGCGCGACGTGCGCATAAGCGACCACGGCAACTGGCGCCACCTGCACTGGCACGCTTTGATGTCGGCCTACAGCGAGTCGCCTTTCTTCGACTATTACGCCGACGACCTGCGCCCCTTCTTCGAGCGGCGCTGGGAGTTCCTCTTCGACTTCAACGAGGCCATACGCGCCACCCTCTGCTCGCTGCTCGACATCCATCCCGACGTGCGCCCCACCAACCGATACCTCGGGAACGAAGAATTAAGACCTTTCGGGAATGAAGGATTAAGAATGAAGAATGAAGAAAATGTGCCGCCGGGGCAGGGCGACCGATACTCTCTCATCCATGCGCCATCCACGTTTCACCCACGTGTTCACCCACGTCCTGGCGGGTTTGCAACCCGCCAGCTGCCCGTTGCGGGTTTGCAACCCGCGCCATGCTTGTTTCATTCGCTTCCCCGGGTCGCAGACCCGGCCACGGGAGCTGGCGGGTTGCAAACCCGCCAGGACGTGGGTGAGGGCGTGTGTGAGGAAGTGGGTGAGAGAATCCTTATCCCGAACTCGTGTAAGGATGAAGGAAATGTTCTGCCGGGGCGGGGCGGTGGGGTTACTCCGCCATTGGCTGCTCCTTATTCCTCACCCGTTTCCGACTTCCGCGACGCCATCGACCCCAAGCACCCGCAGCCCGACGCCGACTTTGAGCCGCGCCCTTACTACCAGGTGTTTGCCTCGCGCCACGGCTTCCTGCCCAACCTCAGCGTGCTCGACCTGCTCTTCAACATGGGCCCCGAGGGCATCTTCTGGCTCATCTGACGGCTCATAGCCCCGCCAAGGTTTGTCCACGTTGCGGCGGGTGCGCTTGTGTGTGGAGTGTGGCAGGGGGCTTGGGGCTTCCGTGCTCCGTCGGCCCCCCGTTTCATAATAAACTGTAAATAAATTCAGAATCCTTGCCGCTTTACACATATTTTATTTATCTTTGTGCCGATTTAGATGTCAAAAGAAACAATAAGTTATTTTTTTTAGATGAACGTAATTACGAAGACCGTATCGTTGCCTGATGGAAGGACCATCAGCATCGAGACCGGGAAAGTGGCAAAACAGTGCGACGGCTCTTGCGTGCTCCGTATGGGCAACACCGTGCTCCTGGCCACCGTTTGTGCCGCAAAAGATGCAGTTCCCGGAACAGATTTCATGCCTTTGCAGGTTGATTACAGAGAGCAGTACGCCGCCGCAGGCCGTTTCCCCGGCGGATTCACCAAGCGCGAAGGCAAGCCGGGCGACAACGAGATACTCACCTCGCGCCTCGTTGACCGCGTGCTCCGCCCGCTTTTCCCATCCAACTACCATGCCGAGGTGTTCGTTAACATAATCCTCTTCTCGGCCGACGGGGTAGACCAGCCCGACGCCCTCGCGGGCTTCGCAGCATCTACCGCACTGGCCTGCTCTGATATACCATTCGAGTGCCCCATCAGTGAGGTGCGCGTGGCCCGCATCAATGGCGAGTATGTCATCAACCCTACGTTCCAGCAGATGGCCGAGGCCGACATGGACATCATGGTGGGTGCTTCGGCAGAGAACATCATGATGGTGGAGGGCGAGATGAAGGAGGTGTCCGAGCAAGACATGATCGGCGCTCTCAAGGCCGCCATGGCCGCCATCAAGCCCATGTGCGAGCTGCAGGCAGAGCTGTCGAAGGAGCTTGGCAAGGACGTGAAGCGCGAGTACGACCACGAGGTGAACGACGAGGACTTGCGCAAGCAGATGGCCGACGAGCTTTACCAGAAGGCTTACGACGTTACCAAGCAGGCGCTCGACAAGCACGCCCGCGAGGAGGCCTTCGACAAGATACTGGCCGACTTCAAGGAGGCTTACGCCGCCGCACACACCGACCTCACCGAGGACGAGATGGAGGAGAAGCAGGCCATGATGGACCGCTACTACCACGACGTGATGCGCGACGCCATGCGCCGCTGCATACTCGACGAGGGCGTGCGCCTCGACGGCCGCAAGTGCGACGAGATACGCCCCATATGGTGCGAGGTGGGCCCGCTGCCCATGCCCCACGGAAGCTCCATCTTCACACGAGGCGAAACGCAGAGCCTCACCACCTGCACGCTCGGCACGAAGCTCGACGAGAAGCTCGTCGACGACGTGCTCGACAAGAGCTACATGCGCTTCCTGCTCCACTACAACTTCCCCCCGTTCTGCACCGGCGAGGCCAAGGCGCAGCGCGGAGTGGGCCGCCGCGAGATAGGCCACGGCCACCTGGCGTGGCGCGCCCTGAAAGGCCAGATACCGGCCGACTTCCCCTACACCGTGCGCCTCGTGAGCCAGATACTCGAGAGCAACGGCTCGTCGTCGATGGCCACCGTGTGCGCCGGCACGCTCGCCCTCATGGACGCCGGAGTGCCCATGAAGAAGCCCGTGAGCGGCATAGCCATGGGCCTCATCAAGAACCCGGGCGAGGACAAGTATGCCGTGCTCAGCGACATTCTCGGCGATGAGGACCACCTCGGCGACATGGACTTCAAGACCACCGGCACCAAGGACGGGCTCACCGCCACGCAGATGGACATCAAGTGCGACGGCCTTAGCTTCGAGATACTCGAGAAAGCCCTCATGCAGGCCAAGGCCGGGCGCGAGTACATACTGGGCAAACTGACCGACACCATAGCCGAGCCGCGCCCCGAGCTGAAGCCGCAAGTGCCGCGCATCGTGCAGATAGAGATACCCAAGGAGTTCATAGGGGCCGTGATAGGCCCGGGCGGAAAGATTATCCAGCAGATGCAGGACGAAACCGGCACCACCATAGCCATCGACGAGACCGACGGCGTGGGCAAGGTGCAGATAAGCGGGCCCAACAAGGAGAGCATCGACGGCGCACTGGCCAAGATACGCGCCATCGTGGCCATACCCGAGGTGGGCGAGGTCTACGACGGCACCGTGCGCTCGGTGATGCCTTACGGCTGCTTCGTGGAGATACTGCCCGGCAAGGACGGCCTGCTCCACATCAGCGAGATAGACTGGCGCAGGCTTGAGACCGTTGAGGAGGCAGGCATACACGAGGGCGACAAGATCAAGGTGAAGCTCATGGAGATTGACCCCAAGACGGGCAAGTACAAGCTCTCGCACCGCGTGCTCATACCGAAGCCCGAGGGCTACGTGGAGCGCCCAACGCGCCGCGAGCGAGGCGAGCGACGCCCCAGGCCTGACCGCCGCCAGGGAGCGCAGCGCGAGGAGAACCACGGGCCGCGCGACTTCAACGACTCGCTCGACCACATGGGCTTCTGACCCCAATGCATCAACACCCGCCGGCAGCCCCCCAGGGGATTCCGGCGGACAAAAGCCCCCAGGGGGCAGCCCAAGGGGCGCAGGCACCTGCCGCAAGGCAGCCGCCTGCGCCCCTTTTGCGTGGCCCTGCACGCCGCCACGGGCAACTTCGTGACTTGTTGGCACCTCATTGTCAGGCTGTTATGGCCGCGTCTCGCCAAAAAACCGTAACTTTGCACCCGGATAGCTTGCCCGGCCAACAGGCAAGCCCAATGGCATAGTTGCAAATTAACCGTTATATATTATTAGGAGGACAAAAGCAAGATGATGAAAAAAAAGTACGTAAAGCCCACCATGAAGGCCGTGGAGTGGAATTTCCAGCAGCCCATCTGCAACGCTGTTTACCAGCAAAGTCCGTGCATCCATGTGATAGGTGATGAGGGTGGAGCCACCCATATTGACCACCGCGGCACGTGGAGAGACGGGGAGATTAATTGGAACACTTGGAATGAATAATCTAAAAATTTAGGCAACAATGAAGAGAATATTGTTATTAATGGCCATGGGCATGATATTGCTTTGGGCTTGTAGCAATGATAATGATGTGTTCGAAGAGGATAGTAGCGTTCCAGTTGTTGCAGGAACTTATTCTGCCGACTTGGTTCTGTCGACGGAAAAAGGCTCTGCCCCAGAGGTCTCTACCCGGGGTCTTGATTCGGTAAACGGTCAGTTCACAGATGTTTATCCTTATGATTACATTTATATCCATAGTGCGGACAGTAAGTCTGACGAGGAGGGGCATCGCTGCCTGCGGATTCCTTTGAAGGATGTCGTGTTCTGCGATGGCTGCCAGGGCATACACTTGGAGATGGAAGTGCTTGACGAAGAGTCAGGTGGAGGGTATGTAATCAAGAACAGTGAAGGTGAATCCATAACTTTAGCTGCTAATGAAGAGGTGTATTTCTCAACTATTGACTCCGCCTACTGGAAGGCTGACGTTACGGGGGCAACACCTGTGTCGGGCAGCGATGTGTTTATCCAAGATAATGACATCAACAAGGAACTGTTGCGCAGCCAGTTGGATTATTCTAAGGAGGAGCTTGTTAGTCTGTTGGGTGAGCCTGCACCCAGCATACCCATGGAACGCCACTGCACTGCTTTTCGCGTCTATTTCATGTTCACTGATGTATTTGCCTCCAACATGGGAACTATAGATGCAGCACAATGGAATGAATATTTTGGCGAAGATTACACTAATTTTTATGTGAAGTTGTACCTCGGACCTAATTTTACGGAAGAATATAACGTATATAACGATGAGGTTACTGACCCAGCAGGGAAAGGTTTCTATGTCACCAATGAGCAGGAATACAGACCTTTCATGTATGCCGAATATGGCACTACTTCCGGCACAGGAGGAATGATAGCGTTCACAGGCTTTGGTTACATGACTGAATTGGGTAATTATCTGATTGCTCCTCTCAACACGCACCTGCCAGCGGACAGCTTCAGCGTCTATGTGTTTGTTAAGCATACGGACAATATCGCGGCTGAGCCGGATGATTTTCTTACGAGTGACGCTGGCGCAAAATGGTTTAGGCTGCAAGTGCCTTCAATGACTTTGGAAACCAATAGGGTGCATTATGTAGTAATGTCGGTTGATTATCGCAATCTCGACATCTTTAAGGAAGAAGAGCAGCCTGTGGCCGCAAGGTTGACCCGCAGCCCATGGCAAATGCCTCAGCGCATGGAGCTGAAGCACCCTTACAAGGTGATTGACGTGCCGGGAGAATAGCACTTACTTTTTCATATCTTACCAAGGAAAGGCCACACAAGCAAGTTATGTGGCCTTTTCCTTTTTCCGGGCTGCGGCGCGCCTGCGCCGGGCCGGAAACAACAAACTGACATGAGGAGGAAAAGAGAATGAGAGCCAAGATGAAAGACGGACTGCTGCTCAGGGAGGTAGCAGGCGAGCACATACTGATTGACGCCAGCGGTGAGGTGGACTTCTCGCGGATGCTGCTGCTCAGCGACACTGCGGCCACCATCGTGGCCGCCCTGCTGCAAGGCCCGCGCACCGCCGAGGAGCTGGCCGCGCTGCTGGCCCAGGAGTACGACGTGGCCGAGGCCGACGCCCTGCCCGACGTCGTGGCCCTGCTCCGGCAGATGGCCGCCGACGGCATGGCTGAGACGGAATGAATTAAGAAGTAAGAATTGAGAAAGGCTGCGCCTGCCTCACAGTGCTCCCATAGGCCCTATAAGCCTTATAAGTCCTATAGGCCCTATAAAAAAGCGCCGCTTGTGGCAAACTAAAAACGATGCCGCCCCGCCGCACAGAGGTTGTGCGGCGGGGCGGCGTGCTATGGTGTGGTGCGGCGTTTGCCGCGGCGGTGCGCGGGGCTACTTCTTGTTGTCTATCACGTAGCTTATGCGCACCTTCACGCAGCGGTTGAGCTTGGCGTTGAGCCCGCGCGTGCTCTTGTCGCTCACGGTGGCTATGGGGTCGGAGAGGGCGTTGAGCGAGAAGCTGCCCGGGGCTATGTTGCGCAGCGAGCCGCTGTCGCGCAGCCACTGTATCACGGTGCGGGCGCGGTTGTAGGCCAGCGTCTTGTTGCGCTCCAGGCCCACGCTCTCGGCGTCGCTGCCGGTGAAGTTGTCCTGGCTGGTGGCCAGGCCCTCGGCCGACACGAACTGTATGCGCCCCTCGGTGAAGATGCGGCGCAGCTTGCCCACGGCGGCCGTGTCGGCGCCGGTGGTGCCTCCCTCGATGGCTGCGTACACATCGGCGAAGCTGTACAGCTCGGCCTCGGGGTCAACGGTCATGCTGCGGCGCACTATGTCGAGGCCCTGGTGGGCGTTGAGCCCGAACGACTCGCTCTCCTTGTAGTTGCCGGCCTCCATGAGGCTCTGCGTGGCCGTCTCGGCGTCAACGCGGTAGTGCCACGTGCGGTTGCCCGAGTAGATGGGGGCGTAGTAGTAGCCGGCCTTGTCCTTGAAGGCCTGCATGCTCCGGGCGTCCATGGCGAGCGACATGGGCTGCCGGCCCATCTCGTAGCCCTGCGTGCCGGCGGCTGCGGCTGCCGCGTCGTCGTCGGAGGTAGGCACGTCCTCGGTCTGCAGCCTTGACAGCCCCCGGCCCTGGGCCAGCGCGTCGGCCACGGCCTCGTTGTCGGCGAATCGCTTCTGCGTGAACACACCCGTGGCGAGATAGTCAATGGCATCGACCTTGGCCGTGCTCACGATGGGCGCGTCGTCGCGGCCCGAGTAGTTGTTGGGGAAGAACACGTAGAACTCCATCGTGCCATACTCCGGGCAGTCGGGCGGCAGCACCGTGTTGGTGATGTATATGGGCTGCTCGCACTCAAGGCACCGCTCCCAGTAGCGCTTCTTGAAGTAGTAGGTGAGGCCCACGCTAAGGCCGACGTTGGAGTCGAACCAGCGGCTGTCCTCGCCGTTGCTTTTCAGCGTCACGGCGTCGAAGTTGGTCTGGTAAACCATGGCATGGGCCTTCACGTCGAGCGACAGGTCCTTCCTCTTGCTGAAGAATCGGCTGTACTGCAGCTCAAAGTGGCCGCTCCACTCGTTGCGCTGCGCGGCTATGCCGTAGTGGTGCAGCGCGCCCAGGCCCACCGAGGCTATGAACTGGTTCATGAGCCGCTTGGAGTCCTTGCCCTCGTAGCCGCAGAAGAGGCGCGAGAGGTTGAACATGGCGTTGACGTTGAAGTCGAGCCACTTCATTTTCGTTTCCCAGTAGGGCGTGCCGTCGCTGGCGGTGAGCTGCCCGCCCTCGGCAAACATGGTGTGCTCCTTGCTGTAGCCCTTGGAGTTGCCCATGCCGAACTGCACCTTGGCCCCTATGCCCGGCGTGAACCACTTGCCCACGCCCACCTTGAAGTCGGGCGAGAGCAGGCCGCCGAAGTCGCCCACGGAGCCATAGTCGCCGAGGAAGGCGTGGTAGCCCACCTCGCCGAAGACGAACCAGTTGTCCCAGAACCGGTTGGTCACCACGCGGTAGTGGTCGTCGGTGGGCTGTGGCTGCACCATGGCTTCGCCCATCACCGTGTCGCGGACCACTGTCTGCGCGCTGGCGGCGCTGCCGCCAAGCAGCAGCGCCACGATAGGAATCATTGCTTTTTTCATCATATAATAAGTTGTTGGTTGTTGCTTAATTGGGCTTATGGGAGCGCTGGGAGTGCTGGGAGTGCTGGGAGCGCTGGGAGTGCTGGGAGCGCCGGGAGCACTGTGAATAAGCCGCCCACGCCCTGCCACGATGCATATTCTTTTAATTTTTAATTTTCAGCTTCCCGGCCGCCTTGCTGGCCATGAAGAAGAAGGCCTCGGCGGGCATCAGGCTGAAGAGGTGGAGGCTGCGGCGCAGCCAGAAGAGAGCGTTGCGGGCTACGCGCAGCGGTGCGGGCAGCAGCCGGCCGCTGTCCTCGCGCTCGGCCTTGAGGGTGTAGCCGTCGCCCATGAACACCGAAAGGAGCAGGCCGGCGGCCTTGCCCCCCGCCCCGGGCGCCAGCGGCGGATAGCCGGGGCAGGCCAGGTGGTCATCGATGAAGGCCAGCAAGGCCCGGCCAAAGCGCCACGTCCCGAGGTGGCGCAGCAGCGCGGCCAGGGCCTGCAGGTCTGCCCCGGAGCGGCGCACCATCACCGCCACGTCGCACACCTGCTTCAGCCCTATGCCGTAGGAGAGCACGTGGCGGCGCAGGTGGAGCACCATGCAAGCCATGGCAAACTCCGCCGAGCCTGGCCCCGGCAGCCTGCGGCGCCCCTGCCTGCCCCCGGCTATGCGCCTGAGGCGGGCGGCGGCCAAAGGGCTGAAGAGCCGTTCGTAGCGCGGGTGGAACTCGGCGCGGCAGCGGTGGCCGCCCGCAGGGGTGGCGCAGCCGTCGAGGCGCGGGCCAATGTCGTCGGCCACGATGTCGCCGCTCTCGCCGTAGAAGGCTATGCCGCGCCGCCTGAGCGCTGCGGGCAGTAGGGGCCAGCCGTGGGTTACCACAATGTCGATGTCGCCGTAGGAGCGGTGCAGCGGCTCGGGGTAGAAGCGGGCCACGGCGGCCCCCTTCACTATCTCGCCGCTGATGCCCTCGGCGCGGAGCATGGCCAGCAGCCGCTGGCCGTAGCCGTCGATGCGGCGGTTCACCTGCTCGAGGTGCACCAGGTAGAGCAGCCACTGCTGCCACAGCCCCCCGCCGGGCCTGGCTCCGCCCCGGGCGATGCCGTCGGCCACGATGCCGGCCACGGCCTGGCGGCAGGCCAGCCCGAAGAGCTGGCGCCACCGCCCGTCGCCTGCCGGCGGGCAGGGCGCGGGCGGCGGGCAGCCCCATAGCCCGGAGCGCAGGTAGCTGAAAAGCAGCAGCTCGGTGTCAGTCATCGCGGAACCTTGCCCTGAGCTTGGCGTCGATGTATTGCGGCACCTTCCAGCCCATCTTGAGCAGCTTTTCAGGCACGCCCCAGAAGCCGTGCGAGCGGTACATGCGCACGTCCTCGCGCCACACCGAGCTGCGGCTGGCGCCGCCGGTAGAGAGGCCCCCCATGCGCATCTTCACGAAGTATCGGTTGAGGTACTCCACGTGGAGCCTGTTCTCGTAGAGGCAGCGCACGAGGAAGTCGGAGTCGGAGGCCACGCGGTAGCTCTCGTCGTAGAGGCCCAGGCGCATGAGCACGTCGCGGCGTATGTAGACGGTGGGGTGGAGCGGCAGCCAGCCCAGGCGCACCTTCCAGCGGCGGTAGCGCCCGCTCACCCAGTTGCGCACCACGCGGCTGGTGTCGGCGGCGTCAACGTAGAGCCCGTTGCCGTAAACCACGTCGGCCCCGGTGGCGCGGAACAGGGCCACTATGTCGGACACCACCCGGCTGTCAACGAAGAAGTCGTCGCTGTGGAGCAGGCCCACCACGTCGCCCGTGGCCATGCGTATGCCCTTGTTTATGGCCTCGTACATGCCGCTGTCGGGTTCCGACACCATCTTGTCCACCATCTTGCGGTCGCGGTAGCCGGCTATCACGTCCACTGATCCGTCGGTGCTCGCCCCGTCTACCACTATGTGCTCTATGCGGGGGTAGTCTTGCGCCGCCACGCTCTCTATGGTCTGGCCAATGGTTTGGCGGCGGTTGAAGCATGAGGTTATTATGCTTACTTTCATCACTCTTTGTTTTCGTCGGGGCCATGTGCGGCGGAGGCTGCCCCGTAGTTTTGGCTCAGGTACTGCCTTATGCGCCCGGGGTCGAAGCCCAGGCGCTTCTTTGTTTCGTAAACCTTGGCGTCGGCCAGCGCCCTGTACCAGAAGCCCTGCAGGAAGTGCCAGAGGAACCCCTCCCTGCCGTCGAGGAATCCAAGGCGCACGAAGTAGCGGTAGCAGAACAGGGCGAAGGCCCTGAAAAACAGCGGCAGGCGCGTGTAGAGCAGCTTGCCCCGCCTTACCCGGGCCGTGTGGCGTCCCGAGTTGAGGCTGTTGTCGGCCATGCCATACTCGGTGAGCAGCAGGTCGGCGGCCTCGCGCGTGGCGTAGCCGTTGTGCTTGGCCGTCCACCATGTAAGTCCGTTGAGGTTGTCGTCGTAGAAAGGGTGGCGCAGCGCGCCCACGGTGCCGCTGCCCAGGCGTATGTGCTCGTCCATCTGGCGGTTCTCGCACTGGGCGCAGCCTGTTCGGAAGAGCCTGAGCAGTATGAGGGGTATGATGCCGTGGCGGATGTAGCGGCCCATGAAGATGCGTCGGCATGGCGCGGTGTAGGCGTTTACGCCGGGGGGCGAGGCGGGCAGCCGTTGGTGGAGTTCGTCTATGAGTTCGTCGGAAAGGTACTCGTCGGCATCCATGCGCCACACCCACCGCGTGGTTATGGGCAGGTGGGCCAAGGCCCAGTTGAACTGCGTGGCGTAGTTAACCCACTTGTTGCTGAACACCCTGGCCCCCATCTCTTCGGCCAGGCGCACGGTGGCGTCGGTTGAGAAGGAGTCCACGACGAATATTTCCTTGGCAAACCGCCCGGCGTTTTCCAGGCAGCGGCGGATGTGCAGCTCCTCGTTGTAAGTAAGTATTATGACTGAAATGTCGAGCATGGTCTAACTTGTTTTTTGCTTCCGCCCTGCTGGCCATCGGCGGCGTTGCCCTGCTTCTTGCCGCGCCGCTGCAGCATCAGCTGGCTGTGCCAGCGGCGCAGGTAGTTGCGCAGGCTCTCGTAGTGGACGCCGGTGCGGGCGGCAATCTCCTTGAGGGTGAGCGAGGTGGAGCGGCACAAGGCCAGCGCCTCGGCATACATGGCCTCCGAGCGCGCCGATGGCTCGTAGCGCTGTCCGTTGCCCAGCATGCGGCCCTGCTGCCCCTCGCCGCCGTGGCCCCGGGCCTGGCTGCGCTGCTGCCGCTTGGCCTGCAGCACGTCGTGGTGGTAGAAGCGCAGGTGCTGGCTAAGCCCGCCCTCCGACACGCCGCACCTGCGGGCCACCTCGGCCACGGTCATGCTGGTTGAGGCGTAGAGGCTCACGGCCTCGGCATACTGCCGGGCGCAGGCCCGGCGCGCGCCATGGCTGCCGCCGTCGGCAAGGCCCAGGCGCCGGCGCGCCTCCTCGCGGCGCGCCAGCGTGCCTGGGTAATGCACACGCATGAAGTTTGTGAGTGCCGTGGCTCCGAGGCCGAACTTGCGCGCTACCTGCGACAGGTTAAGCTCAATGAAGTCCATTGAGTCGCAGGCGGCCACCGCCTCCCTATACTTCTCGTGGGCGGCGGGGCTCTGCCCGCCCGCCTGCAGCAGCCTCACGGCCTGCGGGTCGGCGCCGGGGTCGGCCATGTTGTGGCGGCGCAGCACCAGCTCGCGCCAGTGGCGCCGCAGGTAGTTGCCCAGCGCGCCCGCGCTCACTCCGCTCCGCCGGGCAATCTCACCCAGCGCCAGCTGGGTGGTGTCGTACAGCTCCACGGCCTTGGCATACTTGCGCAGCAGCGCAAGGCGGCGCCGCAGCGCGGTGCGCTCGCGCGGGGTGAGGCTTGCCTGGGGGTTAATCATTGGGGGGTATAGGGCTTATAGGAGTGTTGGGAGTGCTGGGAGATATGGGAGAACCGTGAGTACTGGGAATATGCGGGCCACGCCCTGGCACGAGGGAGTGCGCAGCCTTTCTTCATTCTTAACTCTTACTTCTTAATTCCTTATCTCTCTTTTCTTGATGAAGCGGGCGGGGTTGCCGCCGACCACGGTCCACGGCTCCACGCTCTTTGTAACCACGGCGCGCGCGGCCACCACTGCGCCTTCGCCCACCGTGACGTCAGGACCCACGAAAGCCTCGGCGGCCACCCACGCGCCCGCCCCGATGCTGATGGGCCGCTCCGTCTGCTCGTGGGCCGGCGATGAGATGTTGTGCGAGGCCGTGCAGAGGAAGGCGCGCTGGCTCACCGTGGCCCCCGCGCCGAGGGTGACGGGGGCGGCGTTGTAGCAGCGCACGCCCGGGCCGAGGCACGAGCCCTCGCACATGGTGAGGTGCCACGGCATGAACACCATGGCCGAGGCGTACACGTTGGCCGTTGGGGCCACCTTCGCCCCGAAGAGGCGCAGCAGCAGCCGCTTCCACGGCATCATGGTGCTGCGCGGGAAAGGGCGCGCCAGCACCGCCCAGCATACGGCCCATAGCATCCTCTTGATGCGCCCCGCCGTGGTGTAAGGCGAGCGGAAGCGCCGCCAGTTGTCGTTGTAGGTCATTGGGCGTGGTGGTATCTGTAGCGTTCGTACACCTCGCGCGGCAGCCTCTCGGCGCGTGGCTCGCACGGTGAACCGTAGGCAATGGTGTTCTCGGGTATGTCTCTCAGCACAAGGCTCCTTGCGCCGACGACGGCCATCTGGCCTATGGTTACGCCCTTGCCAATGTATGAGTCGGCCCCGATGAAAGCCCCGTGGCCGATGGTTATGGGAGCTGCCTGCCACGCGAAGTTGCGCGCCCTTACGTCGTGGCCGTCTGGAACGATGTGGACGAATGCCGCCATACTTACATAGTCGCCGATGGAAACCTTGACGGATGACTTTATGAAAGCGTGGTCGTCTATGGCAGAGACTTTGCCCATCGATAAGTTCCACGGCATGGTTATCGTGCACTTGGGCGAGATGTAGCATCCCTTGCCTATCTTAGCGCCGAACATCCGCAGCAGGAACACCCGCCAGCGTGACAAGGCTTTGAGGCTCGTCTTGAAGAGCAAGGCGTCAACGCACCGCCACAGTTGTATCCTTAATTTCTCCCTTGTGGTGATGCCGTTGCTGGCGAAGTCTGGCTTGAACCACAGTTCTTTCATCGTTGCTCTTTGTTTCTGTATATTTCCATCAATGCCTTGGCCGCGCTTTCGGCCGAATACTTTTCTTCCACCAGCCGGCGGCCGGCGCGGCCCATGCGCTCGCGGTCGGCGGCGCTGAGGCTGAGGGCTTCCCTGAGCGCGGCGGCGAGGTTTTCTGCCGAGCGGTCTATCCACCAGCCGCAGCCTCGGTCGGCAAGGTCGGCCCAGGGCGCGCCCTTGGTGGTTATGGCGGGCGTGCCGCAGGCCAGGGCCTCGGCCACCACTATGCCGAAGTTTTCCGACAGCGTGGGCAGCGCCAGCACGTCGGCCTGGCGCAGCAGGCGCCACTTGTCTTCGCCGTAGACCCCGCCCACGAAGCACACCCGGCAGGCCAGCCCGCTGCCGGCGGCCATGGCCTTCAGTCCGGCGGTGTAGTCGGCGTCGCCCTCGCCGGCTATAACTATCTTGCAGCCCCGCAGGGCGTCGCCCATCATGGCGGCCGCCTCTATGAGCAGCTCTGCGCCCTTGTTTGGCCTGAGCAGCGCGAGGAACAGTATCGTGCCGCTTTTGTGCCAGTCGGCCCGCATGGCTATGTCGCCTACGTCGATGCCCGTGGGCACCATCCTTACGTTGGCGTTGTAGCCCAGGCGCAGTATGTTGGCTTCTTCCCGTCGTGCCGTAGCCACCAATGCCTCAGCACGGTGCAGGGCGCGCCGCTGGTAGAGGGCGAGGGCAGCCAGCTTCAGCGGCCTGTGGCGGCGGAGCACCCATGGGTCGAGCATGCCGTGGGGCGTAACAAATGTGCGTATGCCCATGCTTTGGGCCTCGCGCTGCGCCACCCACGTGTGCAGCATCCAGATGCCGTTTATGTGCACCACGTCGGGCCGCTCCCGCCTCAGCAGCCTTATCCACTGCCGCCTGAAGTCAATTATGCGGCCCAGCGGGCGCGGCAGGTAAGCCACGCGGCAGTTCTCCAAGGGCAGGGGTGAGGGCGAAGGCATGGTGGCCACTGTTAGGTCAGTGAGCTTGCCCAGCTCCTTGGCCAGCAACTGCATATAGGCCGACACGCCGCCCAAGGAGCGGTCGATGGCTGCCACGAAGTGGATTACCTTCATTGCCTTGGGCATTGGGCCGGCGGCCAATGCGTGCGAATGGGCGTCACCTTGGGTCATATTCGCGCGAGAAGAACTTGTGCGTGGCCGGCTCCTTCTTCAGTAACCTTGCCGGCACGCCACCGTAGAGAGCGTATTGCTCCGAGAATCTCTTGTTGAGCACGGCGCCCGCTCCCAGCACGCAGTGGCTGGGCAGCTCGGCCCCGGGCAGCAGCACGCAGCGCGTACCCACGAAGCAGTGGTGGCCTATGGTGATGGGGGCGCAGGCACCGTCGTTGTGCTCAATCGACGTGGAGTGCGACAGCAGCTGCGAGCCGTAGCCAGCCAGCACGGTAAGCTCGCCTATGGTTACGGTGTCGGTGCAGTCTATGTGGTGCTGCTTGGTGATGGCGGACCCCTCCTTAATCACCAGGCGCGGCTTCCTGCCGGGGAACCTCGTGAACTTGGTATGGTCGCCCAGGGGGAAGCCCGTTATCCAGTTGCGCTGGCATATCATGCTGTCTTTCTCCATCACCACTTGTTCAAGGTGGATGGCCACGTTGAGGTGGCCTATCCTGGCCCCTTCGGCCATGATGAGCTTTTTGGGGAACACGTAAGACAATCCTATCCTTGCCGTGGGGTGGATGCTGTAGCCCCAAAGCTTGTTGAGCAATATCCTGCGCAGCTTCCACGGCAGGACGGTCACCAAGAGTTGCAGTAATGTTTTCATGTCAGGTTTTTGTGGCTTTTCTTTTTGAGCGCGGCCATTGCCCACCCGTCGAACACCTTGGCCCGTGCCGGCCAGGAGTGCTCCTGCGGGTTGATGCCGAGGCCGCCGGCCTTGCCATCGGCCACGCAGGCCATCCTTTCCTTTAGCTCGGCGGCGTTGCCCGGCTGGTAATACAGCCCCTGCTCGCCCAGGACGTGCAGGGCCTCGCCTATGCGGCAGGTTATCACTGGCTTGCCGTAGGGCAGGTACATGAAGAGCTTGCTGGGGCAGCGGGCCCAGTCTTGCACGGTGTCGTTCATGGGCAGGATGAAGGCCGCCGCCTGCGAGAAGTACTGAGGTATGCGCTCCTCGCTCACAAAGCCGCACATGTCAACGCATCCGCCCAGCTTGCCCGCCAGCCGCGCAGCGGCGCCGAAGTCGTTGCCCTGGCCCAGCACCGCGAGGCAGAAGTCGCGGCGCTCTTGGCTTAGCAGCCGCGCTGCCTCCAAGAGGGTGAATATGCCATAGTTGGCGGTGATGGTGCCGAGGTAAACGAACAGGGCCTTGCCCCTGTACATGCCGGGGCCGCCCGTGCTTGCGGGTTGTGGGCGCACCATGCTGGGGCTGTAGGCGTAAGGCAGGTGCAGCATGGCCGGGCGCAGGCGCCGGGGCAGAAGCGAGGCTCGCCGTTGGTAAGTGTCGTGCAGGTAAACGCTGGCATTTACCAGTCCGTCGGCATACAGTATCGATGAGTATTCCAGGATGGCGTCGAGCGCCCTATGCGCCAAGTTCCTGTTGCATACGCTCGCCATCAGCTCCGAGTGCTCCACTATCCTTGTGCACCTGCCCCTGTAAGGCACTATGTTCCTGAACACGAACGCGCTGAGGTACAGGCAGTCGGGGCGTATGGCTTTCAGTAGCTTGGCCTTTTCAGCTCTCTCCTTGTTGGCTGGCAAGTGCGTGAAGTAATGCACCGTGGCCCTCCCGTCGCATTCAATCGAAGCGCGGTGGTGGTTTTCGGGCGTGTCTTCCATTACGATGTGCACGCGCCATCCCAAGTCGGCCAGTGGGTTGGCCATTCCGAGGGCGCGCTTTGCGGTGGCGTTGGTCTTTATGTCGCCTGTGGTCACGAAGCAGATAGACTTCATTGCTTGCAGGTAAGTTTTTGTTTGATGAGCGGCGCGTAGTCCATCATGGCCTCGTCGTGAATGTCGTTGAGGTCGTGCAGGGTGAAGTTGTCTGCCTCGTATTTGCCCTCCCTGTCGGCCAGCCCTCTGGCGTGCTTGCGTTGGTATTCCTCGCGCGACTTGCAGAAGTAGTGGTTTATGCGCAGCCGTTTGTAGGTGACGTTGTGGCAGAACCATCCGCGCTGGCGGCGGCCGTCGGAGTCGCTTACGGAGTATGCCCCGGGCTTGTAGAGCGGATAGTGGGGCGATATGTAGTTGGCCACCAGGCGCGGGTTGCATATTGTCTTTACCATGTAGCAGGTGTAGTGCGTGGGCAGTGCACGGTTGAGGAAGTTTTCCGTGACCAGCCCTTCGGGCTTGCGCTCAAAGCCGGACGAGCCGTAAACGAGCCAGTTTACGCTCACGCCTGCCGCCCCTTTCCCGGCTTGCCTCACTATTTCCTCCACCACATCTGCGATGGGCTTGAACGGCTCGGTTGGCATGATGAACTCGTCAAGGTCGATGAAAGCCATCCAGCGGCACTCTGCCTTATGCCTTGCCACCGCGTCGTTGTAGGCATCGAGCTGCCGGGCTGTGCCGGGGAAGAAAGTGTATGCAACTTCGCCGCGCTCGATGTAAGGCTGCAGCAGTTGCCTTGTGTCGTCGGTGCTGTCGTTGTCGTAGATATAGAATATGGTGAAGCCAACGAGCTTGTGGTATTCTATCCATTCTATTATGTACGGACCTTCGTTCTTTGCTATTGCCACCATGCCCATCTCATGGGTGAATGTTTGGCTGCGTTCGCGCTTCATTTGCCTGTTTACGCGGGCTTTGCCGTATACAGCTTCGTAGGCCACGAGCGCGCCCCAGCGCAGCAAGAACCACGGCGTCATGATGGCGAGCGCGGCATCGTAGATGGGGCGAAGCTTGCTTTGCTTGCGCCTGCGTCGGTTGCGGAGTATGAACTTGTTGTTGTATGAGTAGCAGCGCACCCACACGTTGAAGAACATCAGCTTTAAGTCCATTGTGTTGTTAATGCTTTGTGTTTTTGATTGCAGTGCCTCTCGCGTTCGCCATAGCCTCTTGCAGGCTCTGTTTGCCCCGTGGCCTTGGCCGCTTCGCGCCTTTTGCCTTCTGCCGACATGGCCAGCACGAAGATTATGGCGAATGCTATTGGCATGGTGAGGCGGAAGTGGGACTGGGGGGAGAACATGGCGCACCAGATGGTGTCGAGTACCTGGAACACGAGCACGAGCCGGTATCTGCTGTCGCACCTTAGGAAACTGCTTGCGCCTTTCCAAAGGAAATATGTCGCTATGTATGCCATGGCGATGAAAGCGAAGATGCCGTTCATCATTCCGCTGCCAATCAAGACTGAGTGGGAGGGTATGAGGTAGTGAAGACTCATCTGGCTGCGCGACATCGTCTGCAGCTGGTCGTGCATTTCGAGCATCATGCGCTGGTATCGGCCTGTGGAGTCGTAGGCCCACGCGCCGTGGCCGAACCAGAACTCGTCCATGAACGCCTGCCAGCCCACCCACGCTTCGCTCCTGCCCACGAGCAGCAGCTCAAGGGGGTTGTAGGGGTTGTTGCACAAGAAGAGTTGCTGGTTGTTGCCGCTCGTTATGTTGCCTGCCAGCACTTGGTTGACGTAATAGACGTATAGTCCGTATATGATGGCGCACAGTGCGGCGGCTGAGGCTATGAGCGTTTTCTTGTTGTAAGCCACGGGCCGATGTTCCAGGAAGTAGGCGGTTATGCCGGCCAGCATGGCCATGCCTCCGCTGCTGCGCGCCCCGAGGATGATGAGCAGTGCGCCCACCGAGGCGAAGACAAGTGGGAAGTGCTTGCGGCGGTAAACAACGGAAATGGCGAGGAATATGGTGGTGACGAGCGGTGCACCGTAGAACTTAAGGTATGCGGCGGACTCGCCAGCCATTATTTCCTCCACGGTCTGGTCTTCGGCTGGAGTGCCAAAGGCAAGCATGCGAGCCGTTTGCGCGAGCAACAGCACCAGTATTAGCAGCTTTTGCCTTGAAAGGAAGAACACGAGGAACATGAAGTGCAGGTATGACACGATGGTTACGGCTAATCCTTTGAGCGAGCTGGAAAGCGAGTTGGCCACCATGAACTCTGACACCACTTGGGTTGTTAGCAGCAGGGCGTAGGCCACAGTGATGTGCCTTAGGCTCGCCGCCTCGCGCCACCTCACCTTGGGCAGGACGAACAGCGGCACGTAGAGCATGAGGAACAGCTCGCTGACGCTGATGGACCCCACGAGGTTGAACTTCAGCCCGAAGCCCAGCTCGAAAAGGATTAGTGCTATAATTCGTCCGTAAGGCATTGTGGTGTATGTCAGTTCTTGGAGCGTATTTCGTTTAGGAGTTTCTTGGCGGCGGCGTTCCAGCTAAGCCGTGAGGCAAAGCTGTTGTAAGCTCTTGCCGCGAGCTGCTTGTAGCCTTCGCAGTCGGCAAAGGTCTCCTTGATGTATCGTGCGAAGGTTTCGGGCGATGTTCCGAGTGGGAAGAGCTTGCCGTTCTCGCCGTCCTTTACTATTGTGGGTATGCCGCCAATGGAGTGCGAGATGCTGGGCAGCCCGTATGCGCTCGCCTCGCAGAACACAAGTCCGTATGCCTCGCCCCGCGACGGCACGAAGAGGAAGTGGCAGCCTTGGTAGAGACGGGCCAGCTCGGCCATGCCTTCGGGTCGGTTCTTGTCGATGAAGCCGTGGCATATGATGTAAGGCGGCAGCTGCCCTGGCGCATCCCTCAGCCCCACGAGGTGCAGCTCCACGGGGAATCCGTCGTCGTGAAGCCTCTTGGCGGTCTCCACCACGATGTCGGCTCCTTTCCTCTGCCATTCCACCCCCACGAACAGCAAGCGGCACGTCTCCATGTCCTTGCGGCGTATGACCTGCATCACGGCCTCTTTTGTGGGCGGCTCGTCGATGTTGGCGCCAAGCGGCACAACATCCACTTTGCCGTATACGTTTTCTCCGTAATGCTGCCTTATGGCGGCTGCCGCTGCGCCGGAGCAGGTGAATATCCTCGCGCAGCGCCCAAAGGCAAGCCGCTCTATGGCGTGGGCGGTGGCGGCGTCGTTGGCCATCTTGCAGAAGCCCTGGCCGAGCATGTACTCGTAGCACCCGTCGATCCAGACGTAAATCGGCACGTCAGTTTCGAGGCAGGCCACGGGTATGGTGCTCATCGATAGTATGGCGTCGGTGTCCTTGGCCAGCCCTCTTGTGATGAACCGCGCCCAGCCCTTGGCCGAGGCCATGGAGCGCACTGCCTGGTAGTGCCGCCCCATGAGGCGCGCGGCTACCTTGTGGAAGACCATCGCCGGGGTTATCCTGCGGTAGCCGTAAAGGCACTGCACGTTTGCCCCTTGGGCTTCGAGAGCCGCCCGCGCGTAGTAGTTGGTGCCGCTCCACGAGTGCTTGTCAAAGGGGGTGATGGTAGTGATGTATGCCAAGTTCATCATGCTCTTTTTTGCAAACGGCTAGATTCTAAATTCTGATAGGAGCTTAGCTCTCATGCGCGCCAGGTCTGGCACGGAGACCAGCTCCCTTTTCCGCAGGGCTTCCTCGATGCTGTCTGCCATCGGGAAGGAATGCCTGCCGGTGGAGTAGTAGTAATCCTCGTATTTGAAGAGGTCGTCTGACTCGGTGTCGTTGAGCATTATGGCGGGAACTCCGTATGCCTCGGCGAGTATAATACCGTGCAATGATGAGCTTATGACGTATTGTGACGCGCAGATGGCATCTATGAATGCCCGCCAGTCGTTTGTCAATGTGGACAGGACGTGTTCGTCACCCTTGTATTTGCCGAGTTTTGAGTAATGGGGTATCACCGTATATTCATACCGTTTGCATTCTCGGCGGGGGTAAAAATGAGGCATCAGTATGGCCGGGTCGCCATAAACTTCGGGAACATTGTAGCCCATCTCGACGAGGGCATTGCGCGTAAGGGGGCCTCTTACGGCGCGGATTGTCAGTTGCGGCTTTTTCCTTGCGAACACCTCTACGCTGTGCTGGCTGAGGAATCCGCTGCCGAAAACAGTTGCCTTGGCGCTTACGAATTGGATTATGCTGCCGATAAGAGCCACCCGCTTGGTGCGTGGCTGCCATCTGTCTATGCCTTTCATCCGTAGGAGGTAATCGAACAACACTGGCGACAGCAGGTCGCCAACGTTCTGCACGCCGCGCCTTTTGTAGTAAAGGAGGTTTATGCGCAATGGCACGATAGGGCGGCGTGGGTCACCGAAGATTAGCGCTTTGCGCGCCAAATGCCTTGCAATGTCAGTTGTCATCGCCTTGATAGGTTAAGAAGCAGCCTCATGGAGTTATACAAAAAAGTATCTGGCATCCATTTGCACAGGAGCATCTTGCTGAATAGCTTGTGGTAAAGGTGCCTTGGCACGTAATATTTCTTGAAGAGGCTTTTCCTTGCTCTTGCTTCGTTGAACACTTCCTTATAGTTATTCGCATTGGCATTGCTGCATGCGCTTACTATCTGTGATAGGCCGTGCATGGTAAACATCTCTTTGAGGTACTGCTCGTCATGCATTGGGTATATGCTTGCCAGTTTTCCGAAAATGTCAATCAAGATTTCCGCTGCCCGCAGGTATTCTTCTGCATAGTGCTTTTTGTGCGAGAGTGATATTGAACTCTGCCTGGTGTAATGGTAGTTATGGTTGTGGCAGATTATTATTTCGTTTGCAGAGCATAGGTAAGTGCGGAGGAATATCAAGTCCTCGAACAAGTCCAGATCCTCGCAAAATTTTATGTTGTTGTTAGTTATAAGGCGTTTGTCATACAGTTTTGCCATTATGTATCCATCGTTTAGCAACTTGAATTTTACTATGGAATCAGGAATTTGCTCCTTTTTGATGATGGCGTCTTTATATTGGCTGAAATAAAGACTGCTTGCCTTGGTGCTTCCAGAAGGATTGTTGGTGTCGCATACCATTCTTTGTATGACGATGCCTTTTGTCGGTAGGCGCTCCATCAGTGAGTCGATAAATCCACATTCCACCCAGTCGTCGCTGTCTATGAATGTTATCCAGTTGGCCGATGCCTCGCCGATGCCTAGGTTCCTTGCCGCGCTTACCCCTTTGTTCGGTGTGTGGAACACTCTGATGCGCGAGTCCTTTTGGGCATATTCGTCGCATACCTGCCCCGACCTATCAGTGCTGCCATCGTCGATGAGCAGCAACTCGAAGTCGGCGAAAGTCTGGGCGAGGATGCTGCCTATGCATCGGTTGAGGTATCTCTCGGCGTTGTAAACAGGTACAACGATCGAGACCCTTGCGTGGTTATTGTCCATCGTAGGTGTGATAGTCTTTTACTACATCGAAAGGCGCTACGCGCAACAGCTCACGTTGGATGGTGCTGATGTCTGTGTTTGGCAGGGCCTTGTCGGCGTTTTTGCTGAACAAGTTCCTCCACGTGGCCTCGGATTTGAGGATGCCGTCCAAGTCCTTGAAGCCATCATACTCCTCTATGCTTACAGAGCTGAAGTAGTCGTGGAATTTTAAGTCGTCGTTTTCCAGTGTGTTGAGTTTTATCCACAAAGCCGGTATCCCGTATGCGTGTGGCACGATTATCCCATGCAGCGATGTAGACAGGATATGCTTGCACGAGGTTATCTCGGCTATTGTGCGCTCTACGTCTTTTGTGCGCAAGTCAATGATTTTGTATCTGTCGCCAAAGCGCCTGGCAATCAAGTCCGTTTCCGACCAATGGGGTATGATGGCTATTTCATGCATTTTTGCCGATGGCTTTACGAGCAGCGGCAGCAATAGTGCGGGGTCGCCCATCACCTCGGCCTCCTTGTAGCCTTGGCTGCGCAGCATGGCATTGGTGTGCTTGCCCCGCACCGCCCTCACTTCACCGCCTTTAAAGGTATCGATACTTTTGAGGAATCCGCATCCCCAGGCGGTTGAATGCCGGTTGCCGCGCCCCATTATCGAGCCAATGCCCAAGATGTTCTTTTCATAAAACAATAGGGTATTGCTTATGCTGCCGAACTTGAATTGCATGAGGTACTTGGCCACAAGGCGCAGGCTGCCGAGTCCAAAGTAGAAAGACCTGTAGCGAATCTCCCTCCCGCTCAGCCTCCCAATTACGTAGGGGCTTAGCATGTCGCCAAAGTTAGGCTCATTCCAGTAAACGAGCTTTATTGCCTTGCTTCGTGTGCTATTTTGCTTCATGCCTTATGAATTGTAAAATATGTTGCTTGGCGAAGCTTCGCTCTTTATCGTCGCATCCTATTCTATATATTGCAAATGCTGATGACAGCAAGCATGTTGCGCATACCATTACCATGCCTATCGTGTCAGGGGTTGCAAGTGTTTTGCAGGCCAATGGTACGATGGGCGCAACTATGCTTACTTTCAACAATGGCCACAGTACGTTCTTGCAGTAATCCGTCTTTGCTATGGCGGTCATCCTTGCCACGAGAATGACCCTGCATGCTTGCGCCGCGATGGAGAACACAATGTGTACTACGAACACAGCCTCAGGCGGGAAGCCTGCCTTCAGGGCAACGTAAGACGCGGGGAGTATGAACAGCAGCAACCCTCCGACAGCCATTTGGTATACCTTGATTCTTCCTGTGGCCTGCGCGGAAATCATCATGGGGTTGGAGAGCGAGTCTATCATTACAGTGATGAGCACCAGGCGTAGGAAGTTTACTGTGTGGTCGGGCACTGTCGTGAGCCAGAGCCGCAGTATGAATTCAGGCTCCATGAATAGCGGCAAGGCCAGGGTGAGCACGATGAAAAAGGAAAAGCGCGAGCTCTTGAACACGAGGCTGTGCATGTAAGGCAGGTCGCCTTGCGCATACGACTTGGTTATCTGCGGGTTTATGGCCGTCTGCACGTTGCCGTAGAAGCTGGCCACCGCCCCTTGCACCTGTACTGCCACGGCGCGTGCCGCGTTTGCCACCGGCCCGAAAAACACGTTGAGCATGACGTTAGTGCCTTGGGTGTGGGCCACGTAAGCCAGCGACCCCACCAAGTTCCATGACGCAAAGGTGGCCATGCTCTTGGCCAGCTCGCGGTCGCGCTGGAACTTGAACCTTGTTTCCTTGAAGTTGCGTCGGCAATAGTATCCGTAGACAAGACGTATGAGCATCTGCACCGAAAACATAAGTAGGGCGTAAAGCTTTAGCTTGTCAAAGCCAGGCGCAAGCAGCGAAAAGGCAATGGCCAGCTTCAAGATTGCCTCTAAGACTGATATGTAAGCGAATGCCTGCATACGTTCGTGGGCGATTATAGTGGCGTTGTATGGAGTGCACAAGAGCATCGTGCAGCACGACAGCACGGAAAACTGGAACACCCAGAGTGCAGCCCCGGCCCTGCCTTGCGGTATCTGCATATACCTGTCCATGAACCACAGGCCGGCCGTTTCCGCCAAGACAACGATGAGGATGGCCAGCGCGAAGTGGATTTGCACGCTCATGGAGAATACCTTCCTGAGGTACTGCTCGTCCTCGCGCCCCATCGCAAACGTTATGAAACGCTGTGTGGCAGTTGACATGGAGCCGCCTATGAAATAAAACAACGCTATCATTCCGCCCACCACGTTGTATATGCCGTAGTCGGTCACGCCGAGCGTGTTGAGCACCACGCGGCTCGTGTAGAGGCTTATGGCCATGGTGAGCAGCATCCTGCAATACAGCAGGAGCGTGTTCTTGGCTATGCGCTTTGTGTTGTGTTCCAACGCTTGCTTGGCCTGCTCAGTCCTTGTTCGCCCCTCACTCCTTGTCCTCGGGGCTGTAGCCATAGCCGTAGCCGTACTTCTTGCCGTAGCCGTACTTGCCGTAGCGGCCATAGCGGCCGTAGCCGTAGTAGTAGCCGTTGCGGCGCTTGTCCATGTCGATGCCGTTGACCACGGTGCACATTGGCGGCATGTTGGGGTCGCGCCGCAGCTCGTTGATGAGCTGGAAGTCGCTCTTGTGGGTGTATCCGGCGCGGCACACGTAGGCGCAGAGGTCGGCCACGCGGGCTATGAGGCGGGTGTCGGTGACCATCCCCATGGGGGCGCTGTCTATCACTATGTAGTCGAAGCGCTGCCTGAGGGTGGCGAAGGCGTCGTCGAGTGCGCGGCGCGCCACCAGCTCGGTGGGGTTTGGCGGCAAGTGGCCCCCGGGCAGCACCCACAGGCCCGGCATTAGTGGCGTGGGGGTGCACAGCTTCATGATGTCTTGCGCCGAGGGCTGGGCCAGGTACTGCGTAATGCCGGGCATGCCCTTAGGCAGTCCGAAGATGCGCGCCAGTGCTGGCTTGCGAATGTCGAGGCCCACGATGAGCGTGCGGCTGCCCATGAGGGCGAGGCTCACGGCGAGGTTGGCTGCGGTGAAGCTCTTGCCCTCGCCCGGCGTGGTTGAGGTGATGAGCATCACCTTCTGGCCCTCGCTGAGCATGTACTGCAGGTTGGTGCGCAGGCTGCGGAACGTTTCCTCCATGAGCCCGTTGCTGTTCTCGGCCACCACTATGGGGCTGCCCGTGGCCTCCGTGGCCAGCGGTATGTCGCCCACGGCCGGCACGTCGGTGAGCCGCTCCACGTCCTTGCGCCCCTCTATCTTGAAGCGCAGCTGCAGCATGAGCCAGATGCCGGCTATGGGCAGCAGCAGGCCTATGGCCAGGGCGGCGGCGTAGGCCTGCTGGCTGTTGGGCGCCACGAGGCCCTTGGCGCGCGGCTCCTCCACCACGCGGCTGTTGTCGGCGGTGGCGGCCAGGGTTATGGCGTTCTCCTCGCGCTTTTGCAGCAGCGTGAGGTAGAGGTTGGCCTTTATCTCCTGGCGGCGGGTGATGTCGGTGAGGGCCTGCTCCTGTCGCGGTGCGCTGCTCACCCGCGAGCGGTAGCGCCCGGCCTCGAGGTCGAGGTTGCGGCGGGTTATGCGCAGGGCCTTCTCCACGTTGTCAACGGCGGTGAGCACGGCGTTGTGGGTGGCGGCTATCGAGGCGTCGAGGTTCACGATGACGGGGTTGGTGGCCTTCGACGTGCGCAGCAGCCGCTTGCGCTCTATCTGCATCTCGTTGTACTTGGTTATGACGGCGGCCAGGTTGGCGTCGCTCACGCCGATGTCGGCCGGTATCACCTCGTTGCGGTTGGCGGGGTCGTCCACGTAGCTGCGCAGGAAGCCCGTGAGGCGCAGCTGCGTGTCGTTGTCGGCGCGCCGCTTGTCGTACTCCTGCGTTTCCTGCAGTGCCATCTGGGCGTCGGCGCTGAGGTTGGTTATGCCCGAGCGCTGCTTGTATCCGGCCAGCTCGTTCTCGGTGGAGCTAAGCTCCTCGTTGATTATGCGTATGCGTTCGTCGATGAAGCGTGCCGTGCGGCTGGCCACCTGGTTCTTGTCCTCGTTGGCCTCGGCGTTGTAGGTGCGCACCAGGGCCGCCAGGAAGTCCTGGCCCCGGCGTATGTCGGTGTCGTTGAACGTGAGGCGCACTATCGAGGTGAACTCGCTGGTGGGCTCGCCGCTGAGGCGCGCCTTGTAGCCGTCGGCCACTGCCGAGGGCGGGGCCACCACGGCGGTGAAGGCCGTGGGCAGGGCGGCGGGGTAGAGGGCGGAGTCGGGCGTCAGGGTGATGGTGCCTGCGGGGGTTACGAACACCGCCGGGAGCTTGGCGAACGTCTTGGCGGCCGTGCGCTCCTCGCCCTTGGCGGAGTAGGTGGCAGTGGCCATCACCGAGCCGTCCTTGCGGCAGTCGAGGCTCACCCTGAGGGGCGAGGGCAGGCGGTCGGCCTCGCCCGGGGCCATCCACACGCTCACCGGCACCTGCTTGTAGGCCGTTACGTCGTAGGCCGACTTGCGCTCGCGGAAGTAGTCGATGTAAAGGTTCTCGGTCTCCACCACCTTCTTTATGAGCGTGTACGACTGCAGTATCTCTATCTCGTTGTCGAAGTTGTTGGCCATCGACATCGTGCCGAGGTCCTGCATGGAGGCCAATGCCGAGGCCGAGCCGGCCTTGGTCTTGTCGCCCTGCTTTATCATCACCGTGGAGCTTACGGCATACACGGGCGGCTGGTAGCGCAGCCATACGTGGGCGGCCGCCAGCGCCAGGGCCAGCGACGCGGCTATCACGGGCCAGCGCAGCAGGTAGTCGGCCACGATGGCCTTGTAGTCGGTCTTCCTTTTCTCGCTGCTGAACAGCTCTTCGTGCAGTTGTTCTTCTTTCATGTGCGTTGGGGTCTTACAGTGCTTGGGGGGTTACCTTACCGACACCACCACGAGCGAGGCTATTGTGACCAGCAGGCTGGCCATGCTTATCCACGTGGAGGTGTTGGTGCTCAGGCTGTTGGAGCGCACCCTTGCGCGGGTGGGCTTTACGTAGAGCACGTCGTTCTGCTGCAGGTAGTAGTAGGGCGACGAGGCTATGCTGTCGCTCGTGAGGTCGAGGCTCACTATGTGCTTGGTGCCGTCGGGGGCGGTGCGCAGCAGCTGCACGTCGTCGCGCACGGAGTTGATCGTCATGTCGCCGGCCAGCGCCAGGGCCTGCATCACGCTCAGTCGCTCGTCGGTTACGGTGAAGGTGCCGGGGCTGTTCACCTCGCCGAGCACGCTCACCTTGAAGTTGGCCGCCCTCACCGTTACGTTGGGCACCTCGCTGAGGTGCTTGCTGAGCTTGCCGCGCAGCATTGCCTCGCACTGCCGGGCGGTAAGCCCCGCCACGCTGAGCCTGCCCAGCACGGGGAAGTCGATGAGCCCCTGGCTGTCCACGAGGTAGTTTAGCAGGCGGGCGTCGCCCATGCCGGTGCTGGGGTTGGTGTGGCCCTTGGGCTGGCCTATGTTGCGGTAGAAGGGTGCCGACACCTCGGGGTCGGTGGTGCTCACTGTGATGGTGATTTCGTCGCCCGGCATCACGCGCCACTCGGGGGCTGGCCTGCCCATGGCCGCGTTGGGCGGCGCGGCGGCGTTGAGGTATGTAGATTTCTTGTAGGAGGCGCACCCGGTGGCGAGCAGCGCCGCCGCTATGAGCGCAAGGAGGGATGAGTGCTTCATTTCTTTTTCTTTTTCTTCTTTGGGGTTATTGGGCTTATTGGGCTTATAGGCCAAATAGGGCAAATAGGGCAAATAGGCCTTATAGGCCTGATAGGCCGCGGCTCAGGGCCACGGCGGCGGCGTCGGGGCGGCAGCGCAGTGTGTAGGCGTCCACCCTCGAGGCTATCTCGGCCACGGTCTGGCTTATGAGGGCGAAGCTGGCGCGGTCGTGCCTCATGAGCGACGTCATGTCGATGAGGGCGCAGAAGGCGTTGGCCCGGCTGAGCCTTGCGGCCTCGTTGTCGGGGGCCTGCTCCATGCGGAACACGGCCTTGAGCCGGGCCTGCTCGTTGCGGTAGCAGGGCGTCTTGCCGCTCCAGGGTGTGCCGCACACCATCACCGCGCCGCCTGGGGCGAGGCGCAGGGCGGGCTGGTCGTCGTTGAGCAGGCGCGCCCCCGCCACGTGGGTCAGCCAGAGGCGCGAATGGGTGCTCTTGCCTATGCCCGAGGGGCCGGTGAAGAGGGCGGCGGCGCCGCCCACGGCCACGCTCGATGCATGGAGCAGCACCGTGTCGTGGCGCGCCGCGCTGTAGATGAAGCTTATCATGATGAAGTCGGCCAGGGCCAGGGCGTCGGCGGCTGAGGCTGCGCGGCAGGTGGTGCGCGCCCGGCTCCAGTCGGCGGTGGCCTCCAGCACGAACGGTTCCGGGGCGCCCTGCAGGCGCAGCGACGCGGCGTAGCCCCAGCCCGCTGTCCACAGGCGCAGCTCCTTGCCGTCGGCGAGGCTGGCCAGCGCAGGCTCGCCCACAGGCTCCATGAGTGCCGCGCCGCACTCCACCGTGCAGGCGGGCTGCCGCCACGGCCCCGCGGCGGCGAATGGGGTCAGGCTGCCGAGCTGCGGCGGCAGGGCGCCCAGGCCGCTGAGGGCGAGGCGCAGGCGGGCTATGTCGAAGAGCATGATGACTTGCGGTAGGTGGTGGGTGTCATGCCGTAGCGGGCTATGAAGAGGCGGCAGAACGTGCGCAGGCTGCTGAAGCCCGACTCCAGTGCCACGACCTTTACCGGCAGCTCGGGCCGCGCGCGCATGAGGCTCGTGGCGTGGTCGAGGCGCATGGCGTTGATGTAGCCGTTGAGGTTGGTGCCGGCATAGCGGCGCATGAGCAGGGCCACCTTGTTCTTGTTGGTGGGGCAGAGCCTTAGGTAAGAGCTGCGCGAGAAGGCGGGGTCGAGGTAGAGCTTGGCGGCGGTGATGGCGCGGTGCGCGCGCTCGAACATCTGCCTGTCGGCGGCTGTGGCCTTGCCTTGCTGCGTGCTGCCCTGGCCCTTGCCTGCGCTTGCCTTGGGTAAGTGGTTGTGGCTCATTGGTTTAAGGTAGTTTTTTTCTCCCCCCCCCCCCTATGGGCTGGGTGCCGGCGTGCTGCCTCCCCTCGAGCCGTGCTGCCTCGTCGAGGCTGGCCTTGCCCACGCCGCTTATGGCCACGGTGATGCCTCCCATGGAGGTTACGAGGCACTTGTTGCGCGAAATCCTCACCACGTAGCCCTCGAAGCCCGCCAGCAGGCCCCGCGTTACCTTTACCAGCGGGTGGCCCTCGGAGTAATAGCCTATGGGGTGGGGCATGAGCCTTATGCGGTTGCGGCAGGGGTCGAGCTGCATGAATGGGCGCATACGCTCGTCGGTGATCACCGCCGTGGCCTTGGTGCTGCAGTCGGTGGCCAGGCGCAGGCCCGGCAGCCGCTCGTCGAGGAACTGCTGTATGCCGGCCTTGTCGCCCTGCACGAAGACGAGGCCCGAGATGGTGGGGCGCTCTTGCCCCCTCACTTTCTTGCTGTCTTTCTTGTACACGGTTGTCCTGTGCACGAAGGTGCGGAACCTCTCGCGCAGCGTTGCCTCCACGGCCGCCACCCGGGCATGGTGGGCAAACAGGTAGCACCACGAGGTGCATCCGGCCAACGGCGCGTCCACCCTTTCCGCAGGCAGCTTGCCGCCCGCGCCATCGTGTTGCCCCGTGGCCTTGGAAAGAGCATCTGAACTATACAGTGGCATCGATTGTTCAATCCAATTTATTTTCCCTGTCTGCCTGCCCTGTGGCGCTGTGGAGCCTTGCGGCAGGTGCGTATGAGCAGTGTGGTAGACAACTGTTTTGCAACCATAACCATGCGGTATGGATTAATGCAATCATCGCTCCGTCTCTTGCGGAGAGACGGAGCGGCTTTTGCAAGTGGCTGACGCTCAGTTGCTTCGGTTTTCGGCATGGCGCATTCTGCTGAGAATGTCGCTAAAAATGTTTAGCAAAATCGCAGGTGTCGAAAATTTTTTGTCACGTAAAATGCTGTGTTTTTCAGATTTCTGTGTATCTTTGCAGCCATAGCTCCGTCTCTCCGCAAGAGACGGATTTTTTTGTCGTCATGGCGGGGCATGGAACCGGCGAATCCCCAAGGCGGGCGGAATCTACATTTATATAATGCGCGAATCAGGGTCGAGGGATTTCGTTTTCCCTGCAAAGTCTTAATCACCCAATCAGCAGTGGGCCACTTGTGCGAGCGCCACGCTACCGCCAGATGCACCCGCGCGCGTTAACAATTTTATGTTAACGCGCGCGGCAAATGCCACTTGTGCCAACTGCCTGGTGCTGAGGAAATTGCGGGGCGAGCCATTTTGGCTTCCGAAACGGGCTGTTTTGGAGGCCGAAACGCGCCATTTTGCGCCGCGGAACGGCCTGTTCCGCAGCCCAACATGGCGCGTGGTGGAAAAAGGTATGACCGGGGGGCGCTTTTTAGTTGCGTATTTGCAAGTTCCTGGATGAAGTGCGGAAAAGCCCACGCGGCTTCAGTCTTGCGCAGAGGGCGATGAGCGTGTTTGTAGCCAGCATCAGGCAGCCGAGGATGGCGTGGCGCGTGGCCGTGGAGCCTATGCCGCCTATCCACGGCGAGGCGATGCGGTAGGTGGCGTAGGCCCCTATTATCTGGTAGAGGTAGATGGTGTATCCGTGCGTGTTCCACAGCGCCACCAGCCCCCGGCAGGGCAGCTTGGCCCTCCACAGCGCGATGGACAGCACGCTCAGCCACGCAGTGCCGAAGGCGATGAAGTGGAGGTCGGGCGGAAACTTGTGGCCTTGCATGGGAATGGCCGTGCCTGCCGCGAAGTCGGCCACAGTGAGCGCCACCGACGCCAGGGCCACCGCCGCCACGGCGCGCAGGCTCATGCGGCGGTAGTAGAGGTAGCCGGCCATGAAGAACACGTTGTAAGCGAGCACGTTCATCACTATGTACTTGTGGTGGAAGCTGGGCAAGGCCACCGACGCGCCTGCGGCCAAGGCCACCGCCGCAGCGATGTAGAAGCCCCTGCCGAGGCGCCGCAGCAGCCTTGCCTGCAGCGGCAGGGAACACAGCAGCACGAAGTAGCAGGGGATGAACCACGTGTATTGGTAGTAGGGAATCTTGTCGCCGCCGAAGGTGAGCATTATCTTCACGAAGTCGGTCCAGGCCAGCGAGCCGATGCTGAAGCTGAACATCGAGCCGCTCGGCTCGGCGGCCGTGATGAGCAGCAGCCACAGGAAGAACCACGGGAGGAAAAAGGCGAAAGGCAGCAGCACCCGCCGGGCGCGCCCGGCCACCATCTCCCTGAGTGTGGGCAGCGGCCCGCGCCGCAGCGACTGGGCGGCACCGGCTATGAAGAATATGGCCGGCATCTCGAAGAGCAGGGCCGAGCTGAGCGGCTCGGGCGTTGGCCCGAACCAGTAGACCACGTGGATCACGCAAACCGTGTACATCATGGCCGCGCCCCGCAGGGCATCTATGGTGGTGTCTCTCTGTGTCATGTCTTTGCAGTTTTTCTTGCCCGAGCCTGCTCACCAAAGGGCGTCAGAGCCCTGTGGCAAGCGCCAGCAGCCTGCCCAGGCGTCCATGCTTGTGGGCCAGCAGCCAGCGGTAGGCCGCCAGCGGGGCATACACTCCGGTGGCGAAGGCCAGGGCCGTGGTGACGGGCCAAGGCACGTTGGCCACCGATAGCAGCAGCTGCTGCGACGCCACCTGGGGGAACCACGACAGCAGGTAGATGGTGAACGTGGCGCCGTAGAGGTGGTTGAGGAACCTGAGCCTTGCCGCCACGTACAGCTTGCCGAGGGCAAGGCTCATCAGTATGCCGTTTGCCGCCGCCGCCACCTCAAGCCAGGCACGAGGCTGGGGGGCTGCCACAAAGGCCACCGACAGCCCTGCGGTGGCCACGGCCACCGCAGCGGCGGCCTTTGGGCTGAGCGCTTTCTCCAAGCCGGAGCGGCTGAACCAGAAGCCCAGGGCCACGTAAGCCATATAGTAGGCGGCTCCAAGCACGTTGAGGGGCGACGTGCGGCAGAGGCCGAAGAGCGCGTCGGCCGCCAGCGATGCGTATGCCAGCAGCGGCAGGCTGCGCCCGGGCAGCACCCGTGCGGCGTAGGCCGCGGCCACGAAGATGATGAAGATGGTGGGCATGAACCAGAAGGAGCCTATCACGTTGTCGTAAGGATAGATAAGCATGCTGAGGTAGTCGCCGGGGGCAAGGCTCACGGGCCGGGCCGCCAGGGCGGGGAAGAAGGCCTTGGGGATGAACACCGCCGAGCTGATGGCAACGTAGGGAACGAGGAGCCGCCGCGCCTTGCGCGTGAGGAAGCCGCCGCGCCCCCACAGCCTCATGGAGCCGAGGGCGATTCCCTTGAGCCGCGAAGTGTAGTCGAGCAGGTAGCCGGAGACGAACATGAAGAGCGGCATGTGGAAACTGTATATCCACTCTACCACCACGTTGCCGTCCTTGGTCTGGTAGAACGAGTGGCCAAGCACCACGAGCAGGATGCCGAACGTCTGCATGAAGTATATGGTGTAGTTCTTTCCGTCCATGGCCTATTGCCTTTTAGTGTACAACACCTTTGCGCCGCTGTCCTCGGCGAGCCACACTGCGTCAAAGCCGTCGGCCACGGCCTTGCGCGCCATCGAGGGGATGCGCCCGGCCTCGCTGCGGGGTATGCTTACGTTGCTTATCTCCTTGGGCCATGCCATGCCGGTGCGGTGGGTGACGGCCAGGCCCCAGCCGAAGGCATCGGTGGGCACGACGCAAAACGAGGAGTAGCGCTTGTATCCGTCGTCAACGGTGATGAGGAACACCCGCCGGGGGCGGGCGCCGCCTGTTTGTGCCACTATCTCGTCGGCCATGCGCCGGCCGATGAGGCCCGAGCGGTAGGAGGCCAGCCAGTGGTGGGCGTCGGTTACTACGGCTGCGCCCATGTAGAGGGCAAAGGCTGCCACCACGGCGCCGCGCCGCGCCATGCCGCAGCGGGCCGCCCTGCCCATGGCCTCGCCCGCCATGATGGCGGCGATGGAGAGCGAGGCGTATGGGTGCATGGTGGTGTAGATGGTGAGCAGGTGGGGCGAGGCCGCCATGGCCATGCAAAGCGCGAGCGACACCCACAGCCGCGGCCCCCCGGTGCGCGCCACGGCCTTGAGCGCCATGAAGAGCATGGGCAGGGAGGCCAGCACGGTGGCTGCGGCGAGCGCAAGGTTGCGGCTCGGGGCGTGGACAATGCTCACGTAGTCGGCAGGGAGCAATGTGAAGGCTGCGAACATGCAGGCATTGCGCACCAGCTTGGCGGCGCCGAGCGAGGTGTAGTCGTCCTTGACCGTGGCCCACTCGGGGGTGAGCGCGAGCCTGGCGGCGGCGTATGCGGCGCACACCAGCGCCCCCACGGCCAGCCCACGGGCCAGCCCCCGGGTTCCGCAGCGGCCAAAGGCGTAGGCCACCACTGGCGGGATGAGCGCCCAGGCCAGCCCGTTCTCCTTGAACAGCGTGGCCACGAATACGAGCAGCCCGCAGGCGGCGGCCGGCCATGGCCGCCACTCTGAGGGGGGCATGGCAAGGTAAGCGCGCAGGGCAAGCAGCGCGAAGAGCTGTGAGCAGGCTTGGTTAGGCGAGTCGATGCCGAGCACCGTGCCGAGCATGGCCGGGGAGAAAAAGAAGAAAAGCACCGCCACGGAGCGCCCGCCCAGGCCCATGCCGAGCCTGCGGCACACGGAGCTGAGCGTGGCTGCCGACGCCACGTGGGCTGCAAGCACTATGATGTGGTTGAGCGAGGGGAACAGCCATGGGTGTGCGCCGAGCAAGGCCCCGAGCGCGCTGTCGAACGGGCGCCAGTAGTTGTCGATGGGCAGCAGGTAGCCATCGGCCAAAAGGTCGCCGTCGTACATGGTGGTGTAATACACCCAGTCGTCGAAAGTGGGCAGGAGCAAGAGCAGGCCCCAAAGCGCCAGCGGCAGCGTGGCGGCCACCACCCACATGGGGCCCGGGCGCACGCCCTTGTTGCGCGGCAGGGCCTTGGCGGCACACTTGGCGGTCATTGGCGCCCACTTATGATTGCCACCTTGCACACGGTGCCCTTGCTGCCGTCGGCCTTGGCGGTTACGATGTTGTAAACTCCCGAGGCCACGCGCTGCCCGTGGCGGTCGCGCCCGTCCCAGGTGAAGGTGCCTCCGTTGCTGCGCCCCTGGGCCACGAGGTAGCCCGTGGCCGTGGTCACCTTCACGTCGGCGTCGAAGCTGAGGCCGTTTACCGTGATGAGGCCCGTGTAGCCCGGCTCCACGGGGTTGGGGTAGGCATACACGTTGTCGGCGTCCATCTCGGCGGCGGGGGCCGTGGCGTCGGCCATGAACGAGCAAAGGCCGCGGTCGGTGCCGAAGAACACCTCGCCCGTGGCGTCGTTGATGGCTATGGCGCGTATGTTGTCGGAGAGCAGTGGGCTGTTCTCGCTGGTGAAATGGTGGAGCTGCGTCATGTTGTCGGAGCTGATGAGGTAGACTCCGTTGCCGCTCGTGCCGAACCACTTGCGGTCGGCCCCGTCGATGGCCATGGCCGGGCATTCGATGTTGTTGAGCAGGTAGTCGGCCAGGTTGGAGCCGTCGTTGCGCGGTATCTTGGGCTGCACGAGCGTGAAGCTGCCGCCCCCCGAGGCTGCCTGGTCGGCCGCGATGTACACCGGTCCGACGTTGGTGCCGAACCAGATGTTGCCCTGGCGGTCTTCGCAGAGGCTGTTGAAGAAGGTCATCGTGAGCGACACCCCGTCCTGGTTCTGGAACTCCTTGCACACGTCGAGCTGCCCGGCGCCGACGTCGTAGCGCACCACCCCGGGCTCGTGCCAGTAGTTGTTGCCGAGCCACATCAGGCCCCGGCTGTCGAACGTAAGGTCTTCCATGGCTTCCATGGAGTAGTGCTTGCCGTCATATTCCACCAGGAGGCGGTCGTCGTGGTGCGACACCCACGTGCCGTCGGTGCGCAGCTCGAAGATGGATGTGGAAGCGGTGGCGCTGTTGGCGAGCCAGAGCGTGCCGTCGTCGGCGAACTCAACGCTCGTCACGAGCACGTAGTCCTTCCTTACGCTCCCCGCCGTCAGTGCTGACAGGAGTGGGCTGTTGTCGTAATTGTAGGCCTTTACGAACTTTCCGTTGCGGTATTCGTAAAGGCCGGTCTGGCCGCCGGCGAACACGTGCCCGGGGTCGGAGGGGTCAACGTCGCAGCAGTACAGGTTGACGAAGCGGTTGCCCGTCTGCTCCTCTATGTCGTTCTCGTAGAGCGTCCAGCGGTCGCCGTCGAGCACCTGCAGGGCAGCCTTGTCCTCGCTTGCTGACACTCCGTTGGCGCAATAGAGCTTGCCGCCCTTGAAGCGTAGGTAGCCAAAGTAGTTGTATGTGGGGCCGCCGGGCTGCAGCGAGGCCACAAGCTCGCGGTTGTCCTCGGTCTCGGAGTTGTCCACGTTGAATATGCCTTGCGGGTACGACGTCGTAGCGGCCCAGCTGCCACGGTCGATGAGGTTGGCCGAGAGGCTGGCGGCAAGCACCTGCCCCTGCGGGGAGCGCACGTAGATGTTGCCGCCGTCGATGCCCGCCGCCGTGACGGCGATGCCGAGGATGTATGTCTCGCTCACCTCGGCCGCGGCCATGTCTACCTTCACCACGCCGAAGTTGGTGCCGAGGTAGGCATGGCGCCCGCTCATGGTGATGCAGTTCACGGTTTTGTCCTCGGTCATGGCCTTTAGGTAAAGGTCGGGGATGTTGGCCACGTCGCCGTCGGTCTCAACGAGGTCTATGTTGCTGTTGTCGTACACGGCGATGAGCCTTTGCGCCGCGGCGTTCCATGCAATGTGGGTGATGTACGTGCCGCTCAGGCCGCTCACCTTGTCGTATGTCGTTATCTCCCCGTCGCCGGTGTTGTACTGGTAGAGGCTGTTGGATGCCCTTACGAACAGGAACCTGCCCGCCTCGCATATCTGCTGCACGTCGCTGTAGGCCATGTAGGCGCGCCAAGTGCCTATTGGCGCGGCGCAGGCCGGTGCCTGCGACATTATGGCGGCCGCCAGGGCCGCGGCCATGATGGATGTCCTTAGCATATCTGTTGTAATTCCCACTTTTTCTGTTTGGTTGGCTTCCTCGTAGCGGGGCCGCGCCGCAGCCGGGCATCAGCGTTCTGCTGCCACCCAGGCGCTGTCGCCACGGGCGCGCCACACGGCGTCGAAGCCATTGCCGATGGCGCCTTTCACTATGGCGTCGGCGTTGCTGCCGGGCGGTATTGGCTCGCCGGTTATGTCGCGCGGCCACTCGTACCGCGTGAGCATCCTTACCGCCTCTCCGTATCCGAACGACTGCATCGGTGTGGTGCAGAACGTGGAGAAGCCCGCTTCGGTTTCTTCGTCGTAGAGCAGCAACACGCGCTGCGGCTTGCCGTGCGACTGCCTCAGTATCTCGGTGGCCATAGCCTTGCCCACCTCGCCAGACCTGCGGGCGGCCTGCCAGTGGCGGAAGCAGGAGAATGCGCAAGCGGCCATGTAGAGGGCGAACGTGGCTGCCACGAGCCTGCGGCCCCTGCAATGCGTGGCGAGGATGGCTGCCGCCAGCGCCACCATGGGCAGGCTGGCGTAGCAGTGCATGTTGCCGAACATGGTTGCCAGGTGGGGCAGGGCGGCCACCACGGCGCAGGCGGCTGCGCAAAGGAACCGCCTGTCGGCCACGGCGCGGCGCAGCCCGGAGGCAAGCGTGAGCAGGAACGGCGAGCTGGCGGCTGCCGTGAGCGCCACTGACGCCCAGTTGCGGGCCGGGCCGAACATCAGCGATATGTAGTCGAGCGGCAGCAGCGAGTAGCTCATCCACGTGGCGATGTACTTGGGCAGCGACCCCTGGCGGTGCTCCATGTAGTCGGACCCCACCATGCTGCCCACCTGGAGGCTGAGCCGTGCGCCGAAGTATGCGGCGCAGACGAGTGCGCAGAGGGCGGCGCCGCGCCACAGGGAGCGGCCCCGGGCGCCCGCCATGCCCCAGGCGAAGAGCGGGCCTATGGCCGCCCAGGCCAGCCCGTTTTCCTTCCATAGCGCGGCCACGAGCACCAGCGCGGCCCACAGTATGCGGCTGCCTGTGGCCCTGCCGCCCATGTAGGCGCGGAGCGAGAGCAGGCCGAAGAGCGCCGAGTAGGCTTGGTTTAGGGAGTCGGAATTGAGCAGTGTGCCGGCTGCCGCAGGCGAGAGGTAGAAGATGAGCGTGGCCACCGCCACCGCCATGCGCGGCAGGCCCAGCCCCCGGGCCATGCCCCACACGAGCAGCGTGCACCCCACGTGGGCGGTGAACACCGCCACGTGGTTGAGCACGGGGAACGCCCCGGGCCATGTGGCCAGCAGGAGGCCGAAGAGCGCGTCGAACGGGCGCCAGTATTGGTCGTTGGGCAGCAGCGACCCCACGCTGAAGTCGATGCCCCGCCCCGGCGTGGTGAAGTACCAGTAGTCGTCGTACACCGGCATCACCACGCACACGCCCCACAGCATCAGCGGGGCCAATGCGGCCACGGCCCAAAGCGGGTTCAAGCGGTTCATGTGCTGCAGTGTTAAGTGTCTGGCCCGCAGGCGGGCGTCAGCGGCGCGCGGAGAGCAGGTAGTCGGCCAGCTTCTTCACGGCGCGTGCCCGGTGGCTGATGCTGTTCTTTACCTCGGGGCCAAGGGCGGCGAAGGTCTCGGCGTAGCCGTCGGGGCGGAACACCGGGTCGTAGCCGAAGCCCGCTGAGCCGGAGCGCCTGCGCGTTATCTCGCCCTCCACCACGCCCTCGAACGCCGTAAGGCGCGGCTCGCCGCCCCCGTCAGTCTTCTCCAATAACGCTATAACGGTGCGGAATCGTGCGCGGCGATTGTTATTTTCTCCTAATTCGGCCAGCAGCTTGGCCATGTTGGCCTCGCTGTCGTGGCCCTTGCCGCCGGCGTAGCGCGCGCTCATCACCCCGGGGGCGCCCCCGAGGGCGTCGACCTCCAGCCCCGTGTCGTCGGCGAACACGCTCAGGCCGTAGTTGTCGTACACGTAGCGTGCCTTTTGCAGGGCGTTCTCCTCGAGCGTGGCGCCCGTCTCGGGTATGTCGGCGTGGCAGCCGATGTCGGCCAGCGAGAGCACCTCCATGCTGCCGCCGAGCATGCGGCGCACCTCGTCGAGCTTGTGCTCATTGTTTGTTGCGAACACTATTCTCATCTTGCTTGTCGTTTGCGGTTGTATGTTTCCTTGGCGCGGCCTTCACCTTTATGGGGTCGAAGCCCTCGCCGTAGACGCCTATCACGGAGCTTTGGCTCACGAAGGCCTGCGGGTCTATGAGCTTTATCAGGCGGAAGATGGTGACGCTCTCGCGCTTCTTGGCCAGCAGGCATATCACCTTCATGTCGTTGCCGCTGTACCACCCGTGGCCATCGAGCAGCGTCATGCTGTGCTCCGTGCTCTTGCTTATGGCGCGGGCTATCTCCTCGTGGTGGCGCGAGAAGATGAGGAACTGCACCGACTGCCGCTGCACGCCCATCACGTAGTCGAGCATGAGGTTCTCCACCACCATGGTGCAGAGGCCGAACACTACCATGTGGCAGCGTTGGAACACGCTGCCGAACGACGGAATGAACAGGCTGCTGCCTATGATGCACAGGTCGACCATGATGAGCACGCGGCCCAGCGTGATGTCGCGGTACTTGTTGACGGTGGCCGCCACGATGTCGGTGCCGCCGGTGCTGCCGTTGTTGAGGAACACTATGGCCAGTGAGGTGCCTGTGAGCATGCACCCGATGACGAGCGACATGAAGTCGTTGCCCTCGCCCATGAGCTTGTAGAAGGTGCCGTCGGGCTGCATCACGGCCTCCTGGGCCAGCTCCAGCATGAACGTGAGCATGAACGTGGCGTAGATGGTCTTCATCAGGAAGCGCCAGCCCAGCACCTTCAGCGCGGCCACTATGAGCACGGCGTTGATTATGAAGAAGGTGTACTGCACGGGGAAGTGGGTGGCGTAGAACACTATGGCGCCCAACCCGGCGATGCCCCCCGTCACTATCTTGTAGGGCAGGAGGAACACCGTGAAGCCGAAGGTGTAGAGCATCAGGCCGAAGGTTATGAACACGTAGTCCTTCACCTCGCCGAGCACATGGTTGCCGCTTGCCGTCATTTCACCACCACGTTGACTATCTTCCTTGGCACTATGATGACCTTCACCACCTGCTTGCCGCCCATGTACTTCTGCGAGCGTTCGTCGGCGAGCACCGCTTGCTCGATGGTGGCGTTGTCGGCGTCGGCGTTGAAGTCCATCTGGAAGCGCGCCTTGCCGTTGAACGACACCGTGAGCTGCACGGTGCTCTCCACGAGGCACTGCTCGTCCCACTCGGGCCAGCTGGCGTCGCACACGCTGCCCTGGCCGCCCAGGGCCTCCCACAGCTCCTCGGCTATGTGCGGGGCGAACGGGGCCATGAGCACCACGAGGCTGCTGAGCAGCGCGCGGTTGTGGCAGCCGAGCTGCCCAAGCTCGTTTACGCATATCATGAACGCCGAGATGCTGGTGTTGTAGCTGAACTGCTCGATGTCCTGCGTAACCTTCTTTATGAGCTTGTGTACGGTCTTCAGCTCCTCGGCCGAAGGCTCGCGGTCGTCAACGATGAGCCTGTCCCCGCGGCCGTAGAACAGCGCCCAGAACTTGCGCAGGAAGCGGTGGCAGCCGTCTATGCCGTTGGTGTCCCACGGCTTGCTCTGCTCCACCGGGCCGAGGAACATCTCGTAGAGGCGCAGCGTGTCGGCGCCGTACTTCTCTACTATCATGTCGGGGTTGACCACGTTGTACATCGACTTCGACATTTTCTCGATAGCCCAGCCGCAAACGTACTTGCCGCCCTCGAGGACGAACTCTGCATCGTTGTACTCGGGGCGCCAGGCGCGGAACGCCTCGATGTCGAGCACGTCGCCGTGCACTATGTTCACGTCTACGTGCAGCGGCGTGATGTCGTACTTGTCCTTAAGCCCGAGCGACACGAACGTGTTGGTGTCCTTTATGCGGTACACGAAGTTGCTGCGCCCCTGTATCATCCCTTGGTTGACGAGCTTCTTGAACGGCTCCTCCACGGCCGACACCCCGAGGTCGTGCAGGAACTTGTTCCAGAAGCGCGAGTATATCAGGTGGCCCGTGGCGTGCTCCGTGCCGCCCACGTAGAGGTCCACCTCGCGCCAGTAGGCGTCGGCCTCAGGGCTTACGAGTGCGCCGTCGTTGTGAGGGTCCATATACCTTAAGTAATATGCGCTCGACCCGGCGAAGCCCGGCATGGTGTTCAGTTCCAAGGGGAACACCGCCTTGTTGTCTATGCGCGAGTTGTCGGTCACGCAGTTGGCCTCGGTGTCCCAGGCCCAGCGCGTGGCGTGGCCCAGGGGCGGCTCGCCCGTCTCGGTGGGCAGGAACTTGTCCACCTCGGGCAGCTCCAGCGGCAGGCATTCCTCCGGGATCATGTAGGGCATCCCGTCCTTATAGTAAACCGGGAACGGCTCGCCCCAGTAACGCTGGCGCGAGAAGATGGCGTCGCGCAGGCGGTAGTTCACCTTCACGCGGCCAAGGCCCCGCTCCTCCACGAACTGCTTGGTCTTGGCTATGGCCTCCCTTACGGTAAGCCCGTTGAGCACCAGGCCCGATGCGCTCTCCGCCCCGGCCTTTGGCGAGTTGCACACTATGCCCTCCTTGGCGTCGAAGCTCTGCTCGCTGACGTCGCAGCCCTTTATGAGCGGGCGTATCTCGAGGCCGAAGTGGCGGGCGAAGGCGTAGTCGCGCGAGTCGTGGGCAGGCACGGCCATGATGGCCCCAGTGCCGTATCCTGCCAGCACGTAGTCGCTTATCCATATAGGCACCTCCTCGCCCGTCATGGGGTTGATGGCGTAAGAGCCTGTGAACACGCCGCTCACGCTGCGGTCGGCTATGCGCTCGCGCTCGGTGCGCTTCTTGGTGCGCTCAAGGTAGGCGTCCACCTCGGCCTGCTGCCCGGGCGTGGTCACCTTCTGCACCAGCTCGCTCTCGGGCGCCAGCACCATGAAGGTGACGCCGAACATCGTGTCGGCGCGGGTGGTGAAGATGGTGAACTCCTCGCCGCTACCCTTTACCTTGAAGCGCACCTCAGCCCCTTCCGAGCGGCCTATCCAGTTGCGCTGGGTCTCCTTCAGCGACTCGGTCCAGTCTATGGTGTCGAGCCCGTCGAGCAGGCGCTGTGCGTATGCCGACACGCGCAGGCACCACTGGCGCATCTTCTTCTGCACCACGGGGTAGCCGCCGCGCTCCGACACTCCGTCCACCACCTCGTCGTTGGCCAGCACCGTGCCCAGCTGCGGGCACCAGTTCACCATCGTCTCGCCCAGGTAGGCTATGCGGTAGTTCATCAGCACCTCCAGCCTCTTCCGTTCGTCCATGGCCTGCCACTCGGCGGCGGTGAAGCTCAGCTCCTCCGAGCAGGCCGCGCTCACGCCCTCGGTGCCGCCCTTCTCAAACGCGGCCACAAGCTCCTCTATGGGCCGGGCCTTCTGCTGGGCGTTGTCGTAGTAGCTCTTGAACATCTTCTGGAAGGCCCACTGGGTCCAGTGGTAGTACTTGGGATCGCAGGTGCGCACCTCGCGCTCCCAGTCGAACGAGAAGCCTATCTTGTCAAGCTGCTCGCGGTAGTGGTTTATGTTGGCCTCGGTGGTTATGGCAGGGTGCTGCCCGGTCTGTATGGCGTACTGCTCGGCTGGCAGGCCGTAGGCGTCGTAGCCCATGGGGTTGAGCACGTTGTAGCCCCTCAGCCGCTTGTAGCGGGCGTATATGTCGCTGGCGATGTAGCCCAGCGGGTGGCCCACATGCAGGCCCGCCCCCGAGGGGTAGGGGAACATGTTGAGCACGTAGAACTTCTCTTTCTGCTTGTCCTCGCCCACGCGGTAGGTATGTTGCTCCACCCACCTGCGCTGCCATTTCTTCTCGATTTCCCTAAAGTTGTATTCCATCGCTTTGTGTAATTGTCATTGATTGTGGAATTATCAGATGTGCATAATTCCCTGCAAAGATAGCACAATTAGCGCAAACGGCAAAACAAACTCCCGAAAAAGGCTCACGCCAAGTCTCGCACGCCGCCGCGTGAGCTGCCGCGCTAAGCAGGCTTGACGTCGCGGCCACGCCTCCACGGCAAGGGAAGCCGCCAAGCCAAGCCCCAAAGCCGCGCTCACATCGGCATCCACAGACCTCAGCGACCCATGGGCTGTGATTCCAGGATTTAACACTTCATTTTCTGGCGAAAGAGATGTCACGAAACGGCACCTGCCGATGAAATGGGTGAAAAACGAGGATTCTCCGCGCGAAACGCGCCATTTCGGAAGCCCAAACGGCGCGTTTCAGGCGGCGAAATGTGACGTTTTACAGCGCAAAACTGCCGATTTCAAGTGCGCTGAAACGGCTGGGAAAGCCTCGTAAACGGCCGTTTCAGCATACCAATCCGCTGCACACAAGCCTATGCGGAAGCCATAACACCCACGCAATCAGCCGCTTACGAATGCACGCCCATACTTCGCGAATGCGACACGGCAATGCCACAACCGGCAAAAAGCCACACGCTACGCAGCCCATGCTCGAGGGCAGAGACAGCAAGGGGAGCAAATTGCGGCAAATACTTTGCTGAATGAAATAAAACACGTATATTTGCAAAGCGGGAATGCCGGGCCGCGACACACGGCATGGAAAAGCAATTCCGACCACGGAAACGAATTCGCAAAAAAGTATGTCAACAGAAGACAAAGACTGTCCTAACAGCAACGGCCGCGAAAACCGCAGGCAAAACTGGCTGCCGGCATACGGCTGCATGGCCGCCGCCATAGGAACGCTCGCACTTGTCCTGGTCGCCCCACCCTCCTTTTTGCTAATCTTGGGCATAGGCGTGGGATGTTATTTCCTGTGCCGTTGGCTCATCGGATAGCCGAGACGGCAGGACGGCGACACTGAGGCCGCAACGCCAACCGGCCTCTGCGGCGTGGCGAATCAGGCCGCCGGAAACGTGGCTTCTACCGATTCAAGACCAAGACAGACAACGAACAGAAACATATTTATGACAAGAAAAAACATCATGGCCGCGCTGGCCGCACTGCTGGCCGCGCAGCCCGCCTCTGCGGCACAGGCGGAGGCGCAGGACAGCTGCTACCTCTTCGCTTTCTTCTCGAACAACTCGCCATCGGGCGAGCAGGTACGCTATGCGCTGAGCGACGACGGCCTCGACTACACCTCGCTCAACGGCGGCAGGCCCGTGGTGGCGGCAGACTCGATAGCGCTTAAGCGCAGCATACGCGACCCGTACATCTGCCGGGGGCGCGACGGAAAGACTTATTATATGGTGATGACGGACATGCGCTCCGACGAGGGCTGGCAGAGCAACGACGGGCTGGTGCTGATGAAGAGCACCGACCTGCTGCACTGGCAGCACACGGCCATCGACTTCCCGACGCGGTTCCCCCAGCTTGAGGGCTTCGACCGCAAGAACCTGCACGCCGTTTGGGCGCCGCAGGTGATATGGGACGAGGCCGAGGGCAAGTACATGATATACTACTCCATAGGCCGCCACGACTGGGAATATCCCGTGGGGAAGAAGTTCCAGCCGTACTTCAAGATATTCTACAGCTACGTGAACGACGATTTCACCGACATAACCGAGCCGCAGCTGCTCTTCGACTTTGGCACGGCGGCCATCGACGGCGACATAATCTACGACCGGAAGAACAAGGAATACGTGCTCTTCTTCAAGGACGAGGGCCTGCCCACGGTGAACAACGGCTTCAAGACGAGGCAGGGAGTGATGCGCGCCACGGCCAAGACGCTCACCGGGCCTTACGCCGTGGAGTACCGCCACTTGCAGAAGCCGGGGCAGTACCCGGTGGAGGGTTCGAGCGTGTTCCCCCTGATTGGCAGCGACGAATATATATTAATGTACGACTGCTACGCCCAGGGCTACTACCAGTTCTGCCGCAGCAAGGACCTGAAGGAGTTCACTTACGTGCATGACACGCCCACGCGCGGCACGTTCACCCCGCGCCACGGCTCGGTGATGCACATCTCGGCCGCGGAGCGCGAGCGGCTTGAGGCGTGGTCGGAGCTGGCCGTGGCCATCCACGACCTGGGCCGCCTGCCCTCGCCCACGCTGACACTGAAGCAGATAGACAGCCGCCGCAAGCTGCTGGACGGGGCGCGGCGGGTGCTCGCCACATCGGCCAACGCCAAGCTCCTGCGCAAGACCGCGGCGCGGCTCAACGCCTTTGCCCGCTGACGGGGCAAGGGTTGCCTCAGCCCTTGGTGTGCGCAAAAAAGCTTACAAAAGCCCTGCCGGGCAGGCATGGGGAACTTGTTGCATTGCAAAACGGCCTATATCGCACCGCGATATAGGCCGTTTTGCAATGCCGGACAGGCCGTTTTGCGCCGCCGTTTGCCCTGTATTGCAAACCACTGGAAGCCAGAGGGTTGGCGCAGGCAGCCCGAATTCGGATAAAAGTTTACAAAAACAGAGCTGCGCCCGCGCCCCCACGAGCATGCGCGGGCGCAGCCATGAGGGGGTCAGTTTACAACCACTTTCTTGCCGTTGTGGATGTAGATGCCCTTCGACGGCTTGTCTACGCTCACGCCGCCGAGCGTGCGCCAACCATCGTGGGCGTTGTCCGGGCCTGCAACCCCGTCGCCATCGGCCTTCACGCCATCTATATCGGTGATAATTGCATCGGCCTCCTCGTCGCTGATGCCTACGATGTTCATGAAGTGTGTCCACGAAAATTCCGACTTGTAGGCTTCCAGCACCGACTGTCTTACGTATAGAGTGGTATTGAACAACCAATTTGTATTAAAGACTGGAGGCGTAGAGGCAAGCACATAGAAGCTCTTCAGCATCTTTAGGGGTTTGCAAAGGGCGTGTTCCAAGTTCTCAACTGTCTCTGGCAGGATGTACGTCGGCGCTGTCCTGCCGCCGGGATAAAGCACAAGCCTCTTCATGTCCTTGCTGTAAAGCACGCCATCCACTGAAATGTACAGCGGATGGCCGTCTTCAACCGTGACGGCTGCCAAGTCTCCACAAGCGTGGAAGTTGGGGGTGTTTATAGTAGCTCCGGCGGGTATGCAGAACGATTTAAACCCTCTGATAGAACTGAATGCATCTGCCTCAATTACTTCCAACTGTGAGCCAGGGGCGAAGCCTATGCTGTCGACAAAGCCAGAGTTGATGGCATCTGGCTCTATTCGTCTGACCGACGTGGGGATTTCCAACACGTCGAGGTTGGTTTCATAGAACGCGTCTCTGGCTATAGCCTCTGTTCCATCAGCCACTGCGTATGAGGCGCGAGCGCGGGCTGTAGGATAGGTATGGAGCGCAACGGCGGCCTTGCCGCCTGCTGTGGAATATGTGCGGTCGTACAGCACACCGTCGATATCGTAGAAGTGGCCATCCCCTTCTGCATGGAATGCCTCCGCAGAGTACATGCCTGACAATGCCCCTGGGGCCAGCCTTGCATTTGCCGGGATGGTGAGTTCCTTGATTTTTGTTTCATAAAAAGCGTTGACGCTGATGGAGTCTACCGTCTGCGGCAGCGTCACAGAGGTAAGGTTGGTGCATCTTTCGAACATTCCTCGGGGGATGGTCTTCAGCGGGGCGTTTATGGTGACATCTGTCAAGGCTTGGTTGTTCATGAACTTGTGGACTATGGAGTCCACGGTGCAGACCTTACCGGCACTGGTGACCGTGGCGGCCACATCCACGCTCTTTACGCTGTCGGCCACCCACAAGAGCCAAGCCGACGACGGGCCGACTGCACCGTAGACGTATTTTGTGTCAAGTTCGGCGTTGCCAGTCGTAGCCGGGGCCCATGTCATATAACTGTTCCAGCCATCGGCTGCTTTATAGTCGTCTACGAAGTCTGGGGCGTCTACTAACACATAACATCCGGAATTTAAGGCGTTCTTGCCAACGATGGGAGGAACTTCGCAATGCACGTATGCCCACTTAATATTGGAGAAGGCAGTGTTGCCTATGCTCTTGACAGTGGACGGAATGTCTATCCGGGACAGAAACTTGCATCCGTAGAATGCAGCGTCGCCTATGTGCTCAAGCCCTTCGGGCAACTCCACGGTAGAAAGGCTTTCGCACATTTGGAAAACATAGTCGTGCATGGACTTTACGTCGGCAGGTATGCTGATATGCTGTAGCATAATGCAACCATAAAAAGCTTTTTTGCCTATGGAGTCAACCGTGGCGGGAATGCTGATGCTCTTCAACTTAGTGTTGGCTTCAAAGGCATTGGGAGCAATGATGCGCAGGGTACTGCCCTCTGCAAACTCTATGCGCACTGAATCGCTTCTACTTCCAAAAAGTTTCAATCGCTTTATTTCCGTGACGGTCTTAGGAACGGTAACGTAGGCTAAATTTCCCTGTTTGTTGCCGCCAAAAGACTTCGCAGCAAAGTCGATGCATGTCACGGTGTACTCCACTCCGTCGATGATGGCCGTCTCGGGGATGGCAAGCTCGGTTAAATCTTCTGCATTCTTGCAGTTGGTGAACGTGGCAGTGCGCGCCTCGGGGTCGTTCACCTCGAATACAAGTTCCACTTCCTGCGCCTGCGTCGAGGCTGCGGCGGCGATGAAAAACAACGAGAGAGCCAGTCTTTTCATTTTCCTCTTGGTCTTTGGTTCCATTTTCCTTTTTTGTGTAAAGTTTGCCCCGCAAGCACCCCGGGCGGGAGTGGTGTATCATTTCCGTTTGCATGGCAGGCGCGCCCGGGCGTGGGTGCTTGGGCTGGTGGTCTCCGCCCCGGCGGCGCATGCCTTGGCGCCGGCTCGTGGGGTGGGGCCTTTGCGCCGGTGCAAAGTTACGCAAATTAGGGTGGGCAATCCCCACCTTATTGTTAAAAAGGCCAAAAGAGGGGGCGGCAGCCGCCATTTAGGCACAAAAAAGCGCCGCGACGGGGATGCTGCTCCCGCCGCGGCGCCTTAATTATTCATTCTTAACTCTTCATTCTTAATTCCTCAGAGCTTCTGCTCCACCTCTATCTCGGTGAAGGTCTCGATGATGTCGCCCTGCTGTATGTCGTTGAAGTTTACGAGGCTGATGCCGCACTCCAGTCCGGCGGCCACCTCCTTGGCATCGTCCTTGTAGCGCTTGAGGGCGTTGATGTCGCCGGTGTGGATCACGATGCCGTCGCGCACCACGCGCGCCTTGTCCTTGGCGTGCACCTTGCCCTCGGTTACCAAGGCCCCGGCCACGGTGCCAACCTTGGATATCTTGTACACCTCGCGCACCTCCACCTGGCCGGTGGTAACCTCCTTCTTCACCTTGTCGAGCATGCCCTCCATGGCCGAGCGTATGTCCTCGATGGCGTCGTAGATGATGGAGTAGGTGTTTATCTCCACGCCCTCGCGCTCGGCCAGCTTGCGGGCCGCTGCCGAGGGGCGCACCTGGAAGCCCACGATGATGGCGTCGGAGGCGTCGGCCAGGGTAACGTCGTTCTCCGATATCTGGCCCACGGCCTTGTGGATGACGTTTACCTGAATCTTTTCCGTGGAGAGCTTTATGAACGAGTCGCTCAGCGCCTCCACGCTGCCGTCGGTGTCGCCCTTTACGATGAGGTTGAGCTCCTTGAACGAGCCGAGGGCTATGCGGTGGCTGATGTCGGCCAGGGTGAGGCGCGTCTGGGTGCGCAGGCCCTGCTCGCGCTGCAGCTGCTCGCGCTTCGAGGCTATCTCGCGGGCCTCCTGCTCGCTGCCCATCACGTGGAATGCGTCGCCTGCGGTGGGCGCGCCGTTGAGGCCGAGGATGATGGCCGGCTCGGAGGGGCCAGCCTTCTCCATGCGCTGGTTGCGCTCGTTGAACATGGCCTTTATGCGGCCGTAGTTGGTGCCGGCCAGCACGATGTCGCCCACGCGGAGCGTTCCGTTCGACACGAGCACCGTAGACACGTAGCCCCGGCCCTTGTCGAGCGACGACTCGATGATGGAGCCGGTGGCTCGGCGGTTGGGGTTGGCCTTGAGGTCGAGCATCTCGGCCTCGAGCAGCACCTTCTCAAGCAGCTCGTCGACGCCTATGCCCTTCTTGGCGGATATTTCCTGGCACTGGTACTTGCCGCCCCATTCCTCTACCAGGAGGTTCATGTTGGCCAGGTCCTCGCGTATCTTGTCGGGGTTGGCTCCCGGCTTGTCGATCTTGTTTATGGCGAACACCATCGGCACGTTGGCCGCCTGCGCGTGGGCTATGGCCTCCTTGGTGGTGGGCATCACGCTGTCGTCGGCGGCTATGATGATGATGGCGATGTCGGTTACCTGGGCCCCTCGGGCGCGCATGGCGGTGAATGCCTCGTGGCCCGGGGTGTCGAGGAAGGTTATCTTGCGGCCGTCGGCCAGTGTCACGTTGTAGGCCCCGATGTGCTGGGTTATGCCTCCGGCCTCGCCTGCTATGACGTTGGTGTTGCGTATGTGGTCGAGCAGCGATGTCTTGCCGTGGTCCACGTGGCCCATTACGGTTACGATGGGGGCGCGCGGCACGAGGTCGTTCTCGTCGTCCTCCTCCTCGCTCACGGCTGCGCTCACCTCTGCGCTTACGTACTCGGTGGTGAAGCCGAACTCCTCGGCCACGAGGTTGATGGTCTCGGCGTCGAGCCTCTGGTTGATTGACACCATTATGCCGATGCTCATGCAGGTGCCTATCACCTTGTTCACCGGCACGTTCATCATCGTGGCCAGCTCGCTCACGGTGACGAACTCCGTGAGCTTGAGCGTCTTGCTGCCTGCCTGCTCCTCAAGGCGCTCCTCGTTGAGGCGCTCCTGCACGGCGTCGCGTTTCTCGCGGCGGTACTTGGCTCCCTTCTTGTTCTGGTTCTTGCTGGTGAGGCGCGCCAGCGTTTCCTTTACCTGGCGTGCCACGTCCTCGTCGCTCACCTCGAGCGGCTTGTGGGCCGGGCGGTTCTTGTTCTTCTTGCCCTTGCCTGCGGCCTGCTGCTGCGCGGCGGCCTGCAGGCCGCCCTGGCCGCCCTTTTTCTTCTTTCCGCCCCCGGCCTGGCCCTGGCTGGCCGCGGCCTCTATGTCAACGCGCTCCTTGCCTATGCGCACCCGCTTCTTGCGCTCGCCGCCGGGGTGCTGGGCGGCGGCCTTCTCCTCGCGCTCCTTGCGGCGCTCCTCCTTCGACTTCTTCTTGGGCCTGGTGCTCTGGTTGAGGGCGTCGAGGTCTATCTTGCCGAGCACGTTGAGCTTGGGCGCGAGGCGCTCCTCGGTCTTCAGCGTGAAGATCTTGGGACCCTCGGCGGCCTTTTCGGCGGGCTGCTGTGCGGGAGCCTCGGCGGCGGGCTGCGCTGGCGCCGGTGCTGTTTCCTTGGCCGGTGCTGGTGCCGCTGCGGGCTGCCCGGGCTTGGCCTGGGCAGCTGGCTGGGCTGCAGGCTTGGGCTGCGGCTTTGGCTCGGGCTTGGCCTGGGCTGCGGGCTCTGCGGGCTGCGTGGCGGGCTTGGTGGCCGCTGCCGGCTTCTTGCCCACGCTGTCGAGGTCTATCTTGCCCAGCGGCTTGAACTTCTGGCGCTGCCCGAGCAGGTCTTCGCCCTTGGTGGCCTTCTTCTCCGCCTTCTCGGCCTTCTCGGCTTTCTTCTCCTTGGCCTTCTTGGCGAATATGCTCTCGGCCTCGTTCTTTATGTCCTTGTCGCCCTTGAAGGCCTTGGCCAGGGCCTGGTACTGCTCGTCGGATATCTTGGTGTTGACGTTGGCGTCGTCCCTGATTTCGCCCAGGCTCTTCTTGTTCTTGAGGAAATCTACCGCCGTTTGCAGGCCTATGTTCAGTTCTGTCAATACTTTGTTTAATCTGATGCTCATATAAAGTTATTTTCTTCTTGTTCTACAATCCACAACGCATCCTGCTGAGGCCGCCCGCGCTGCTGCGCCCTGGCGGTTGCCGGCCCCATGGTCATGAGCGTCATGAAGCATGAACATTAGTCCGGCTAAGGCCCGCATGGTGTCCCACGGTGCCGCTGCGGCCTAGTTCTCGAACTCGGCCCGCAGCACGTTGAGCACGTGGTCTACGGTTTCCTCCTCGAGGTCGGCCTTCTCGATGAGCATCTCCCTCGGCGCGTTGAGCACGGCCTTGGCCGTGTCGAGCCCGATGGCCTTGATGGCATCGATTACCCACTGGTCTATCTCGTCGGCGAACTCGTCGAGGTATATGTCCTCGTCGGCCTCGCTGTCGCTCACCACTCGGAACACGTCGATGGTGAAGCCGGTGAGCATGCTGGCGAGCTTGATGTTGAGCCCGCCCCGGCCTATGGCCAGCGACACCTCCTCGGGCTGCAGGTAAACCTCGGCCTTGTGGTTCTCCTCGTCGAGCGTTATGCTCGACACCTTGGCCGGGCTGAGCGCGCGCTGGATGAAGAGCTGCGTGTTGCTGGAGTAGTTGATGACGTCGATGTTCTCGTTGCACAGCTCGCGCACGATGCCGTGCACGCGGCTTCCCCTCACCCCGACGCAGGCTCCCACGGGGTCGATGCGCTCGTCGTAGCTCTCAACGGCCACCTTGGCCCTCTCGCCGGGCATGCGGGCCACGCGCTGTATGGTGATGAGCCCGTCGGCTATCTCGGGTACCTCGGCCTCGAGCAGGCGCTCGAGGAACATGGGGCTGGTGCGGCTGAGGATGATGCGCGGGTTGTTGTTCTCGTTGTCCACGCGCAGCACCACGGCGCGCACGGCCTCGCCCTTGTGGTAGGCGTCGGCGGGTATCTGCTCGCTCTTGGGCAGGTGGAGCTCGTTGCCCTCGTCGTCGATGAGGAGCACCTCGCGGCGCCACATCTGGTACACCTCGCCGCTGACGATGGTGCCCACCTTGTCCTTGTACTTGTTGTAGAGCGAGTCGTGCTCAAGCTCCAGTATCTTTGATGCCAGGGTCTGGCGCAGGTTGAGGATGGCGCGGCGGCCGAACTTGCTGAAGTTCACCTCCTCGCTCACTTCCTCGCCCACCTCGTAGTCGGGCTCTATCTTCTGCGCGTCGGAGAGCGATATCTGCTTGTTCTCGTCCTGCACGTCGCCGTCGGCCACCACGATGCGGTTGCGGTGTATCTCGAAGTCGCCCTTGTCGGGGTTCACGATGACGTCGAAGTTCTCGTCGCTGCCGAAGAGCTTCGCGATGACGTTGCGGAAGCTCTCCTCGAGCACGCTCACGAGCGTGGTGCGGTCGATGTTCTTCGTCTCCTTGAACTCCTGGAAGGTCTCTATCATGCTCGGACCTTTTTCTTCTTTCTTTGCTGCCATAGCTTTATTTGAAACTTAATAGGTATTTTGTATATTTCACGTTGTCCATGCTGAAGGCCTTGTCCACGTCGGCGATGACGGGGCGCTTCTTGCCCTCCACGCGCTGCTTCTCCTTCACCGTAACCACAAAGTCATGGCCGCTCACGCTCTTGAGCACGCCCTGCACCTTCTTGCCCTCGGCCGTGAGCACCTCTACGGGCTTGCCCACGTGTATGGCATACTGCTGCGGCACCTTGAAGGGCTGGCCTATCCCGGCCGAGCCCACCTCAAGCTCGTAGTCGCCCAGCTCGTCGCCCAGCCGCTCCTGGAGGTGGCGGCTCAGCTCGGCGCAATCTTCTATCCACACCCCGTCGGCGTGGTCGATCTCAACAACGATGCGGCCCTCGGGCTCCATGCTGACGTCCACGAGGAAGTACTCGTTGCCCTGCAACCATTCTTCGACGATAGTCTTTACTGCGTTCTTGTCAATCATATTGTCGTGTCATTAAAATAAAATGAGGAGCTTTCGGAGAAGCCCCTCATTCCACTGAACGCTGCAAAGGTACGAATAATTCTGCTCATACGCAAGCCTTGCGGCGGAAAATGTGCAAGTTTTCCCTTTATTTATCCTCTTTGTAACATCGCGGAGGCAGTTTTTGCCTCTCGAAGCGCTATAATCCGGCATGGCGGGGCGTTATTTGACCAAAACCGCCGCCGGGCCTCCAATCATGTGCCGGCGCGCTGCCGGGCTGGTTGCAAATATGCAACTACCGGGCGGCCTGCGCCGCTGCTGCGGGCCGCCTGCGGCAGGCCGTGGCGCAAAACGGCCTCTCCCGTGGCGCGAAACGGGCCGTTTCGCCCGACAGAACGGCCCGTTTGACAAGCCTAAACGGCCCGTTCGGGCAACTCGTTGAGCCTCAATGTGTTAGCCGGGGAAGGCTCGGCCGCGGCAATTAACATAAAAATGTTAAGCGGATTTGGGCTAGGCCCAAACGTCAATTTACCGGAAAAGAAAGATGGACACGAACAAGAACGTGCTTAGGAGCGCAGCCGCGGGCGCGATAGGCGCCCGCGGCTGCTGGCCCCTATGCCCGGCCACGGCAGGCCCCGGGTGGGGCCGTGCCATCGCCTGGCCCCGTTGTCGCGTCAGTCGCCCTTCGGCGCGAGCAGGCTGCGGTAAGCCTGCGGGTCGGCGAGCAGCCGCTCGGCCTCCATGAGCTGCTTGTCGTGGCGGAGCGCGGCCTCGATGGCCCCTGCCTGGAAGTAATAAGCCGTAACGATGTCTTGCTCCAAGAGCCGCTTTATGTCTTCCTTGTTGCGCTCAAGGTCGCGCTCCACGTTGTGGCTCAGCTTTGAGCGCAGGCTGTCGAACTCGGCCTTGGCGTCGTCGTAGTAGCCCTCGAACTTGGCCAGCTTCACCAGCTCGTCGAGCTTCTTGCCGCTCATCGGGTCGTAGGAAAAGCCGCTGGCCAGCACCCGCTTCTTGAAGTCGGCGAACTCGGCGTCGGTTATGGCAAACTGCCCCGGCGGCGCTATCGTCTTGTGCGCCGCCATGTAGTCGGTCTCGTAGTCGAGCATCACCTCGGTGGAGTCTATGCGGTCGAGGTAGAGCACAATGTTGGGCAGCGTGTCGGGGCGCACCTCCACGTCGGGCTTGATGCCGCCGCCGTCGCGCACCTCGCGCCCGGCGCGCGTGCGGAACACGTGGGTGAGGCTGTCGGCAATGCGCTCGGTGTATCCGCCGCCGCCGTGCTTGTAGTTGATGGCCTGTATGCAGCGGCCGCTGGGTATGTAGTACTTGCTGGTGGTTAGCTTGAGCATCGAGTTGTATGGCAGGTCCATCGGCACCTGAACCAGGCCCTTGCCGTAGGTGCGCGTGCCGAGCACCACGCCGCGGTCGAGGTCCTGCAGCGAGCCGGCCGTTATCTCGCTGGCGCTGGCCGTCTCGCCGTTCACGAGCACCACTATGGGCATGAGCGTGTCCACAGGCTCAAGCTTCGTCTTGTACTCGCGGTTGGCTTGGCGCAGCTTGCCGCGCGTCTCCACGAGGGTCAGCCCCTTGGGCACCCACATATTAATAATGTCTATGGCCTCGGCCAGCGAGCCGCCGCCGTTGCCCCTGAGGTCGAGCACCAGCTTCGTGGCCCCCTGCCCCTTGAGGTCAACGAAGGCGCGGCGCATCTCCTTGGCGCAGCCCTCGGTGAAGCTGCTCAGGCAGATGTAGCCCACGCCGCCCGGGCGCATCCCGTAGTAGGGTATGGTGGGCAGCTTTATGTTGCGCCGCGTCACCTTGAAGGTCATCTCCTTGCCCGTGGACGGGCGCCGCACCCTCAGGGCGAACGTCGTTCCCGGTTCGCCGCGCAGCCTCTCGCTCACGTAGCCCACCTCCTTGCCCACCATCGACGAGTCGTCTATCGCCAGTATCTCGTCGCCGCGCCTCAGCCCGGCCTCGGCGGCGGGCATGCCCTCGTAAGGCTCGTCGATGACTATGTTGCCCAGCTTCAGGTTCTTGCGTATTATCGAGCCTATGCCGGCGTACTTGCCGGTGAGCATCATCTCCAGCTCCTTGTTCTTGTCCTCGGGGTAATACTCGGTGTAGGGGTCGAGGCTGCGCAGCATGGCGTTGATGCCGTTGCCAATCACCTCGGCGGGGTTGAGCGTGTCCACATACATCAGGTCGAGGTTCTTGTATATGGTGTTGAAGATGTCGAGGTTCTTTGCCACCTCAAAGTTGTGGCTCTTTTGTTTCTGCGCCCATGCGCCGCCCACGGCCATGCAGGCTGCCAGCAGGATGAAGATGCGTCGTTTCATTGTAGTCCTTTCAGCTTTCGGTCCGCCCGGGGCCGCGGCGCCGCAGGCCAACGCCCCCGGTGCCGCCATGCCTTGTGGCGCACGCTTGTAAATGTTGTCGTTTTGGCTGCAAAATTAAATGATTATGCTCTAATTCCGCCCTTGTCGCTTGTTTTTTTGAGAAATTTTTATGTTTTCGCGCATTTTCCCGCCGAAAAATTTGCAGGTTTCGCAAAAACGCATTACCTTTGCATCGCAATTCAGAAATGAAGCGCAGCAAATGCTTCAATAGCTCAGTTGGTTAGAGCACCTGACTGTTAATCAGGGGGTCGTTGGTTCAAGCCCATCTTGAAGCGCAAGACAAAAATCTAAGAAGTCAGGGAGTTACAAGGCCAGCACTTGTAACTCTTTTTTTTGTAAAGATGTGGCAAACCGCTGACCCTGTTTTTGTGCAAATGGAAAATACGGGATTCAGGATGAGTTCCGTATCTTTCAGGTGGCGTACGACAGGTTTTGTTGCCCCTGCCTCATCCCAAATCCTTTCCAGATGCGTCGTTGGCCCCGGCCTTAGGGTTGGGCAGCAGTCCTTGGCGGCGCAGCTCGCCGGCCACGGCCAGCAGTTCGGCGTACCATTGCGCGCCGAAGCGCCGCGTCAGCGGGCCCTCAAGGAACTTGTAGAGCGGCAGGCCGAGCCGCCGCCCCTTTTCTGCGGCGGGGCGGCAGATGGCCCACCGGTTGTAGTTGAGGCCCACGAGGCCCCCTGCGAAGGCTTTCTCGCGCAGGGGATAGAGCGCGCAGCTTATGGGCTTCATGAACTGCGAGCGGCCCTCGCGGCAGGCTTTCTCGAGCGCACAGAGGCAGCAGTCGCCCTCATGCACTGTGAACACGCAGTCGCGCCCGCCCACTATAGAGGTGACAAGCTCGCCCTCGGGGTCGGTGGTGGCCACGCCCTGGCGGTCTATCACGGCCTGCGCCCCGGCCGCAAGCGACGCCCACACGGCATCGAGCGACTGCTCCATGGCGGCTATCTCGTCGAGGGTTACGGGTGCGCCGGCATCGCCCTCCACGCAGCAGGCCCCGTGGCAGGCATCGAGGTCGCAGCAGAAGCACTCGGTGAATATGTCGGGCGACATCAGCACGTCGCCCACTTGTATTATTGGCGGCAGCTCCGCCGTGTTGTTGGCCATTGGCTTGGGATTTGTTTTGGGGGATTTGCATGGTTGGTGGGCCGCGCATGAGGCTGGCAGGGCTTGGCGATGGCCGTGGCGGCATGGCCTTTCACCATCTTATGGGCTCCTCTCCGTGGGCCTCCAAGTAAGCGTTGGCCCGCGAGAAGTGGTGGTTGCCGAACCACCCGCCGCGGTTGGCCGAGAGCGGCGATGGGTGCACCGACTGCAGCACGAGGTGGCGCGAGGCGTCTATCAGCGGTGCCTTGGAGCGTGCGTAGCCGCCCCAGAGGATGAACACGAGGTGGTCGCGGTCGGCGTTGAGTGCTCGTATGGCCGCGTCGGTAAACTCCTCCCAGCCTCGCCGCTGGTGGCTGGCAGCCTGGTGGGCGCGCACGGTGAGCGTGGCGTTGAGCAGCAGCACACCCTGCTCGGCCCAGCGCGTGAGGTCGCCGCTTGCGGGCATCGGCGTGCCGAGGTCGAGCTGTATCTCCTTGAATATGTTCACGAGCGATGGCGGCAGCGGCACGCCCTCGCCCACGGAGAAGCTCAGGCCGTGGGCCTGGCCCGGCTCGTGGTAAGGGTCCTGGCCTATTATCACCACCTTCACGCGGTCGAAGGGGCACAGGTTGAAGGCGTTGAATATGAGCCGCCCGGGCGGGTAGCACGTATGGTTGGCGTACTCCCGGCGCACGAACTCGGTAAGGTCGATGAAGTACTGTTTGTCGAACTCGGCGCCTATGTGCCTGCGCCACGATTCCTCTATCTTTACGTCCATTGTCAGCTATGCTTGTCGTAACCTGGCGCAAAAGTAGTCATTTTCCGGCTAACGGCAAAGGGCTGCGCCCGCATTTCTTGCTGCGCTCCAGCCAAAGGCGCGCCGCGTCAGCTGCTCTTCCTGTAGCTGGCCACGGCCCAGGCGTTGAGCGCCACCGCGAAGGCGGCCAGTGCAGCCAGGCACGGGGCCATGTCGGCGGGTGAGCTTCCCTTCAGGTAGGCCATGCGCATGGCCCGGGTGAAGTAAGTCATGGGGTTGACCGACGTGGCGGCCTGCGCCCAGCGTGGCATGCTCTCCACGGGAGTGAACAGTCCGCAGGTAAGCATCATGATGATGATGAAGAAGAACATCACGAACATGGCCTGCTGCATGGTGTCGGAGTAGTTGGATATCACCATGCCCATGGCCGAGGCCGTGAGTATGAACAGTGCGGCGGGCAGCAGCACCGTGGCCACCCCGGCTGCCGGGGTTATGCCGTGCACGGCCCATGCGAAGCCCATCCCGAAGGCCAGCGCCACCAAGCCTATGGCCCAGTTGGGCATCAGCTTGGCCAGGATGAAGAGCCTGCGCGGCACCGGCGAGACGTTTATCTGCTCGATGGTTCCGGCTTCTTTCTCGCCCACGATGTTGAGCGCGGTGAGCGCGCAGCACAGCAGCGTGATGAGTACGGCTATCAGCCCTGGCACCATGAACACCTTGTAGTCGAGCGCGGGGTTGTAGCGGTAGAGCAGGCTCGGCTCCGCCGCGGCCCCGGCAGGCTGGGGCAGGCCGCTCTCGGCGCGCGCCTCGTCGGCCAGCGCGCCTATTATGCTGCCCAGGTACTGCGCGCCCAGAGCCCCGCGCACGCCGTTCACCGCGCTGGCCGCCACCATCACGCGCGGCTGCAGGCCCTTGGCAGCGTCGCGGGCGAAGCCCGGCGGGATCTCCATCACTATGTCGGCCTCGCCCCGCTCCACGCTTTCGAGCGCGCGGCTGTAGGTAGGCTCGCTTGCGGCGAGGGCGAAGCAGCCTGACGCCGCCACCTTCATGGCCAGGCGCGCCGAAGCCTGCGAGCGGTCGTTGTCCACGATGCACACCTTCACGTCGGCCACTTCCTGGCTCGTGACGTAGGGGAACACCACTATCATCATGAGCGGGAAGGCCACAAGCATCATTTTCAGGAACTTGTTGCGCAGTATCTGTTTGAACTCCTTTTCGAGCAGGTATCTAAGCATGGCTTGCTGTTTGGCGGTTAGTTGGCGGGGCGGGCGCGGCCCTCCGGCGGCGTGGCGGCCTTGGAGTCAGAGCCTCACCTTGAAGTTCTTGAGCGCGGCAGCCATGAGCGCCACGGCCATCAGGGCCGTTATGCACAGCTCCGGGGCGAAGCTCTCCGGGCCTGCGCCCTCAATCATTATCTTGCGCATGGCCGATATGTACCACCGTGCGGGTATGAGGTTGGATATCCAGCCAAGGGCTGCGGGCATGCTCTCTATGGGGAATATCAGCCCCGAGAACACCAGCGTGGGCATCATCAGCCCTATGCCCGATGCGAGCAGGGCCTCCATCTGCCTGCTCACGAGCGTTGATATGAGCAGGCCCAGGGCCAGCGCCACCACTATGAACAGCACCGACACCACGGCCAGCCACCATATGCTGCCCCTTATAGGCACCCCCATCACCTGCGTGGCCAGCAGCAGCACCGTGACTATGTTGACCACCGAGAGCGCGAAGTAAGGCGCGATCTTCGACAATATTATCTGCATCGGGCTGAGCGGCGAGGTCAGCAGTACCTCCATGGTGCCCGTCTCCTTTTCCCTCACTATGGCCACCGAGGTCATCATGGCGCAGATGAGCATCAGCACGAGGCCCATCACGCCCGGCACGAAGTTGTACGAGCTTTGCTGCTGCGGGTTGTAGAGCATCCGCGTCTCCACTGGCAGTGCCTCGGCGGCTGCGCTCCCGGCAGCCATCACTCCCTGGGCGTAGCCCGTGAGCAGCGCGGCCTGGTTTGGGTCGGTGCCGTCGGCAATGAGTTGCACGGTGGCCTCGCGCCCACCTCGTGCGCCGCTTTCGGCAAAGTCGGGCGCGAACACCAGCGCGAGGCTTATGTCGCCCCGGCGGAACAGCTCATCGATGCGGGCGCGGCTCTCGGTCTCCTCCACCACGGTGAAGTACTGGCTGGCGCCGAAGCTCTCCTTTATGCGCAGCGTCTCGGCATCCTTCGCGGGGTCGAGCACGGCCATGCGGGCGTTGTTCAGCTCGGTCTTTATGGCGTAGCCGAGCATGAGCACCAGCATGAGCGGCATCACGAGCAGTATGAGCAGCGTGCGCCTGTCGCGGAAAATCAGCAGGAATTCCTTCCTTACGAACGAACGGAACTGTTTCATCCCCTGTGCCTTGATTGTCGTTGCAGTATGTGGGCCGTAGCCAGTCGTGCGGGCCGTCAGCCGCCGGAGTGGGTGGCGCGCCGCGCCAGTTGCTGGAACACGCCGTCCATCGTGGCAGCCCCGTAGCGGGCCTTCAGTGCGGCGGGCGAGTCGAGTGCCTCTATGCGCCCGTCGACCATGATGCTCACGCGGTCGCAGTATTCGGCCTCGTCCATGTAGTGCGTGGTGACGAACACCGTTATGCCACGGTCGGCGGCGTCGTATATCAGTTCCCAGAAGCGGCGTCGCGTGGCCGGGTCTACGCCTCCTGTAGGCTCGTCGAGGAACACCACGCTCGGCTCGTGGAGCACTGCCACGGAGAAGGCCAGCTTCTGTTTCCACCCCAGCGGCAGCGAGCTTACGTAGCTGCCCCGCTCGGAGGCGAAGCCCAGGCGGGCCAGCAGCTCGTCGGTCTTGCGGCTTATCTCGCTGCCGTCCATGCCGTATATGCCGCCGAAGAGCCGCAGGTTCTCCCACACCTTAAGGTCGTCGTAGAGCGAGAACCGCTGGCTCATGTAGCCTATGCGCCGCTTCACCTGCTCCGGCTGGGCCGCCACGTCGAAGCCCGCCACGCTGGCACGGCCCTCCGTGGGCAGGCTCAGGCCGCACAGCATGCGCATGGCCGTGGTCTTGCCCGCGCCGTTGGCCCCGAGGAAGCCGAATATCTCGCCCTGCGCCACGCTGAACGTTATGTGGTCAACGGCGGTGAACGTGCCGAACCGCTTGGTAAGCCCGTCGGCTTGTATTGCAGTGTCTGTCATGTGGTATGCTCCGTTTCGCTGCCCAGCAGCATGAAGAAGTCCTCCACCGTAGGCTCTATCGGGTCCACGGCCACGCCTGCGTGGCCCTGCCGGGCCAGGCTCTCGGCCAGCGCGGCGGGGCTGCCGCCGGGCCGCAGCGTTACGTGGTATGCGTCGCCGAACGAGAAAGCCGAGGCCACGGCGGGGCAGGCGGCGAGGCCGTGGCGCAGGCGGTGCATCTCTTTGGAGCGCACGGCGAAGAGCGCGGTGGGATAGCGGGCGGCTATGCCCCGTGGCGTGTCGGCGCCGAGGAATCGGCCCTGCTGCATGAGCGCTATGCGGTCGCAGAGCTTGGCCTCGTCCATGTAAGGCGTAGACACGAGGATGGTGATGCCCTCGCGGCGCAGCTTGAGCAGCATGGCCCATAACTCCTTGCGCGACACGGGGTCGACGCCGGTGGTGGGCTCGTCGAGCAGCAGCACCTCGGGCTTGTGGATCAGTGCGCAGCACAGGGCCAGCTTCTGCTTCATGCCGCCCGAGAGCTTGCCGGCGGGGCGGTTGCCGAACGGCTCTATCTGGCGGTAGATGTCGTCCACGAGGTGGCGGTTGGCGCTTATGGTGGTGCCGAACACCGTGGCGAAGAACTGCAGGTTCTCCTCCACCGTGAGGTCCTGGTAGAGCGAGAACCGGCCCGGCATGTAGCCTATGAGCCTGCGCACGGCGCGGTAGCTGCCCGCCACGTCGAGCCCGGCGATGTAGGCCCGTCCCGCGTCGGGCAGCAGCAGCGTGGCCAGTATGCGCAGCAGCGTGGTCTTGCCCGCCCCGTCGGGGCCTATTATGCCGCACAGCTCGCCCCTCCCCACGTCAAGGCTCACGCCCCTTAGGGCCTGCGTCTTGCCGTAGCTCTTGGCCAGTGCCTCGGCTGAGATTGCTGCGTTGCTGTTCATGGTGCTTTCCCCCGTTGGTGGCCTTCCGGCTGTTTCAGTTCTCCGTTACCTTCATCTCGCCGTACATGCCGCGCTTTATGAAGCCGTCGTTCTGCACGGCCACCTTCACTGCATACACGAGGTTGGCCCGCTCGTCGCGCGTCTGTATGGTCTTTGGGGTGAACTCCGCCTTGTCCGAAATCCACTCTATGCGCCCCCGGTACTCCCGCCTGCCGTCCTCGCCATCATCGGCGTAGACCGCCACCTGCTGCCCTATCTTCAGCCGCGTCAGCGTGGGCGCGTCCACGTAAGCCCTGAGCCTCATCCTCTTCAGGTCGCCCACGAGCAGCAGGCTGCGCCCCTCGGCGGCCAGCTCGCCCCGCTCGGCATACTTGGCCAGCACCGTTCCGCCCACGGGGCTTACTATGGCGCACTGGCCTATGCGGTAGTCCACCTGCGCGAGTTGCGCCTCGATGGCCTCGGCTTGCGCGCTCACGCCTTGGTTGGCCTTGTTGAGCGTTTCCTGCTGTGCCTCGAGCTGCTTGGTCAGCCTGGCTATGGCGGCGTCGATGTCGTCAGTCTGCTTGGCCGTGGCGGCGTTGGCCGCCACGAGCTTCTCAAAGCGGTTGCGCTCGCGCCTCTGCGTGGCTATCTCTTGGCGCAGGGCCGCCACCTGTCGCGCCACGTCGTAGCGGCGGCTGCCGGTGGCCCTGAGCGTGGCCAGCAGCTCGGCCCGCTTGAGGCTCAGCTGCACGGTGTCGATGAGTCCTACGGCCTGCCCGGCCCTTACGTCGGAGCCTTCTTCCACGTCGAGGCGCACTATCTCGCCCGAGGCCCGTGCAGAGATGGTAACCTCGGTGGTTTCGAACACGCCCGAGGCGTCGCACTCGCCGTCGTCCTTTCCGCAGGCCGAGGCCACGGCGGCGATGCACAGCGCAAGTATCGTTGATGGTTTCATGGGCAATGGGGGTTAGTTGTTAGTTACATATTTCAGGTGGTAGATGGCCTCGAGCAGCTCAACCTCGTGCACCATCTTGGCCTTCACGGCCTGCTGCTCGGCGTCGATGTCGCGCGCCAGGTCGGTGCCGTCGATGGTTCCGCCGGCCATCTTGGCCTCCGATGCGAGGCGCACGTTGCGGCGCAGGCGTATTATCTCGCCGTCGTAGCTTATCTGGTCTTCAAGCCGCCTTATGGTCTCGCGCTGCCCGGTGGCCTCCATCCGCGTGTCGAGCAGGAAGGCCCTGCGGCTGTTCTCCACCCGCTCCATGTCGGCGGCTATGCGCCGGCGGCTGTCGCGCAGGGTGTAGAGGCTGCCGATGTTCCACTGCAGGCGTATGCCCGCCACGCCGTAAAGGCGGAAGCGGTCCTCCAGCATGTCCAGCCCGGGCTTGCCGTATCCGCCCGTGGCAAAGAGGCTCAGGCGCGGCATCAGCCCGGCGGTGACGCCCTCGCCCTCGGCCCTGAGGCTGCCCATCTGCGCCTCGTAGAGGGCCAGTTCGGGGCGGCCCGTGGCCTCGTGCGCCCCGGCTGCGGTGGCCTCGGGGCGCACGAGGCGCGTGCTGTCGGCGATGGATAGCCCCGTAAGCTGGCCGAGCATGGCGGCGTAGGCCCGCCGCGTGTGGGCGAGCTGCGCGCTGTCCTGCCGGGCCTTCAGCAGTTCCACGCTGAGGGCGTCGAGGTCGGCGTCGTTGGCCACGCCCCCGCTGATGTAAGCCTTGGTGCGGTTGCAGTTGCGCTGCAGCACGCCCCGCAGCAGGCCGTTTTGCTCCAGTTGCGCCTCGATGAGCAGTATGCCGAAGAAGAGCTGGTTTACGCGGGCGCGCAGTTGGTAGAGACTCACGTCGGCCTGGCGCCGCTCGGCCTCGGCCCCGGCGCGCGTGGCCTTCTGCCTGGCCCTGATGCCGCCCCCGTCCCAGATGGTCTGGCTCATGTCGAGCGCCACCTTGTATTGGTCTTTGCTCAGCGTGGGCATGCTTATGCCCATCGGCGCGAGCAGGCTCTCGTCGAACGGCAGCTTGGTTACGTCGCTCTGGTAGGTGGCCTGCGCCGTCAGGGCCACCTGCGGCAGGTATCCCTTGGCGGCGTTGCTTATGTTGTAAGCCTCCGCCTTGTCTATCAGCCCGTATTGCTTCGCCGTGGGGTAGTTGCTGCGGGCCTTGGCGTAGCACTCCTCAATGGTGAGCTGCGCGGTGCAGTGGCAGCAGGCCAGCAACGCAGTCAGTGTTAGGGCAAGTCTTGTTGCCATGGTGCGGTTGTTTTGGGTTGGTGGCGGCTGCGCTGGCGCGGCAGCCGCTTAGTGTGGCGTAAAGTTACTGATAAAATGCCTTTGTGCAGCGTGTTTAACGATGTTTAACTAATAAGATGTTCCCCCATTTCGTCGGCCGCATGGACATTAATGGCTATCTTTGCATACTGTTGCGCATAATAAAAGGAGCACAAAGCATGAGCACTGTCAGTTTGCAACAGAACGTGATAAAGGAAGTGGCGTCGCTCTTCGACAACGAGGAGGCGCTGCGCAAGGTGCTCACCTTCGTAAAGAAGGTGAAGCGCGAGGTCAAGGCCGAGAGCCAGGAGCTTACCGCCGGGCGTCAACTGCCGCCGCAATGAGCCCTGCTCACGGGGCGGCTTTCCGAAACCTTTAGATTTGCACCATGGAAACAAAACGGAAGAAAAGAGCGTTATAATATAAAGAACGTTAACCACGG
>CALUEY010000030.1 GCA_944319915.1 uncultured Prevotella sp. | reverse complement strand
AAAAGCCGTGTATCAATGTACAACGTACATTTGACACACAGCTTGCTTTGTTTTGAATTCGTCGAATTCACGTTAACATATTAATTCAAAACACTTTATTCGTTCTATCGCTATTATTGTTGAACGAGAAAGAAATTTCTAATATCTGTTTTAAGTTGTTGATAATATAGATGTTGATTGTCTACTGGTATATTGATGCAGAGGTATAATATAGTCAGAATGCTTCTTTCTCTAGCGAGTACATGTCAATGAATATGAACACCGTACCATTATCTATTTCTAGCTTTCCTTTTCCGTCAGACTGGAAATAGCGTATCTGGTAGGTCGTAGGCTGGTAGTCACTATCACGCACCAGTAGGCAGCGTATTTCGGTGGTTTCTCCTACTTTCAGTTTCTTGGGTACTAGCAGCGTAGCTCCGTCCGGCAGCAACTTGCCGCCCCGATTGCTAGTTCATACTCTGCGAACCCCGATAGTACCAGCGAGAGGAAAAATATCTTTCGCCTGTTCGAATGGTGAATATCTGCAAGGTGTACACTGTTAGGATGGTGTTTTTGTCAACAATATCTATCACTTCATTGTAGCTTCTGATTGCATCTAGTACCGTTTTCTGCATAGTCGTGCGTTTGGGCACTTTACCATAACATAAAAAAGAAACTACGATTTGAAATTATGAACAGGAAAATGTACATTTGTTTTTCAATGATAAAACTTAAATAAGCGAAAGTCTATAAGTGACATGACACAAAAAGATCGTTTCCTGTTACTAGATCTTACACTTGAAAAATTGAGTTGAATTAAAATGTTGATTAATCAGGATTTAGGAGATAATGGTTTATAATCCTCTCAAATTCGTAACCTATTATTACTATGAATTTATTACTGTAACTCATTTTCAATTACTTAGACCTTTTTGTTATTTCTCGTCACAAAGATGCCAATATTACACTGAGAATGAAAGATTATAGAATTTTATATTTAACTTTGTGCGAAATTGTACAAAGCAACTATTATACATGAAGAAATTTTTATTATTTTTTACAAAACCGATTATTGGAGGTGCATTATCATTAATAGGTTTATTAGAGATACTGTTTAGTATCCCATCATCATATTTTACTTATCAAATATCATTGTGGATAATTGTATTAGCTGTAGGAATAATTATTCTTTTCTATTATTTCTGGAAAAGAATAAAGATTCTATATTATATTAAAACATACACGTCAGATTCATTTGGAGGTTCTTATATGTATAAGTGGCATTGGGTCAGATGTTCATTTTATACAAATGTTTACGGATATTTTCCAGATCGTATTGACGTTATGGAAACGACAAAACTGAATCCGAATATTCCCGTAATTGATTGTGTGCACCACTATATAGAGAACAAGGATTTATTACAGGAATATATTATGCTCAGTTTGTACAACAAAGTCGAAAATACCAAACAGACAAATTTGTTTATGCAGCAATTGCATCATTTGGAGGAGCATTATTCAAAACAAAGAAATTCAATATAATATGGCTATTACAAGCAAAACACGAAAAGAATTGTGGGCTAAATCAGGAAATAGATGTGCTATATGTAAGAAAGAATTGGTACATCAAATTTCACAAGAAGATGGTAGTTTTATCATTGGTGATGAATGTCATATTATAAGTAGTAGTATAGACGGACCTCGATATAAACCAGGAATAGAGGATTATGATTCATATGATAATTTGCTGTTATTGTGCAAGAACCACCATCGTGAAATTGATGAAAACTGTACCTCATATACAGAGGAGCTTTTGCATTACATCAAGACGTCACACGAAAACTGGGTGAAAGAGACTTTAGATAGCAGTATGTCAGGGAAATCCACTACACGTAAGCCTCGTTTTATAAAACGTATCACTTCAGGCAAGGAATTATTAAATATTTTTCATCATATTGCATTTATTTATAGAGATTATGATGAACCTGCTGATGAAGAGGAATGTACATACATTGCTGATGTTTTTCAGTATTTTACTGACATTATAGATATTTATAGTGATTTGGAAGTTTCTGATTTAATAAAAGAAGGTCAAAACTTAACCCGCATAATAAACGAATTAAAAGAAAAGGGATATTATGTATATGCTGAAAGTCATAAAGTAAAATTGACAGGTAAAAATCCAATAATCTGCAATGCTTGTACTATTATATTGAAGAAGCAAGATTGCGAAGGTCTTTATTGCGTATATAATTAAAATTTAAAGATACTAATGTGGTTGTCTAATCTTTATTTTCCTAAGTGCTTATTTGATTGTTCACACTGGCTTGGAATGGTTGCCAATAAAGAAAGGATGGCGACGATGCAGCCGCCATTCCTTCTCTTTTTGTAAAATAAAGCAAAGAAAACTAATTCTGTTTCCTAATAAATCTATTATTATCGCTTAATATAACCAAAATCCTCTAGTGTCTCATTAAAAACTTGTACATATCGTTCACTTGTTTTCCTATCTCCTTGCTTTACTTCTTCTGAATATAACCGTTCCATAAAAGATTTAAATATTTCATCTGGCATATTATCTGGTAATCCTACTGCATTCCAAATTTTATCAGCTAATTCTTTTTCATTTAACAATCGCTTAAAAGCAGTCTCTTTTACCATCTGCAACATGGCAGCTTCAAAGGTTTTGTTTTCTACATTTACGCATTGTTGCGAGTCTTTTCCTAAATTAACAGGTGCTGATTTTATTACATCTTCCAAGCCAAGATAATTATAATCATTTGGCAATTCTATATTCTGTTTGTCAAAATTGGCACAAAGTATGGTGTCTCCCAATGTTAGAGTTAGAATCTTAGTATTATCCTTGTACCTTCCGCCAAAATATGCTAATCCATTTGGGAGATAAGAAGGACAACGCAGTAAACGATAAGAGAAACAACATTTTTCTATAATCGGAGTTACATCTTGTTTATTAGCAACAGCTTCTATATATTCTTTTAAACATTCTCCTAAATTTAGTTCTATATCTTCAGGTAGAGCAAATTGAAATTGTCTTGAAATAGACATTCGCCAAACAATTGACAACCAAAAGAAATAAGCTATATCGGGTTGAATAGTATTTCCTTTTGTATAATATTCTGCATAAGGCGCTTCTAGATATTTAGACAGATTAGTTTCACATTTAGGACAAAATATATAATCTTTTGATGCAGTATTGTCTTTCAATTCTTTTTCAATGCGCTCATCTGTTAGCTTTTCCTGATTGAAGAGTTCATTCAATTTTGTATCAGGAACAGCTCCTACATATACCTTATCTTCATAAGAAGTCATTGTAAACATAACTTCTTTATCTCGTTTTCCGCTACCATCATAACTACACACTTTTGCAATCATAAAACTTGGGATCAGGTGTGAATTGGTCTTTGTTGCCTTTTCCCTTTTGCAAATAAAGCAGTCATTATATTCCATAATCTTTTTAATAATAAGTATTTTGGGGTACAAATTTAGCTATAAATATATTTATAGCATTTTGCAGAACGCTTTTAATATTTTAATTTAGGAGTATTGCATCGTTTAACGAAATATCGAAGTCATATTTGAACTATTATTTTATTTGCTTATGTACGTAAAGTATCCCGTCATAGGTGCAAATCCTCCTTAATTAAGAACTGTATGCCGAAACGCTTACAACTCAAGTGCTGACTCTTCTGTCATTGTTCTTGTAGATGTTTTGCTTTATCAATTTTACCAACAGCAGGCTTTTATTTCTAAGAAATCAGCAATAAGTGATTTTCAGAAGGGAGTATAGAATAATGTAAAAACATTAAAATGAGACTGTGATTTGGAACTATGAGCGGAAAAATGTACCTTTGTAATGTAATGATAAAGCTTAGACAAGCGAAAGTCTATGAGTGACACAAAAAGACAGTTTTCAGTTACTAAATCGTTACATTTGAAAAATTGAACTGAATTAAAACGATGATTTACATAGACTTAAGAGAGAAAGGTTCATAATCCTGTCTCTCCGCAACACCCCTTATGCAATGGCCCTGCTTGGAAACCAAGCAGGGCCATTTTCGTTTTCCCACAAATAGGATCAGCCCGAAAACAGGGTTGCATGCACCCCCCAATAAAATCTTGGTTGGCGCGATGCGCGGCCGGGCGGGGCCGTGCGCAATGCGCAAGCGCGGGCCATGGCCAGGCGCGACGGGCCTTGGCAGCGGGCCGCGCTCAGAGCTTGCCCTCCTCTCGGTAGGAGTAATAGCGGCCGTCGGTTACGATGATGTGGTCGGCAAAGTAGATGCGCATCACGTCGCAGGCCTGCTTTACGCGTTGCGTCAGGCGGTCGTCGTCGCGGCTTGGGCGCGGGTTCTGGCTGGGGTGGTTGTGGGCCAGGGCGAGGATGGTGGCGTTGTTGAGCAGTGCCTCGCGCATGATGATGCGCACGTCAACAGCCGTTTCGCTGATGCCGCCGTGCGAGATGCGCTCCCGCTTTATGAGCTTGAAGTTCTGGTTCATGAGCAGTATCCACGCCTCCTCGGTGTCGAGGTCCTGCATGAGCGGGTGCAGGTGGTTGTATATGGCTGTGGCCGAGCCGAGGTCGGGGCGCTCCTCGGCCTTTTCGAGCTGCCTCCTCTTGCCAAGCTCGCAGGCGGCGAGGATGGTGATGGCCTTGGCCGGGCCCATGCCTTTGTAGCGGGTGAGGTCGGCCACGGTGCGCTTGCCGAGCGTGTTAAGGTTGTTGTTGCAGTCGCCGAGCACTCGCTTCATGAGGCCCACTGCGCTCTCGTCGGTTGAGCCGGAGCCTATGAGTATGGCCAGCAGCTCGGCGTTGGACAGGGCCTCTGCGCCCAGCCGCGCCAGCTTCTCGCGCGGGCGGTCGTCCTCGGCCCACCGGGCTATGGTGAGCCTGGCGGCCTTGTTGTCATCAGGTTGCGCCATGTGCTTACTTGTAGAAGTTTTTCTCGAACGCCTGGAACTCGTCCTTGCCCCTTACGCATCGCTTCCACCACGCCTCGATGAAGCCCAGGCCATAGCCCATGAGCTGCACGAAGGCCGCCCCCACGGATATGAGGCCAATCTTCAGGCTGCGGTTGCGCAGGGTGGAGTCGGCGGCGATGAGCAGGCTGTAGGCCACGATGGGCAGCCACGGGCCGGCGCAGAGCCAGTACCACCGGTGCAGGTCGTCGTAGTGCATGAGCAGCCGGCCCACCGCCGAGGCCGCCACGAGGCCAATCACGCCCACGGTGAAGGCGGCGGGGAGCAGGTGTACGAGCTTGAGCGAACCGGGGTGGCGCTTCTGCAGGTTGATGCGCGCTATGCCGCTGTTGTAAACCTGGCGGAAGAACTTGCGCAGGTCGGTGCGCCGCTTGTGCCACACCCACGCTCCCGGGAAGAGGCGGCAGCTGCACCCCGCCTCGAAGATGCGCAGGCTGAAGTCGATGTCCTCGCCGAAGCGCATTCGCGCGAATCCGCCGAGGCGCAGGTAGACGTCGCGCCGCACGCCCATGTTGAACGAGCGGGGGTAGAACTTGTCGAGCTTCTTCTTGCCGCCGCGTATGCCGCCTGTGGTGAAGAAGCTGGTCATGGAGTAGCTTATGGCCTTCTGCGTGGGGGTGAACGAGGGGTGCGCCCTGTCGGGCCCGCCGAAGGCGTCGGCAGGCTCGCGCCTCAGCTCGGCGTCCACGGCGCTGAGGTAGCCCGGCGGCAGCACCACGTCGGAGTCGAGCACTATGAGATACTCGCCGCGCGCCCGCTCGGCCCCGTAGTTGCGGCTGGGGCCGGGCCCGGAGTTCTTCTTTGCGAAGTACCTCACGTCCATCCGGCCCGCATACCCCTCGGCCACGGCGCGGCAGTCGCGCTCGGAGCCGTCCTCCACGATTATCACCTCGAAGTCCTTGAGCGTCTGCGCCTCGAGGCTGGCGAGCAGCTCGCTCACCTCGTCGGGGCGGTTGAACACGGGTATTACGAATGAGAACCCGATGGTTGCCCCTCTCTTTTCGTTGTCCATAGATGCAGTAATATAAATATAATGTGTGGCGAACAAAAATGCACAATCCACATCCTGCCCATGGCAGTGATCATGAATCGTGCATCGTGCTGTCGCCGCCCGCCGTGGCGGCCGTGGCCGCCTTCGGGCCGTGGCTTATTCCTTCACGCGGTTGAGGTAGCTGCCGTCGCGCGTGTCTACCTGTATGAGGTCGCCCTCGTTGATGAAGAGCGGCACGCGAATCTCCACCCCGGTCTCAAGCGTGGCGGGCTTGGTGGCGTTGGTGGCGGTGTCGCCCTTTATGCCCGGCTCGCTGTGGGCCACTCGCAGGTTGGTCTTCACGGGCATCTCGGCATATAGTATCGTTCCGTCGGTAGTGTCGGTCACCACCTCCACCACGTCGCCTTCCTTCATGTACTCGTGGCCTATCACGAGGTCGTTGGCTATAGGTATCTGCTCGAAGGTCTCCTGGTTCATGAATATGCGGCCCGTGGGGTCCTCGTAGAGATACTGGTAGGGGCGGCGCTCAATGCGCACGTCCTCGAGCTTGAAGCCAATCTGGAAGGTGCGCTCGAGCACTCGGCCGTCGGTGACGTTCTTAAGCTTGGTGCGCATCACGGTGTTTCCCTTGCCGGGCTTAACGTGCTGGAAGTCGATGCAAACCCACACCTGATTGTCCAGGCGGATGCAGGTGCCTTTCTTTATTTCCTGTGAATTGATCATTGTTGTTTATGTTTGTTTTTATTGTATGTCGCTCTATCGGCTGCAAAGTTACTGAAAATCAAGCGAACGGCAAAGGAAATCGCGCGTTTTTTGGCCTGTGGCCGGGGCTGGCCTGCCCTCCCCCGGCGCGCCGCCCAGGCCGGGGCAAGGCAGCCCCGCGGTGCGCCCCGGAGGCTGGCAGGCAGGCTCAGGGGGCTGCCTTTTTGGCGTCCAGGCTAAAAGTTTTGGCTAAAAAAGGCGCAAAGTTTTGCCATTTCGGAAAAAAATGCCTACCTTTGCAGCCCAAAGTGTACGAACAATAACAGAATAAAAAATAAGAGAAGATGAAAAGAACGTATCAGCCTCACAACAGGAGGAGAGTGAACAAGCACGGTTTCCGCGAGAGGATGTCAACAAAGAACGGCCGCCGCGTACTGGCTTCGCGCCGCGCAAAGGGCCGCAAGAAGCTCACCGTTTCCGACGAGCATCACGGAAAGTAAACTCCGCGCAGCCATCGCCGGGCCTGCGCCCGGGGAGCAGCCGAAGTGGAGCAAGGGCGCGCCTTTGCTCCACTTCGGCTTTTGCTTTTGCGCCGCCCACCGACGAACGGCAGTTGCGCGCTGCCGCCGGCGGCACGCCTTGCCACTCCAAGAACGCCACGCTTGGCCCTCTTTCCAACGGGGAACCATTAACTTTGCCGCAACAAAACAGACTACCATGACAGCAGAAGAACAGCTACAAGCCGACGAAAGCTATATGCGCCGCGCCCTCGACGAGGCCCGCCTGGCCCTCGAGGCTGGCGAAGTGCCAATCGGGGCGGTGGTGGTGTGCCGGGGGCGCGTGATATCCCGCGCGCACAACCTCACCGAGACGCTGTGCGACGTAACCGCCCATGCCGAGATGCAGGCCATCACCGCCGCTGCCAACGCCCTCGGCGGGAAGTACCTAACCGACTGCACGCTCTACGTAACCGTGGAGCCTTGCGCCATGTGCGCCGGGGCCATAGGCTGGGCGCAGCTGCCCCGCGTGGTCTACGGCGCGCCCGATGCCAAGCGCGGCTTCAGCCTGCTGGCGCCCCGCGCCATGCACCCCAAGTGCGCGGTTACGGCAGGCGTGCTGGGCGAAGAGTGCGCCCGGCTCATGAAAGACTTCTTTGCCTCGCGCCGCTGAGGCCGCCCCCAAACAGCGGCAGGACGTTGAAATATCCTTACAACAACCCACCCTGAAAAGCGGCACGTGCCATTCCGCCCTGCCAAACGGCCTGTTTGGGGCTGCCAAACGGCCCGTTTCGCCCTCCCAAACAGGCCGTTTGGCAACGCAATTCCGCCGCCGCCGCAACAGCCTGGGCCACAGACAGTTGCGCAAACAGCCCTCTGTAGCCGCCAGACATCAATAATTTTTACACATTGCCTTGCGCCACTTGCAATCCGAAGCTCCAAACTCGCGACACAAAAATCCCAATTCGCAATTGCCCAAATACCCAACTCGTAATTCCAAAATCGCAATTCGTAGTTCGTAATTAAAAAATGTGGCCCGACCCGCACGCCTGCGGAGGCCACATCACCTCATTAATGTACTCCATATGTTTAACTGTTACCCGGTCAGTAAAAATATCACAAATGATCTGATATCTATATCATACAATTGGTCGAAAAAGTTATTACAAAGCATCGTCATTTGCATTATGCCATAGATTTCCATTAGTCTTGGCCCTCCGCCCAAAGGGCGCCCACGGCGCGGCAGGCAAGCCCGCAATGCGCCGGGGCGCAGCTGGCGGCTGACCTTTATTTCTCGCTCGTTACGCAAACGGTGACTCGGTTCTTGTCGTTCTCGGCAAAAGGCTGCACGCGCGAGCCTTTGCTGTCTACGGCTATGCGCCCGGCCTCAATGCCGTGCTCAGCCGTAAGTGCCTTGGCCACGGCCTCGGCACGGCGGCGCGACAGGCGGTCGTTTATGGCATCGGTGCCGGTCTGTGCGTCGGCATAGCCCGTAACGGTTACGCGCAGCTGCGGATTGGCCTTGAGGTAGGCGGCCAGCTCGGCCACCTTGGCAGCCTCATCGGGGCGGATGGAGGCCGAGTTGATGAGGAAGAACACGTCGCGGCGCATCTCCTCGGCGCGCTTGGGCTGCTCTGCCGGCTGCGGCGCGGGCTTCTCAACCACGGGCGCAGGCTGCTCGGCCACAGGCTCGGGCTGGCGCACGGGCTGTTCGGCGGCGCGGCGGCGGTGGGTCTTGCCGAGGTTAATCCTCACGCCGGCCATCACGTTGAAGTACCAGTCGGGCTGCCCGGCGTCCTTAGAGTTGTACCTGTCGGAAGTAACGTTGGCATTGCCCTCTATGCCTATCGACACGGCGTCGGCCAGACGGAAGTCGATGCCGAGGCCCGCGCGGCCCACTGGGCGCACCTTGGTGCCATCCCAAAGGTAGGCCAGCGGGTAGCCCTGCCGGGCAATGGCGTTGGCCTCATCATTGCCGAAGCCTATGTTGGCCGCCGCGCCCACGAAGGCCGACACGCTAACCACGCGCTTCGGGTTGAAGCCGCAGATGGCGTTGGAGAGGTTGAACACCGCGTCAACGCCCGGCGCCACGTAGTTGTACGAGTAAGTCACATTGCGCGCCGGGCCGCCCACGGTGTAGCCGTTAAGGCCGCCCCGGCTCTCCCACGCGCCCACGGCAAGGCGCGCGCCGAGCCAAGGCTTGAACTGCCAGCCTACGCCGAGCTGCACCGTGGGCGACAGGAGGTCGCCAAACGGGGCCTCGCCAAGCGTGTACTGCGCGCCGCCCTGCACCTGTATGTAGGCGTGGGGGCGGAACTCATAGCCTGCATCGGGGGTTTGCGCCGCCATCGGCAACGCTGCCGCCACAGCTGCGGCAACAAGGTAATTCCGTTTTTTGCCCATAGTCTTTTCTCCTTTCTGTCAATGTAATGTTGAAATGTTATCACTTCTTCTGTGCATCGCCGGCCTGGCGCGAATATGCGCGCTCCATGGAGTCGCGCTTTTCGGGGTTAACCACTCCCCCGTCGCCGTACTCAGTGTTGGTAAGGCACAGCAGCCAGTTGCCAAGGTAGTTCACCGGTTTGAAGAACATCTTCGTTGATATCTCCGGCATATCGCCCTCGGCAGGCTTTATCACCACCCGGCAGAGCACCTCGTTCTGGTAGTACTCATCGAACTTTATGTACTCTATCCTATAGTCGGTCATAGGCACAGACTCAAGCATCTGCCTCACCTGGGCCATCTCCTCGTTGTTGAGCTGGCGGGGTTCGCCCTCCGGGTCTTCGTCGTTGCGATAGAGCATGCCTGCCGCCTCGGCAAAGTCCTTCGACTTGGCAAAGCCGAAGAAACGGTCAACGAGCTGCTTCACGGCCAAGGTGTCCTTGCTGCCCATGGCCTGCTCAAACTTCGTCTTCTGCGGGCCTTCTGCCTGCTTCTGCTTTCCACGGCATCCTCCGAGGCAAAGCAATACGGCCAGCACGGCCACCGGCACAGAAATCCTTTGAAGTCTCATATACTTGTTGTTCCTTGTAAGTGCTTCGTTACTTTACGTTGTCTGTCTATCTTGAAAAAGGAGGGCAAGGGCTTTTCCTGCCCCGCCCTCCTTTGAAATATTAGTTTGTCTTTTCAATATTAGTGCCAAACATTAATGCCTCGGAGCCCTGTTCTGGCCAGGAGCGGCCTTCACGTTGAGCGTTACAGTGGTGGAAAGCTGACCCCACTTGTAAGTTACCGTGACAGGAATCTGCACCTGGAAGTCATTGGCGCGGCTCATGTTCACTTGATTAAGCGTTACGCTACCCATGTTGTTCAGGCTTATTGCGCCGGTCGGAGCAGTGTAGCTAACTGTGAACACGCTCGGGTCAAGATTCTGGAAGCCATTGCCACGGTAGTCGGTCTTGATATTGGCTTCGTCAACCTCAATCTTGCTAACTCCATAGAAGCTCCAGAACGTCACCTTGCTCATGCTGTTCTCATAGAACTCAAGCGGGTCGTACTCGTTGAAGTCCTCGAAGCTGAGTGCCAATGGCTGCGTAAGTGTGCTTGCATTGTTAAGCTCCATATCCTTGATGCTTGCGCCAACGATGAAGATAGGCTTGATTACGCGCACATCGAACTGATTGTTGTTCAGCTTCACGAGACCATCGGCCGGTTCACAAGTGGTGGGCTTTATTACCACAGGCAGGGTGAGAGCCTTAGCAAGCTGGCCGCTCTCATATATGTTAATGAGATTCTTTGTGTTCTGATTCTCCACAATCTTGATTGTGCCGTTAGCATTGTCTATCGTGGCTACAGCTTGTTGAGTTCCACCTCCAACTGATGCACGAAGGACATTTGCCGTGCCGCCGTTCTCGCTCTTGACCGTGAACGAATAGCCAGAGAACTTGTCCTCAAGCTCATCGAGTTTCGATTCGTCGAACTGGTAGCTTACCTTGGCATCGGTCACAAGGGCAGAGTACCCACCACTGGTAAGACCAGCCTTCAAGATATCAAGCGGGTTGGTGTTGAAAGTCTTCGAAACCACAAGGTTCTCATACTCGCAAGTAGCGCCCTGCACCGTGGAGTTGCCCACCTGCAAGTGAAGCTCATCCCAACCAGCGCCACGCGAGTTGGCTGCGTGCCAGTCTGCCTCCGACTTGTGGGCTGTGGTGTTGAGTATCTCAGCAACGGGCGATGCATTGACTGCGCTCGGCCTCCATGTAACCTTGACGTAAACCGCTGACAGTGCTCTTGGCCTTGAACAGCACGTAAACCGAAATCTCCTCGTTCTTCTTTGTCACGAAGTAGTTGTAGGCAGCGTTGTTGCCAACAGTCCATGTCAGGATGTTCGTGGTGTGACCATATTCATCGGTACCATACTTTATCTGACCAAAGCGGTAGTCTGTGCCATTGCTGCCAGTACGCTCTACGAACTTATTGGCCTTGCCGTCGTAGTCATACTGCTTTGCATAGGTCTGTGAAGCCACCATGTCAAGCTCGTAGTTGGCCTCAAACTCCTCCTTGCTCATGTCGAGCAGGCCGAGCACCTTGTCCTCAACTTCAAGCCAAGTTATGGCCTTAACGCCGTTGAGAGCCGTATTGTTGTCGCAGACTACAGTGTATGCGCTGGTGATGGCGGCAATGTCGTCAACCTTCACAGGCTCGGTGGTAACGTCGGTTATCTTAACAAGGATGTAGCCTACGGCTGCCACCTGTCCATTGGAGTTCTCGTCGATGAGCTTCACGCGCACAAGCGGTGTGCGACCAATGATCTTGCGGCTGCCCTGCTCGCCATTCACTCCGTGAACCGTGAGCACGTTTGTCTCTGCGTTGATCGTGGCGTGCTGGCTCTCGTTGGTGTTGTCAGCATCGCTGGCCTTGTAACCAATAAGCTCGTAAACCAGCTTGAACCTCTTCTTGTTCACCTCGTCCTGGTCGCCCCAATACTTGTCAGCCTGGCCGTTAATGTCGTAATGAACGTTAATCCACTCGTCGAGGTCTATGCCCTTGTCATTGTTGTAGGCGATCTCAAGCGTAGGCGCAGTGTACGACCCACTCACAAGTTTCACAGCATCGGAAGCCTTGGTTGCCAGATGGTTATGGCCACTATTGGCATAATCGGCATTGGCGTTGTCGGCCTTGTTGATGGTGAACTTCGTTATGGTGTACTGCTTCAGAGCTGCGAAGTCAGACATAACCGTGGTGTCCTTTCCGTCCTCAGTGTAAGTGTACCTCAAGGCTGCCACGTCAACGTTGCCGTCGCCCGTTGCAGGAATCTTGGCTATGTTGTTGGCATTCTTCATGCTGAAGTACACGTTGATGAGTCCACGCTTGCCCTCAACATAGCGCGCGCTGTCAACCGTGATGTCACTCTCCTGAGCGGCGCGGGTGTACTTCGCTTTGTTGATTACGAAAGCATAGTGATCCTTAACGTTGGCCGTTGCGGTATCGATGCTTGCGCCCGACGGGTTGAGCCAGTAGGAAGCTTCCACTACAGGCACCACGCTCGTCTCGCTGGTAGCCTTGGTGATGCTGCTGCCGTCATTAGCCTGGCTCTTATTAAGGTCAGGCGTTGCGAGACCGCCAGTGATGGCTTTGTAGTTGAACGACTGGATGCCGATGGCCTCAATGCCCTGATAGTACATTGTAGGATTGAACACCAGACCCTTCAGCTGCTTGCTCAGGCCCAGCAGGCGGGCGATTTCATCGCTGTGTGCGGCTATGGTTTCATCCATTTCTTTAAGGCTTGAGGCAACCTTGTCAACGCCGCCGGCCCATTCGGTTAACTGGCCCTCAAGTGCGCCAACACGCTCTTTGAGGTCGGCTATGTCGGTAGTGTTGGTTGCAAGCTTGCCTTCCAATTCAGCAACATCGCCCTTTACGCTTTCGATAGCGTCGTTGGTGGTCTTCAGGTTCTCTGCCACGGTGCCGGTCATTTCGCCGATCTTCTCGCGCAGTTCCTTGATGGCGGAGCTTACGTTGCCAATAGAGCCATCCTCGCTCTGCAGCGCTTTTACTATATCCTCAAGAGTAGCCTGAGCTGTTTCAAGGTCGCTCTGCATCTCAACGAGGTCAACCGTCACGCCCTCTGCGCTGATGCCCAAGGCAGCCTTCAAGGCGGCTATCTCGCTGTCAGTATATGCTTTGGCGGCAGTGAGGTTGGCCTCAACCGTTGCCTGGAGTGCCTCAAGGTTGGTCTTTATGCCCTCAAGCTCCCTGGTATTGGCATCTATGAGTGCGGCAAGCTCGGTGTCCTTGCCCTGCAGGGCTTCGATAGCAGTCTTGTTTGACTCAATGGCAGAGTTGACCTTTGCCAATTCAGCATCAACCTCAGCCTTGTTCTTTGCAATGGCATCGGCATTTGCAGCCACCTTGCCATCGATGAGGGCTATCTGCTGGTCAAGACCTGCCTTCACAGTTTCAAGGCTTGCCAGCACAGTCTCCAGCTGCTCGTTGGCCTCGTTGGCAGCAGCCAAAGCCTCGTTGGCAGTGTTCTGGGCGGCCTCTATCTTGCCGTTGGCCTCGGTGATGGCGGCAGTAAGGCTGTTGTCGGCATCGAGCAATGCAGCAATCTGCTCCTCATGAGTAGCCACCTTTCCGTTTACCTCCTCAAGCGAAGCGTTGGCAGCATCGATGCCGGCCTGCAGTTTGTCCTGTGCATCCTTTACAGCCTGCTGTGCAGCCTCTATGGCAGCCACGCGTGCCTCCTCTGCCTTGATGTCGGTATACTCCTTTGCAGCCTGCTCGGCACTGCCTGCGGCGGCCTTGGCCTCCTCGATGGCGGCAGCCAGGTCGGCCTTAGCCTGCTCAAGCGCAGCAGAGAGATTAGCGTCCTGAGTCTTCAAGGTCTCGATCTCGGTGGTGAGGTTGCTCACCTTCTCGTTGACCAATTCCTCGAGAGTAGACGCATTAGTCGTGATTTGTCCCTGCAGGCCATTGATGTCGTCATCGTAGTCCTTGCAAGAGACAAACGTGCTCGTCGAAGCCGTTACGAGGGCTCCAAAAAGCAGTGCACTAATAAATTTTCTTCTCATACGATAAATTATTAATTAAAAAACTGTAACGATTCTCGTAGTCGCGTAAGCCTCGAAATCCATCCATCTCTTATGAAGAGACGGATTGGGGCTGCCTTTACACCTTATTATATATATTAGGGGGGAATACCATGACTGATTGTCATGATTTTGCTAAGCAATGTTTAGCAAAATCATCGCCCGCAATAAAAAAAGCACTAAAATATTTGCGTGTTTATGGGATTATCCTTATCTTTGCATCGAAAAATCCGTCTCTTCATAAGAGATGGATTTTTTTGTTTCCCCGTCGGCGGCGACTTCCTCCCCCGGCACCGCGCGCCGCTATGGCCGTTTGGGCCATAGCGAAACGAACATCGGCGGCGGATGGATAGTTGCAAATATGCAACCAGGAAACGCTCCCATACACCTTGTTTTACGGCATGCGCCATATAGCATTGCGAAACGGCACTTTTTGCGATGCGAAACGGCCTGTATTCTAAGACTTAAGCAAGTATTTTGTGTTAAAGTTCTGGTTAAGAAATATTAAAACGGCCACACT
>CALUEY010000029.1 GCA_944319915.1 uncultured Prevotella sp. | reverse complement strand
AATAATGCACGAGCCAGTTGAGCCTCGTTCCAAAGATTGCCTGGTGTGGCAGCCGCCGCCGCTTGTTCCGCCCGCTGCTTGGCACGAACAGCATCACTTCATCGCCGTTGCGCTCCGCCTCCGACGCTATCGCCTTGTAATATCTCGGGAAAAAGCCCCCATTGGCTGACTGGAGAATCGCTATTTTCATAGGTAACCTGTTTGTTTAACATCTCATGCTATTGCTTTAACCGGTAAATTGTAGACCAATCCACATGAAATGCAAAGGAAAAATTAACCATTATTTTTGGAGTTCTTCAATAAATACGAATCGGAAAAACCGAATGTGTGAATACCTGTAACAAGGAAAAGACTTGGAACATAAGCAGCCCTAACAGATATATCATAACTAGTATAAGCATTGGAAAACAAATCGTGGCGCGGTTGAACAAAAAGAATGTTCGAAAATACAAACTGCAAAGCGGTCAATGAAGCCAAGGCAAAGCGAACTCTTTGTGGCAATAAATTATTGAAGTACAATATTGACACAACAACCAATGACGATAGAGTTATTACAATTCGCACACGTTCTGAGAAAGTATAAAAGTCAAGGACGTTGACCAAAGTTACTAAAGCTATGAGAAAGAATGACACAGAGACATAACCTTTTATTTTCTCTATATTCTTAACCGTATAGTAAAGAACCAGCACAAATAGCACCGTTTGCAAAAAATCGAACGCATCGCCCTTCAACCCAAGATATCTGACATTCTTCCCCCATATTGAATCCTCACTTGTATATGCATTGAATGAATCTATTAGATTGGCAACAATCAGATTACTTGATGACAATTCTATTCCATGCCCAAAAAGAATGTTCAAGAAAACATAATATGCTACGAGATAAAAAATTACTATCTTATATTTCTCTCTTATAAAAAGATAATATAATGGAATTGATGGCAGCAATACCAACAAGATGCCTGGGTGCATCAAATATGCAACGAATATAACAGGAATGTACATTATATATTTTGATTTGTACTTTTCCATGAAGAACAAAGAAAACACTGTGGCAAAAGTAAAATAGGTCAAATTCATGAAATTAGTCCACGTAAGACCCACCAAGCACATCATAATTACAAAAGTTGGTATATATTTGCTGTTTAGGCATACCGCCTTATAAAAAAGCACAATGATAGCAATCCAATATGCAAACAAGAAATAAAATGTATCTAAATAACCATTAAAGATATGTGCCAAGTTACTCAATGGATCTCCGTCAAAGAATGACTCATTGTTATAAAAATAAACTGCCCAGAATTTTAACATCGTATCATAAGTTGGATACATATAGGTTAGGCAGAGGGTATAATAAAAACCAAAAATCAATAATGCATTTAATTTTCTTGTCTTGAACAAGATATATAGCGAAATTAAACAACTTACGAGGGGCGGCAACAGCAACATTGCCATAAAATATCCTTTAATGTTCGCTATTCGGTTGTTATATAGATATTGATTCATAACTTTTGCCAACAGCTTTACCAAGTTTTGATGTCAATTAGATATCAATTAAAGAGCATTACTCCATGAAAAAGTAAAAGATGCACAACCCTTGGGAGTTTCTTTCCACCAACGAATAAACCATCCTGAAAGCCCTGGTCAAGAGGCAATCATACCAGATGCACTTCTTCGAGAACAACAACCAGAACAGCCTCACTTTTCTGTAAATGCTTTCGTGCCGCCTTAAGCACTGGCCGAACTCCTCGGCTACGAACCTTACGTTTTCGCGCAACGATGAGGCGGTGAACTTCGCACAGATCAGGTTGTTAACGATGTGGTCGCAGAAATGTGCCTTGATATGCGAGGAATAATTCCCATCTTTGTCAAGACGTTTGAACGAAAGGTATACTCGCCTCTGCACGCCGAAGTTGTCTTGGTTTCCGAAATTCCTGCCGGGTTCAGTGAACTTATATTGGTAATGGCAAGAGCCGCTGTTGCTCACGCCGTTCCCACATTCGCAATATTGCAAGACGAATACGAGGTCTTCCATCAGCTTGATGGATGTGTCAAACCTTATCCCGTTGCCGTTTATCACCTTGCGCCTGAAAGCCTTGCACCAGATGAACCCAAGCTGGTTGGTAGCTTGCAGCTGCAACAAAAATGGCAGGAAACGGTCGCCTTGGTAAAGGCCAGTTGCCTCTGCAATGTCCTTGTCGCCTGCATTGTGCCAATTGAATGAATGGAATCCCTGCGAAAGGAGGTCGCAATCCCCCGCCATTCCAATGAATGTGCCCAGAAACTCCGGCTTCACCCAGTCGTCCGAGTCGCAAAAAGCAATCCACTCGCCCCTTGCGTTGTCCAGCCCGAGATTCCTTGCGGAGCTAACCCCGCCGTTCTCCTTGTGGAACACGCGGACACGGGAGTCCTTGCTGGCATACTCGTCGCATATCTCGCCCGAGCTGTCCTTGCTGCCGTCGTCAATGAGCAGCAGCTCGAAGTCAGTGAACGTCTGGGCGAGGATGCTGTCGATGCAGCGCGGCAGGTACCGCTCCACGTTGTAGACGGGGACGATTACGGAGATTTTGGGGGTACTCATAAACCTTTATTTATTGCATCAATAAGGAATTGCTCCGATTCCTTCCTCAGAGCAGCCAACCTTTCATTGGCACCGCTGAATTCAACGCCCGAAAACACGGGAGAGCTATCCTTGCTTACCATCCTATCCTCAAGGCCAACGTTCCTAAGCAAAGACACTGAACGAGTGTCACTCCCATCGCCAAGCAAAATGCTGTAAAACGGACGATTGAATATGACGGAAAACGCCGTTCCATGAAATGAGGTCGTCACAACGCAAGAAGCATATTTCACCCACCCAAGAAATTCCTCGGGGGAAGCACACTGCTTCTTGTACTTGCCCCCTGCAACGGACTGCCATGCCGTAACCTCCACAACAACGGCATCGAGGCTTCTTGCAACTTCACTTGCTATGCGCAATATATTTGGATTGGTGCGCACTTGGTATACAAGGACGTATCTCTTGCTCATGCGAGGCCGAACTGCGATGGCATCCCATATCCCTGCACCTGCCAGCAACGTGGGGTCCAGCACCGTCTCAACCTTTCGGGATGCCAAGGGCTGCAGGAGCGTCGCCAACTGCGATTCGCGCACACTGACTGAGTCGAAATTCCGCAAGGCGGAAACGTAGAAAGCCCTTTCCTCATCGGACAGTTCCTTGGCTTCCATGCTTGCGGCATAAACGACATGCCGACGGTTGCCCTTGGAGTGGCCGAACTCACCGAAGTACACCGGGTCAAAACCTCTGGTTATCTTAGGATTCCATATCTGATCGCTGCCAAATACATATACATCATAGTCAATAGGGATGCCTTCAGCATCCACACGCCTTGACAGGCTCAGCCTTGACACGATGAAGCGTTCGAACGCATCGTGCCTGGCGATGCGCCTGCCAAGCAGCAGGAGTTCGCACACACTTCTCTTCGCCACCTTCGCAAGGTTCCGTGAGGCAATGCGTTTGAGGCTGAATATTCTGTAAGGGGCCAAGAGGTACTCTGGCCTGTAGTCTATGACTTCCGCTTCATGCCCCATGCCACGCAACGTTTCCTGCAGGGCATAGCACTGCAAAACTGCCCCATAGTTATGTGCGCAATGGAAGGTAAGTATTCCTATCTTCATCTCAATCCCAATGCTTGCTTTAGCTTTCTCTTCAACTTGCCGACAAACCGCCGCATTTTCTTTTCGCAACTGACTTCCCCGTACCTCTTCATCACATACCTAAAACCTTTTTCTTGGTAGTCCTTTTCAAACTGCGCACGTTTCGGGTGAATTGCCGACGGGTGCTGGAGGTTGGGCTGCATACAGTCTTCAAGCCTTGCCGGTATTACGGTCATCCTGTCTTTCACCTTTTCAAACAGCTCGCGCCCTTTCTCTGTATTGACCAATACCAGCGAGACACCCTTGTCGTCCTTGTTTATGTCTTGGTCGGTCTTCTCCCAACCCCAGAAGTCGGCAATGGTGATGTCGCTTGGACGTTTCGTATTCGCAAAGTGGCATTTCCCGCACGAATGGCGGAACATTATGTGCTGGTAGAACAAATACGTGAAGCTCATTTTACCCCCCCTTTAACAAACTTAAACGTTTCCCGGTGTGCAGTCCATCCATACTCTTGCTTGTCACGGAAGTTAACCCAGCAAATTCTGTCTCCTTGCTTTTCTTCAAGGTAAGCGATGTAGTCACGCCACACATACGGGCTTGGCACGCCATGGCACACGATGTCCACCAAGATGAGGTTTCCACGCAGTTTCCTGCCAACATACGAGCTAAGCCCAGCCGTCTGGCATGGAGTTCCAGAGAACAATACCGTAAGACCGTCTTTAAGGTCTTTCCTTACTTGCCGGAATATGCCCCGCAAGTCGCTTTGCACGTACTTGCTGCCCTTGAACTCGTCACGTTCTCCCCTTGTCGTGGCCCGCTTGTGCACAACCCTGAAATGGTCGGCATAACCTGCACCATAAACAACCCCGCCATTTTCGAGGACATAATCCGATATGGCTATGAACGCAGCACCGCTTCGGCTTGTCTCAACTTCGTGCATATCCTTGTGCCGGGCTGCGTAGGCCTTTGGCTGTGGCAGATTCAGGCTCACATCGTAACGGTCGTTAAAGGCGCATACACTTTCGCACAACCCGCAATCGTCACACTTGCCTTGGTCCACCACCGGATAGAGAAAGCCCATGGCGTCGGGCAACATCGAAATTGCATCATGGGCGCAGACACTGGCGCAAGCCGTGCAACCGCTGCAATCGGCCTTGTCTTTTATATCAATCATCTTTTGATTTTATGCATTAACTTGCGGGCTTTGTCTCTCACGAAGCACCGCTCCTGCTTGCTGCATCCTACGAAATATATCGAGGCGGACGTACAGCATAAAGCAACAAACGTTGTAAGGCAAAAAGAAAGGAATGTCTCGCCAAGCCTCATGGAAAGGATTGCCGGAACAAAGGCGGCCACAGCTGAAACTGCAATGACATTGGCATATACTTGCCTAATGTATTTTCTCGCTGACAAGCCAATCATTCCACGCAGCATGAAAAGACGCGCAGCCAGGCAGCATTGGGAAATGCAGACTGCGACAACCATTACCGTCTCAGGGATGCACCCCATGCGAAGCAAGATGTATGATATCGGAAGGTTCATCATCTGAAGCCCGCCTACAACTATTTGGTAATTGCGTATGTTCCCAGTTGCAAGCATGGCCGTTACCAAGGGGTTTGAAATTGACTCGCCCAGCGCAAACACCAGCACCAGCTGGACAAAAAGGACGGTATGCCCAGGCACTATCTTCAGCCACAGGGCAAGTATATAGTGAGTGTTTACAAGCACGGGGAGCGACAGCAAAAGCAGCATGTAAAATGACAGCCTTGCGCCTTGGAATACCAATTCCATCATGTACTCCCTATCGCCTGACGCATAGGATTTTGTTATCTGGGGGTTCAAGGCCGTCATGAAGTTGTTCACAAAGCCCGTGATGGCTGCGTTCACCTGAAAGGCTATGCCGCGAGCGGCATTCACAGCCGGCCCTGCAAACAAGTTTATCACGATGTTCGCCCCCTGGTCTCTCAGGACTGCCGAAGATGCCCCGATGAAATTCCACCCGGCAAAGCCAAAGATTCTTCCAAGGAGCGACTTATCCCAATGAAACCTGTACCTGCATTCAACGAAGTGTTTCTTGCAGTATACGCCATAAAGCAACCGCACCGAGACGGCGACCACGCACATCAGAATTGAGTAGAACACCAGCCTGTCCATTGGCGACACGGTGATGAGGAACGCTATGGCAAGCTTGCCCATGGCCTCAAAGAGGCTGATGTACGCAAAAGCCGACATTCGCTCATGCGCGATTATCGCCGCGTTGTAGGGTACGCTTACCAGGCCCACCACGAATGTCACGACAGACAGCTGCAACACCCAATTGGCGGCAGGCAGCCTGCCCGGCGGAATCACCATCTTGGAATTAAGGAACCAAACGCCTAGGGTCTCTATCAAAACAACAAGGCACAACGACAAGGCAAGCTGTATTGTCACGGACGCTGAAAACGTTTTTTTCAAGCCCTCTCCGTCGCCCTTGCCAAGCTCAAACGTTATGAACCGGCTTATGGCTGCTGACAGCGAGCCTGAAAGCACGGAGAACATCGCGACAACGCCGCCAACCACGTTGTAGATGCCGTAGTCCTCAACGCCGAGCGCGCCGAGCACCACGCGGCTGATGTAGAGCGTAACGGCCATGAGCAGCAGCATGCGCACGTAAAGCAGCAGGGTGTTCTTGGCTATGCGCTTGTTGTTCTCGGAAGTGGTATTCATATAAAATATCAATTGATCTACCGTAGGATTAATTCACTTTGGATGGCAACCACTTAATTTATAATTCTTGGCTTTTACATATTTTTGATACTTATCGATGACATATTTCAAGAATGCCAAAACAGTGTTCTTAGCTATGACCAACTCTGATATCGTAACCATCGACCCAATTTCAGAGAATGAGACATTTCCATGAGCTAATTTATTGCGTTTTTCCTTTATACTAAGCAACACTTTACCAACCTGTGCAGAGTCAGGAATATAATCTAAGTTTACGCCAATAGTCTTGCTAAGTTCAATTACCTTGCGCAAGTCAAGATTTCCTGACGTATTAGGCATTTTATCAATATCGATTGGTGAATCTATCATTTCTTCAATTATTTCATATGCGATATTTTTAATTTTGCTTCTATTTTCAATCTTGTCATTGCATTTATTTGATATCCATAGCCGCCTTATTTCAGTAGCCAAGTCAAAGTATCTTAGCTTGTCATCATTTATACTGTCAAAAACCAACTGTATGCAATTGCTCACTGTGGATTCAATGGCGTTGTATAAAATAACAAAGGCCACTGCCCGCATACATTTCTGAACCTCCCTATCTATCAATATCTTATTTGCACTATTGCTCTCGTCAAATACATACTTACCCTTATAAGTCTCGACACTATCAACAAACGACAAGATTTCATAATATGCTTCAATATCCTTAGCCCGGATGGCATATTCATCTAATGGATCCATTTAGAAATGCATTTTTAGCGAAAGTGATACGTTTTTCGATCTTGCTGCTTGTATGTGTTTTGTACCTGCCTTCAATGGAGTCGTAAAATTCATTTCTGTTTTTCTTATCAACAATTAATGAGGGCGGGACATTTGTACTTATCTTAGGATTTTCCTTTAGTGCCAATATGGCCCCAACTGAAATGGCCTCAAAATAAGGCTTGGAAATACCTGTTATACCTGCCTTTTTAGCAAATCCCTGATTGGGATATGCCTTTGAGACAAAATCAACCATCAAATGAAAATCTTCCTCTTTCTCTTTTCTTTCCAAGTCCGTGAATGACTTATTTTTGCTTTCAAGATATGAATCCAAATATTTGGCGACGCCTTTGCTCTCAACATTTTTATAATGTGGATAGCATTCACTAAAGGCGAAAAACCTCAACAAAAGTTCTTCCTCCTCACGCCTGTTTTCCAAATATTTTGTTATCGGGCATAATTCTTTGAACTTTGCATCTTTTGCCAATTCTATGATAAAATCGGTAAACTTGCCACGATATATACCCCTTCGTGTCTCCATTGGCAACAACGGCACACTGCTCGTATTGATACGATCAAACATCTCCTTTCGAATATCTTCAGTTGCGTCAGCTGACAATACGACCATCCTGATTGCTGTATTTTTAAATAACCTTTGGCGAGCAGAAGACAGCTGAGAAAATGTTGTTCCATTAAGATGTGTCAGTTTTTCAAGACCCCTCAACTCCAATTCATCATTTAAATAAGCAGCCATAGTCCTAATACGTTGTGAGCCGTCAACGATTTCCAACTGACCCGTCTTTTTTATTTCTGCCGTGAAAATAAAAGGAACTGGCAAACCCAGAAACAAAGACTCTATATAACGAGATTGATGCTTTTCATCCCAAACAAACTCACGTTGATAATCAGGAACGAAAATCTCATTTTCTCCTTTATCTAAATCCGTAAGATATTTGCTTACATACAATTCTATCGTAAGTTCACGCATATCAAACGCCACAGACTTTCTTTGCTCATCAATCTGAGATTCAATCACATTAATCTCATCTTGCTGTAAGTTCTTTTTCATTAATCTCTAAGTTTAATTTGCAAACGTCCAATTCTGATTCACCACCGTTTTCTAACACAGCAGTATGAAACAATATTATAACTCCGTTAATACTTATAATTCATTTGTACTTATGCCGATGGGTAAACGTCAAATTCGTAAG
>CALUEY010000028.1 GCA_944319915.1 uncultured Prevotella sp. | reverse complement strand
CAGTCCCCGTTAGTGTTCCGGAGACGGGTTCTGTCGTACAACTTACTTTATGGTAAAATTTCTCCGGACAGCAGTGAAAATGAATAATGAAAAATCAAGTAAAACAACAACTAAAATCAATAACAATGAAAACGACAAGGATTGAACTGGAAGACAGCGGCGTTCTTTTCAACAAGGAGCGTCACGAATATTGGCTGGAAAATAGACAGCTATCGGGAATTACGGGAATGCTACAAAGGCAACTGTTCCCTGATGAGTTCGACAATGTACCGGAAGGAATGTTACAAGAAGCAGCAAGGTATGGGACTGAAGTTCATGAGTCAATTGAAGCATTCGACAGCTCTTGGATAAACGACGGGACACAAGAGGTATTGGACTACATCGGACTGTGCCAAGAAAACAACCTCGTTCATGAAAGGTCTGAATACACAGTTACGGACGGGGAGAACTGGGCAAGCAACATAGACAAGGTTTACAGAAGCTCGGATGATACTTTTTCGTTGGGTGATATCAAGACTTACGGAACAATGACACCGGATAAGTTGGAGAAAGCAAGGTGGCAACTATCAAATTACGCCTATTTCTTAGAGTTACAGAACAGGGGAGCTAAGGTCGGTAATCTGTTCATACTCCATATTAGGAACAAACCCAAGCAGGACGGAACATTCGACCACATAAGAAATATCATGCCGGTGGAAAGGATACCAAGTGACATCTGCAAGGAGCTTCTTGATACAGACCTGCAAGGAAAACAATTCATAAACCCTTATTCCATACCGGAGAAGTACAGGAAACAGGAGGAGTATATCAGGCGGCTAATCCAAACCAAGAACGAGACAGAGGCAAGACTAAGCGAAATCAAGTCCGAGATATTGGAGGATATGGAAAGCATGGGTGTGAAAACATGGGATACAGGAACAATGCGGTTGACGAGAAAACTTCCGACTACAAGGCTATCATTCAACGCGACCCAATTCAAGGCAGACCATCCGGAGCTTGACTACTCACCATACGAGAGGACTTCAAACGTTTCGGGCAGCCTTCTCATCGCTGTCTGATTAACTGTAAAGAGCAAAGAATGCAAAAGTAAAAAGAAACAAGACAAAGCAAAGATAAGAACAACCCACTAACCAAACCAAAGGGCGGGGCATTTCACTGAAAATAAAAGAACGGTGGAGTGTCCTGCCTTTTTTCGTTTTACCAATTTCAAGTTTAACCATTAAAAACAGAACGACTATGTTATACTATAATTTTAACGGATACGAAGGCTTCAACTGCCGCTTTGGAATAACCGAGCATGACAACGGGAAAACAAGCAGAAGGAACAAAATCCTGCTCGACTTCATAAAGGACAGGAAGCTACTACATGATGCAATACGGACAAACAATTTTTCGCTTCTCAATATCACCAACATGGCAGGCCTCAAGAAAATTATGTTTGAGAAGATTATGGATTCAGGCGAGGATGATGGCTTACAATATGAAGTAAACCTGATTAACTATACCTTCCGTTCAGGCAAATACGAAACCGACAAGTACAACGGGATATGTGAAGACGGTGATTCAAGGTCTTGCAGATACATAAACCATGCCAACGGAGGAAAGGTGTTCAAGATGAAAGCCGGGAAGTTCATCAGGCATTTAATCATGGAAACATCTTTCGGAAGGACATTACCCGAATCAGTCATTATCTATTTACAGGAATGCTTTACACAGGACTGGCAGGCATTTTCCCTTTCAACCCAACCGAAGGAAAACCGTTTATTCGTGGATGACAATTTCAGCGACATCTATGACTCCGGTGAATGCGAGGGTGACTTCTACAGCTGCATGACAGACAAGGGATACCATTACTTTTACCGTGACTCCGTTGATGCAAGTGCCGCCTATTTGAAGAACGAAGATGGAAAAATCATAGCGAGGTGCATAATCTTCAACAAGGTGTACGAGGAAGGAACGGAAAAAATCTGGAGACTTGCAGAAAGACAGTACTCAACCAACCAGGACGACGTGTTGAAACGTGCCTTGGTGAACGCATTGATAATTGGGGGCTATATTGATGGTTATAAACAGGTAGGATATGACTGCCACCATTCAAGGAGCTTTGTTGACATATATGGAAATTCTTTGGAGGACAAGAAATTCTACATTGACTGCGACTTGGGCACTGAAGACACCCTTTCTTACCAGGACTCCTTCAAGTGGTACGATATGTCGGAAGGGAAAGCATACAACTACGAGGTGAGCGGTTATGACTACGAGCTTGATACCACAGACGGAAGCATTGACGGGTATGAGGAGAACGATGACGAAAGCTATGACGAGTTCCATGAATGTTACGGTGACTTCGATACTACGATTGTAATGTACCACGGAAGGGAATACAGTTGCAGTGTTGACGACCTTGGGGAATTTGTATGGATTGACTCTGAGGAAATGTACTACCACGAGAGTGATGTTGACCGTTGTCCTTGGTGCGGCGAATGGTTTGTTAAGGATGACGGCCATGAATCGGAAGTGACAGGTAGCTGCTATTGTTCGGAAGAATGCAAGGAGAAGGCGGAGGATTGTTATATCTCGGAACATCGTCAAATAGAACTTAAGGCCGCATAACACTGAAAAGGGAGGAAACTGTGATGAAAAAACAACAAAACAAGAATATCATGGCTTCCTCCTTTAATCTCTCTTCAAGTTAAATCAAAATCAAATTCAACAACAAAACAAAAAAAGTAAAGATTATGGATTTCAAATTATTAAAACAGCTTTATAAAATCCACTCGAAGTCAGGATACGAGGGAAAGATAATAACCTTCGTCTGCAAGTGGGTTGACAAGAACATACAAGACGTTAAGATAGAACTTGACTGGAACACCGGGAACATCTATATGACAAAAGGCAAAGCGGAAACTTATCCCTGCATGGTTGCTCATTTGGACCAAGTGCAGAAATACCATCCTACAGACTTCACGGTAATTGAAACCAAGGACTTGTTGTTTGGTTACAGTCCCAAGGAAAGGAGTTTTTGCGGATTGGGAGCTGATGACAAAAATGGAGTATGGTTATGCCTTCAATGCCTCCAGAAGTTTAACGAAATAAAAGTGGCATTTTTCGTGGGTGAAGAAGTGGGATGTGTCGGAAGCAGTAAGGCAAACATGGATTTCTTTAACGACTGCCGATTTGTAATACAGCCTGATAGGAGGGGAAACTCAGACGTAATAACCCAAATCGGTTTCATGGACATTTGCTCTGATGATTTCATAAAGGACATCGACCCAAAGAAATACGGATATACACCGACGGAAGGGATGATGACCGACGTGGAGCAGTTGAAGGAAAACGGATTGGCAATATCTTGTATCAATATAAGCTGTGGTTATTACGAACCACATACGGACAATGAGTTCACAGACAAAAATGACCTGATGAAATGCCTTGACTTCATTGAGCATATCATAACAAGCTGCACCAAGGTTTATCCACATGAACCTGGACAGATGAAAGGCTATGACTGCCAGTTGGTTTGGTGGGAACAGTACGAGGAGATGTATGAACTAGTGAAGGAAACGCTTGTATCAGACCCTACATTGACACCCTCAGACCTGTATTCATTCTATCATGAGGAATACCCTTTGCTTGGACTTGACGACTTCGCTATGATATATGACGATGCGGCTACGGAACTCTATTATGAAAGGAACGGGGATGTGGCTTAATCGAACATCACACTCTCTTATGTCACGGAATATCAACTAATTAACATGAAAAACCAGCTAGCGATACAAAAGACGGCAAACGAGGCTCTAAAACATGGCCTATTGGAAAGCAAAACATGGTCTTTTACAATGCGTTTGATGGCCTTTCAGAAATTGGTTGGTATTCGGTGTAATTTTAATCAACAAAACATCAATTTCAAAACAATAATAATCAAGACAACAACAGTTATGAACACAACAGAAAACAATACTTCTATGGCAAGATATATTTGGCGGGTATTCCAGCACAGTGTAATCCCTTTAAGCTGGGGAATATGCTTCGCTTCGGTAAGGACTTTAAGTAATGGCACGGAGTTTCATGTACAGGGCTTCAAGATAACGGGTTATGTAAGAGTCGAGTATGACGAAGGCTCGGATACATTTACAGTTACCCTTACTCCTGACGATAATCCAAAAAACAGAATTACAATAAAAAACGTTTATCTTGACAACATTATTTCGGTAATAGACGGAAACGTGGAATATTGCGAAAATTATGAAACAAGAGTAAGACAATGGCTAAAGAAACAAGCGGTCTGATTATGGAATATTCGAGCCTTTACAGGAATTTCAACAAAATAAGAATGGCGGTTATAAGAAAATCACCTTCTGTAAAACTTCAAATTTTGGTAAATACTTGAATACCTGAAAGACTGAACACTCTTAAATACAGGGATATGTGACAACGAGTGATATTACAGAAACACAAAAATCACGTATCCTTGTTTTTGTTATAACAGTAAGAAAATTCAATAAAACGACAAAAGCAAAAATGATTAGGTATCACTCCAATATCACAATCAACGGCGTAAAACTGAATGTCAACGTAAACGCCAATAACCAACAGACTGCCTATGGAAAGGTGAAACGGCTCTATCCAATGGCAACTAACATCCACTTGACAAGAACAGAAAGGCGATGGAACCAAGGTATGTTATAATCCTCGACTTCTGCATCGGTGCCTTGAACATTATCAGGCTGACCGACGAGGAAGTAAAAGAATCCGAACAATACGACGACTTCGAGGAATATCTGTCAACACTTGAGGACAAATATGGCTTTAAGTTGAACAATTGCCAGTGGATGACTACGAAGAACTTGAACGTTTACTGGTATGATAACGGACAGGAAGTAAGCAGCGAACAATTTTAACACTGAATGGGAAGGATGGCTCTAAACGGCTGTCCTTCTTTTATTTTTGTCCTTGTTAAAAATCTTTGGCGTAAGTAAGAACGAACGTGAACAAAAACAACTGATATTTTGCGTTGATTATTTGAAACGTACATTGCTTTAATTCGATAAAAATTGGTATTTTTGCATTTGAGCAATAAGTCATTTCATCATGCCTATACCCGTAAACATAGAAGACCTGTTGAACAAACGGAAGCTGGAATCCAACCGAATAGAATTCAAGCGTGGTTGGAATCCCGACAAAATATACCGTACAATATGTGCCTTTGCTAACGATTTTGACAATATTGGCGGAGGATATGTCCTCGTTGGCGTTGAGGAGGAAAACGGCGTAGCCAAGCGTCCTGTTGTAGGTGTTCCGATGGAGGATTTAGACAGAATACAGAGGGACATGATTGGGTACAACAACAAGATTGAACCTTATTATATGCCACGTGTGGATGTTCAGGAAGTTGACGGCAGATATGTGTTGATAATATGGATACCGGCAGGAGTTAACCGTCCTTACAATGTCAGGGAGCGTGTCACGGCCAGTCAGTCGCCTTGCAAGTGGTATGTAAGGAGTGGTACGAACACGATTGAAGCCAAGGGAGAAGTGCTTGATGAGTTGCGCGAAATGGCAAACCGCATTCCTTTTGACGAGAGAGGAAATGAACAGATAGACACAACCGACCTGTCACCTGCATTGGTATTGGATTATTTACAGACAGTAGGCAGCCGTTTGGCGCAAAACTTTGACACAAAGCCGTTTACGGAGATACTTAACCAGATGGACTTGCTCATTGGTCCGACAGAAAGAAGGCTGGTCAAGAATGTTGCGGCAATGATGTTCAGCAAGAATCCTGCGAAGTTCTTTCCCGTAACTCAGATTGACATAGTGGTTTTTCCTGAAGGTTGCGTCGAGAACCCTAACAACATGATAGAGATTCCAAAGATTGTCGGCCCTGTTCCTGAAATGATTAAGCAAACTTTGGACTACATTCGGACAAATGTCATCAAGAAACGGATTGTAAAGCCAAGGGACAAGGCCGAATCAACCACTTACTTCAACTATCCGTACCAAGCCATTGAAGAGGCAGTGGTAAATGCCTTGTATCATAGGGATTATCAGGAGCGTGAGCCTGTGGAAATAACTATTGAGCCGAATAAGATTTCCATCCTTAGCTATGCAGGGCCGGACCGCTCTATAAGTTCTGAAGCAATACGGAAGGCAGAAAGGCTGAAGTCACGCCGTTACCGTAACCGTAGATTAGGGGATTTCCTGAAAGAGTTGCGATTATCAGAAGGCCGTGCCACAGGCATTCCGACGATACAAGACGAATTGCGCAGGAACGGGTCAGCTCCGGCAAGTATTGAAACAGATGATGACAGAACATATTTTCTGATAGAGATACCATGTCGTGACGGCTTTGTAGAGCGCATGGATTTATCGGCTGGCACAAGCATTGAGGCTATAAATGAGGCTATAAATGAGGCTATAAATAAAAATGCGCTGGCTGTATTATTAGAAATCGCCAAATCTCCACGAATTAAACGGAAGGCCTTATTGTCGCAGATAAATATTTCAAAAGCGACGTTAGAACGAGCAATAAAACTATTATCATCTGAACTTTTAAATCTGATAGAATATCAGGGCTCTTTAAAGACAGGCGGATATGTGTTAACGGAGAAAGGGGAAACTTTTGTAAAAAGTCAGCAGAATAAATCTTGAATTATGAGCAGTAGTTTTATAACAAATAAAGAAAAATTCTTATCCGATATAATCAATGGCATTTTGCCAAAAACAGATGCTGTTGACATATTGGTCGGTTATTTTTATTTTTCAGGCTATATGCAATTGTCTGAAAAGTTGAAAGACAAACAAATAAGAATATTGGTCGGCTTGGATGCCGATTTACATATAACCAACTATATACGTGAAGTTGAAGCAATCAGAAGTAAATTTGTATCCCGAAACGCCATTAAGGAAGAATATTATAAACAATTTGTCAGGCTGTTTAATGATTCAGATTTCTTGGATACCGCAGAAAAACTGGAGCAATTCAAAATGTTTTATGGAAAAATCTTGGATGGCACACTTGAAATTCGAAAGACACTTGAGCCTTGCCATTCCAAAATGTACCTGTTTGCTTATAACAACATGATGAATGAAGACGGTGAATTGCCCGGAGTGTTGATTACAGGGTCAAGCAATCTCTCCTATCAGGGATTAAAAGGACGTTTGGAATTGAATGCCCGTTTCAATGATAAGCAAGATTACGAGGAGGGCATAAGAATTTTTGATGAATTATGGGATACGTCTGTGGCTGTTGTTGATAAAGATAATTTAGATGAATGGAATACAAAAGTGATGGCTCACATATGGTATGACAAGATTTATTCTCCTTACCTAATGTATGTCAGGGTTCTCAAGGAATATTTCAACATTCCCTCATCAGATAACATATTGACTCCTTATGATATAACAGAAGGGAAATATTCCAACTTAAGGTATCAGACTGATGCAGTGCAAATGGCCCTGAATGCCTTAAACAACCACAACGGAGCTATCATAGCAGATGTGGTAGGTTTGGGAAAGAGTGTGATAGCTTCAACCATTGCACGTAATTTAAGGTTGCGGACTATCATTGTGTGCCCTCCGCACCTTTACAAGCAATGGGAAAGTTATCGGGATGAATTTGGCTTTACCGCTACAGTATTTAGTGCCGGGAAAATTGAAGACGCTGTTTCGCATTATCAGGAATTAGCCAAAGACGGGGAACAGTTTTTGATAATCATAGACGAAGCCCATCGTTTCCGTAATGAATATACGCAGGATTATGCTTTGTTGCATAACTTGTGTTCCGGTAATAAGGTCTTATTGTTGACGGCAACTCCGTTTAATAATCAGCCGGCCGATATTTATGCATTGATTAAATTATTCCAAATACCTTCTCATTCGACACTTAAAACAGTTGAAAACCTTGGAGCTTCATTCAAGGACCTGATAAATAAATACAGGACACTGCGTGAAGAACAAAGAGAAGGAAAAGCGACAGAAGAAGACGTTAAGACAGAGGTTAATGACATAGCAAAGAAAATCCGCTCAATCATTAGTCCCTTGGTTGTGCGTCGTTCCCGTTTGGATTTGCAAGAAATACCAGAATATGCAAATGATTTAAAACAACAGGACATTCAGTTGGTGTTGCCAGATGACCCGGAGGAGCTTGAATACGATTTGAGTGGATTTAAAGAATTGTATCTTTCAACCCTTGACAGAATCAGTAAATCAGAAGGAGGCAACGATGCCGTTTACCGCTTTAAGGCTGCCAGGTATTCTCCGGCTCTTTATATTCATGAGTACCTTAAAGAAGAACTTGCAAAAGAACTTGAAGCCAAGACGGGCGTTAAGTTTAACCTTTTAATTGGGCGGCAAACAAATATTTCAAGTTTCATGCGCCATCTGTTGGTAGCGCGTTTTGAAAGTTCGGTGGCAGCTTTTCAAGCGTCATTGGAATATATGATTCGGTCATCTGAGCATATGCTGAAATGGATTGGCAAACGGAATAAGATTCCTGTTTTCAAGAAAGGAAATCTTCCTGATGTTGATGCCTTCTATGAGTCAAGCGAAGATGGGATGCAGGAAATCGAGGAACTTTTCGAAAAATATGAAGCCAAAGGATTCTTTGAGATAGACATGAAGTATGTCAAAGATGATTTTGTTACAGATGTTAAAGCAGATATCCAGTTGCTGAAAAACTTGCGTGAACAATGGTTCGGGAAAGACAATACTATCAAGGAAGACCCTAAACTGGATTCATTCATTCGCATCATCCGTAAGCAGATGAAGGACGAGCCAAATAGGAAATTGGTTGTGTTCTCTGAGTTTGCCGACACCGTAAATTATTTGGGTAAAGCACTCGTTGACGCCGGACTTCCAGTCATGAAATATACTTCAGCCGATGCAACGTCTGCAAATAAAGACTGTATTCGTGCTAATTTTGACGCCGGGCTGAAATCGTCATTGCAAAAGAATGAGTTTCATATCTTGGTAGCAACTGATGCCATATCGGAAGGATACAACCTACACCGTGCCGGAGCAATATTCAATTACGACATACCGTATAATCCGACTCGTGTCATCCAGCGAATAGGCCGTATTAACCGTATCAATAAAAAGGTTTTTGACAAACTTTACATCTATAATTATTTCCCTACAGATGTAGGTGAAGCAGAAACGAGAACTAAAGAAATCTCTACGCTAAAAATGGCCATGATTCATGCTGTCATGGGAGAAGATACGAAAGCCCTTACCAAAGAAGAAGAGCTTCAGGCTTATTTCAAGGAACGCTACCGCAAAGAATTTTCCCGGAGTGAGGAAGCATCATGGGATACCCCTTACCGTAAATTATTGAATAGCCTGAAAGGTACAGAGGCTTATGACAAGGCAATGGAACTACCACATCGTGCAAGGACAGCACGCAGTGTGGAGAATAGCCAAAAAGGTGTATTGATGTTTGGTCGTAAAGGCAATGATTTCGTCTTCAAGATAGGCAATACGGCAAATGCGCCTGCAATGATTTCAGCAGAAGAAGCCATTTCCCTTTTTGAAGCTGAAAGGGATGAGCAACCGGTTGATTTAAGTCATGATTTTGACATGGTTTACCAAAGAGTGAAAGCATCCTTGTTCTGTAACGATGTAACAAGCCGCAATGAAAAAGAACTTATAAACGCATCAGATAAAATAAAAATACTGATGAAGAATCAACTATTGCCAAAAGACTACTTGGCTGATTTAATGCAAGTCATTAAGGCCGATGCTTTGTCTGGTTACGAGATAAGATACATAAACCAATTGGCACCAAAGGACGCTGCAAAATTACCTTTGAAAATTTCTGTCGAATACTTAACGCGCATCATCAATATGCAGAACAAGGCGGATGACAGTGAAGAGACTTTGATTTTAAGTGAAGAACTACAATAAACGAAAATAATCATGGAATTCAATAAAGCATACAACCGTCAGGAGTTTGCGAACTTCCTGTATAACAGTTTTCTACCGAATGATTTTATTCCGGAGTCAACCCCAGTGTCGTCTAGGACAAAAATGAAATATAGCACTCAAGCTGTAAAGTTAGGTGCTTCGGCATTGCTTGATTTGGTTGTTTATGAGGTCAGACATAAATCAAAGCATGATGCAAGAGTTTCTCTTTCAAAAGAAGCTTTCCGTATGCTTGCCGATGAAATGGAGGATAGGGCGTTAGTCGTATTTGTTCCTGAAGACAACAATGACAATTATCGTTTTTCGCTAATAGAGATTACACTCGAAGCGAAAGAGGACTCAGCGCGTATAACCCGGAATTACAGCAATCCACGTAGATATAGTTATTTCTTGGGAAAAGGTATCGCTTATTACACTCCGAATAAGTATCTGAATGAGAAAGGACGTGTCGTTAGCCCGGAAGATTTGCGTAGCCGCTTCTCTGTTGAGGTTCTTACAAAAGAATTCTATCAAGAACTTAGTGACTGGTATGCTTGGGCAATTAAAATCATACGCTTTCCTAATGACCTTAATGACAAGACGGATGATGACAAGTATAACAACGAGAGCGCAATCCGTCTGATTACCCGTTTGATTTTCGTGTGGTTTTTGAAGCAGCGCCATCTTATACCTGATGAGTTCTTCGACGAGAATTATATTGCCGATAATCTGATTAAGGACTTTAATCCTCATGTTAAAGTTGATTTGTTTTATAAATCAAATGAAAGCAGGTATTATAAAGCCATTTTGCAAAACCTGTTTTTTGCAATGCTGAATAGCCCGATTACGCCTGAAGGTAGTACTGATTTGTCAGAGCGGCATTTCAGGAATGGGCGTGGAGATTACGACAATAACAAACTAATGCGTTATGAATCATATTTCAAGAATCCTCAGTTGTTTGTCGATTTGGCGAACAAGACCGTTCCTTTCTTGAATGGAGGTTTGTTTGATTGCTTGGACGAGAAGGATAAAGACATATATTACGATGGCTTCAGCGACCGTGAAGCCGTAAAGAAGTCATTGGTAGTTCCTGATTATCTTTTCTTCGGGGAGGAAGTCGGCAAGAACATTGACCTGTCGGAATGGTATGGCGACAAGAAAAAGAAAAAAGTTTCCGCCCGTGGCATTATCGACATCCTGAAGCGCTATAACTTTACCGTCGAAGAGAATACTCCGTTTGACCAAGAGGTTTCGCTTGACCCTGAGCTGTTGGGCAAGGTGTTCGAGAACCTATTGGCTTCATATAATCCTGAAACCCAAACTACAGCCCGCAAGCAGACGGGGTCGTTCTACACGCCTCGTGAGATTGTGCAATATATGGTTGACGAAAGCCTTGTTGCGCATCTAAAGCGGACTGTGGGCGAAGAACTTGAACCTCAATTCCGTCAACTGATGCAATATACGGACGATGAGGTTGACTTGACCGATGAACAGCGGAAACAGATTATGCTGTCGCTTTATAACTGCAAGGTTCTTGACCCTGCTTGTGGCTCGGGTGCTTTTCCTATGGGTATGCTGCAACAGATGGTGCATATCCTTAGCCGCATTGACCCGGACAACACTCAATGGAAAGAGATGATGCTCAACAAGGCTATCAATGAAACGTCTGAAGCCTATCGTACTGCATCCTCTGATGAACGGCGTGAAATCATCACCGATATTGAGCGGAGCTTTGACGAGAGTGTCAACCGTCCGGACTATGCCCGTAAACTTTACCTGATTGAGAATTGCATTTACCATTTACGGTGTCGATATTCAGCCGATTGCCATCCAGATTAGTAAATTGCGTTTCTTCATTTCCTTAGTCGTTGACCAGAAATCTAACAATAATCCTGTTGAAAACTTCGGTATTCGTCCGCTCCCGAACCTTGAGGCGAAGTTTGTGGCAGCCAACACATTGATAGGCTTAAATAAGAACGACGCAACGCTGTTTGATACTGATGCAATCCGTGCCAAGAAAGAAGAACTGAAAATAGCAAAGCACAAAATCTTCGGAGCAAAAACTGTCAGGACCAAGCGTAAGTATCGCCAGATTGTAAATAATCTGCGTCTTGAAATTGCCGATATGTTAGAGGATTGCGGTGCTGTTGGCAATGCTGAAGCACAACAGTTGGCATCTTGGGATATGTTTGACCAAAACACGTATTCAAACTTCTTCGACCCTGAATGGATGTTCGATGTCAAGGATGGATTTGATATTGTGATTGGGAATCCACCGTATATTGATTCAGAAACAATGACTTTGTTAGGACAAACAAAGTTAAGAGAGTACATTGTTACACATTATAAATACATAAAAGGAAATTGGGATATATATATGGCTTTCTTAGAATATGGTTTGCGGTTATCAAACAACTGTTTGTGTTACATTACTCCTGACAAATGGCTGTCTAAGCCATTTGGTAGCAAATTTAGAGAAAAATGCATGATTCCAAGATTAGCAACTATTCTTCATACAGGTAATAAAACTTTTGAAAGTGCGACAGTCGATGCGATTATAACATTATTTTTGAAAAAATCGGATGAAATCAGTGCATATGTGTTTGATGAAAATAAAAATATAGTTCACATGAACACTGTAAAGAGTAAATCTATATCCAGACCTTACTATATTGATTCTTTATTCAGCAGAAACAATTTTTTTGTTTCAAGTATGGAACGTGGAACAATAGCATTGAAGGAATTTACTAAATGTGAAAATGCATGTGCCACAAATGTGGCGTATGAACTTTTAACATATGTTTCAAATCTTACTACGACCGTGGATTGTACAAAATATTTAAAACTTGTAAATACAGGAACTATTGACAAATATTTCAATAAATGGGGGATGAAAGAAATTAAATATTTAGGCATGAAATGTGTTTGTCCAGTTGTGGATAAAGATAAGTTTAGAGCCAATTTTGGAGCAACGTATGTAAGAAAAGCATTTTCAAAGAAACTTATTTTCAAAGGATTGAATTTATTGGATGGTTTTATTGATTTAAAAGGTGAATATTTGCCCGGCAAAACCACTTTAGTAATTTGTTCTGATAATGTTCGTGACTTGAAATTCCTATGTGGAATATTAAATTCTAAGTTGGCATTATTTTATATAAAATTAAAATATGCGTCAAGTAGTTATTGTGGTGGCATTACATTCTCAAAAGATATGATTAATAATTTTCCAATACGAGAAAATATGGATATAAAAAATAGAATTATAGATAAGGTTGACGACATTTTGTTAGCTAAGATAGCAGATACTAATGCTGATATTTCGATAAAGGAATGCGAAATAGACATATTAGTCTACCATCTTTATGGTCTGACTTATGATGAAGTATTAATTGTTGATTCTAAAACTCCGATTACACGTGACGAGTATGAAAAAGACTATTTATAAATAATTGCATAATACAATATAACTGAATGAATTTATGAAAATTTTATGAATCTACATTCGTTGCACAGTAAAAATCTTCAAATTAAAAGCAAGTTATGAATAAGAAAATATTAGACGATGCGGTTGTTGTATGTAACACTGTTGCTAAAGCAATTAACCAAAGGAATCGAAACGGATTAATTTGCCCAAGTTATTGTCTTGGTGAAGACGCATTGATTAATATAATAAATAAATTGGTAATGGAAATAAAGGACATAGAGCCAGAATGTTTTATATGTCTTAATAGAGAACTTCAGAATTTAAAGACACCAAACTGTGTAAATCCATTCTCTTTTGGGGCTATTGCAGCTATTATTAGCGTTCTTAAAAGGAAATATATTGATAAATCAAATAAGAAAAAGTTTTTTATCAGTCATTCCTCAAATGACAAATTTATTGTCAATGGTTTCATTAAAGAGATTCTGAAAGTCGGATGTGAATTTAGGGATGATGATATTTTTTGCACATTAGATACCGCTTCGATACGCACTGGAGATGATTTTCGTGAGAAAATCATTGAAAATATGAGAGAATGCGATTATATATTTTTATTTATATCAGAAAACTATAATCAGAGTGATGTCTGTAAAAACGAGATGGGAGCAGCATGGGCTTTGAAAGGGAAGAGAATTTTACCATTTATTCTTCCTGGTATATCATTTGAGCAAATGGGATTTCTGAATATAGTTAAACAAGGTGCATTGATTACGGATACAGAAAAGTTGGATGAGTTATATCAAGAATTATGCGACAATTATGAAATGCAACCAAATTGGCTTGCTTTTAATAAAGCAAAAGAGGATTTTGTAAATATGGTAAAAACAAATTTAAGATGTCACGATTAAGCGATTTATACAAAGCAATGGAAACCCTACGTAAAGAGGGGCTTCCCGTAGACGAGAACCTTGAAAAGAAGGCTAACGAGTTGGAGGAAGATATTATCAAGAAAGAAATACTCCCCGTGTTGAGCAAAACAATAGAACCGGCCTTGCAACCTGTAAAGCGAGAATTGGTATTAGTCGTAGATTATGTGCCGGGACAACCTTTAAGCGTTCACCTTAGCCGTAAACGAAACTTTACCGCAGAACTGACGGACGCAAAAGAAATTGTGCTTGACCCAGAAGTGTTGCATAAAAGTCATAATCCCCATTCTGACGAAAAGTTTGAAAGAGGACCGGCTAAAGATTTGTCAGTAATCTTTCCTGATGGAACCGTAATAGCAGAAAGAAACGCAGCGGAAACCTTGTTCGCATTTGTAAAAAGGATTGGCGTAGCAAAAGTTCGCAAGGTGGTGGAAGAGTATAATCTTAAGTTTAATAAAGTTCCTGTAATATCAAACCGAAGAGATACAAAATACGGAAAAAGCCAGAAAGATTTAGGCGGGGGATGGTTACTTATCACCCATAGCAATAATAGGACGAAAAAGACGTTTATAGAAAAGGTATCAGAGGCTCTACATCTTGGCATTAAGGTCATTCTAAAAGAGTAAAACTGAGCATTGAAGATTTATGGTTAGAGATTAGCTTGCCCGTTGACTGAATTATTTTTTGCCTCTTTGTGGCGGACGCTTACTGTTTATTGTATTTCAGTGGGGTGGTGCTTACGGTTTCCACCAGCGCTCAGTAAATTTGCAAGAGGCATCCTTTTATAATGTGAAAGATTGTCTTTCAAAAGGCGAAAAGCCATGTCTTGCATACCGAAAGAATACCATTTGAAACTGTAACTATCGCCGTGCCGCTCATAATAATTCCACTGAAGGGTTAGCTTGCCGTTTACATAAAAGCATGTAGTCAATCCCATATAAGGCACATACCGTTTCTCCTTGGTTGCTTTTCACGTAACATCGCAACGAAGTACAACATCAACATTAGTCCCCCTTTCATCATTGTTTTTTATATTTGCATCGTTTTATTGCTATTATATCTAAAATAACGTGAGTTCGATGAATTATAACTATTTGTAAATTTGGTGATTAGCGAAAATTGTTGTAACTTTATAGTGTTC
>CALUEY010000027.1 GCA_944319915.1 uncultured Prevotella sp. | reverse complement strand
GAACACTATAAAGTTACAACAATTTTCGCTAATCACCAAATTTACAAATAGTTATAATTCATCGAACTCACGTTAAAATAATTCAATAATGAAACATATATCTGTTCGAGTACCTTGGCACGACAATGGTTGGGATTCGCATTTATGTACAAATCCCCGTTGCAATACATTCTGTAAACAACTACCTAATATTGTCAACTCAAAAATAGATTGTGAGCAATTACCGTGTGGAATTGACTGGTCTCAGTTACCTACAAAAGAACGTCCTGCTTGTGCCGGAGAAAATGGGGGATTCATGAATTCCAAGGCTTATAAGCGTGAATTCGTTCATATCTATGCCTGGAATCCAGATAATCCACATTCCAAGTTATTACCTACAACAGTAACGGTACCACCTTATTCAGCATTCGGAATACCATTCCGTTATTTGAATATGGATGCACAGGAAGAGCTCAGCAAGGAGCATCCGGAATTCTATCCTGCCGAAAGTGCACCTTTTGGTTCGGCTTGGGTTTATAACAAGGAACGATTGTATGATGTACTTAATTGGTTCAGCTCAGAGATAACCGAGGAATCAATGTGCGTCTTTTATTGTAAGAAAGGCAATCCAATTGACGATGAAGGTTCACGAATGATTGTGGGAATGGGAGACATAGTAAAAAATTACGGCGTTCAAGACTACGAAACGACTGCCGACTATACCTATCCCTTATGGGAGATAATGTTCTCTCATTCTATTCGTCCGGACCTAAAAAAATCTCTCGGATTCATTCTCCCATATAAAGAATATCTGGAATTGGATGAGAACATATTCCAAAAGAAAGGTCTGACAAAAATACAGGCTCTTGATGAAATCAAATTATCGTTGGATAAATTTGACAGTAGCGGAAAGATTTTTGATGAACTGTCATATGGTTGCGATTTTATAAGCAATCATTCAATGTTATTGATTCTTGAAGCTGCCCGCCGTTCGTTGGAAGCAGTAATCCGACATGGCCTGGTCCGCTCAATCGAGGACTGGCAATGTCAGCTCAGGTGGATTAATGACCGTATTGAGCATGTCAAGAAACAAATCACACCTTTCCCGTCGTTCGCTTCAGCACTTAAAACGCTGGGATTTGATTATGGTAATCTGATTGAAAGCGACCTGCGAAAAAAAGGATGTGGATCGAAAGACAATCCATGGGAGTATTTTAAAAAGTTGCTAAATAAGGAAATCAAAATTGATGGCGCTGTTTACAACTCGCTTCTTCCTACGTACAGAATAAGTTGGGAAGGTCAAACTAGCAATGCACGCGAGCGCCTTATAACATTATCCAGATTTGAACTTGAATCCTATGTCATTAAACATTTCATAGATGATGAAAAAGAAGACATACTAAACAATCCATACCTCATTAGTGAATGGTGCGTCCGGAATTCTATAGAAGAAGTTTCAACGCGTACAATTGATCTTGGAGTCTTCGCCGACCCGACAATTCAGGGTGATAATGTCCCAATGCCTCCGTTTGCAGCGGAATCAATTCTGGATACTCGACGCCTCAGATCGTTAGTAATTGAAAGGCTTTATTCTGTTCTTACAGACGGCGATACCCTTGTGTCAATAAAAGAGATGGAGGACTATCTGCGCGACATAATGGCGGAAGAAGATAAAGCTCTCCTCCCGAAAAACATACTTCTCACACATCGCCGGTTCTTTGAAATATCCTTTGATTATGTTCCAGATGGGAACCCTACTGCTATCCAACTAAAGGAATATCATCAAATGGAGAAATTTCTTCGGACAGTACTACGAGAAAGAGCAAAGAGAAATGTTAATAGTCCTACCTGTGAAGACTGGCTATCCATCGCTAAGTCGGACAAGAATTATGATCCAACAAACAAACGCAGTCAAGAGGCCACAGAACAGCAAGCCAAGGCTCTTGAAATGATGGACAAAAAGCTCCTTTCAGTACTCACTGGAGGAGCAGGTACCGGTAAGACTACCGTAGTAAGATCTTTTCTCAGTTCGGAAAAGATAAAAGCAGAAGGCGTTCTACTGCTGGCTCCCACAGGAAAGGCAAGAGTCAGGCTCAGTAATATGGCCGAAAATGTGAGTTCAAAAACCATAGCTCAGTTTCTTACCAGTCTCGGGGCCTTCGATTTTGAAAACATGAAACCTTGTCTGACTGAAAACTCTCGCAAATACTCAAAAGCTAAGAATATAATCGTTGATGAATGTTCGATGCTGACTACCGACATGCTTTATACGCTTATTAAGTCACTTGACATGGCGTCCATAAAGCGAATAATACTTATTGGAGACCCCTATCAGCTACCACCGATAGGTCCGGGTAGACCATTCTCGGATTTATGCCATTATCTTAACCGTGATGACGCAGATGCCAATCTGAAATCTGCCATTACCTATCTCCGCACCGTTGTACGCACAATAGCCAGTGGAGATTCGGATGTTTTGACCTTGGCCTCCTGGTTCAGTGGAAACAAACCGGAGAAATTTGCGGATGAAATATTCGAAAAAATCGAAAACAATAATCTCGATGGCGATCTTTCGGTTTATTATTGGAACGATGAAAAGGATTTGCCTCAAATCCTAAGGGATGCAATTTGCAAGGAACTTGCTTGTTCAGATGTCGAACTGCCAGAATCCTTGAAGCAAAAATTAGGTTTTAGCGACCTAAAGTCGCTTGAGTCAGACCCTACGTCACTCGAAAACCTTCAGATTCTTGCTCCAGTGATAAATCCCGCATGGGGTACATATCAACTGAATTCCTCTCTTCAGTCATGGATTGGAAATAATAGCAATCGCAAAGAAGATTATCTGGGAATCGGTCCCCAGAAGATATATAAGAATGATAAAGTAATTCAACTTCAGAATATATCGCGAAAATCCTATCCCTCAAAAGAAATATATTCTCTCGCCAATGGCCAGATAGGCTTTGTCAAGTCTATATACAACAAACATATCAATGTTATGTATGTCGGTATACCTCATGAAACCTTCGGATTCAAGGGAGATAAGGGAGAAGACCAAGATGCTGCTATTGAGCTTGCATATGCTATTACAATCCATAAAAGCCAAGGCAGCGATTTTGATACGGTTTTTGTGGTATTGCCCAAAACTGGCCGTATTTTAAGTCGTGAGTTGATATATACTGCTCTTACCAGAGCAAAGAAACGTGTTGTCCTGCTTGTTCAAGATTCTATTGGTTGGTTGAGAGAATTTACTAAACCACAAACCTCAGTACTCGTACGACGAAATACCAATCTATTTGACTATTCCGTTCGAGAAGAACGTCTTAATATCCCTTATGTTGAGGGGCTGATTCATGGAACAGCCAAGAAAGGTCTGTTTGTACGTAGCAAGTCAGAAGTTGTAATTGTAAACCAATTGGTAAATGCCGGGGTGGAATTTGAGTACGAGCGACTACTGGAAGAAAATGACCACCGATGCATTCCTGACTTTTCCTTTGAAACTCCCTGGGGTGGTAGAATCATCTGGGAACATCTGGGAATGCTTGGCGTACCGGAATACAAGGCTTCATGGGAACGTAAGCTGAAATTCTACGAGGGAATAGGCTATACCCTCGGAGAAAATCTTTTCACAACTTGCGATCATGAAAATGGCGCAATAATGACTGAAGAGGTGGATGACGTTATCAGAAAAATCAAGGAACTGTTATGAATCAGAAGGAAAAATTATATTTCGAGGAACTCAGTAAACAATGTCGGGAGGCCTGGGCAATCTTCAAGAATCCTATGTATCGTGGAGCGTTGGAAATCGCCCAAAACCTTTATAAAGACAAAGCACATTTTGTGTATGAATTACTTCAAAATGCCGATGACCAAGGCGCTACCATGGTTCGTTTTATCTTGAGTAGGGATTCGCTGATTTTCGTTCACAACGCACCAAGACATTTTACAATTACTAATCCTGAGACTCATGAAACGGATCAGAAGGAAGGCCGTCTTGGAGATATAAACTCAATAGTCTCCATCGCTTTCAGTGCAAAACAAGGTAAAAAAGAGAATAACATCCGCATTGGTAAATTTGGTATTGGTTTCAAGTCAGTGTTCCAATACACCACAAAACCAGAAATCTATGATGATGGCGCATGGTTTTCCATAGAGGATTACATTCTTCCAGAATTGATTGAGCATGACCATCCGCAAAGAAAATCCGGCGAAACTTTATTCCTGTTTCCTTTCAATAAGGATAACCGAGCTGTTGCATTTGACGAGATTTTAAGTACGCTGAAGCGTATGGCTGATGTGAAGCCGCTTCTCTTTCTCAATTCCCTCTCAGAGATAGATTGGAGTGCAGAAGAATCCAACGGAAGGTATTCTTTGATAACATCGGGAGTATTTGGTTCAGGATTGGATTTACGATATGAGACTGTTAAAGACGAAGAGAAGACAAAGGATCATTATTGGAAATTCGAACGCGCAATCGAGGAAGGGTCTGAGCTAAAGGCTGCCGTCGTATATCATGTGGATGATGAAAAACATCGTATCGACGATAATTATTCCAGCCGGCTGTATTGTTATCTGCCTACGGGGGACAAATGCCCTATTCCTGCGATTCTCCATGCTCCATTCCAGCTTTCAAATAACCGCGAGAGTATAGAAGTTGACAATGAACATAATATCAGAATGATAGAACTGCTATCCGTTATCTTGTCGGAATCCCTTGAGGAGATTTGTCAAATAGGAGAAGCTGAAGAGAATCCTTGGATTGACGACAACATCACGTCCTTTATAAACACTCAGGATGTAACCGACTTATCCGGTACCTCTGCTTCCCTCGATTTAAGAAAGTTATTGGAGAATGTTATAGCCGCAATCCGCAATGGCAGGATGCTGTGGTGTCAACAACGCAAATCCTATCTGAAAGTGTCGGAAGGTGTACTCTTGGACGCTGAATATCTTCCGGAACTCTATCCTTCTGAAATTCTAAGCGAGCTTTTTAATGAAAACTATGGCTGGGTATTAACAACACTCAAGATGCGCCATAAAAATGATGCAAAAATAGCTAAAGAATTAGGCCTCGAACGCATGACAAACCAAAGGATTCTTTCAAAGATAACAGGTAATTTTCTAGCTAATAGAGATGAATTCTGGTTACTGTCTTGGTATCCAAAATTGCTTGAAGTTGAAAAGCTGTGGGATGAGATTCGTTACAAAGAGATAATCCTTACAGCAGACGGTACATTCAAAGCACCATTCATTAAAGGGCAAGCCGATGCTAATATACACATACCTGAGGAGGATGAGAGTCATATTAACGAAGCGAAGAATATTTCATTTGTGGCGCCTCTCTTGCTTCAAAATGAAGGCTGTAAGAACTTTTTCCGTGGAATAGGCTTGACCAAAGTCTCTTTGCTGACTATGGCTGAAAGCGTGTATTTACCCCAAGCTTTAGACGAAAGAAATGATATAGTTTTCAGACTTAAATCCATAGCTGCATTTGCAAAGATTTATAATGAGTCGCTTGGAGAAAAACATAGAAAATCTTTAGACTCCAGAAGTATCTGTCCTATTCTGAAGGATGGTTCTCTTGCTTTCTTTATATTGGACAAGGTTAAAATCCACAAAGAAATTAACGACTTTTTCTTTGAAGGCAATCCTGAGTTCGTATTCTTTGAAAGTTCATCTTTAGAACAGTATCTGAGCTCTGAAGAGATTAGCGAAATCGAGAAGATGATAAAGAGTTCAGAAAAGACCTCAGAACCTGCCATTGTGAAAAGCACAATCCCAATAAGTGCCGCTAATATCAACCGAATTCCACAAGTTGCACAGCGCCCGGCCTATTACAATCAGCAGAATATCTATTATGAATCATTTGAGGAATACTCTGTTGAAGGGTTGGAATATTTTATTAACAACAATGCCATCAAGAACCCTTCAAAAGCCTCAGAAATCCTTTTAGAAAAAATCAACGCAATAGATAACCTAGGCTGGTGTCGCTATGAGTCGGTTAATAGGAATCGGGAATATTTTCAAAAAGTTGAGCCTCTATTTTTTACAAATCTTCGCGAAGCCTCATGGATTAATTGTGCTTCCAAAGAATTGCGCAAGATACTTGGACTGCCCGTTGAGGAAATTCCGAATGATGAATTGGAAAGAATCGGAGAACTCCTTTCCTCGTCCGGTGTGGTTTCTTCGGAACAAGTTGACAGACTTATTGACTATCTGAAGGAGAAAAATGTATTAGAAGGCTTTCAACTTGAGAAAGAAATCCAGGAACAGAAAGAAAAACTTGAGACTATACGGCCCTTCACACTTGATTGGCTGAATGAGATTCTGAATCTTCGTAAGAAATATGTTGAGGCTAATAAAAAGGACGACATTGAGATTCTTATAAACCGACTTAAGAGTGCCATAGAATCTATAGAATTTGATCATGACGCCGATTTGCGTTCAATTCTTTCAGATAATATAGAAGTTCTGTTCGGACCTCCCGGTACAGGCAAAACAACATATATCGCCAAAAGGGTAAATGAGGAACTGAGCAATAATCATGATGTGCAAGTGCTGATTCTAACTCCTACCCATCATTCATCCGACGTGGTTGCATTGAAAATAAAAAATGCTGGATGCGATGTTGTCAGAGCCCTCAATACAACGAGTTTAAGCAATGAGGAACTAGTTGAACAAATCATTTCACAAGGGCTTGAAGTTGCTAATTCTTGCAATGAGGAAGGTGCGAACATAATCGCTTGTACCGTTCATTATTACTCTGATCCATTAACGAATATTCACGACCATCCTTGGGATATAATAATTATAGACGAAGCTTCCATGGTGACACTCGATTATGTACTCCTTGCTTTGATCAAAGGAAGAGAGAATAATTCTAAATGTCGCTTTCTCATTGCCGGTGACCCATTACAATTGCCGGCGATTACCAATTTGGATCCATTCATACTAGAAAAAGCAGATCTTGACGAATTCAATTTCTTTTCATTTATTGGTCTCAAAGAATTTTCTGATGATGTTTCAAAACTTTGTGAACCGGTGAGAGATAAAATTAAGATTACACTATTACGCAAACAATACCGTAGTGTGAAACCATTGGCACTTCTCACTGGCAGATTCGCATATAACGACCAAATAGAGCCCCAGAGGAATGATCGTTGCAATATGGACATTCCTAAAGGAGCATTACCTATTTTTCAACAACCGTTATCTTTTGTAAGATTCCCAATAACGGAACATCATTGGAATGTTTCAGAACCTGCACTATATATAACCGATCTTGAGAAACTCCGAGGAAGCAACTATAACACATACTCTGCTCTTATTGTTGTTGAGTTTTTGCGGCATCTGTTTGCAAAATACAGAGAAGAAGAAAATCATACTGGACTTAAAGTTGGAATCATTACTCCCTATGTCGCTCAGAAACTACTATTGAAAGAAATAATTGAAAAAGATGGATTATCCCGAAACTGTGGATTGGAAGTAGAAGTAAATACCGTTCATCAATTCCAAGGCGATGAGTTCGATGTAGTGATTCTTGTTCTCAATCCCCCTAACGCTAACATGAATCCAGCTAATGGCATTATGATTAATAAGTTCTATCTTATTAATGTTGCCACCAGCCGAGCAAAGGACTGTCTGGTAGTCCTTTATCCCGATGAGTCATGCAAAGCCCCGCAGAACTTTTGGTATGTCAATAAAAACAGTGACAAAGATAACCTAGAAAATATAGCCGCACAGATTTTTGGGAAGTCTGTTGAGTCTATGACATATCATTCATCACAGCTGGAGAAACTTATGTTTGGAGAGAAGGATTACCTACAAAAGAATTGTAAAATTGAATATAGAAAAGACATAAATATGCATCGTGGTAATTCTGAAATGCGTTACTACTTCTATATAGGAGGTGATACTGTTGATATTATTACATCTTCTGATTCTTAATGGCAGGTGTAAGGTTTGGATTGAGTTGAAGTTTATAATGGAGGAAATATTTAGGTCAACCTAACTGCCAATGGTATGTGATTAGACGAATAAGTGACAGTCAATCCTTTGTAATGTTAATAATTAATTTCCCTTTACTTGACTCACTTTAGTTTATAATCTGTTTGGTATTGCATTAAATATAGATTAATTTAAATACACGATTACCCCGCATTTCGTGGCGTGAATGTGGTACAAATTAAATATTAGTAAATTAATATTTATTTCTGAGTGGCTCAAATCCCATGAGCCCCCAATTTTTCCAAAGCATAGAAGTGGGGCATAGTTCCTTGCAAGCACACATTTCCCAAGGTCTATGCAGGCACTTCTTTTCGTCTGTGGGTATTCCTGAATTTTTGCACCACGGAAATAATTCACATGAGAAAATACCTTCATGGAGAATTTTATAAATCTGCTTTACAGACTTATTAATTTCAACAGAATATCCCCGTTGCCCATCTGGTTTAATTGTAAAATAATCTTGACGCTTATTTCTCATAAGTGGCGTTCCTATTGTGTTTATTATTTCTGCCAATGTAGCACTTTGCCGAGCATTGCCCTCATATATCATGTCCAATAGAAAGGCCGGACGCCTAATCCGAAGTTTCTTCACATAGTCTAAAACCGTGTCAACCCATTTATGATACGGCTCGTGCATTTCAGGATATTCTGGATTTACGAAATATGATTTTAATTTTTTACGAACTTCTTCAGTTAAAGCACTAAATTGTGTAAAAGGATCAGAAATCTTGTCTCCTATACCAATCTTGGCCTCCTTTAAATGAAAGTATATATCATGTGGTTTTGCTGGCAAATAGTGTTTATCTTTCATTTGAAGAAGCATCCGATAATATATTTCGCCCGGGTTTGAAAACATTAGACAACAATCTGCCAGTGCTAAGACATTTAATGTATTTTCAGCGAATTCAGGGTATACAGCCTTAGCTATTATTTCAGCAGCGTTGTACGGATAATCTGGCAAATGATCTTTATCCACCGTCAATGTCCTTTGCATAATATACGCAATGTTCTCTTTCAAACAATATGATCCTATGGCAAGCATTATACCGTTATCCGCTGTT
>CALUEY010000026.1 GCA_944319915.1 uncultured Prevotella sp. | reverse complement strand
AAATCTTCTGATGCTTGCAAGTTATTGATATTTAATAAATAAAACCTTATCGGAGATTTTTTCTCCGGACACTAGTGATTCATTTTTAATTTTTAATTTAAATCTTATGCTGCCTTTAGTTGGTTCTTTCTTTCGGTGAACAAAGCCTTTATTTCAACGTTACCTTCCACCTCGTTCCTGTGTTGGTTGTAGAGTGAAAGAAGCGAGGCGTTGTCATTACAGGAAGATATTGCAGCCTTTATCCCCGAATACTTGTCAGTTGATTGTTGAGTTGTGGTGGTCGTATGTGAAGGAGTAGTAATCTTTGTCCTTCTTGTTGTTTGTTTCTTTTGCAAATTGTTCTCCGCCACAAGGTTCTCTTCATTTGACAAATCTTCTCCTGCATAGACATAAAGTCCCAGTCCGAACATGGCCAAGTTTTTAACCAAGCACCTCATTATCGCCTTGTTGACATCGAACATAGTCGCAGCCTGTACCGTCTTTTCTATGTAAGTCTTCTTGTAGCTGTCGTAAACTTGGTAGGTGTATGGTTGTTCCCTCATAGCCTTGTTCTTTGCATCCATCACAGGCAGCCACATCTCGTAAGTTTGGTTGTCAGCCGTAACCTCTGTATAAACAATCAGTCCTATGTTCGGGTCGTTGAAGTAAGGAAGGTTTGTATTTGTGTCCTTAATTATCCTGTACGTTGCATTGGGATAAGCCCTCTTGAACTCTGCCCAAGCGTTTGCCCAAGATAGGTAACTTAACTTGTCATTCTCCCGTCGTTCCAATTTATCCGAAAGGTCGAGTGAATAAAGGGCGTCGAACATTGCCTTCCTTCTATCTTCTTCCGTTGCGTCCTTCGGTAATACTGGTCTTTCAAATCTTGTTTTTGTCATAATTGTTTTGCTTTAAAGTTTTGAATTAAGTTGAAACAAAAAAGGAGGGACACACTTGTTTTTATTTTGATTGTGTATCTCTCCTTGTAATTGATTTTGTTTAGCCGTTCCTTAGCTTATGAACCAGGAATAGCCCTCAGTGTCATCCCCGTTTATTGCCTTCTGTATACCTATCGCAAAGTCAGTGCAGTTCTGGTTCCTCTCAAGCCATTTGTCTATATAACTTTGTTTCACCGCTTCGTTTCCCAACTGCATCAGGTTCCAGCAAGTAAAGTCGTCTCCGCTTGTTATTCCGAAGTCAGGGTTGGTAACATAATTCCTTACCATTGCATTGACCGCTGTATCTCCAACAATAAGCTGCGGAAGTTTTCTCTGTTCATTCATTGGTAATGCTTGGTATAACCTCATCCGTCCTATGATTTTACAGAACAGCTCTTCTGATATTGGTGTCGCCCTCAATCCTTCAAGGCTGTGTAAGGTATCATCCATCATAGGCTCGAAACCACCGAACAGCTCAAAGGTCTTCTGCATTATATCCGCCTCGGTCAAACATTCAATAGTTCCCGAATAACCGTCACAGGTCAGCATTAAGTTTGAACATACACGGACCTGCCAGCCTACGAACACCTTGAACTTCATCGTCGATTTCCTGCTGTATAACTTGTCCTCGTTGTACGCCCTCACTCCTCCTATGCAAAGATGTACAGTTTGTCCGTTGATGGTTCTTGTTAAATTGGCCACATGACAGCAGAAAGCCATCCTTTGGTAGAATACGGTTTTCTCTTTTTCCGTAAGTTCGTATGCTTTCTTGTGCTGGGCTGATGGTATACGACCTATGATTGGATGTGAAACCCTTAACTCGACCGGCGTAAGCTCTCCGAATACATTGTTTGCCACCTTTGTAACCGCTCCGATGAAGTTCTGGTGCGATATTGTAAGGCTGTTGTCGCTAAACGTTGGTATGATATTTCTCTCTGTCAGTTCTTCAAGCGATATTTCTTGTGTATTACTCTCGATGAAGTTAGGATGCCTTTTACCTTTTGCTCCATCGTCATTTGTTATAACCTCACCCTCGAATGGCATGGTTATCGTCTGTACCTGATTGTCTTTTGTTCTCATTTTGTTTGTGTTTTGATTGTTGTTTACCCGATGTTGAAGAAATAAAGGACCGGACTTTGGGGCATTTTGATTGTTATTGCCTTATTATCCAGTCGATTTGCAGCTGTGTCATTGATTGAGACTATACTGCATGATGTCTTGTTCTTCTTTGTCTTTTCCATGTTACGATGATTTAAAAGATGAAAAACTAAGGAGGCTCCCGCGATTCCAATAGTTTCACGATTACCCCCTGTAATTTCTTTATCCCCTTCAAGAGCGTAGCAATGCCCTCAAGGAAATTAATCAGAACGTCGAGGTCTTTGTCATTAAGCACTCTCAACGCTGTTTGTTCCGGCTACCGAATCCAATGAAGCGGTAGTTTTCTTGTTTCTGTACTTGCCAATGAGATTTTTGCCCAAGTCAATGGCCTCGATTAAAGTTACGGTTACTACTAATACTTTGTAACCTGTCCTTAAAATGTTCCTGATTTCCATAATTGTCTGTTGTTTAAAATGATTGTTAATAATGTTGTTTCCTAATACAATAGTAAGGCTTTCAGGGTTTTACAGACGGAAAAAATCAAGAAAGGTGAAAGGGTGAAAAAGTGAAATAACGGTGAGAAGGTGAGAGGGTGAGAAGGTGAGATTAAAAAAGTAAAAAGGTAAAGTGAAGGTGAGGAATAATGTTATTTTACAAGACGATGAAAAAGTTGTGCTCATGGATATTTGCTAACGTAGTTCCTCTAGTGAGATAAGGGTATAACACTTTTTTAACTGAGATAATCCCTCTATATAGGAAACCTGGTATTTTCAGTGAGAATTTTTGTTATTTTCAATTGTTCACTAGCAACACCTCTGGTAGAAAGTATCCACAAGCAGCACAAGAATAAAAAGAAGAAAAAATAAAAAGCCGAAACACCATGCTCTCCACACAATGTCCCGACCTCCGCTTTAGGTTCACCATATTTCCACAAAGATGCACTCAAGGCAAATAGTTTTTGTATGGGTCGTCACCAAGGCCTTAAACTGACGGTCTTTTCTTGCCACCGCCTTTTCCACAAATTCTTCATAGTGGTGCCTCTTGCCTGATTGTTGCCCAGCCCGTAAATTTGTTTTTATTATATTCTCCACAGACCGAACGATAATCCGAACCAGCCATTTTTATAAGCTGTCGGATAAGGGTGATATTTGTCGTATCGTAATCCCTCATAATTAAGGCTTTGAATGTTATTTTATCTGTCGTTTTTACATGGCTTCTGAAAGACGGTTAACCACATTGTAAAACACGGCATATTGGACGATGAAAGGCGCTCTATTGCAAGTTAAAACATGGCCTTTTACAAAATGGTTGGTAAAAACGTGAATATCAACGAATTGCCTAAAAACGAATGTTGCAGTAGTTCCGGGTAATGCAAAGCTCTCGTAAAAAACTATTCCAAACGCAAGCTTAGTAAAGCCGGAACACTGAAAAACAAATATTTACGTCCTAAAAACCGTAAAATCCTTATTATTGAAGAAAATAATCATTTATTTACGGGGCAACTTCACAAAAAATAGCTAAATTTGCCACAGGCTTCGGGGAGAAATCCGGGGCTGCAGAAAGGCATTTGAGCTTTAGTTCTTTATTCTAAAATCGCCAAATTAAAGAATACACCAAAGAACACAAGTGAAGGATGCCCCTTTTGCTGTATCGCATATGCTGATGGACGGGAGAATCATATCCCGCCCTGTCGCCATATCGGTTCGGCGTGGGGTGATTGTTTTCTTCCGTTCTTTTGGTGACAGTGTTTGGCGATACTGAGAATAAGAGAACGTGGGTGATAATCAAGTCCGCGCCTTTTCTGTATGTGCCAACATCAAGTATTAACGGCTGAATTTGGCGGACTTATAGGCAAAAAATGCTCTTGCCATGAACAAGATTCCGTATTTATTATTGCTGATTGTTGCTTTATTCGTTATAAATCCAGCTGAAGCGAAAAAAAAGAAATATCCTAATGGAGATTATTATGAAGGTAAATGGAAGAAAAAATCTCCTCATGGCTTGGGCACCATGAATTTTGCAAATGGAGACATTTATTATGGCAACTGGGTCTTTGGCGCAAAAGAAGGCCAAGGAACCATGACATATAAAGACAATAATACACTCAAAGAATATACTGGTGAATGGAAAGCAGACAAGCCAAATGGGAAAGGCAAGATGACTTACTCTAATGGTGACGTTTATGACGGTTATTGGGTGTCCGGATTACCAGAAGGGCATGGAATCATGACTTATGCAAATAATGATACCTATAAAAACTATTCAGGTAATTTTAAAGCAGGTAAACCTGATGGTAAAGGTAAAGCCATGTTTAAGAATGGTGATGCATATGATGGAAATTGGATTTCAGGGAGAATTTCAGGAGCTGGAACATTAGTCTATACAAATGGAGATACTTTCATTGGGACTTGGACTGAATCTGGACGTATTGGTAAATTGACTATAACAAATGGTGGTTGGTGTGACGGCGAATGGAAAGGAGAAACATTTTACAATGGCAAATGTTCTATAAACCATAAAGAAGTTATATTTGATGGTGAAATAAAAGAAGGGAAATATTATAATGGGAATGGTAATATAATAATAGATGGAAATCATTACGAAGGAGAGTGGGATAATGGTAACTTCTTTGGATATTGTGAACTTAAAGGTGATAGTAATACTCCACATTTTGTTGGCAATGTACAGCAAGACGGTTCAAAGAATGGAACTGTAAAATATCCTACAGGGCAAACATACGAGGGTACATTGACATACTCATTTGTTCCAAACGGGAATGGTACTTTATCTAATAACAACTTTAATATTGATGGCTATTGGGATAATGGAAATTTGGTAAAATTGAACAATGGCAATGTAATCATTGAGCCAATAGTCCTTAAAAAGTTAAATTCTAACGTAATTATAAGCAACCGACAAGTGTTACAATTAAAGTTGGTAGACAATAAATTAATATTTGCAGATAGATCAATTTCGAATTGTTATAATAAAATTCCAGATGACATAAAAAACATTACGGAAGATTTTGCGAACTTTACAATAGATAAATATATTGCTGCTAATTTAAAAACTTATAGGGTTGAAGATTATAAATTATGCAGGAATGATCGACAAAGCCAAGGCATCCCATTTCTGTATAGTTTTGGTGATGCGGAATATCAGAAAAATCCTCTGAATGGGCTATTCCATGGAAAATTTCATTTATGGAATGGATCTTATTATGATGAATATGAAAATAATAGTTATTCTGTCAAAGGACAATTCGTAAATGGGAAAAAGGATGGACAATGGACCTATGAAAGAAGAAATGGTCAAGGGGTATTAACAGGCCGTTTAATTATTAACTTTAAAAATGATATTAAATCAGGATTTTCCTCTTTAGAAACAACTGATAAAAATGGCTCTCGGACTATAATTAAAGCATACTATGATAAAAATCATTGGGATAAAAAAGGAACATCATATTACTGTTATATACACGAAGTAAGTGAATACCCATTGCCATTTACATCCTATGTGGAAGTTCGAACTGAGACGAATGAACGAAAGATTACATTTGATAAAAACGGTAAACCTCACGGAGAAGTATTTATGAAGCAGGACGATGTTGAAGTAAAAGGTAAATACAACCATGGAAAGTTAATGAGTATTGAGAAAAGAAACATAAAAAAGAATGTTACATTAACTCCAATTGATGGTGAAAATGAATTAAAAAAGATGTGGGAATTAAAATTACCAGCAGCATTTCCTGTTGACGGTGAATCTAACTTCCGTTTTGATAGGAATCCTTTAGTCGGATTAACTTTGATTGACCTCACAGCAGAGGGACAAGACTATAAAGGTATAACAATTAAAGAAAAAGAAGAAACTAACTATTAAGTCACACTTTTTAATATGGAAAATATATTTAAAATATTGTTGTTATCATTGATAACAATTATTACTGCTTCTTGCACAAAAGAAGCGTATAAAGAGAATGATGATATTGAGTATGATTATTTGGCTGTCAAATTATTCAATTCTGAAAGATGGAGTATATTGAACGTTCAGACAGGAGAAATACTTTTTAAGGACGAATTTAAAAATCAACCTTCACTTATATCACATGACGTTTTCTTGGTGGAGAATGGTAATGGAACTTATGATTATTACAGTGTTCAAAATGTTAAAAAACCGATAAACAAAACATCTTATTACATGGCATCAGACTTTGTTGGTGCGGACATAGTACCAGCAACATTACCAAACAAACCAATAACGTTGATAAACAGCCGGTGTGAAATCGTTGCCACACTTGACAAGTCCATCAAAGCCTGTGGCAAGATTATTGATGGATTAGCACCGTTCATGGACTATTCTGACAAAATCGGGTTTATCGACAAAAATGGTAAAATCGTTATAAAAGCGCAATATGACAATGTTCAATATTTTCATGAAGGCATTGCTGTTTGTACTGAAAAAGACGAAGAGTATAATTTGACTACGTACCACATATTAAACAAGGATGGAAAAGAGCTATTCAAACTTACATCGAATGACTATGATTACATTGGAATATATAATGACGGTTTCCTGCCTGCGATGAAAGACGACGAATTTGTGTATCTTGACAACACAGGCAAAATTGTTTACACGTTATGTAAAATCGGCGAAAGTGCCCGTGAAAATTTTGGGGTGTTTTATTGCAAGGATGGTCGTTCTGTATTTTGTGAGGGCGATATGTACGGTTTGAAAGATAAAGAGAATAATATTATTCTGCGTGCCAAATACGACCTGCTTACATATGGAGGTGATGGGATATACTTGGCGAAAAAAGAAAGTAAATATGGGGCAATTGATTTTACCGACAAAGTCTTGCTTGATTTCAAATACGATGGAATATTGAAACTACGTAAAAATATTTTCCTTGTTACAAATGGAGAAACAGCGACCCTGATAAATGACAAAGGCGAAGATGCAACAAATGTCAACTTTTCAGACTTCACTATATTTCAAACCGCATTTGTCAAAAGTGATTATGCTGAAGCAGCAACCCCATTAGATGATGGTTATATGTATGAAGACTCGACAGCTGTAGACACAGTATTTATGGATGATTATTATGACGTTCAAGATGCAAGCGGATATTATTGATTTACATGATATAAGTTAAATGGCTGTTGAAACTGTACAAATAACAACTACTAATAAAAATAAGCTATGATACGTCTAATTTTAGAAATTGTCGCAGGTGTAATATGTTATTACCTGTTGAAAAGAGAACTTGCCAAAAAGTATAATGTGAAGTTCGTAGAACGAGCGAAATGGATGCTCGTTTCTCCAATATTGCAAGTTTTATTGTTCATTCCTATTTGCTATAATGCATTGCAGGTAATGAGCATAGCCATGAATGCAGGGAAATTACAACATTTAAGCACTTGGGCATCATTTTTCGGAGATGATGTGAATAGCCTTGTCGATTTAGGCATAAATTCAGGCTTGCTGAGTGACAAACTTTTTGAAAGTCCTTATTATAACGATTTGGTGACAAGTGCTGTTTTTACTCAGTTGGCAAGTTCTATCGGTTTGGTGATATTCCTGATAATGATTATTATACAAGCACGTGGAATTTTTGGATGTGCTAAAGAGAAACGGATGAAAATTGCGAATACTATTAATTCTGTAATAATTATAGTTGTTACATCAATGCTAGCATGGACTTTTATCAAATTGAACAAATTTATAAATTCAGGGGATGGTAATAATGTTTTTTTGCTCATCATCACATTTATCATTATCGGTCTCTTTATGTTGTTTACAACACTAGTGTCCGGAGAAAAAATCTCCGATAAGGTTTTATTTAACGTGAGTTCGATGAATTATAACTATTTGTAAATTTGGTGATTAGCGAAAATTGTTGTAACTTTATAGTGT
>CALUEY010000025.1 GCA_944319915.1 uncultured Prevotella sp. | reverse complement strand
ACCAGGAGCTTGCCATCGGGCAGCTGCCCCAGGGCCTCGCGCGATTCCACGAGGGTAAGGTCACTTAGTCTGAGCATTGGGAAACAAAAATAATGGGTTAAACGCCTGCGGCATGCCAACCGCCCGCCGCTGCACGGAGCATTTGCGCTGACATAACCGCCGTGTGCGGGTTGCAATCATTAGTGGTTGAAAAACGCCTGGACGTGGGAGTGTCGTGGGTGTGTGCGTGGGAGTGTGCGGGTTTCAGCCCCGCCTGAACATGGACGAAAACTTCACTGGATGCAGTCAGCCAAGATGTCCTTCATTCTGCCCTCGAATGTCTGCAGGGTAAATTGCTCCGCAAACTTCTCGCGGCCTTTTTCCCCCATCGCCCTGCGCACTTCGGGGTGGACTATCAGGTAAGCCATCCTGTCGGCCAAGGCTTCGGCGTCCTGACGCCCGACGACATAGCCGGTGACGCCATCGTCTATGATGCCCCTTATGCCGCCCTCGGCCGTGCTGATGCATGGCAAGCCGTACTGCATGGCCTCAAGCAGGACGATGGGGAAGCACTCATTGGCATAATAGGTGGGAAACACAAAGACGTCGGCTTGCCCAAAGAAGGCGGCCTTGTCGGCGCCATACTTCGCCCCATGGGCAAGGACAAGACCCCCAAGCCCTTTCTCGGCCACAGCGTCGTTGAACGCCTGCTCGCCTACGTCGCCCCACTTGCCCACGAAGTCGCACACGAACGCCATGCCGCGCTCCTTCAGCAGGCGGCAAGCCTCAAGCAGCACCCATACGCCCTTCGCGGCTATCATGTTGGAGAGGAACAGAATGCGCACGGGCCGGCTTGAGGGGCCGGCATGGCGGCATATATCCACCGTGGGGATGCCGTTAGGGCAAACATACACATCCTTGCGCGCCACGTATCTCCTTATGTCATCATAAAGGACATCGGCCAGGAGGATTACCTTCAGCCCCTTGAAGAAACGCCTATAGAGGAAATCGTCGAAAGCCATGCCCTGCCTCGTGGCCACGCCCTTGTTGTGGAAGTGCACCACCACCCTGCAGCCCATGCCCTTGAGCATCTGCACGACAACAAAGTCCTTGTAGAAAGCGGGGGCCTTGGCGTTGGGCGTAACGTAGCAGAGCGCGGGCCGCACCTGCCTCACCGCCCTCCTTATGCCAAGGAGCTGCCGGACAAAATCCACAAGTTTCCTCGCTCCCCCCTTGCCGATGTCATCGAGGCTGCGGGCAAGGGTAAGGTTGAAGTAATGGCAGCGGAAAGCCCCGTTGATGGCCTTGCTGTCGTGAATGTACTTGCCCACCATGGCCGCGCCATGCACGGGCGGCGGCAGGTGGAGCACGAAGAGGATGCTGTGCTTTTCTGTTTCCATTAGCGTTTGTTTGTGTTTGACAGGCCCCTTGGGGTGGCGGCCTACCAGTAGCACCCCTCTTCCACCTTGCCGAGGCCCCTGGGCCTTTCTTCCGAAGAGGGCGATATCCAGTGTTCGTTGTAAAGGCCAGAACCGTCCCAGCGCTTGCCCTTGATGCCAAAATATATCTGTAGCACACCGCCGAGGTGCACGGCCTGCCTGCCCAGCCCCTTGACGAAAGCGGCCAGGGGGAAGCCGTATGCGCCACAGCCTATGAGGGCCACATCGAAATCCTTCGCTGCAATCTCGGCCTCCATGTGCTCCAAGGCGTCGAACCAGCTATTGAAGCCCGCCGTGTTGCCAGCTATTGTCTGCACGGCCTCCACGGTGCAGAGCGACTTGAACTCAGGCAGCAGGCCGGGGTCGGCAAAGAGCCTTGCCCTGTTCTCGCCATACTGCCGCTCTATGCTCTTGGCAAAGGGGTGCACAACGAGCACCCGCCTGCCCGCCAGGGCCGAGGTCCACGAGTAGCCCTTGCCTACCGATGGGTTGAGGTCGTTAATGGAGATGCGCCTGCTTCCCGCCAATGCCCGCCTGAAGAACACCTCCTCGGGCCGCCACGACGCAAGCACGTCCACCTGCCCCATGCTCTCCAGCATCAGCCTGCCGAACTTCCTTATCGATTGCCCGTCAACGGGGAAGAAGCCCGCGTTGGTGTGCAGGTGCTTATAGGCGTAGTTCTTTAAAAATATGTTAATCGGGGGGGGGAACGGAGTATAGCACGGCCTTCACCTCTACCGCGCCGAGCCGGGCCACCATGGCCGGGCTCGGCGCGGGCGGAGCGCCTCCTGCATTATGCCGCAGGCCCCGGCCCCGGTGGTGCAGGGCAGCAACCTCTTGTTGTATGCCCTCACGAGCTTGCGCTTGATGTCTTCCATGTCTGTTTCAATTGAAGTTCAATGGGTTATACAATGAGAGGCCATTGGGAGTCGTCAGCCATGGAGACGATGTGTGTGCATCGCCCCACCTATGCAGAATGCTGACATCCTTATTTGCCTTGTCTGCGCCTCATAGAGCGCACAAGGCAGAGAGCCTTGTTCTTTATCATTATCTCCGGTATGCTGAGCCACACCGACACACGGAAACCCAGCCTCGGGTAGAGCGCGGCGAAGAGCCTGGCGCGGGGGCTTTTCCTCATGGGGTGCCGCAGCTGCTTGTTGCCGGCAATGGCCTCGCCCAGCGGACGCTCAACCGTGGCCACGCCCTTGGCGCTGCCCAGCAGGGCCTCGCCCTTAGGCGTGTTCACGAGGCAGAGCGACACTCCCAAGCCCTCGTCCTGGGCCGCGCCCTCGGCCAGCCCCCAGAAGTCGCCCAGTGTCATGTCGCCGGCCCGCTTCCCCTGCGCGAAAGTACACCGGTAGCAGCTGTCGCGGTAGAACAGGGCGGTGAAGAAGCCCTTAAGGAACAGATCGCTGCCCAGGTTCCGCTCATAGACGGTTGAAATACCACTTTTCACCGAAAAGTGGAATTTCGTGTTAACACGAAATTCCACGCGGTCGCAGGCGGCCTGCAGCACCCAAGCGGGCAGGCTATCCCTGAGCACCTGCGCCGAAGGCACGCCGTGGCACACGAGGTCGATGGTGAAGAGCAGCGAGTCCTTGCCATTGAAGTATGCCCGCGCGGCGGCCACCTGGCACGGAGTGCCTATGAGCAACACGCGGCGGCCCGCCGCCATGTCGGCAGCCATCTGCCTGTACGTCCCGGCCATGCCGCTCTGCACGTACTTCGAGCCGCGCAGCCGGGCAAGCGCGCCCGCCCCATCGCACCTTAAGTGGCCGAACGCGAAGCCGGGGGCGAAGGCGCAGCCATACACAACGCCGCCTGCGGCCACGAACGCCTCCGACACCGCAGCGGCCATGCCGCCCGACGAGCTTGCGGAGCGCAGCGACGCATCGGTGCGCCACGCGGCCACGGCCCTGAGGCTGGGGCGCAGGGCCACGGCGTTCTCCGCCGGGCATACCTTCAGGCAGAGGCCGCAGTCTACGCACCCCTCCGTCACGTGGGGATACATGTGGCCCAGCCTGCCGGGCCTGAACTCTATGCAACGCTTGGGGCACCTGTCGGCGCAGGCCATGCACCCGTAGCAGTTGTCAACAGTGCTTATGTTCATAGCAAACCGCCGATGAAATCCTTCGACTTGCGCAGCTCGCGCTCCATCACGCCATCCACGGCGGCCCAGTCCACAGCCACGTCCATGGCCCGGGCGAACTCGGCCTTGCCCCCTATGATGCAGCCCTCCAGCCCGAAGAGCCCCATGAGGCTCTGCATGCGGGAGTTCACCTTGTGGCGGTGGCGGTTGAACACGAAGGCTGGCTTGTGGAAGATGATAGAGAAAGCCGTACCGTGGAACGAGTTCGACACGAAGGCGTCGCAGTTGTAAACCAGCGAGAGGAACTCCCTCGGCCCGGCGCTGCTGAAGTTGCGGTCGGCCCAGAGCCTCGGGTAGGTGTCGTTGATAGAGTACACCCTAAGGCCATGGCGCCCGGCGTACTCCCTGGCGAAGTCCTTCAGCAGGGCGTCGCCCTCGAAGTCGTACACCAGCAGGTAAGGCCCGCGCTTGCGGAAAGGGGCCATCATGGCGCGCCACTCCCCGACCGGCAGCAGGAACACGGGGTCGAGCACCCACGTGCCTTTTATACCCATCTTGCCCAATATGTCCAGGCCTTGGCTCTCCCTCACCGACACGGCGGCGAACGTAGAGAGCGAACGGGCAATCCGCCGCAGGTTCGCACCGTCGATGTCGAGGTAGGAGAAGCTGGCCGCGTAGGACGCCTTGCGCCCCCGGCCCACGAAGTCGAGGTAGAAGGCAGGGTCGCGGCCGGCCTCGTAGAACACGTTCCACACCTGGTCGCTGCCCACTATGTAGAGGTCGGCCTCGGGCGGGTCCTGGCACAGCTCCCCGTAGGTGCGGTAGCGGCGCGGCGTCTCCGCCAGGGCCTTGTGGTTGAACTCGTCGAACTTGCGCTTGCGCCCAATCGTGGTCTGCCTCTGCAGGAACTTCATCACCCTGTAGGCGCAGCGCGTGGCGGCGTGGCGGCTCATGCGCGACTCGGGGTTGACCCACCGGTAGTCGTACTTGCGCGTAAGATACCCGGGCTGGTAGTTTATCACCTCTACGTCGTGGCCCAGCCCCTGGAGATACCTCATCAGGGCGTAAGCCTGCAGCGACGCCCCGTAGTTGTAGACGTCGTAGGTTGTCAGTGTCTTTATCTTCATGTGCTATGGATGTCGATGCCCACTGCCGCCATTATGGCCTCGTACTCGCGGCGGGCGCAGCTCTCGGCGTTGAAAGGCTTTTCAAGCTCAACGGAGTTGCGCCCCAGCTCGGCAAGGTCGGCATGGTGGAAGAAGTCGAGGGCGCGCACTATGGAGGCGTGGTCGAAAGTGTCGAAGGTGGTGCCGTTCTTGCCTTCCTTCACAAGCTCGGTGTGGCAACCGTTATAGATCGACGTGGCCACGGGCAGGCCGCAGGCCATGGCCTCGGGCACCACGAGGCTCCAGTTGTCCTCTATCGTGGGCAGCACGAACACGTCGGCCACGGCATAGTACTTGTAAACGCTGTCGTACTCCACGCGCCCCTCAAGGAACACGGACGGCATGCCGCCATACCTTTCCTTGAACCCCTCATAAAGGTCGCCGTAGCCTATGAGCACCAGCGTGTCGTTGGGGTAAGCCCCCACGTGCTCCGTCCATGCCTCAAGCAAGTGGCCAACGCCTTTGCGCACTACCACCTGGCCGGAGAACAGGTATATGAGTCCGCCATGGCTGTAGCGGCTGCGGAATGCCCTGCGCTCCGCCTCGGGGAAACGCCTTATCGCGTCCACAAGGCCTGCGCTGTCGGCGTTCATCCCGCCTATGTGTATCTTTCCCGCCTTCACGCCGAGAGACAGCAGGTACTTGGTGGTCTCGGAGCCATTGACGAGGTAGCCCGTGATGAAGAGGTCGGTAAGCTTGCGGTGGAGCTTCTTTATTGGCCCGGCGTTGCGCTCGGTGTGGCAGGTGCGCTCGTAGCCCATGAACACGGGCTTGCGCCTCAGCACGGAGTAGAGTATCACAAGCGGCGTCCACTGGAAGAAGCCCTCGGTTATCAGGACATCGGGGTTGAGCCTCCACACCGCCCTGAGGAAGCCATGGGTGAAGGGTATCTTCTTCCCCTTTTCTGTGTTGTACCTCCTGAACGACCGCTCGTAGGTGTTGAACAGTGCCTCGCCCTCAAAGGCGATGGCGTTCTCGCCCATCACGCGGGGTATCTTGGCCAGCAGGCTGTCGTACCGCCCCTTGTAGCGGTTGGCGGAGTACATTATGTAAAAGCCGCCGCCGAACAGCTCGTTGAGCCGCTTGTAGAACGGCAGGCGGTAATCAAGGAAAATCGGGTTGGCGTAAAGTACTTTCATT
>CALUEY010000024.1 GCA_944319915.1 uncultured Prevotella sp. | reverse complement strand
AACTGCAAGGAGCGTTCCCGCCTGTTTTCAAACAAGCAATATGCCCGCTACATCAGGCTTTACCATGACATGGCGGGAGTGTGATTTCCGATGTGTGGCCCGCTACATTTTATGCAAAAGCGGAAAGCAAGCAGCCTGGTAGCGACATGAAATCTGATTGAAGTCTAACAAGCAAGCATGGGCTGAATGCGTATAGGATATCCAATAAGACAGACAAATACTATTATGAAGCGTGATTTTTCTCTTGACTTGATAAGGGCTGTGGCAATAACATTGGTCATGGTCTACCATGTGTTCAAGTTAGGCGACATGAGCCTGCCACAGGCAGGCGTAAGGTGCTTTGCCATGGTTTGCAACCCTTTGTTCTTGATGCTTACAGGGTTCCTTAACCATGGCAAAACCTTGGAGGACTACTTTGACAAGGGGAAATGGAGGGCTTGCATTCGCATACTTCTTGCTTATGTGATATTGGGGTCTGTGTGTTACGTGGCAGGCAACCTGTACGATGGCAAAGGGGTTTCGCTTCAAGAGTTCGTGCTAAGGCTGTTGTCTTTCCGGCTTACCCCTTACGGTTGGTACATAGAGATGTGGATAGGCTTGTTCTTCCTCACCCCATTCTTGAACATGATAGCGCGCCAGTTGACCGACAAGTCATTAAGGCGCTTTTTGGGGATATTGTTGTTCTTCACGTGTATAGCGTCATTTTTTAACCGCAATGGTACGGTATTTCTTCCAAACTTCTGGGTTTCGCTTTACCCGGTAACGTTCTACTTCCTTGGCTTCTTTCTGGCCCGCAACGATGTTCACATTCCGCGCTTGTTGGTCATTGCTTATAGTGCGTTCGTGGCTGTAGGTGAGCCATTGCTCAATTGTGTTTTTCATACAAGCAGTTACCTTTATTTCTGGGGAGGGTTTGACACTATAGTTTACGCGCTCATGGCATTTATGCTTTTTGCATCGATGAGAAGCGTAAGGTTACGAAATGTTAAAACGGGGGGGTGGTCGCGAGGCTTTCTCGCATCTCTCTTCACATGTACCTGATAAGTTATGTATTCGACCACTTTTGGTACACTACCTTTAAACGTGAATTCTTCACAAATGAGCCAATCTGCAACTTCCCTTATTATTTCGTCATATTTGCACTTTCGTTCTTGTGCACTTTTTGTGCAAGCAGTTTGTATGTGAAACTTGAGGATGCGATATTTGAAAGAAAGAAATGAAAAGATTGATAATAGCCGACGTTAAGAGCAACAATAACCATGGCAAGAACACCGGTCACTACTTAGCCGTGGCACAGAACTACCTCGACCTCTACAGCGATTGCTGCGAGGTGAAAGTGGCAGGTGGTCCGATATTCAAGACGCATTTCAGTGCAAAAGATATGTTTCTTTTACCGTATGACTTTATTCCAAGTGTAAACTGGTTAAAAAGCAAATGGCGTGTATTGATGAATTGTCGGTATTTATTTAAGCATATAGGGTCAAATGATGTTATTGTATTGCAACATTCCGGTGCTTCAACAACCCTTTTGGGAATTGCTTTTTTTGCAAACAAGAGAAATAATATTAATTTGATACAGTATGATACAGATGCCGCTTCTTCCTTGTCTAAACGGATGATTTTTAAGCTGGCAAGACATAAAATCAAAAGTATATTATGTCCTAATCAGTCTGTTGCTGACACTTACGGCTTGCCAAGTTGTATTGTAACTGACTATATTTATCCGAAAGATAAATATGAAAATTATGGCTTATATGAAAATAAGAAATACGACATTGCTATAGTTGGAAGTATTTGTACGGATAAGGGGGTAATGGAAGCAGCCAAGATTTTAGCAAAAACGAATTATAAAATAGTAATAGCTGGTAAAGCAGATAAACAATTAGCAGATGAGCTGCATGAAATTTGCGATAAGGCAAAAAACATAGAATTGCATATAGGCTTTATTAATGATGATGATTACTATGGATACATTCGTAACACACGCTTTTGTGTTTTAAATTATCACGGCGTTTATGAAGATAGAAGTAGTGGTGTCGTGCTTGATATTCTTTTCAATGGCTCACCGATTATTGGGCATAGGTGTAAAGCACTGAATTTCATTTCAACATCAAATGTAGGCTATCTTTTCGACGATATTAAGGAAGTAAATTTTCATGATATCATAAATAAAGAAAAGTATGAAAGTTACCAAAAAGGCATTAGAGAATATCTTGACACCCAAAAAAACTATAAACGAAGAGTCATCAAATTTTTACGCCTAAATAAATGAATAGATGGCAGAATTAATTTATCAAGAGAAAATCATTTTTAAAGATTCAAAAGGGAAAACCATTTTAAGAATATTGAAATTTGTGCTTAATTGGTGGAGAACATTACCTTGTCAAATAGCGTATGCATTGTCTGATAAAAAACAGATGGTGATAAGTGATTTTGGAAACTATGGAAATATTGTGAGGACGTTGGTTTTTGCAAAACACAATCGTAATTTGTTTTATCATCGTATGGGTAGAAGTAGCATTATGTATTCATGGATCCTACCAGGAGAGAAGAGCATCAAAATTCCATTCAGTTGTACAATAGGCAGGCATGCTCATTTTGTTCATAATGATAGTTGTCATCTGAACGCAAAGCACATTGGCGATGATTTCATATGCTATCCACATGTTATAATAGGAACTAAAAGCCTCCATCACAATGAAAAGCCCATTATTGGTAACAACGTGACAATAGGTAGTGGTGCGGTTGTGGTTGGTGGTATAAGAATAGGTAACAATGTGACAATTGGGGCAAACTCTTTTGTTTGTCAAGATATTCCTGATGGATCAAAAGTAATTGGAAATCCCATAATTTTTATCGGGAAAAATTGATGAGACAGAAATGAAAGTACTTTACGCCAACCCGATTTTCCTTGATTACCGCCTGCCGTTCTACAAGCGGCTCAACGAGCTGTTCG
>CALUEY010000023.1 GCA_944319915.1 uncultured Prevotella sp. | reverse complement strand
CTCAAAACATACCTTGCTGCTGCCACTTTTCGGCAGTAACCGAAAAGCCTTCGGGTAACTCGAAGGACACCTTGCTGTGCTTTTGAGAGCACAAGAAATCCGTCAATAAACGGATTGGAATTTGTGCTGTCATTTCGGATTTCAAAGCATCGTTTCCCGATGCCCAAACTGCCCAAAAGAAGAACGGGAATGAAGCTGGTGTACAAACCTGAACCTTAGTTTAAGGATGCAGAGGGCTAAAACATGGCTTTCTTTTTTCTGATGTACAAACAATAGCGTCAATTCGATGCGAATCTGTGCCAATTACAGCCAACATCCGCTTTAGACCAATAGGGAAATGCAATTTTAGGCAAATACATCTTCGCTTGTTTGCAAACACATCGAGCCAATGGTCTGCAAAAACGATGATGGACAGAAGCGAGCATTCAGAAAATTTATTCTACACAGATTTGCAATAACATAGCTCCAAAGAAGCACTGGTTTACTGGTTTGCTGTTGTGCTGTCGTGCTGGTTTACAACAGCAAAACTTCAAATAGAGGTTTCAGCAAAGGGGTGCGGATTTAGAAAGGTGGAGTTTGACTGATACAAATCGGCAGTACAATATATTCGTCTATCAGTGTGGCTATACCAATGTCAAACGACAGATTGTAATAAAAACATCCTAAAGTTCTTTTTAATCCAAGAAAAAGTGTACATTTTGCAAATGTGATAATCTTGAAGACGTGAAATATCAATGCGGTAATAAAAGTGAATACGTGAATTATGAGAAGGAAGATATACGATAAACTGCTGGAATGGAAGAAAAACCATAAGGGTGATACAGCCCTTTTGATAGAAGGAGCCAGACGTATAGGGAAGAGCTATATCGTGGAAGAATTCGCACGTAAGGAATATGTGTCTTACATTCTGGTGGACTTCAGCAAGGTAAATCCGCAAGTGATGGAGTTTTTCAACCTTTATCTGGACGACCTTGACATGCTTTTCATGAATCTGGAGCTTTATTTCAGACGGAAGCTCACTCCCCGTCAGACGAAAGACGAGGAAGCTCACTCCCCGTCAGACGAAAGACGAGGAAGCCCGGTCCTTGGTCATATTCGATGAGGTGCAGTTTTGCCCCCGTGCCCGTGCCGCCATCAAGCATTTGGTGGCAGACCGTCGCTATGATTACATTGAGACAGGCTCGCTCATTTCCATTAAGAAGAATGTCAAGGACATTATGTTGCCTTCCGAGGAACACGCCATCGAAATGTCCCGATGGACTTTGAGGAGTTCCTGTGGGCGATGGGAGATGAAATGTTGATGCCCTACATCCGGATGCTGTTTGACAAACGTCTTCCGATGGAGGCTTTCCACCGCCGGGCAATGGATTATTTCCGGCAATATATGATTGTCGGGGGTATGCCGCAGGCTGTCGCCAAATATGTGGAGACACGGGATTTTGAAAAGGTAGATGAAGTGAAACGTGATATATTGGCTCTTTACCGCAATGACATTCACAAATACGCCGACAATCAGGAAACCAAAGTTGCCGCTATTTTTGAGGAAATACCGGGACAATTGCAGAAACATGAAAAGAAATTCGTCTTGTCCGCCTTGCAAAACGAAGCCCGTATGCGTGATTATTCTCAGGCCTTCTTTTGGCTGAGTGACGCTAAAATCATCAACTGCTGTTATAATTCCACAGAGCCGAGCATCGGGCTGAAACTAAATGAGGAACGTACCACGCTTAAATGCTATATGGGCGATACAGGACTGCTCATCAGCCATGCTTTCGATGAACGTGGAATAGTAAGCGCAGACCTTTACCGGAAATTGATGTTTGACAAGCTGGAAGTGAATGAGGGAATGTTGGTGGAGAACATTGTGGCGCAAATGCTTCGGGCGGCAGGACATAAGCTTTACTTTTTCAGCAATAGTTCCCGGACATCAGCCGAAGACCGTATGGAAATTGATTTTCTGATAGCCAAACCCATGACAACCAGCAGGCATAATATTTCGCCCATTGAGGTAAAATCCGGACAACGCTACACATTGAACTCGTTAAGAAAATGCATCGCCAAATACAGCTCCCAGTTATCCACACCCTACGTGCTTCACGATAAGAATGTGAAAATGGAAGATGGGACTATGTACCTGCCTTTATATATGACACCGTTGCTTTGAATGATATGGGAAAACAGCTTACATACCAAGAACTGTTGGCTGCGTACAACAAACTTCTTATGGAGAATGAGTTTCTTCATAAGGAGGTAGATAGGCTACAGGCATTGCTAAACAACAAGGATATTCCCATGGAACAACAGACCATAAAGCAACATTTGACTTTGGAAGAAAAAGTAGATGTATTCCGCAATATGTTCAAAGGGCGCGAGGATGTGTTCGCACGGAGATGGTACAGCCGGACAAGTGGAAAGTCCGGCTACCAGCCTGTGTGCCGAAACGAATGGGATATGAAATTATGCGACAAGAAAAAGTATAAATGCACGGAATGCCCCAACAGGTCGTTTAAGCCGTTGGAATACGAGGATATATACCGGCATGGCTCTAGTTTAATAAGACGTTGTAAAGTGGCATATTAATTGCATATATCTTTTTAAAAGGAGGTTATAATGAC
>CALUEY010000022.1 GCA_944319915.1 uncultured Prevotella sp. | reverse complement strand
AACGTGGACGCCGTTTCCTTGATTCCCATGCCGGCCGCATAACATCTTAAAATGTTTTTGATTCGTTTATCCATTTGCATAGATTTTATTATCACCCCCGTTACACCAGGATTCGGGCACTCAAATCTACACAAAAAAATCTATAACAATAGGTGAACTAGGTGGTCAATACTATTTTGGCCAGAAGGGTCAATCATATTGTAGCCAAAGGGGGCAATCCTGCTTGGCCAAAAGGGTCAAAGTCGCGTGGCTTTTCCAGCAGCATACCGCCGCAATCGAACCTGCCGCAAGACTTTTTCATCACCAATGCGTCCAAATGCCTGTGCAGATGGAGTTTTTACCTCGTTTTGCCGTTCTTTTCCGCGCCGTTACCACACCCGGATTTCGGTAACGGGATAGTAACGCAATTCCGGTTCAAGTTGGCTTTCGGGCGGTTTTACTTGGCACTCGCCAAAATCGTCAAAACCTCATAAATCATTAACTTTCAATCATATTTCCGTGATTTGCTCAGTATCTCACTTTTTTGTATTATCTTTGCGGCGTTTTCAAAAAACATCAAGCAATGATAATAACAATAGCAAGGCAGTGCGGATGCGGCGCACTGCACATCGGCGAACAGCTTGCCGCCCGCTACGACATACCCTTCTACACCCGCAAGAGCCTTCTGGAGATGGCCCGGGCCAAAGGCGTGCTGGCCGAAATGGACGACTTCTTTGAGGAGCGGCCCGTGGACGAGCTTCAGTTTGCAATCTCGGCCCTGGGCCACGACGAGGGTCCGCTGCACAGCCGCGCGCTCGACATCCTCTCCGACATGATAGGCCAGAGCGAATGCATCATCGTGGGGCGCTGCGGCAACTACATCTTCCGCCACCGCAGCGACCTGGTGTCGGTGTTCCTGAAAGGGCGCGAGGCCGACCGCATCCGCGCGGTGGCCGCCGAGGAGGGTGTCACGCCGCGCAAGGCGGCCGCCATCGTGCACGACATGGACGACAGCCGCGTGAGGTACCACATGTATTACACCCACCTGCAATGGGGCAACTCGGCCGACTACGACCTGTGCTTCGACAGCGTGAGGCTCGGCACGGAGAAGTCGGTGGCCCTCATCGGGCAGTACATCGAGGGGCTGGGCATAAGGCGGAAGGAGGCTTGATATGAAGTTCATCACACAGTTTCTTCTGATCCTCGCCTTCTCCTTTGCCGGCGAGCTGCTGCACTGGCTGCTGCCGCTGCCTGTGCCGGCGAGCATCTACGGTATAGCGCTGCTCTTCGCCGCCCTGCTCAAGGGCTGGGTGCGGGTGAGCGACGTGCGCGAGGTGAGCACATTCCTGATAGCCGTGATGCCCGTGATGTTCATCCCCGCCGCCGTGGGGCTGGTGGACTCGTGGCCCGACATCTCGGGTCACCTTGTGGCCTACGTGGCCGTGACCGTGGTCAGTACGTTTGTGGTGATGGGCGTGGCCGGAGCCGTCACCCAGCACATGATACGCAAAGGGAGGGAGGACAAATGACCGACGGACTTTTCGAGGGCTCGGTCTACTTCGGTGTCTGTGTCAGCCTGGCGGCCTACGCCGCCGGCGTGTGGCTTCGCAAGAAGACCGGCTGGAGCTTCATGAACCCGCTGCTCGTGTCGATAGTGCTGGTCATCGCGGCGTTGTTGGTGTGCGGCATCGGTTACGGCACGTATAACGAAAGCGCGTCGTGGCTCAGCTACCTGCTCACCCCGGCCACCGTCTGCCTGGCCGTTCCGCTCTACCAACAGGTGGACCTGCTCAGGAAGAACTCGCGTGCCATCATCTGCGGCATAGTGGGCGGCGCGCTGTCGGGCATGACCACGGTGCTGCTGCTCGCGCTGCTGTTCGGATTCTCACACGAGGCTTACGTCACGTTTCTGCCCAAATCCATCACCACGGCCATAGGCATGGGCGTGTCTGAGGAGCTCGGCGGCATCGTGTCGGTGACGGTGGTGTCGATAATAGTCACCGGCGTGCTCGGCAACATCATGGCAGAGAAAGTGCTCGCGTGGCTAAAGATCGATGAGCCCGTGGCCAAAGGCATAGCCATAGGCAGCAGCTCGCACGCCATCGGCACGGCCAAGGCCATGGAGATGGGCGTGGTGGAGGGCGCCACCAGCGGACTGTCCATCGTGGTGAGCGGCATACTGACCGTAGTGGGCGCGTCGCTGTTCGCGCTGTTCCTATAACCTGAATCGGTCATTAGACTTAGCCAGATTTCTGCCAGCAGCGGAAGATGGCTGAAGAGCCGACAAATGACAGCAAATGACGGCTTAGGCGGTCTAATGACAGATTCGGGTTTATCCGTTCTAACTCATCCTGCCTGTCTATGAACTTGTCAAATACCATCTTTTCCTTCCTAAGTTATAAATGAGAAAGATTATCTGCGACAAATATAATAATCTGTCAAATGGAAAATAAATGAGCTTGATATTTGTAATAAAGTCATCTGGTCTTGTTTAATTCATTTTCAGATAAGTGCAGTATTTGGCAAGCAAGTTCTCCAATGGCAAGTCGCCTCTGCCGAACCGTTCCGCATCCAATGGCAAAACCCTTTCGCATACCGGTGTCTTGCCTTTGTACAGAGCTTTAAGATAGAAGCGGCCATTCTCATCTTCAACACGGACTTCGGAAAAGAGTGCCGTGAGGTCGTCTGGCTCGTAAATGATGGAATAGCTTGGACGTTTGGCTCCGGGTATGTCCTCACGCAAGACACCTTTTCCTACAAGGTCGTGTATGTCGCGCAGGGCGGTATCCGCCGAACATTTCGCCAGCGACGCCCATGTCTTGGTCGTAATTTTCGCCTCATAGCCGTCAAGGAACAGGTTTAGCATGTCCGTTTGCCTTTGGCTTAACGCCACGGAAGAAGCTTTCTGCCAGAAAAGACTTTTGTTCAAGACGGTGCTGACCATGCTTCCCGCCTCGTCAAGGGCTACGGACAAAGTATTGGCATACCACAATATCCATTCGGTAATGTCTCCGTCGCCGTGTTGCGTCTTTTCCAAAATGTCATAATAATGCTTCTTGTCATTGTTTATCATTGAGGAGATGTTGTAGAACCGAAATTCACTCCTGTCGCCGCGTGCCAGCATCATGTCCGACAGAATACGGGCAAGCCGTCCGTTGCCGTCCTCAAATGGATGGATGCTGACAAACCAGAAATGGGCTATGGCAGACCTGATGACATAACTTACGTTCTCCGTGCCGTTGAACCAGTCAAGGAATTTCTCCATTTCTGCATCCAACCGCTCCGGCGAAGGGGCAACATAATGAATCCTCTCTCTTCCGAACATACCCGAAACGATATGTTCTTCATTGGTGCGGTATCGGCCCACTTCTATATGTGAACCGTCGCTGTAACCTGACGGAAAGAACGCAGCCTGCCATGCGCAGATTTTCTCTTTCGTAAGTGGTTGGCCATAGTGGCCTTCCGCATCGAGCATGACAGATACAACTGAATCAACGTAATGTGAGGGTGCGGTCTGCCTGACATTTTCAATTCCCAGTTTACGGGCTATGGACGAGCGTACATCATCCATATTCATACGTATTCCCTCGATTTCTGATGAACATACCACATCGTGCGTCAAGTTCTCGGCCATAGCCTTAAGCTTGCTGTCAAAACCCAACGAGGAAAGCCTGCCATACAGCAAGCCCTGTTTGCGGCCGACTTCTTCAAGTATCGATGTAAGCACGGACGCATCCCATTTGAATGAAGTCCAATTATCTCTTTCGTGTATGTACATAATTCTTCAATTTTTGTTTATGCGGCATTGAACTCCCCAAAACACCGCAGAATATGCGGCAAATATAGTTGTTTTTTACCGCATAATCAAGCATAAGCAAAAAATACCGCAGCATTTGCGGCGTAATATGACTTAAAACGCCTTATTATTGAATAGTAAAATTAACCCGTTGGCGGAATTAAATTAGTTTGACAAGTATGAGTAAAAAGTTGCGCATATCGTTGATTTTTAATAACTTAGT
>CALUEY010000021.1 GCA_944319915.1 uncultured Prevotella sp. | reverse complement strand
CCGTGGTTAACGTTCTTTATATTATAACGCTCTTTTCTTCCGTTTTGTTTCCATGGTGCAAATCTAAAGGTTTCGCAGGGCGAAACAGGCCGTTTTGTAATGCATTGGGCTACAGACGGTTATGCAGAACAATGGATGCCGCCGCCGTTAACATAAAAAAGTTAACGGCGGCGGTGCGCCCGGGGTTACTCTGCCTCCTTGCCGAGAAAGGCCTTCCAGCGTATGCCCTTGGTGCGCAGCCCCTCCACGTTGGCGGCGCGGGTGGTGTAGCTGAGCACCGTGTCCACCTCCAGCTGCTCTATGCTCACGTTCTTCACGGGCAGGCGGCGGTCGCCGTTGATTTCGTATATGCCGTCGGCCACGTGGCACCTCACGTTGCGCATCACGATGTCGCTTATGGCCGTGAGGGTGTCTTTGTAGGTAGGCACGAGGTCCTTCCACTGGTAGAGCACGTCGGTGTCGATGGCGAAGGCCCGCTGCATGCGGTTGGCGCTCACGCGCTCCATGGTGATGTTCTTCACGAAGGCGCCGCGGCGGTGGTTGGTCTTGATGTAGAAGAGGGTCATCACCTTGTCGTCCATGGCGCAGTCGTGCATGTATACGTTGCGTATGCCGCCGGATATCTCGCTGCCGATGACGAGCAGCCCGTGGGCGTTCTTCACCCGGCAGTTGCGCACCACGATGTTCTCCGTGGGGCGGCCTATGCGCCATGCGTCGTGGTTGCGACCCGACTTGATTACCACTCCGTCGTCGCCCTGGTCGAACACGCAGTCCTCCACGAGGAAGTTGCGCGTCATCTCGAGGTCTATGCCGTCGTTGTTGTGGCCGTGGGCATATACGTCAAGGTTGCGCGCTATGCCGCCCTCGCAGCGGTAGATGTGGATGGTCCAGAACGGCGACTGGCGTATCTTGAAGCCGTCGAGCAATATGTTGCAGCACTGGTTGAGGTGTATCATGTGCGGGCGCAGGTGGTTCTGCCCCACGGCCATCAGCCTCTGGGCCACGGGCAGGCCCTGGTAAGCCCAGTCGTAGAGCCTCGCCAGGGCGTCCATGTGGGGCTTTGGCCGCTTGAACCATGCTTTCCACACGTCCATGGTGGGCGTGAGCTTGCCCCCGCCGGTGATGGCTATGTCGTGGCAGCGGTAGGCGTAGACCATAGGCGAGTAGTTCATGCACTCCATTCCCTCCCAGCTCACCTCCACGGCAGGCAGGTAGCGGGCGGGGTCGGGCGAGAAGCTGATGGTGGCTCCGTCGCTGAGGTGAAGCTCGCACCTGCTCCTGAAGTGGATGGGGCCGCAGGACCACTCGCCGTCGGGCACCACCACGCGCCCCCCTCCGGCCTCGCTGCAGGCCTGCATGGCCCGGCGGAAGGCCATGGTGTTGGCCGTTACGCAGGCCGTGTCGGGCGCCGCGCCTCGCCGCATGGCTCCGTAGTCGGTGATGGGGAAGTCGCGGTTGGGGAAGTTGTATACGGCTATCGCCGGCATGGGAAACGGCGCCTCCACCCTTACGGAGTCGTGGGTAGGCGCAGCAAGGCTGCCGAGCGTGGCCACCAAGGCCGCTGCGAGCAGCACTGAACGTAGTTTGGTCGGTAGTTTCATCGTGCTTGTTTTAGTTTAGTTGCCGCCTTGCCTGCGTCCGGATGGTGGGCTGCTTAGGGGCAAGCGCATGGCAAAGGTAGCATTATTCCGCCTAAAAGCGGGTGTTTTTACCTTTTTTAAGTCTATGGGGCAACCATGCCTCAGCCCCGCCCTCGGACAAGGCTTCAAGGCCGGGGCGGGCTTGGCAAAAGGCGGAAAGGCGCTGGCAAACTGGTTGAGTTGGCACCATTTGCGGCACTTTCTTTCCGTTTTGAAAATATTTTAAGCGGAAATGTGCTTGTTTGAAATTATTTTTAGTATCTTTGCGACATATTATCAAACACACGAAACACATCAGTGGATGTTTAGGTTTAATGTTGCGGGCCGAGCGCGGCCTTGTACCTCTGCCAAGCATGCGACATGTTCGACAAGCAGATACAAAACATTTACTCTTTTCTTTATAATCAGAATTTAGACCAAGAAATCCGCGTTCCCGTGGCCGGAAGGAGTTCCGGCGCAAGCAGGGGCGCGGATTTTCGTGCGCCTGGGCTGCCAGCATGGCATTGCGCCCAGCCCCATGCAAAAAAAGAGCTTGCGCCTCCAAGCCCACAGCGGGCATGGCGGCGCAAGCTCATAAGGGCGGCGCAAGCAGGGGCGCAAGGCCGGGCGTGATGGCCGGCGCAGGGCCGGCTCAGTCGAGGTTCTGCTCCTGGAAGTCCATGTCGGCCTGCACCACGAAGAACACCTCGGCGGGGTCGAAGTCGCCCCGGCCCTCTTCCGATGCTTTGGCGCACACGTAGTCGGCCACCTTCTGCAGGTCGATGTCCACGAATCCCTCGTCGTCGGCATCGGCCTCGAGCACTCCGCTCTCGAAGTAGTAGTCCACGATGGTGTCCATCATGTAGCGCAGGTCGGCCTCGCCAAACTTCTCCTTAAGGTCGGCGGGCAGCACGCCGCGTATGTATTCCACCTCGCGGGCGTTCTCCTCATCGTCGAGCCTCAGCTCCTCCTCGAAGTCTGCCATGGCCGGTTAGAGCAAGGACTGGAACTTCTCGTCGAGCTTCTGCTTCGAAACAGCGCCCACGAGCTTGTCTACTACCTCGCCGCCCTTGAAGAAGAGCAGCGTCGGGATGTTGCGGATGCCGTACTGCGCGGCTATGTCCTCGCACTCCTCCACGTCGCACTTGCCCACGTTGAGGCGGCCGTCGTACTCATTGGCCAGCTCCTCTACGATGGGGGCTATCATGCGGCAGGGGCCGCACCACGTTGCCCAGAAGTCTACTACCAATGGCAGCTCTGCGTTCTTGAGCGACTCAAAATTCTCGTTTGTGATCTTTACTTCCATTGTCTGATTATTTTATTGGGTTAATGTTTCGTGGTTGCCTCACTACATCCGTGCGGCAAAATGCGTGCCACAAAGCCGCGCCGCGCAGCCCGGCGCCCGTCAGTTTATCTTGTAGTCGAGGGCGGGCGTCTGCTCGATGAAGGCTATCAGGCCCTGCTTCACGTCGACCGAGCGGCTGCGGCTGCGCAGCAGCACGTGGTTCTTGCCCTTGGCGTCGCGCAGCTGGAAGAAGAGCTTGGTGCTGCCCGGGTTGTCGCAGATTATGGCGTTAAGCTCGTCGACCACCTGCGACGTCAGCCCGTCGGCCAGCAGCGATATGGTGATGCGGTCTATGGCCTTGTCCTTTACGGTTTGCAGGTACTCTATGTTCTGCACCTTCAGGTCGCACAACTTGCTGTCGCGGAAGCGCGGCTGGCACTTGGCCGTTATGTAGACGGCGCACCCCTCCTTGAACATTCCGCTCCACCGGCCCCAGTCCTCGCCGAACATGGCCAGCTCGCCGCTGCCCTCGAAGTCCTCGATGGTGACGAAGCCGCACGGCTTGCCGGTCTTCGTGAACTTCGACCTTATGCCTGTCACGATGCCCCCTATCACCACGGCCTCGCGCCCGGCGAGGGCCTGCACGTCTGCCAATTCGGCACACCGGGTGTTGCACAGGTTGTCGAGCACTATGCGGTACTCGTCGAGCGGGTGGGCCGAGAGGTAGATGCCCACGAGGTCGCGCTCGCGGTTGAGGCGCTCGATGTCGCTCCACCGGTCGCCTTTAATTATAGGTGGGGTGGCTATCTCCACCTCGTTGTCGCCGCCGAAGAGCGAGTTGCGCATCTGCGACTGCTCCATCTGGTAGGTCTGGCCGTAGCGCACGAGCGTGTCGATGAATGCCTCGCCCTTGGCGTTCTTGGCAAAGAAGTCCTCGCGCTTCATGGCCTTGAAGCTGTCGAAGGCCCCGCTGAGCACGAGCGACTCAACACCCTTGCGGTTGACGGCGGCCAGGTTAACGCGCTGTATGAAGTCGAACACATCCTTGTAAGGCCCGTTCTTCTCCCTCTCGGCTATGATGGCGTCGGCCGCCGCGCCGCCCACGCCCTTGATGGCGCTTATGCCGAAGCGTATCTCGCCCTTCTTGTTGGCGCTGAACTTCTGCCGGCTCTCATTCACGTCGGGCCCGAGCGTAGGCACGCCCATGGCCCGGCACTCGTCCATGAGCTTGGTTATCTCGGTTATGTTGTCGAGGTTGCGGCTCATCACGGCGGCCATGTACTCGGCCGGGTGGTGCGCCTTGAGGTAGGCGGTTTGGTAAGCCACCCACGAGTAACAGGTGGCGTGGCTCTTGTTGAAGGCGTAGGAGGCGAACTTCTCCCAGTCTGACCATATCTTCTCGAGCACCTTGGGGTCGTGGCCGTTGGCCTTCCCGCCCTCGATGAACTTGGGCTTCATCTGGTCCACTATGGCCTTCTTCTTCTTTCCCATGGCCTTGCGCAGGGCGTCGCTCTCGCCGCGGGTGAAGTTGGCCAGCTGCCGCGAGAGGAGCATCACCTGCTCCTGGTAGACCGTTATGCCGTAAGTGTCCTTGAGATACTTCTCCATGCAGGGGATGTCGTACTTTATTTCTTCCTTCCCGTTCTTGCGCGCTATGAACGAGGGGATGTAGTCCATGGGGCCCGGGCGGTAGAGGGCGTTCATGGCTATGAGGTCTTCGAACACGGAGGGGTGCAGCTCCCTGAGGTAGCGCTGCATCCCGGTAGACTCGAACTGGAACGTGCCTATGGTGCGGCCCTCGCAGTAGAGCTGGTAGGTGAGCGGGTCGTCGATGGGTATGGTGTCGAGGTCGATCACCTTGCCGGTGGTGAGCCTCACGTTCTCCACGGCCTCCTTGAGTATCGACAGGGTCTTGAGGCCGAGGAAGTCCATCTTGATGAGGCCGGTCGACTCGATGACATGGCCGTCGTACTGGGTGCACCTGAGCTTGTGGCCGGGGTCGGCCTTGTCCTCCGCCACCGACACCGGCACCCAGTCGCTGATGGCGTCGCGGCAGATGATGAAGCCGCAGGCGTGTATGCCCGTGCCGCGCACGGTGCCCTCGAGCATCTTGGCGTACTCGATGGTGTTGTGCAGCTTGGGGTCGGTGCTGGCCTCGGCGTCGCGCAGCTCGGGCACGCACTTGATGGCGTTGGTGAGGTTCATCTTCAGCCCGTCGGGCAGCTTGTCGGGTATCTGCTTGCAGAGGTAGTTGGCTTGCTCCAGCGGCAGCTTCTCCACCCGGGCCACGTCCTTGATGGAGTTCTTGGTAGCCATGGTGCCGTAGGTTATGATGTGGGCGCAGTTGTCGTGGCCGTACTTGTCCTCCACCCACTCGAGCACCCTGCCCCGACCGTCGTCGTCGAAGTCGGTGTCGATATCGGGGAGCGATATTCGGTCGGGGTTGAGGAATCGCTCGAACAGCAGGTCGTACTTTATGGGGTCTATCTTGGTTATGCCGAGGCAGTAGGCCACCACGGAGCCTGCGGCCGAGCCACGGCCCGGGCCTACCATCACGCCGAGCTGGTCGCGCGCGGAGTTGATGAAGTCCTGCACGATGAGGAAGTAGCCGGGGAAGCCCATGGTCTTCATTATGTGCAGCTCGAAGCGCACCCGCTCGTCAACCTCCTGCGGCAGCGGGTCGCCGTAGAGCTTGCGCGCGCCCTCGTAGGCCAGCTTGCCGAGGTAGTCGGCCTCGAACTTTATGCGGTATAGCTTGTCGTATCCGCCCAGCTTCTCTATCTTCTTCTCGCCTTCCTCGCGCGGCAGGGGGTTCTGCCCGTTCTCGTCGCTGGTGAACTCGGCGAAGAGCTGCTCCTCGGTGAACTTGGCGCGCCACTGCTCCTCGGTGCCGAAGTCCTCGGGTATGGGGAAGAAGGGCATGATGGGGGCGTGCTCGATGCTGTATAGCTCCACCTTGTCGAGCACCTCGGCGGTGTTGGCCAGGGCCTCGGGCACGTCGGCGAACACCTCGTTCATCTCGGCGCGGGTCTTGAACCACTCCTGCTTTGAGTACAGCATGCGGGTGGGGTCGTCGAGGTCCTTGCCCGTCGAGAGGCAGAGCAGGTGGTCGTGGGCCTCGGCGTTCTCCTGGTCAACGAAGTGTGCGTCGTTGGTGCACACGAGCTTTATGCCGTACTCGCGGGCCAGCTCCATGAGCACCTTGTTGGCCTGCTGCTGCAGGGGGAAGGTCTCGCGGTTGGCGCGTATGGTGGGGTCCTTCACCTCGTGGCGCTGCAGCTCCAGGTAATAGTCGTCGCCGAACACGCGGCGGTACCACTCCACGGCCTCGCGCGCGCCGGCGATGTCGCCCCTGAGGATCTTGGCCGGCACCTCGCCGGCGATGCAGGCAGAGCACACTATCAGCCCCTCGTGGTGGCGCTCAAGGTCGGCCCGGTCGGTGCGCGGGCGCATGTAGAAGCCGTCGGTCCAGGAGTTCGACACGAGCTTTATCAGGTTCTTGTAGCCCCGGTAGTTCTTGGCCAGCACTATGAGATGGTAGCCGCTGCGGTCTTCCTTGCCCGCGCGGTCCTCCTTCCGGTGGTGGGCCACGTACATCTCGCACCCCAGGATGGGCTTGAACGGCTCCAGGCCCTCCTTCTTGCGCTTGGAGTTCACGGCCTGGCAGCAGTCCCAGAACTCCTTTATGCCAAACATATCGCCGTGGTCGGTTATGGCCATGCCGCGCATGCCGTCGGCCACGGCCTTGTCTACGAGCTTCTGTATGCTCGACTGGCCGTCGAGTATCGAGTAATACGTATGTACGTGAAGGTGAACGAAATCCTGCATCTGAAACGGTTAGGTGCTGTTTTTGTGGCTCAAAGTTACGCCTAATCCGCGAGACCGCCAAAAGAATGGGGCAAAAATTTGCCAGATAAGCGAAAAAGCCTTACCTTTGCAGCTACAAAGCCGTATACGGCAAACGGGCCGCCGGAGGCCTCCCCCCGGGCGGCAACGGACCCTGAAGCAATACAAGACAATCGGAAGGACTCCATGGGAAGTAGGATTAGGGAACTGAAGAAAATCAGGATACACCGCGAAGGCAACGACACGCTCATCTACAGCATGGCGGCCATCGTGGCGGTGGCCGCCGTGCTGTGGCACTATGTAGACTCCAAGATACCTTTCTGGTCGTTCGTCATAGTGCTCGGGGCGGCGTGGGCCATAGTGCTCAACTTCTACCGCTGCCCCATACGCTACTTCAACGGCGAGACGGAGCGCACCGTGGTGGCCCCGGCCGACGGCAAGGTGGTGGTGATAGAGGAGGTGGAGGAGAACGAGTACTTCCACGACCGCAGGCTCATGGTGTCGATATTCATGAGCCTCTTCAACGTACACGCCAACTGGTTCCCCGTGGACGGCAAGGTGAAGTTCGTGCGCCACCAGGACGGCAACTACCACAAGGCGTGGCTGCCCAAGGCCAGCGAGGAGAACGAGCGCGCCGACGTGATGATAACCACGCCCGAGGGCGACGACATACTGTGCCGGCAGATAGCCGGGGCCATGGCGCGCCGCATAGTGACCTACGCCAAGGAGGGCGAGGAGTGCTACATAGACGAGCACCTGGGCTTCATAAAGCTGGGGTCGAGGGTAGACGTGTTCCTGCCCATCGGCACCGAGGTGTGCGTGAAGATGGGGCAGGCCACCACGGGCGACCTTACCGTGATAGCGCGCCTCAAGGACAAGAAAAAAACCGACAACAAGGCTTGACGCAAGGCCAAAGCCAAGGGCTTGGCTTGCAAAACG
>CALUEY010000020.1 GCA_944319915.1 uncultured Prevotella sp. | reverse complement strand
TTATATGGTGAAAGTATGCGAAAGTTAAGGTCTAAGAAAAACGGGAAATTTTAAAAGGGTAAAATAAAATTGACCCCAACACCAGGACTTTAAAGGGTCAATCATATTGTAGCCAAAGGTGGGCAAATCCTGCTTGGCCAAAAGGGTCAAAGTCGCGTGGATTTTCCAAATGTATTCGTAACGGAAAACCTGCGTACATCCGCTATATTTTGCATTTTTGCCACTTGGCAGCGAACTGAGGAATAGGGAAGTTTACACGTGTGGTTCAGAGAGTTACGCCAGTTGTTACAATCTTGCATTTGAAATGCTCGATTTGGTAACGCAATTCCGGTTCAAGTTGGCATTTTCACGGTTTCAGTTGGCACCCGTCCTAATCACCAAAATCTCATAAATCATTAACTTTCAATCATATTTCCGTGATTTGCTCAGTATCTCACTTTTTTGTATTATCTTTGCAGAAAATAAGCTGCGCTCGGGAAACTGTGAGCAAGCTCACTTTCCGCCCGCTTGCATTGCCCATGCCGCTCCTTGCTGCCCTGACGGCGCTGAGCTAACATCGCAACAGCCGAGCCAACGGGCCGCACAGCGCGATTCCTAAAACTGACTAAACAAATACTTGCGATGAAAATCGGACTTTTCATACCTTGCTACGTCGATGCGCTCTACCCCAACGTGGGCGTGCAGACGTACAAACTGCTAAAGAGCCTCGGGCTTGACGTTGACTACCCGCTCGGGCAGACGTGCTGCGGGCAGCCCATGGCCAACGCCGGCTTCGAGCGGATGGCCGAGGGGCTGGCCACGAAGATGGACGAGCTGTTTGCCCGCTTCGACTACGTTGTTGCCCCGTCGGCCAGCTGCGCGGCCTTCATAAGGGTGAACTACCCCCACGTGCTCAAGGGGAAGCACGAGTGCCTTACGGCCAAGAAGACCACCGACGTGGTGGAGTTCCTGCACGACGTGCTAAAGGTGAAAGAGCTGCCCGCGCGCTTCCCCCATGTGGTGAGCGTGCACAACTCGTGCCACGGTGTGCGCGAGCTGGGGCTGTCGTCGCCCAGCGAGCTGGCCGTAGAGCGCTACTCAAAGATAAAGGACTTGCTCCGGCTCGTTGACGGCATCACCGTGCGCGAGCCTGAACGCCCCGACGAGTGCTGCGGCTTCGGCGGGATGTTCTCGGTAGAGGAGCCGGAAGTGTCGGTGAGGATGGGCACGGAGAAGATAGAAAGGCACATGGCCACGGGCGCCGAATACGTAACCGGGCCCGACAGCTCGTGCCTCATGCACATGGAGGGCATAGCCCGAAGGCTGGGCAAGCCAATCAAGTTCGTTCACGTAGTGGAAATATTATCAGCAGGACTATGAGCACAAAGCATTCATTGGCGGCGAGGGCTTTCCTCGCCGACGCCGACAAGGTGACGTGGCACGACGCCACGTTCTGGTCATTGCGCGCCAAGCGCGACGGCATGGCCCAGGGCTTGCCCGAGTGGGAACGGCTGCGCGAGGCCGCCAGCGCGATAAAGAAGCACACGCTGAGCCACCTGGACACCTACCTGGAACGCTTTGCCGACAACGCCGAAAGAAACGGCGCAACCGTCCACTGGGCCAAGGACGCCGCAGAGTTCAACGCCATCGTGCTCGGCATACTGAAGGAGCACGGCGTGAGGAAGATGGTGAAAAGCAAGTCGATGCTGACTGAGGAGTGCGAGATGAACCCCTACCTCGAACGCCACGGCATCGACGTGGTGGAGACCGACCTCGGCGAGCGCATACTGCAACTGATGCACCAGAAGCCGAGCCACATCGTGATGCCGGCCATACACATAAAGCAAGAGGAGGTGGGCCAGCTGTTCGAGAGGGTGCTGGGCAGCGAGCCGGGCAACTACGACCCCACTTACCTTACCTACCAGGCGCGCCTGAGCCTGCGCAACGAGTTCCTTACGGCCGACGCAGGCATGACCGGGGCCAACTTCGGAGTGGCCGAAACTGGCGAGATAGTGGCATGCACAAACGAGGGCAATGCCGACATGGCCACCTCGGTGCCCAAGCTGCACATAGCCGCCATGGGCATAGAGAAGGTGATACCCGACCGCCGCTCGCTCGCAGTGTTCCAGCGGCTGCTGTGCCGCAGCGCCACGGGCCAGCCCACAACCACCTTCACCTCGCACTTCGCAAAGCCGCGCCCGGGAGGCGAGATGCACATCATACTCGTGGACAACGGCCGCACCGACATACTGGCCAACGCCGACCACTGGCAGACGCTGAAGTGCATACGCTGCGGGGCCTGCATGAACACCTGCCCCGTTTACCGCCGCTCGGGGGGCTATTCGTACACTTACTTCATCCCTGGGCCAATAGGCATAAACCTCGGCATGGGCCACGGCCCGCGCCAGTACGCCGACAACGTGAGCGCCTGCTCGCTGTGCTGCTCGTGCGACAACGTATGCCCGGCCAAGGTAAACCTGTCGGAACAGATATACCTTTGGCGCCAGCAGCTCGAATCGCTGGGCAAGGCCAACCAGGAAAAGAAGTGGATGAGCAGCGGCATGAAGGTGGTGTTCGACCACAGCGCGCTCTACAACGCCGCGCTTAAGTTTGCCCCTCTGGCCAACCACGCGCCGCGCTTCGCCCTGTACAACAAGCTCAACGCATGGGGGCTGGGCCGCGAGCTGCCCGTGTTCGCCAAGGAATCGTTCCAAACAATGTGGAAGAAAGGAAAAGTGAAATGAGCAACAAAGAAGACATACTCGCAAAGATAAGGGCGGCAAAGCCGCAAAGCCACGACATGCCCGACCTCGGCGCACTGCGCCCACTGGCATACGCCGACCCGCTGAAGGAGTTTGTGGAGGCCTGTGCCGCCACCGGGGCCAGCGTGATAGAGGCCGCGCCGGGCGACAGCATCGACGAGCTTGTGAGCCGGGCATACCCCGAGGCCAAGACCATAGCATCAAACGCCGAGGGCGTGACCATAGCCACAAAGAACCCCGACACCGTGGCCGAAGCCGCCGAGCTGAACGGAACCGACGTGGGAGTGGTGCGCGGCGAGCTGGGCGTGGCCGAAAACGGCTGCGTATGGATTCCCCAGACCATGAAGGAACGGGCCGTGTGCTTCATCTCCGAACAGCTCGTGATACTGCTCGACCGCCGCAACGTGGTAAGCAACATGCACGAGGCTTACGCCCGCATCACCACGGGCGACTACGGCTACGGCTGCTTCATAAGCGGCCCGTCGAAGACGGCTGACATCGCCCAGGCTCTCGTCATGGGCGCGCAGGCGGCAAGGGCCGTAACCGTGGTGCTGCTGTGAGGCCGAGACCTGCGGTGCGGCTGCTCATTGACCGCCGCACCGCAGGCATTTAGCCCCAGTTGCGCCTTCAGGCCGCACGTTCTGCCTTGCCTTTTGTTTCCTTGCCCTCCGCATTCTTTTGCACTCCTGACGCCAGCCTCTGCCATTCCGCTTCAAACACAACGACCCGCGCCTCAACAAATGCAACCCACGGCGCCTGCAGCAGCCCTCACTTATGTTAAATTAGCAAAACGCACCGCCCATAATGTTAAAATACCCACACTTTTCGTTAACCTTGCCGAAAAACTTTCAGCCGCGATATATTTTTGCAGTATCTTTGTAGGCCTGAAATAGTGCTTTTTAATCCTCATCCAATGAAAATTTACCATATTGCCCTGCCTCTATTGGCGAGTTGTGCCTTGTCGTCTTGCATCAAGGACGAGCCGGCCAACGCAGAGTGCGACATCGAGACGGCATGGGTTCACTTCAACAATCCGGCGGAGTGCGTGTGGAACCTCAGCGACACCATGAAACTGGTTCCCTCCAACATCACGGATATAGTCTTTGAAGTGCGCGCCGGAACAGACCGTACCGCAATAGCCCCGCAGTTCAAGATAACCCCCGGGGCCACCATATCGCCGGCCAGCGGCACGCCGATGGACTTCAGCTCCGCGCCTATATTATATACGGTGACCTCTGAAGACAAGGCGTGGCAGCGCCAATATCGCGTGAGCGTGGTGGAGCGACTGCGCACCACCCAAGACACCATAAAGTACGACTTCGAACGGTATTACCTATACCAGGAGCCGGGCAGCGTGTCGAAGTACTACCGCTGGAGCGACTACCTTAACGATGACAACACCGAAGCGAACAACTGGGCATCGGGCAACGGAGGCTTCAAAATACAGAACACGACGGCCCACTATGACGAATACCCCACCCTGCCACTGCTCGAAGGCACGGTGAGCGGCAACGCCGTGAAGCTCATCACGCGCAAGACCGGCCCAATAGCCATCGCCGTGAAGAAGCCGATAGCCGCCGGTAACCTGTTCCTGGGCTCGTTCGTGTCCGACAATGCACTCACTGACGCGCTCCACGCCACCCACTTCGGGCTGCCGTTCGACCGCAAGCCGGTGAAGTTCACAGGCTACTACCAATACACCCCGGGCGAAAAATTCACCAACCAAGACAACAACGTGGTTGACGGCAAAGTGGACGCGGGCGACATCTACGCCGTGCTCTACATAAACCACGACGAACAGGGCAACCCCTACACTCTCTACGGCGACAATGTACTGTCGAGCGAGAACATCGTGCTCATGGCGCGTGTGCCCGAAGTGCACCAGACCGACGGCTGGACTCGCTTTGAGCTTGAGTTCGAGCCGCGCAACGGCAAGGAGGTAGACAACACCCTGCTCAACAACTTTGGCTACAACCTCGCCGTGGTGTTCACCTCGAGCATCGAGGGAGCCTATTTCCAAGGAGCCGAAAACAGTACATTGCTAATTGACCAAGTAAGGATAGTATGCGAAAAGACGGAATAATGAGGAGGGCTGCCATCACCATGGCATTGGTGGCCGCAGCAGCAAGCGCAAGCGCGGAAAACAAGCTCGTGGAAAACATGAACTACGTAATCCGCCTTGGCTACAACATCGGAGGCACGGCGCCTGTGGGCCTGCCGGCCACCATCAGAAGCATGAACGACTTCGACATACAGCCCAACTTCACACTCTCGTTCGAGGCGCAAAAAGACTTCTGGGGCCGCTGGGGCCTGCTCATGGGAGTGCGACTGGAAGACAAGGGCATGAAGGTTGACGCAACAGTGAAAAACTACCACATGGCAATGGTCAAGGGAGGCGACCGCATAGAGGGTTATTACACGGGAAACATTGTCACCGACGTGGAACTTGGCATGTTCACGATTCCCGTAATGGCAACATACAGGATAAACAACAAGTTCATGCTGAAGCTCGGCCCGTATGTGTCGTATGTAACTACGCGGAAGTTTACGGGATATGCCTACGACGGCTACCTGCGCCACATCAACCCCACGGGAGACAAAATCAACATAGGGAACACCGACGACAAACGGGGCGACTACGACTTCAGCGAGGATATGCGCAAGTTCCACTGGGGCATAGACGCGGGCATAGACTGGCAGATATACCGCCGATGGGGAGCCTACGCCGACATACAGTGGGGACTGAACGGCATACACAAAAGCTCTTTCAAAACCATTGAGCAAACGTTATTCCCCATATACGGAACATTCGGAATTATTTTCAAACTAAACAACTAAACATAAATTTAACTAAGAGAATGAAGAAAATTTTTACCCTTATGATGCTGGCTGCAAGCTCTGCAGCCGCAATGGCCACCGACTACAATGACCAGCTGGTGGTTGTAATGAATGGCATGGAGATTGCAAACAAGCCCTCCACAATCTCCGTGGAGCAGAACGAAGACAAGACTTACAAGCTCTCTATCAACAACTTTGTACTCACTCCGGGAATGAATGTGGGCAACATCGTGGTTGACAACGTTAAAGGCGTAGATGGCAATGGCGCAACCTACCTTGCCACCAACCAGACAATACAGATTACTCCTGGCGACCTTGAGGGCGTTGGCGAGAAAGATTGGATGGGTCCGGGCCTTGGCGATGTTCCAGTGGAGGTAAAGGCCGAGGTACGCGGCGATAAACTCACAGCAAACATCGACATCAGCATGCAGATGGGTGACAGTCCTCTAACCATCAACGTAAACTTCGGCAGCGGCTACCAAATAAAGAACTCTGGATTCGAGGATTTCCACAAGGCCAACTTGTATGATGCCGACGGAGTGACTGTGACTACATCGAGCGACGAGCCAAACGCATGGCACTCGTTCATGAGCTGCACGGGGGAAATGGCAAGCTTTGTAAACAGCCTGCCGCACACATTCATAAGCGACTCAGTCCGTCCGGGGAGCAACGGTGAAAAAAGCGTGCTCATCACTTCGAGCGGAGTGCAGCTGTTTCCTGGCGTAGTTCTCCCCATTGCCGCAAACGGTACACTGACTACGGGCCAGCTGCAAGCAGGCTCTGCCGATGCAACAAACACGCTCAACAATGCTTTCCTCGACCTTACCAACGAGGCTGTCGACGGCAATGGCGACCCGTTCTACTCTATGCTTAACGCCCGCCCTGACAGCGTGGCCGTATGGGTGAAGTTCAAGCAAGGCGAAGCAGACGAGGAGGATCCCTACGCAACGCTGAGCGCCGTAGTGACCGATGGCACATATTACCAAGACCCCGAAGACAAGGAATACTCCAACATCGTGGCCAAGGCGCAAGACAAGGAGATTGCCACAAACGGCTACGCATGGCAGCGCCTGGCGATACCGTTCGACTATGAGACCTATGCAGCAAACAACGCTGAGGCAAAGGCAATACTCGTGACCATCTCTACAAACGCCACTCCCGGCGGCGGCAGCACCACTGACTCTATATTTGTAGATGATTTTGAGCTGATATACAACTCCACCGTAACCGGCATCAACGTTAAAGGCGAGGCTGTTGAGGGCTTCAACAACGCTACATCAGACTATGTGGTTGGCATAGCAGGCGACAACGCTGACATCACTGCCGACGACATTGAGGTACAGACCAACGCCAACGGCGCAAAGGTGTTCGTTGACATTGCCGACCTCGACGAGGCTGGCGAAGGTAGTTGGGCAACCATCACCGTGCTCTCAGCTGACCTGAAGAACAGCTCCACCTACACCGTGAAGACCTTCACCGAGGACTACCTCACCGGCGTAACCAACGTGGCTACCGACAGCAACGAGGTGGAAGCCATCTACAACCTCAACGGACAGCGCGTTTACACGCCCGCCAAGGGTCAGGTTTACATCACGAAGTATGCTAACGGCAAGACCGTGAAAACCGTAAAGAAGTAAAACAAGACTATCTACAACTATAAAAAGGGGAGACGGCGCGCGCCGTCTCCCCTTTTGTTTTTCTCCATTTTGCCTTGTTCGCCAATGCGCTTGCAGCCTGCGCGCTCAACGCCCGAAGCTGTTAAGAAGGCCTATGACCGTAAGCACGTCTTTCTTGTTCATGGCTTGGTGGCACGGTATGCTCAGCTCCTCTGCGTGTATACGCTCCGTCACCGGCAGCGAGAGCTGCCCCCACTCGGCATAGCACTGTTGGCGGTGTGGCGGTATGGGGTAGTGAATCATGGTCTGCACACCGCCCGCAGCAAGGTAATCGTGCAGTTCGTCGCGCCTTTCTGACATCACCGGGAAGATGTGGAACACGCTGTTGCGCCAGTAGTCGGGCGACGGGAGGCGCAGCAAGGGATTGGTTACGTTTTCTATATAGTCGAGGGCCACGCTGCGGCGAATCATGTTCTCCTCATCAAGATGGCGCAACTTGACGCCGAGCACGGCGGCCTGCAGCTCGTCCATGCGGCTATTGCGCCCTTTGTAGCGGAAAACGTACTTTCGTTCAGAGCCATAGTTTGCCAGCGCGCGCACCGTCTGCGCCAGCCCTGCATCATCCGTTGTCACGGCCCCGGCATCGCCCAAGGCCCCGAGGTTCTTGCCTGGGTAGAAGCTGTGGGCGGCAGCATCGCCAAGCGAGCCTGTGCGCTTCAGCCCGCACTTCAGCCCGTGAGCCTGCGCGTTGTCCTCAATGAGGCGCAAGCCGTGCGCCCTGCACAGCTCGCCGATACGCTCCGTGTAAGCCAGCCTGCCGTAAAGGTGGACTATCATCACGGCGCGCGTCCTTGGCGTGATGGCCTGCTCCAGCAGTGCATCGTCAATCTGCAACGTATCCCACCTCGGCTCCACCAGCACAGGCTTCAGCCCATTCTCCGTTATGGCCAATATGGTCGCTATGTAAGTGTTGGCCGGCACGAGCACCTCGTCGCCCGGCTTCATAGCCCCCATCTCGATGTAAGCGCGAAGGATGAGCGTAAGGGCATCAAGCCCGTTGCCGCAAGTAACGCAATGCCTTGTGCCGATGAACGCGGCATAATCGCGCTCAAAGAGCCCCGTAGCCTCACCCTGCAGGAACCAGCCACTATCGACAACGCCATCGATGGCCTCCTTAATCTCTGCTGAATGAAGGGCGGTTATCTTCTTTAAATCAAGGTAACTAATCATGATAAATGCTATTTTGTGAAGCCTCCGCCATGCCGTTAACCGCGATGGCACCAGGATGAGAATGCAAATTGGGCCGGGGCAGGCCCCATCAGCCTACCTCCCACTCATACGTATCGTAGCAAACGCCGCGCCCGCCGAAGCCTTCCTTCTGATAGATGAGCGACTCGTTGAGCACCTGCCCGCCGTATTCGGTAGACTTGCCGAAGTCGAAGTAAAGCCCGTCGGCAAAGTCATCGTTAAGAATCTTGTTGTATATGGCATCGATGACGCGCAGCGACTTGCCCTCGGGCGAGGCCGAGATATATTGCGCGTGGACTACCTGCGGCGTGAGGTAGAGCACCGTTCCGCCAAGCACCTCGCCATCGCGGCGCGCCAGATAGAGCACGATGTTGCGCGGGAAACGCTCCTTGAGCAGCTGTATCTCGGCAAGCGAGTGGACTGGATGCACACCGTGGCAGCGCATGAGGTTGTCGTCGAGCAACGGCCAGAACGCCCCGAAGTCATCGCTCTGCCCTACCTCAACGCCGTTGTTGCGGCAACGGTTGATGCCGTAGCGGCGGTCGCGGTGCCACTTCAGGCGATGAGGCAGGATGATGGCCGACGAAATCTCGCGCGCCACGAGCCTCGCACCGCACACACGGAACAGCGCATAGAGGTCTTCCTCAGCCGGCACGCGGTGGTATATCCACGGTATGGCCTTGTAAGTTACGGCAGCAATGCCTGCCGAACAAAGGAAGCCATTGACAGCCTCGAACGCCTCAAGCACCGCCTTGGCCGAAGCCTCGGAGCCAGTGACAAGTCCGCCGTAAGTCAGTCCTCCGTGGGAGCAAAGCCGGTTGCCCACCCTGTTGGCAGGCAAGAGCGCAAAGAGCTTGCCATCGCGGTAGACCATGAGCGAAGAATCGACAAAGCGGTCGCGATGATAGTCCATATAGCGACGGTCGAAGAGAAAGGTACCGTTCTTCGACTGTGCCACAAAAGCGTTCCACTCGCCCTCATGGCTCCCATCGTAAAACATCACTTCAACCATCGCCCGGCAGCATATTTCCTGAACTCATCGTAGTCGCGGATATAGTCGTCCTCACTGAACGGGTCGGAAGCCAACACGAGGCACACTGCACCCGATGAGAAGTCGTCGAGCGTGCGCCAAACGCCCGTATCGATGAGCAACCCCTGGTAAGGATGGTTGAGCAGGAAAGTGTGCCGCTCACGCCCGTCGTCGAGGGTCACGGTGAAGCTTCCGCTCACAGCGATTATGAACGAGCGGCAATGCTTGTGGGCGTGTCCGCCACGGCACTCTCCGGCCGGCACATCGTATACCCAGTAAGCACGCGCTATGCTAAACGGCACGTCTTTCATGCCCTCAGCCACGGTAAGGTTGCCTCGTGGGTCGGTTATCCTTACGAGGTCTATTATCGTTCCTTCTTTATTAAGCATCCTTGCTTTCTTGTTATTGGATTATAAGACCCATGGGAGTTAATGACTCATAATGACTCATTGAAAAAGCCGCCCTGCGCCCATCACCTTATCACCGTGGCGGCAAGGCGCTTGGCCTTGTCGCGCAGCGCTGTGGTATCTGCATCGGCTGGGCCGTAGCAGAGCACCACTCCCATGCGGCGGCCCGGATGTTGCACGGGCTTGCCGAAGATGCGAACGCGGGTATAGTCCTCGCTGAGGGCATCTGTCAGATTATATTCAGGCACTCCGCCCTCCTCCTTGGCCAGCACCACGGCACTCGCCCCGGCATGCTCAAGGTGGATTCCAGCTATGGGCAGCCCCATCACGGCCCGGAAGTGAAGCTCGAACTCGCTCAAGTTAGTGGTATGGCCGAGCGTCACCATGCCCGTGTCGTGCGGCCTTGGCGACAGCTCGGAGAAGATTACCTCGCCTTGCTTTGTAAGGAAGAACTCCACGCCCCACAAGCCAGCGCCCGTAAGCGCAGCTGTCACCTTGCCGGCTATGTGCTGAGCAGCAGCCAGGGCCTCATCCGAAATCTTGTACGGCTGCCAGCTCTCGCGGTAATCACCACCCTTCTGCACGTGGCCTATCGGCGGACAGAAGAGCGTAGGGCCGGCTTTCTGCGTGACGGTGAGCAAGGTGAACTCACTGTCAAAGTCGATGAACTCCTCCACAATAACCTCCTTCACGTCGCCGCGGCTTCCCTCCATCGCCTCGCTGAAAGCCTTTTCAAGTTCGGTGTCGTTGTGAACATAGCTTTGGCCATGGCCCGACGATGACATGAGAGGCTTCACCACGCAAGGATAACCGATGTCCTCAGCGGCAGCCTTCATCTCGCCAAATGTCTTGGCATAATGATAGCGCGCAGTGCGCAAGCCCAGTTCCTTGGCGGCAAGGTCGCGTATGGCGCGGCGGTTCATGGTGTAATTAACGGCGCGCGCGCTCGGCACCACCTGAATGCCACGCTCCTCGTAGCCGAACAGGCGCTCGGTGCGTATCGCCTCTATCTCAGGCACTATCATGTCGGGCTTGTGCTTCTCAACAACAGCGTCAAGGGCATCGCCATCAAGCATGCTGAACACCTCGCATTCATCGGCCACTTGCATCGCCGGGGCACCTGGATAGCGGTCACAGGCCACCACATACTGCCCTGCCCTCTTGGCTGCAATCACGAACTCACGGCCCAGTTCGCCTGAGCCAAGCAACAATATCTTCTTCATAACCAAATGTTTTAACAATAACGGCAAGCCTGCATAATCACAGCGTACAGCACAGCTGCCCGCCATGCGCAGGCTTGCATATCAAAAAGGCATTGCAAACGAGCGGAATGCGGAAACGATGCGCACATCGCCCATACTTCCCTTTCCCCGAGTGCAGCTTGCGTTATGCAAAGATAGTAATTATTTCGTACCAATCAAAACTTATCAGGAGAAATGTCCTGTCCTTAGGATTCCCCCGTGCAATTCGATTTTGTGAGTACGCTTTTGACATTGATTTCGTGAATGGTCACCAATTGTTCCTTCTAACTTTGATACGAGGATATGCCATTTCATTGTGTTCGATAACCAGTCGTTCAGGTGTATCCTGTCTTCAACCTTGATTTCCTTTTGCTTGGGCAGGAAAGCGTTTTCAGCAGGGCAACCTATTGTAAGCAGGCAAAGGGACTCATAACCTTCGGGAGCGTGGACGATTTTCTTTATCTGTTCGGCTTCATCGCTCACGGGAATGTGGAACACTGCTCCCAATCCTTCATCTGTGGCAGCAAGCATTGCCATTTTGTCTTTGTCGTCCGATTCGTCCACTTCGGCAACCAGTTTCTTGAACGCCGCCATGTTCTTTGCCAACGGGAGCGATGACCTTGGCTATGTTTTCCCGTCCGCGCACCACGACAAACTCAAGTTGCCGCAGATGGTCGTTGGTCAGTGCATTGAATGCCGCATTGATAACCCGTTTCAAAATCTCATCGCTTACTTCGCGGTCGGAAAAGTCGCGGTATGTGCGCCGCTTTTCCAATACTTCATAAAATTCCATCTGGCAATCTTTATAAAAGTCAGACATAAATGCCTATCTCACTGAGCCAGATAGATAGAACGTTGCACGGCTCTAGTTTAATAAGACGTTGTAAAGTGGCATATTAATTGCATATATCTTTTTAAAAGGAGGTTATAATGACATA
>CALUEY010000019.1 GCA_944319915.1 uncultured Prevotella sp. | reverse complement strand
TAAGGATTAAGCAAGAGGCAGCTGCTGCAATGAGTGCGGGCTGGCTTGCGGCCATTGGTGGCCGCAAGCCAGCCCGCTTTTGTTTTGCCATGGTAGTGCCTGGCAGGTCATGGCATTGTAGGCGTGGGAAATGGGTTGCCTTGCAAAGACGTGGAATTTTGCGGGGAAACTTAGACAAGAATAAAACGCTAAATAGTTGACAGCCAACTGTTTAGCGTTTTATTTGTGCGCCTGATAGGACTCGAACCTACACGTCGTTAGACACCAGATCCTAAGTCTGGCGCGTCTGCCAATTCCGCCACAAGCGCTTATTGTGGTGCAAAGTTAAGCATAATTTGCTTATGTTGCAAATTTATAGCGAATTTTATTGAGATGCATCGCCTTGCCATGTCCTTCGGTAGGCCTTGCAGCTAACTTGTTTCCCTCAGCTTGCAGGGCATTTGGGTCTTTCCCCCTTTGCCGAAATGTTGCGGCGTGGCGTTTGCGCTTCGGCTGCGCGGGGCGTGGCACGCCGCGCGCCACACGTTTTGCGAATTTTGTTTACAGTTTAGGTGGCTGGGGCTTCCGTCTATGCCATGCGTGCCGTTTCGCGCTGCAAAATGGCACGTTTTGCTCTGCCGGATGGTCTGTTTCGCCCTGCCGGACGGCCGTTTTTGCAAGGCCAAATGGTAGCGTGGTGTATGTGGCTGATTGCCAGGCTGATGGCCGTGGTGTGGCTTCCTTTGGGCGGAGTGGCTTTGGGCGGTACGTTTTGTTTACAAAAAAAATCCGCCGGCAGCTTCGCCTGCTGGCGTTCCGTAATTGCATGGGCGAAGGCAGCAGTCCGGAACAATTTGTAAGCGGGCTGGAAGCAACATCATAATAGGTGGCATGGCCGATTGCGTATAGCCCGTAACGACAGTGTGGTGTTCGTTTCATTTGTTATAATGAGTGTGAAAAAGTTTTGCCGTTCGCCCGATTTGCCTTATCTTTGCAAGGTGAAAGTGGCCCCGGCGCGTCATGGCGCAACCCGGGAGCACGGTGATTGTGACAATAAAACTAAAGCATTCGAGAATACAAATGGCACAGGAAGACGTTTTCAAGAAAATCGTGTCGCACTGCAAGGAGTACGGCTTTGTGTTCCCCAGCAGCGACATCTACGACGGTCTGGCCGCCGTATATGACTACGGGCAGAACGGCGTGGAGCTGAAGAACAACATCAAGGAATACTGGTGGAAGAGCATGGTGCTGCTCCACGAGAACATAGTGGGCATAGACTCGGCCATCTTCATGCACCCCACGATATGGAAGGCCAGCGGCCACGTGGACGCCTTCAACGACCCGCTCATCGACAACCGCGACTCGAAGAAGCGCTACCGCGCCGACAACCTCATTGAGGACCAGATAGCAAAGTACGACGAGAAGATAGAGAAGGAGGTAGCCAAGGCCCGCAAGCGCTTTGGCGAGGCCTTCGACGAGCAGCAGTTCCGCCAGACCAACGCCCGCGTGGTGGAGCACCAGCAGAAGCGCGACGCGCTGCACGAGCGCTACACCCGCGCCATGCAGGGGCCTGACCTTGAGGAGCTGAAGCAGATAATAATCGACGAGGAGATAGCAGACCCCATCTCGGGCACCAAGAACTGGACCGACGTGCGCCAGTTCAACCTCATGTTCTCAACCGAGATGGGCGCCTCGGCCGACGGCGCGATGAAGGTGTACCTGCGCCCGGAGACGGCCCAGGGCATATTCGTGAACTACCTCAACGTGCAGAAGACGGGCCGCATGAAGATACCCTTCGGCATAGCCCAAATAGGCAAGGCCTTCCGCAACGAGATCGTGGCCCGACAGTTCATCTTCCGAATGCGCGAGTTCGAGCAGATGGAGATGCAGTTCTTCGTGAAGCCCGGCACCGAGATGGAGTGGTTCCAGAAGTGGAAGGAAACCCGCATGAAGTGGCACCAGGCCCTGGGCTTCGGCGCGGAGAACTACCGCTTCCACGACCACGAGAAGCTGGCCCACTACGCCAACGCCGCCACCGACATAGAGTTCCGCATGCCGTTCGGCTTCAAGGAGGTGGAGGGCATACACAGCCGCACCGACTTCGACCTCTCGCAGCACGAGAAGTTCTCGGGCAAGCAGATAAAGTATTTCGACCCGCAGACGGGCGAGAGCTACACGCCGTATGACATCGAGACGTCGATAGGCGTGGACCGTATGTTCCTCAGCGTGATGTGCCACTCTTATGAGGAGGAGAAGCTGGAGAACGGCGAGACCCGCGTGGTGCTCCACCTGCCCGCCGCGCTGGCCCCGGTGAAGCTGGCCGTGCTGCCGCTCGTGAAGAAGGATGGCCTGCCCGAAAAGGCGCGCGAGATAATAAACGAGCTGAAGTTCCACTTCAACTGCCAGTACGACGAGAAGGACACCATAGGCAAGCGCTACCGCAGGCAGGACGCCATAGGCACGCCCTACTGCGTCACCGTTGACTACGACTCGCTCAAGGACAACACCGTTACCCTGCGCCACCGCGACACCATGGAGCAGGAGCGCGTTAACATAGCAGAGCTGAACGCCATCATCGAGGAAAAGGTGAGCATAGCCAGCCTGCTCAAAAAGCTGCAGTGATGAGGATGCGTGGCTTTTTCGTCGTCATGGTGGCCTTGGCGGCCGTGCTCGGCCTTGCCTCGTGCAGCGAGGAGGGGGGCACGGTGGAGGAGTATGCCAACTGGCAGGCGCGCAACGACGCCTTCTTCAGCCACCTTACCGACTCCGTAGAGGAGCTGCTCGCGCTCGACCCAACGCGCACCGACTGGCGGAGGATAAAGTCGTGGTCGAAGTCGGACAGCATCGAGGGCAGCATCAGCGACTATATCATAGTCCACGTGCTCGAAGAGGGCGACGCCTCGCAGCCCTCGCCGCTCTACACCGACACAGTGAGCGTTCACTACCTGGGCCGCCTGCTGCCGTCGGCATCCTATCCGCTGGGCTACGTGTTCGACCGCACTTACACGGGCAACTTCTACGAGGAGGTGGCCCGGCCTTACAAGATGGCCATTGGCAACAGCTCGGGCAACAACCTCATCGACGGCTTTGCCACCGCCCTGCAGCACATGAGGCGCGGCGACCGCTGGGAGGTTTACATCCCTTACAGGCTGGCCTACGGCGCGTCGGGCTCCGGCTCGGTGCCGGGCTATAGCACGCTCATCTTCGACCTGCGGCTGGTAGACTTCTGGTCGCCGGGGCAGTAGTGGGCGGCGCGTGGGCCGTACCGGTGTTGGCGCGTGATGATGATGTGGCCCGTGTCAACGTGAACGCCTCCCCAACAACAATGGCAAACGAGCCTCACAGCGAGCAAGCTGTGGGGCTTTCTTTTTTGATGCCCGCACTGTGCAGGCGGCGCGCACATCTGATGGCAGGCCCAGGGCAAGTTGCGGTGTGTGTTCCCTGCAACAGTAATAATGCCACAAACTTATGTAAAACGGATACAGGCGCGCATCGCGGAAACCTTTACCTTTGCAACTACCAATTTTACATAATGCTATTTTAATGTAGGAGACATGACTATGAACATGGATTTCAACCTTTTCACGCCGACCAAACTGCTGTTTGGCCGCGGCAAACTAAACGAACTCGCCAGCCAGCAGCTGCCCGGCAAGAAAGCCCTGCTGCTCATATCGAGCGGCAAGTCGGTGCGCGCCACCGGCACGCTCGACCGCGTTACGGCCCAGCTCGGCAAGGCGGGCGTGGCATACACCGTATGCGCCAACATCCACGAGAACCCCTCGAAGGAGGTGGTGATGGAGGCCGCAGCCTGCGCCAAGGCTAACGGCTGCGACTTCGTGCTGGCCGTGGGCGGGGGCGCCGTGCTCGACTCGGCAGTGGCCGTGGCAGCCATGGCCACCAACCCCGGCGACCTATGGGATTACGTTTGCGGAGGCACGGGCAAGGGCATGCCGCTGCAGCAGCCCGGCCTACCCATTGTCACCGTGGCCACCACGTCGGGAACAGGCTCGGAGATCAACTGCTGGGGCGTGATATCCAATCACGAGACAAAGGAGAAGATAGGCTTTGGCTATCCTGAGCTTAACCCCGTGCTGGCCATTGTCGACCCCGAGCTTATGCTTACCGTGCCGGCAAGGTATACCGCCTACCAGGGCTTCGACGCCCTCTTCCACAACACCGAGGTGATGATAAGCCGCTTTGTCAACGTGCTCAGCGAGCCAATAGCCCTCTCGGCCATTGAGCACATAGCCAAGTACCTGCCGCGCGCCGTAAACGACGGCGCCGACATAGAGGCACGCGAGGCCGTGGCCTACGGCAGCACCATAGCCGGGCTCACCATGCAGCTCACCAGCACCACCGCCGAGCACTCCATGGAGCATGCCATGAGCGCCTACCACTACGGCCTGCCCCACGGCGCCGGGCTTATAATGATTTCCAACGAGTTCTACCGCTTCTTCGTGGAGCGCCACGCCTGCGACGCACAGTTCGTGAAGATGGCGCGCGCCATGGGCATGGCCAACGCCTCCAAGCCCGAGGACTTCCTCACCGCCTTGGCCGAGCTGCAGCGGGCCTGCGGCGTGGACAACCTGAAGATGAGCGACTACGGCATAAGCCGCGATGAGTGCATGACGCTCGCCCGCAACGCCCGCGAGACCATGGGCGGCCTTTACGCCGCCAACCCCTGCGAGCTTTCCGATGAGGACTGCGCCGGTATCTTCGAGAGGGCATATAGGTAAGGTTAATCTGCGTGCTGCCTGCCTCGTGCGGGCGGCGCGCTCACACTAATCTGAGAATTTCATCTTATTTTATTATAGGACGCATGAGGAAAACAGTCTTGATATCGCTTGCCGCCTTTGTGGCCTGCACATTGGGTGCGGGAAACATTGCGGCGCAAACCACCCGGCATGCCGGGGATGGCGCATTCATGGAAGAGAAACTCAGCCTGACGCAGGAGTGGGACAAGGTGTTCCCGCAGAGCTGCAAGGTGGAGCATTCAAAGGTGACGTTTCACAACCGCTACGGCGTGACCCTCGCCGCCGACCTCTACATGCCGAAGGGCGCCTCCGGGCGCATGCCTGCCATAGCCATGAGTGGGCCTTACGGTGCGGTGAAGGAGCAGGTGTCGGGCCTTTACGCACAGACGCTGGCCGAGCGTGGCTTCATCACCATAGCCTTCGACCCGTCGTTCACAGGCGAGAGCGGCGGCCAGCCGCGCGCCGTGTCGTCGCCAGACATCAACACCGAGGATTTCTCGGCAGCCGTCGATTATCTTTCCACCCGCCCCGACGTAGACCCTGAGCGTGTCGGCATCCTCGGCATCTGCGGATTCGGGGGCTTCGCCGTCAACGCCGCCGCCATGGATACGCGCGTCAAGGCCACCGTGGCAGTGACGATGTACGACATGACCCGCGTTGCGGCCAAGGGTTATGATGACGCCAACGACAATGCCGACGCCCGCTATGAGATGAAGCGGCTGCTCAACGCGCAGCGCACCAAGGACTATGCCAGCGGCACATGCGCCCACGCCGGGGGCAACCCCGAGACAGCGCCTGCCGACGCCCCGCAGTTCCTCAAGGACTACGTGGCCTACTACAAGACCAAGCGTGGCTACCACCCGCGCTCGCTCGGCTCCAACGAGGGCTTCAACACCACGGCTGCACTCTCGCTCATCAATATGCCGATACTGGCCTATGCCGGCGAAATAAGGAGCGCGGTGCTCCTCGTGCACGGTGAGAAGGCCCACTCGCGTTATTTCAGCGAGACCGTGCGCAAGCAGCTGACGGGTGACAACAAGGAGCTGCTGATTATCCCAGGAGCCGTGCACACCGACCTCTACGACAATCTTTCCGTCATACCGTTCGACAAGATAGAGTCGTTCTTCCGCCGGTATCTTAGGTAGGCGGTCGCAAGGGGCGGTTCCTTGCCCCTTTAGCCTGCGCAGATTGCAGGTGGGGGCGATGGTAATCTCATGGAAAACGGGAACGGCCTGTGCCAGCTGCGTGCGGCGGGTCGTTCCTTTTTTTGTTCAGGTATATCCTCTTCCCGCGTATACTTGCGAGCGTGCAACTAAAAAAGCGTTTCCCGCATCTTTATTTTCAACAAGAACTGTGCCGCCATATGAAATGGTATGTTCTGGGCTGCAATAAGGCCTGTTTCACAAGGCGAGACGCGTCAGGCTGTATTGCAGAAATGTGCATTTCGGCTGCCGTTGACACTCTTTGTTAACGTCAATCTACTGATGGCCGATGTGGGTTTAAGGCATGGGGCAGGGGCCACATGAATGGCGGCAAACGGGTGGCATATGGAAATGGATGGTCAGGGTCTTGCGCCTCTGCAGGTTGGGCGGATGCGCATTCTTGTCACTAAAGGTATGTAGGCCATTGCTGAATTATTTGCGGGGCGCAGCACTGCCGCATCTTCATCCCCGCATTGTTTCAGCGCAGCCCGCTATGCTTCCGTCAAGGCTGGGAAGCAATCCGGCTGGCGTGAACGCATAATCGGCCTATAGGCTGGTGCGGTCTGTGTTTGTGGATGCCTGGCTGAAAATTAATGGTGTGCCGAATCTTTGTTATCCGGCACACCATTTCTTTTGAATTTGCTTGTTCTTCTTCAGCCCGTCAGCCTGCCTGCAGGTTTACCCTGCGGCCAGGGCGGCGGCGCACTCCTGCACCATTTCGGAGAGGGTGGGATGGATGTGCGTGATGTCGGCGAGCTGGGCGGCGGTGGTGTCGCGGCACATCAGTGCGCTCACCTCCTGGATTATGTCGGCCGAGTGCGCCCCGTAGGCGTGGCAGCCTATGATGCGCCCGCGCTCGTCGGCCAGCATCTTCACCATGCCCTCGGCCTCGCCCATGGCCAGGGCCTTGCCGTTGGCACGGTAGTTGGCCCGGGCAGTGCGGCAGGTGATGCCCTGCACCTTGCAGGCTTCCTCGGTGATGCCCACGCAGGCGGCTTCGGGGTGGGTGAAGATGGCGGAGGGCATGATGTCGAGGCGTATCGAGTCGGCACGGCCCAGGATGTGGTTTACGGCGTGGATGCCCTGCATCGTGGCGGCGTGGGCCAGCATCTGGCGGGCGTTCACGTCGCCTATGGCGTAGATTCCCGGCACGTTGGTCTGCAGGTTGCCGTCTGCGGTGATGCCCTTAGGGCTGTATTCCACTCCGGCGGCTTCGAGGTTGAGTCCGTTGATGGCGGGCTTGCGCCCCACGGCCATCAGCACGCGGTCGGCCTCCACTGCCTCTTGCTTGCCCTTGCGGCTGAATATGACGCTGCCGCCCCTCACGGCTTCAACCGCCGACTGCATGAAGAACTTCACCCCGCGCCTCTCAACGGCCTTGCGGAGTCGCTTGGCCACATCGCCGTCGAGCATGGGGAGGCACTCCTTGAGATACTCCACCACGGTGACCTCGCAGCCGAAACTGCTCAGTATGCAGGCGAACTCCATTCCTATGACGCCCGCCCCTACGATGCAGACGCGGCGGGGCAGGGCGGTGGCGGCGAGCATCTGGTCGGATGTCCAAACCATCGTGCTGTCGCCAATGCCTTCTATGTGGAGGGTCTTTGGCACTGATCCGGTGGCGATGATGATGGCGGGCGCGGTGTGCTCCTCGCCGTTTATCTCTACGGTGCGGGCGTCCTTGAAGTGGGCTTCGCCCCTGATGAGCGTTATGCCGGGGACTGAGAGCAGCGATTCGACGCCGCTGCGGAGCGTGGCCACGATGCTGTCCTTGCGCTCGGCGGCACGGGCAAAGCTGAAGTCGAGGCTTGCGCCGCCCACGCCGAAAGCCTCTGAGTTGCGCAGGGTGTCGATTATCCCGGCGTTGCGGGCGTAAGCCTTGGTGGGAATGCAGCCCTTGTTGAGGCACGTTCCGCCCAGGTCGGCCCGCTCGGCTATGACTACGTTCATCCCGTTTTGGGCCGCGTACTCGGCGGTGCGGTAGCCGCCGGGGCCGCTGCCGATTATTATCAAGTCTGTGTTCATGTTGTTTTAAGGTTGCGATTGGGAGTCTTAGGAGGCTTGGCGGCGCAGGGGCTTTGGGGCTCCGACAGCTGCCAAGCTTCCCTTTGCTTATTCTCCGGCGACCATCTGGCGGTAGGTGAGCACCGGGTGCTTGGCTGCCAGCACGTCGTCAACGCGGCCGATGGGCGTGTTGTGGGGCGCGCTTTTTACTGTGTCGGGCGTTTCTTTGGCCTCGTTGGCTATGCGCCGCATTATGTCGATGAATCCGTCGATTGTTTCCTTGCTCTCGTTCTCAGTCGGTTCTATCATCATCGACTCGTGGAAGAGCAGCGGGAAGTATATCGTAGGGGCGTGGCAGCCGTAGTCGAGCAGTCGCTTGGCCACGTCCATGGTGGCCACGCCGCCCTGCTTGTCTTTCAGCCCGTCGAACACGAACTCGTGCATGCACGTCGTGTCGATGGGCAGTTCGTAGGCGTCTTTCAGCGATTCCTTTATGTAGTTGGCGTTGAGCGTGGCCAGCGGGCCAACCTCCTTGATGTGCTCGCGTCCAAGGGTGAGGATGTAGGCGTAGGCCCGCAGCAGCACGGCGAAGTTGCCGTGGTATGGGCCTACGGATATTTCCGACTCGCCCGGCAGCAGGTGCTCAAGCCCCTTGCGCACTCCCACGGGCCCTGCGCCCGGGCCTCCGCCGCCGTGGGGCGTGGAGAATGTCTTGTGGAGGTTGATGTGCATCACGTCGAAGCCCATGTCGCCGGGGCGGCACACGCCGAGCATGGGGTTGAGGTTGGCGCCGTCATAGTACATCAGTGCGCCGCAGCTGTGCACAAGCTTGGCTATTTCGGGTATCTCGCGCTCAAAGAGTCCGAGCGTGTTGGGGTTGGTCATCATCATTGCGGCCACGGTGTCGTCGAGCAGCGAGCGCAGGTCGTCAACGTCTACTATGCCCTCGGGCGTGCTCTTCACCTCCACCACGTCGAACCCGCAGACGGCTGCCGAGGCGGGGTTGGTGCCGTGCGCCGAGTCGGGCACAATCACCTTGGTGCGCTTCGTGTCGCCGCGCCGCTCGTGGTAACTGCGTATCACCATCAGGCCGGTAAGCTCTCCGTGCGCCCCGGCGAAGGGGTTGAGCGTAAACTTTGCCAGCCCGGAGATTTCAGCGAGAGCCTTTTGCAGTCCGTCGCAGGCTTCGAGCGCGCCCTGGCAGGTCTCGGCGGGCTGCAGGGGGTGCAGGTTGGCAAACTCAGGCATGGCCGCCACCTCCTCGTTGATGGCCGGGTTGTACTTCATCGTGCAGCTGCCCAGCGGGTAGAAGCCGTTGTCCACGCCGAAGTTGTTTTCGCTGTGGTTGGTGTAGTGGCGCACCACGGTCAGCTCGTCGCACTCGGGCAGCCGGGCGTCGTCCTTGCGCCGCAGCTCGTCAGGAATCTCGTAGGCACCGAACCTGTTCTTTGGCAGCGAGTAGGCCCGCCGCCCCTCGTGCGACAGCTCGAATATAAGGTTGCCGTATAGTCTGTTGTTCATGAGTCAGATGGTATCTATTAGTTTGTCGATTTCTTCCTTGGTGCGCTTCTCCGTCACGGCGAACATGATGGTGTCAGGCGCCACTTTCAGTCCGCCGAAGATGCCGGCGGCGATGAACCGCCGCTGAAGCTCGTCCACATCGCCGGCGTAGCGCACGCAGAACTCGTTGAAGAACGGGCGGTTGAAGGCCGGCTTGAAGCGGCCCGTGGCCACGAGGCGGTCCATGAGGTAGTGCGCCCCTGCGTAAGAAAGCTCTGCGGCCTCCTTGAGTCCCTGCCGCCCCATTATGGCCATGTATACTGTGGCGAAGAGTGCCATGAGGCTTTCGTTGGAGCAGATGTTCGACGTAGCCTTGTCGCGGCGTATGTGCTGCTCGCGAGCCTGCAGCGTTAGCACGAAGGCTCGCTGTCCGCGCGAGTCCTTCGTCATGCCGACGATGCGGCCCGGCATCTTGCGCATTAGCTTCTCGCGGCAGCACATATAGCCCACGTAAGGCCCGCCGAACGACATGGGCAGGCCAAGGCTCTGCCCGTCGCCCACGGCGATGTCGGCCCCCCATTCGCCCGGGGTGCGCAGCACGGCCAGGTCGGCGGCCACGCAGTTCATTATCAGCAGGGCCTTGGCGGCGTGAGCGGCATCGGCCAGACCGGTGTAATCTTCCACCACTCCGTAGCAGTTGGGCTGCTGCACCACCACCCCTGCCACGCCCCCTGCGGCCAGGCGGCGTTCCATGTCGGCCATGTCGGTCGCGCCGTCGTCGGCTCCAACCATGTCAATCTCTATGCCGCGGAAGTGGGCGTAAGTGCGCACCACGGCCACGATCTTTGGGTCTACCGTCTCCGACACGAGCACCTTTTTGACCTTTTTGGCCACGGCGGCGGCCATCATCACGGCTTCGGCCGTGGCCGTGGTGCCGTCGTAGAGCGATGCGTTCGAGATGTCCATGCCCGTAAGCTCGGCCATCATCGACTGATACTCAAATATATAGTGGAGCGTTCCCTGCGATATTTCGGCTTGGTAGGGTGTGTACGACGTGAGGAACTCCGAGCGGCTTACTATCTGCGGCACCACGGCTGGCGTGTAGTGGTCGTACACCCCGCCTCCGGCGAAGCACGTCAGCTGCTTGTTCTGCTGCCCGAGCCGCTTGAAGAAGTCGCGCACCTCCAGCTCGCTCTTGGCTTCCGGCAGGTCGTAGTCCTTTTTAAGGCGCACGCCCTCCGGCACTTCGGCGTAGAGTTCGGCCACAGACTGCACCCCGATCCGCTCCAGCATGGCCTTTATGTCGGCCTCTGTGTGGGGGAAATACTTGTAAGGCATACTAATGAAGAATTAGGAATTAAGAATTAAGAGAAATGGCAATGTGGTGGCTCGTGAGATGAAACCCGCCGCAAAGGCATTTTCCTTGATTCTTAAAATTTAAATTTTTAATTCACTTGCAGCATACTCCCTCGTAAGCCTGGGCATCCATTAGGCTGCCAAGCTCGGCGGGGTTGGAGAGCTTCACTTTCACTATCCAGTTGGCGTAAGCATCCTGGTTGATAAGCTCGGGCGTGTCTTCGAGGGCGGAGTTCACCTCCACCACAGTGCCGCTCACGGGCGAGTTGAGGTCGCTGGCGGCCTTTGTGCTCTCCACTGCGCCAAACTCCTCGCCTGCCGTCAGCTCGTCGTCCACCTCAGGCATGTCCACGTAAACCACGTTGCCCAGCTCGTTTTGCGCGTAGTCGGTGATGCCGATGTAGCCATACTCGCCTTCCACTCTTACATATTCGTGCGACTCTGTGTAGTAGAGTCCTTCAATTACTTTTGCCATAATCGTTATGTTTTGTTAGTTGTTGATGTCGTTTATGTCAAGGTTTTCCGGGCTTGCCGTCATGTTCTTTTAATTTTTGACTCTTCACTTTCAGCTCTTCTTGTAGTGTTTGTCGTAGAATCGCTTCTTCACCACGGTGCCGGGGAAAGTCTTTTTCCTTATTTGTATCTCCACCTCGGTGCCGAGTTTTGCGTAGCGCGAGTCTATCAGTGCCATGCAGACGCTCTTGTCAGTAGAGATGGTATGGTAGCCCGTGGTCACCTCGCCTATTTTCTCGCCGTCCTTGAGCACGGCATACCCGTGGCGCGGAATGGCGCGGTCGGCCAGCTCTATGCCCACCACTTTGTGCCTTACTCCCTCGGCCTTTTGCTTTATGAGCGCGTCGCGGCCTATGAACTCGGCCTTGTCGAGCTTGCAGAACATGCTCAGCCCTGCCATCACGGGCGATATTTCAGCCGACAGCTCGTCGCCGTAGAGCGGCAGGCCCACCTCAAAGCGCAGTGTGTCGCGGCAGCCCAGTCCGCAGGGCTTGCACCGCCCGCTGTCCATCAGCTTGTCCCAGCACTCGCGTATGTAGCCTGGCGAACCGTAAATCTCGAATCCGTCCTCACCCGTGTAGCCTGTGCGGCTGACGATTATTGATGAAGGATGAAGGATGAAGGATGGAGAAATGGCTGCGCCATACAGTGCGCCAGCCTTTAATTCTTCATTCCCAATGGTCTTGAACGTGTAGAATGTCAGCTCGCTGCACTTTATGCCCAGCACCTCCTCCACCACGCGCTCGGCCTCCGGCCCCTGCACTGCCAGCTGTGCGTATGCGTCAGACTGGTTCCTGAGGTCGATGCAGAAGCCCTCGGCGTTCTGCTTCATCCACTCCCAGTCCTTGTCGATGTTGGCTGCGTTTATCACGAGCAGGAAACTGTCGCCGCCTGCCTTGTAGGCCAGCAGGTCGTCCACGGTGCCGCCGTCGGGGTAGCACATCATGCCGTAAAGAATCTCGCCGGGCCTGATGGCCGTGGTGTCGTTGGTGAAGATGTGGTTAACGTAGCGTTCGGCATCCTTTCCGCATACTGTCACTTCGCCCATGTGCGACACGTCGAACACACCGCATGCCGTGCGCACGGCGCGGTGCTCGTCTTCAATGGTGGTGTACTGTATCGGCATATCGAATCCGCCGAAGGGGCTGATGTGCGCCCCCAGCGCCACGTGTCTGTCGTATAGACAGGTTCGCTTGTTTTCCATTGCGTTGTATGTTTTAGGTTTGTTCAGTCAAAAGTGATATTAGTGTTGGGGCATCCATGCCCCTTATGGCCCCGGCCTCGCCGCCACTTATGGCTTTGTTGAGGATGCCTGGCTCGAGCCTTGCCCCTCGCAGAGCTTCCTCCAGTCGCTCTGTCGGCACGTCGCCCGGCAGGAAGTCGCCTGTGAAGCTGACATTGCATATCTTGCCTGCGTGCAGGCTTATGCGCGCCTCCACGCTGCCCACGCCCTCGATGCGGCGGCTTCGCGTGATGGTGCAGGGCGGGTTCTTGCCGAAGATGAACTCCGGCGAGCGGTATTCCTCCGCCATCTGCTCGATGGTGGCCACATCGGCGGCAGTGAGCATTAAGCTGCCGTTGCACAGTTCACGCCTCAAGGCGGCCTTCAGCCCGGCGAGCGGCAGCGGCGTCATGTCCTTAAGCAGGGCTATGCGCTGGCCAACGCTCTTCACCCCCTTGGCCTGCAGCTTGTCGGCAGGCGGCGTAAGGGCGCGCGCCATGTTTTCGGTGTCGGTGTCGTAGAGCAGCGTGCCGTGTACGATACTTCGCCCCGGCAGGCGGTAGAACGCCGTGCCAGACACCTTGCCCCCGCCCGCCACTATGTCGTTGCGCCCGCTGGCCATCGCCTCTATGCCCATGCGCCTGAGGGCGAGGAGCACGAGCGACACATACTTGTTATACGTGAAGCCCACCGGCCCGGCCTGCGTTATGTACGACATCATCACGTTGCCCCGGTCGGCGTAGACACACCCGCCGCCGCTCTTGCGGCGGAACGTGGCTATGCCCCGCCGCCGGCAGTAGTCGATGTCTGCCTCGGCCTCGGCCACCTGGTTGCGCCCGAAGATGACGCTCGGCCCCACCTGCCACGTAAAGAAGCAGTCGTCGGCCTGCGCGTGGCGCGCCACGTGCTCCTCCATGGCCAGGTAGAACGCCGCGTCCCTGGCCTCAGTGTCGGGCAGGTCAATGTATGTCATCAGTCTTTGTTTCTTGTTTTAGGTATTGCCCCGCCCTGCGCCGCCTTGCGGCAGTGGGGGGATTGCGGGGCGGGCTTGCAGCCCGCCAATGCAAATGTAGCAATTTTAAATGCGAGTGCCAAATAAAAACGGGATAAAAATGCCATGCGCGGCACACAAACTATGTAAATAAAAGTTACCCCAACGTGTGCTGCTGGTGTAACAGCTTGAGTCTCAGTGCTTTGCAAAACGTGCCGTTTTAGCCTGCCGAACGGCCTGTTTCGCCGACATCAACCCTCAAATCGTTTTTCACATCACTGCCTGTAAACCATTGGCTGCCCGTCGGGCGTGATGCCCTCAGCCGATACGGCCAGCCGCTTGCACGTGGTGTTGCCCTCAAATTCCACTATGGCCTCGCCGTTGTCATCAAGCACAACATCCGGATTCCAGTAGACTGTGCGATTGCCATGCATGGATGGTGCCTGGGCGCGGCGATAGTCGCCCACGAAAAACTCGGCAGGCTTGTCAATGCCCTTTACCATTAAGTGCCAGCCTTGATACGGCCCCTCCGCGCTTACCTTGCGCGAGGTGTCGTAATGATAATCAATGTGCGATGTAACCGGCCATTCTTGATAATGGGAATAGCCACCCTCACCATGCGGAGTGTACCAGCCGGTTATGTCATCCTCTCCGTTTATCGTCTCGCCATACTTGGCGGGCATGTGCATCTGCCTTCGGTCAGGGCGCAGGGTGTATATGCTCGCGCCTATGCATTGGTCAGCCGAGAGAGGGTTGCTCATTATACGCATAAACTTCCTGGCCTGCGGAATCGTAAAGGACAAAGGAATTGACGCCAGTGCGGAGCAGGCTTTTATCAACGCGCACCGTTCGCCCGGTGGCTTTTCCCATGTCGACGTCACCGGCAAAACCCACACACTGGCGGCAAAGGGCCGCCAGCACGAGCTTGCCGCCAGCGGTAGCGCCATTGCGTGACACTGCCACCTCGTAATTTCCGCCAACGTCTGTCACGCTCATGGCATAGCCCTTCTTGCGCACTTCAGGCAAGTTGAATTCATAAGCCTTCCTGCCATGGGCCACCCGCGCCGTTAGCCTGCTGCCCGCCACACACGCATTGCCGGGCATTGCAAACACACCGCGCCCACATTCATCGCTCTCCATGCGCGCCACCTCCACGCCGCCAAGCAACACCTGCCCACTGTGACTGACAACTCGCGGCCACGTCCGTCATGGGCGGAATAGGCGATGCGTGCACCTACTCCCTCTATGATGTTGCCTCCCTCCGGGTAGAAATCCACATACAGGCTGGTGTCCTCCACCGTGGCGCCAGACCTCACGCCCATGTCGCGCATGCCGTCCTCGCATACTCCATACACAGGGAACACACGGCTGGATATGCCTGCATTGCCTGCCACATACTTATGGAAGCTGGCCGAAAGCATGTCGCGATACGCCTTCGACCCGAACCGCTCCCACGAATGGCGTTCGCCACTGCAAAAGTTCAGCATCCACGACGTATACCCCCTTATCTCATAAAACCCAGGAGGCAACGAGCCGGGCAACTCCACGCTACCCGCTGCCCGGCCGCCACGGAGCTCAAATTTCTTGAAGGCCACGGGAACGCCTGCCGCATTGAGCACATCGACATATACGTAACGGCTGAGCCGGGATGGCACGATACTGTCGCCCCTGACGACATACGCCACGAAATAAGCCGTGTCGCCAAGCGAGTAGCCGGTGTTGTCAAGATGCAAGTAAACACGCTCCTGCGGGAATCTTGCAGCAAACGACTCAAGCCTCGAAGACAAGGCCTGCCCATCCATCGCATCGTTTCCTGCCACAGACTGCAATGAAGCCACAAAGGTAAGCAGCAGGGTCCAAAACAGCGGCAAGCGGGAGCACCCCGCATCATATCTCCTCATATATTGAATTTTTTTTTGTTTAACCCCGTCGACTGTGACGACGACAATGCCAGCCCCCATATCAATACGGGAAGTCCTTCTGCCGCAATCCTATTGGCCTGCATACACACTTGCTTGGGTCTTCGCACAGAAAGACATAATACCACTGGCCGCTGTACTCAAAGCTTGCGGTGAACGTATACTTGAATGGGGGATTCTGAAGCAGGTGGAACGTGGAGTCGCGCAATGTTATGTACACCCGTTGGCGGAATTAAATTAGTTTGACAAGTATGAGTAAAAAGTTGCGCATATCGTTGATTTTTAATAACTTAGT
>CALUEY010000018.1 GCA_944319915.1 uncultured Prevotella sp. | reverse complement strand
TATCTCAGCCTTTCAAAGAACTCTCTCTTGAGCTTCGGGATTCCCCGAAAGCGGATGCAAAGGTAAGGCGTTTTTCGTTTTCGGCAAAACATTTCACTAAAAAACTTTATATATTTAACTTCTATTTACATTCAACGTCTGTTCGTGCTGCTTTCTGTGGGCGTACACAATAATATATTATAACCGTTAACGCATTAACCATCCAAAAGACAAATATATGCAAGTTCAGGATAAGGATTTTCGTTAGCTCAACAAGAAACGCAAGCCTCCACCCTGCTATTTGCCACTTGTTGAGACGCATTTCTTGCATCTCGGGGGCTATGCCAAAAAAGGATGCAAAAGACAACGCTATGTTAGACGAAAAAAATGCGTCTCTACATGAGAACTCCCACTGCATAATCTCAATGCTTGCTTATACCGAACTCTCGTATTAAATTGGCTACGCATGGCTATCGCAAGGCATTTCACAGCTTAAACAAGCGCAGCTATAAGAAAATATGTTAAATATACAGTACTTAAAAGAGTGTATTCAGATAAAAACATTACATTTGCCTAAAATTTATGTACAAAAAGGCAGAGTCAAACCATGACGCCGAAAGCCACTGCGCGGCTAATGCCCGCTATGTGCCGACCACGTGCCGAGGGCGAAACGGGAACTTAACCCAACAATAAAAAACCTGAAACATACATGGCATAACTTTGCAAAAATTTAAACTACAAACTACCAAGTACTCCGATGATACAACGCTTAAAGCATACACTGTTGACATTAATTTCTGTGGTCATCAGCTCGATAGCTGCGGGGCAAGAGGTGATCTACGAGACAGGATTTGAGTCAGGCGATGGATTTTCGGCCAGCACCAGCTACACCAATACCGACTTAAAACTTTGCGGGCCATACAGCGGACTTAAATGGGGAACGATATGCGGTACTGCCACAAAAACAGAAAGCCTTGTCATAAGCGGCAACCAGTCAATGCATATAAGGTACGGCTCATCAAAGCTTACACCTTACTGCATGATGGAATTTTCTTTAAACAATGTGGCGAGCATAGAGTTTGAAGCTAAGGGAACTCAGGCAGGCAGCATAAAAGTAGAATACTCAACAGACGACGGTACTTCATGGGCAGGCGGAGAGGTTTATGAGATAAGCACATCTTCAAGCCACATAACATACACCATCGCCCCAACAAACAACGTTCGCTTCAAGATTTCCTCATTGATAAAGAAAAGCGGCGGGGGAGTAAGCTTCGACGATGTTGTGATAAAAAGCGGCGGGAGTGCCAAGACAAGCACAAACGTCAGCTTCGGGGAGGCTATCGACGGCACAACGATAGTGGTTACAGAAGGCGAGGAGGCCGGATTCACCGCTCCCACGGCCACTCTCACCCCTGCCGAAGCCGGCGCGGTAAGCTACGAAAGCAGCAACACAAGCGTGGCCACGGTTGACCCGGAAACCGGCGTTGTGGAATTAATGTCCGCGCCCGGCGAAACAACCATCACCGCCACATTTGCCGGAAACGACAGCTACGAGGCATCATCGGCACATTACAAGCTCCTGTACAAGAAAGATACAGGAGACACCGTGTTCTATGAGAGCTTTGACAAGAATAACTTTACTGGTGGAAACGATGGGCGGTGGAGCAACAGCATCGCAAATGGGGAAAACATAATTTGCGACAATACAGGATGGACTCTTCTCAATGAATATGGCGCAAACAAATGCCTAAAATTAGGCACGACTTCAGCCCAGGGCAGTGCCGAGACCCCCGCACTTAGCGGACTGAACGGCAACGCAACCTTGACATTTAAAGCGGGAGCATGGGAAAGCGCTAACGAAAAGACAGCCATCAACATCAGCATCTCTGGAGGAGGCTCACTGAGCCAAAACAGCGTTGAGCTTGAAAAAGGTGCTTGGCAAAAATACACGATAGCCATTAGCGAAGGCACCCCGGAAACCAAAATAAAGTTCAGGGCATCATCCGCCGCCGACAACCGTTTCTTCCTTGACGAAGTAGCCGTAACAGCCACGCCGGAAGTCGCCACTCCTACTGCCTCTATCGCTGGAGGGTTCTACGTAGAAGAACAGGCCGTCACGCTCACTGCCGCCGATGGTTGCACCATATACTATACACTCGATGGCGAAGCCCCCGGCAAGGACAGCCAGGCATACACAGCCCCGATAGCCATCAGTGCCACGACGACGCTCAAGGCCATGGCCTGCGATGCCGACGGCAACGCCAGCAAGGTGGGCGAATGGCATTACCAGTTCCCCGAGGTGTGCAACAACATCGCCTCGGCCAAAGCCATGGAGGCAGGCACGGCAGTAAGACTAACGCTGAGCGGCGCGCAAGTGCTGTTCGCCAATGGCGAAGATGCCATGGTGCGCGACGCCAGCGGGGCGATGGCGTTCCGCGCCTTGGGCCTCGACATAGCCGCGAACGACACCATCAACGGCAGCATCGTGGCAACGGTGGACACCACCGAGAACCTGCCCAAGCTCACAAGGCTTGGCGATTACACCAACGGCAACAACATTGCCGTAACCCACGGCGAGCCAGCCCGCCCGGTGGAGGCCGCCACCCTGGCCGATGCAGCCGCCAACACCTGCAACCTTGTTACCGTGATATGCCGCGTGGCCACAGGCGTCCACGACGGGCAGCCGGCCCTTTACCTAACCCAAGGCGGCAAAAGCGTGCTGCTTGCCGATGAATTCGGCACTGGCTTCGCCATGCCGTACAACGGTGCTTTGATAGAGGCGACGGGCATCGTCGTTCCCGCCGACGGCACCGTGGCTATATGCCCCATTGCCATCGACGGCCTTACCTACTATATATCAGAGACCGAAGAAAACACGCCGGGTGAAGCCTCCAATGCCAACGTGAAGCTAAAGCGGACGCTCGTAAGCGGCTGCTGGAACTCTTTCTGCGTGCCGTTCGCCATCAGCCCCGCCCATCTGGCAACCGTCTTCGGCGATGGCACGAAGGTCAGCGTGTTCACCGGCAAGACCGAAGGCACGGTGATGCTCTTCAGCCACACCGACCGCATAGAGGCCGCCACGCCCTGCCTCGTAATGCCCGCGCGTACTACGGCCAACCCAACGTTCGCCGACGTTACGCTGACGGCAGCCAAGGCAAAGAGCATCAGCACAGCCGACGGCAGCTACAAGTTCACCGGCACATACTCGCCCGCAACCTTGGACACCGACGGGACAGACCTTTTCATAACCCAAGACGGCAGCCTTAAAAAGCCAAGCGGCACAACGGGCAACGCCAACCTCATGAAAGGTATGCGCGCCTACATCACCATACCCGGCAGCACCAATGCCACAGCCGTGAAGCTAAGCATACGCGAAACGACAACGGCCATCCGCCCAACCGCCACCGACAGAGGCAATGCACAGGCCACCTTCAGCCTCGCCGGGCAAAAGGTGAGCGCGCCTGGCAGAGGCATATACATCCGCAACGGAAAGAAATTCACAAATAAATAACCCTAACACAAACTCAGCAACATGGAAAAGAAGCACTACCAGAAACCGGCCATCACCGCAATCGACATCGAGACTGCCCCATTCATGGCGGGGAGCATAAACAGCGACGCTACACACATAGACACCTACGGCCCGCAAGAGTCGGGCAATGCCTACGACGAAGCTTTCTCACGAAAGCCTAAGGACATCTGGACACTGGGCGACGAATGACCCACTGCCACGCGCCACGATGCACCACCCCCAGCAAATGCTACCGCCTGGGCCGCCCCATGGCAGGCACAAGAGCAAGCCGAGGCTGGCGGATGCAGACCACAAGACCCCCCAACCACCAATCACAGCAAGCAACTATTAAGGTAAAAGATATGAAGAAAGGAATGACAAAAAGGCACGCGGCAGCCATGATGGCTGCCATTGCCGCCGCATCGGCAGCGGCCCAAATACCCGCCGGATACTATGACAGCCTGAAAGGCAAGAGCGGGGCGGAACTAAAGGCCGCCGTACACGAGACGATAAAAGAGGCCGACGTGCTGAGCTACGGCAGCGGCGCGGGCCACACGTGGGATGGATTCTACTCCACCGACCGCCTGGCAGACGGCCGCGCGGTAGACCGCTACAGCAACGACGAGCGCTACTTCACCACCAAAGGCCAGGCCGTGAGCGGCATGAACATAGAGCACTCGTTCCCCAAGAGCTGGTGGGGAGGCTCTGAGAACCAGGCTTACAAGGACCTTTACAACCTCATGCCGAGCGAGCAGAAGATAAACTCTGCCAAGTCGAACTATCCCATGGGCGAGGTCACCGGCTCGGTAAAGACCGACAACGGCTGCACCAAGGTGGGTACCGGCCACAACGGATACAGCCTCTGGGAGCCTGCCGACAAGTGGAAAGGCGACTTTGCGCGCTCGTACATGTACATGGCCACCGCCTACCAAGACTTCACCTGGAGCACCAAGAGCCCACAGGCTCTGCAAATACTCGAGCAGAACGAATATCCCACACTACAGCCATGGGCCTACGAGCTTTACATCAGCTGGGCCAAGGCCGACGTTCCCGACGAGATAGAGACCAACCGCAACAACGCCGTAAGCGAGATACAGGGCAACCGCAACCCGTTTGTTGACTTCCCCAACCTCATGGAATACATCTGGGGCGACAGCACCGAGTATGCCTTCGACCCCGAAAACACAGTATGCACGGCAGCATACACCGGCGGTGGCGACACCCCCACCCCGCCTACAGGCGACGAGACGATATATTCAGCCACGTTCACCGCCGACGATGGCAACTGCACCATACACAACACCACAGTGCCTTACGATGGCTTCAGCGTGTGGCAGCGCGACAGCAAGTACGGCTGGAAAGGCACGGGCTTCCTCAACTATACCGACTATGCCTGCGACGCTTCGCTCCTAACGCCCGAGATAGACCTCACCGGCTATGCCTCGGCCACGCTCTCCTTTAGCCACGCTGCCAACTACTTCGCCTCCCCGGCCGAAGCCCTCGCCGTAGAGGTGGTATGCGACGGGCAGACTACCGCGCTCAGCGGCATCAACTGGCCACGCGGCAACAACTGGACGTTTGTGGAGTCTGGCGATATAAGCCTCAACGAGTTTGCCGGCAAGAAGATACGGATAGCCTTCCACTACACCAGCACCACCAGCGAGGCCGGCACATGGGAGGTAAAGTCCGTGGCCGTAAAGGGCAAGAAACTGGCAAGCGGCATATCCGCTGCAGAGGCCGACAAAGGCAAGTTCGACCCGTCGCTGCCATACGAGACCTACACCCTCGACGGACGCAAAGCCACAAACACGCAGCAGCGGGGCCTGGTAATCATCAAGCAAGGCAGCAAAAAGATAAAGGTTAAAAATTAAAAGTTAAAAAATTAAAGGCTAAAAGTTGGGGCTGCGCCGTTCAACTGGGGTGATTTTCCCGTTGGCTGCGCAGCCCCAACTTTTAGCCTTTAATTTTTTAACTTATAGTTTTTTCGTCATTCGCCCATCTCCGGAGCCTGCCCTATGAGGTCCATGAACTGGTCGAGCTTCGGGGTGATGATGATTTGCGTGCGGCGGTTGCGCTGCTTGCCCACCTCGGTGTCGTTGCTGGTCACGGGGTTATACTCGCCGCGCCCACCGGCGGTGAGGCGCTTCGGGTCCACTCCATACTCGTTCTGCAGGGCCTGTACCACGCTCGAGGCGCGGAGGCAAGAAAGGTCCCAGTTGTTGCGAATGTTCTTCATCGATGCCGCCGAGGCGTTCACCGGCACGTTGTCGGTGTTGCCCTCTATGAGCACGTCGTAGTCCTTGTAGTCCTTTATTATCTTGGCTATCTTGCTCAGAGTCTCCGCCGCGCGGTCGTTTATCTCGTAGCTTCCGCTCTTGTAGAGCATGTTGTCGGCCAGCGATATGTACACCACTCCCTTGAGCACCTGCACGTCCACCTCTTTCATCTCCTCCTTGCTGAGCGAGCGGGTAAGGTTGTTTGTGAGCACGAGGTTGAGCGAGTCGCTCTTGCTCTTCACCTCCACGAGGTGGCGGATGTACTTGTTCGACTCGTTAATCTGGTCAACGAGCTTCTCGATGCTGATGTTGTTCTGCCCGGCGTTTGCGAGGCTCTTGTCGAGCGAGCCTTGCAGCGCGGCGTAATCCTTCTTCTGCTGGTCGAGCTGGTCTTGCAGGGTGGTAGAGCGCGCGTTGGCGGCAGCCAGCTGCTCCTTGGCGTCCTGGTAGTTCTTGGCCATGTCGCGGAAGTTCTGCGTCAGTTCGTTATTCTCGTTCTGGCAGTTCTCGAGCGCCTTCTTGCTCACGCAGCTGCTCGCGAGCAGGCAGCCTGCGATGAGAGAACACATCACTAAGTTCTTTTTCATATTCGTCATTGTTTTGATTGATAATCGTTGCAAAGTTACCTATATGACACAAAAGGCGGCCGAAAGTGACATCGGCTTAAGTTATTTTAACCCTCACGCGCCCTCCTTTGAAGTTATTTCATAAACAAAAGCCTGCGTAGGCCGCCATTTTTAGGCTTCCTTCGCAGGCAAATAATCCTATTACCCCTGCACGGTGGCAAGGCGCCCCGCGCCCTCAGTACTGGAATATCATGCGCACCTTGGCAATGGTCTTAGAGTGCTTTATCTTCCACGTACCATAGAGCTGGCGCACACTTTGCGGCAGCAGATTCATGTCGCGCAGCCTGCCGAGCAACGCCTCAAGCGGTCTCCCCGGATGAGTCTGGTCATCTTCCAACAGGCCTTTACGATCCAACTCACGATTGGCTTCGATAGAATCTATCTCCAATCTTCCTGTGCTAAGCATGTAATCATCCAGATCACTGAATATAGCACCTACGTTGAAGCTAAGATAATTAGTCATAAGCCCTGTATTTTTGAGGATTAATGAATGGATGGATTAAGTTATATCTCACCCACAAAGATAATAAAATAGGTGATACTTTGTTACACAAAACCAAGGTTTTTTCAGCGATTTAACACAATTAAAACCAGGTAAACAAAATCTCATGATTTGCCGCCCGGAAACCGCACAAACCGCCGTTTTTGTGCATCCCCACGCGCCCCGGTGGGTCGGCCATGGCGGCCAGCGGCATGGCCCCGCCGGAAAGCAGACCGCCGTTTTGTAATAATATTTCGCCACCGCTCGCCCTTGATGCAACCATCTGGAAGCCAAGGGGTTGCAAAACAGGTCGTTTTGCGTTGACAAACAGGCCGTTCGGCAGCCCCAAACAGCCCGTTTGGCAGCGCGAAAGAGGCCGTTTGGCCTCGCGGCGAGACTGGCGACGGCCGCCGGGGCGCACTTTGTAAACATTTGTCATGCCCGCAGGGGCGCGCCCGGCAGGCCACACGGGCGAAAATCATTGGCACAAAACGGCCATAATCCGGATTATTTTTGTTACATTTGCAGCACCAACGGCCACCGCGCCGCGCCAGGCCCCGCCACGCGACGGCCAGCGCACCGCAATGGCCGCCCCACCTTAGCAGACAGCCATGAGAGTACTGATAGTAAACACGAGCGAGAAGACCGGCGGGGCCGCCGTGGCCGCCAACCGCCTTATGGAGGCACTGAAAAACAACGGAGTGAAAGCCAAGATGCTGGTGCGCGACAAGGAGACCGACCAGATAACCGTAGTGGGCCTGCCCGGCGCGCTCCGCATGCAGTGGCGCTTCCTTTGGGAGCGGCTCGCCATCTTCGTGAGCACGCGCTTCTCGCGCGCCCACCTCTTCGAGATTGACATCGCCAACGCCGGGGCCGACATAACGCGGCTGCGCGAGTTTAAGGAGGCCGACGTGATACACCTCAGCTGGGTGAACCAGGGCATGCTCTCGCTGCAGGGCATCAGGAAGATTCTCGACACCGACAAGCCCGTGGTGTGGACCATGCACGACGCATGGCCCGCCACCGCCATCTGCCACTACACGCGCGACTGCGACAAATACATGAGCCACTGCCACAACTGCCCGCTGCTGCCCGGCGGGGGCGGCGCGCACGACCTGGCGGCACGCACCTGGGCACGCAAGAAGCGCATGATGGCCAACCGCAGCATCCACTTCGTGGCCTGCAGCCGCTGGCTGGCAGGCGTGGCCGGGCAGAGCGCGCTGCTAAATGGCCAGAGCGTGACGAGCATACCCAACCCTATAGACACCCGGGTGTTCTGCCCCTCCAACAAGCGCGAGGCACGCATGGCCGCCGGACTGCCGCTCGAGGGGCGCGTGGTGCTCTTCGTGTCGCAGCGCGTCACCGACGCACGCAAGGGCATGAGCTACTTCACTGCGGCCATGGCTTTGATAGCCGAGCTGTCGCCCGAGCTGGGGCGCACCACCTGCGTGGCCATACTCGGAGGCCACGCCGAGGAGGTGGCCTCGGGGTTGCGCCTGCCGTCATACCCCCTGGGCTACGTCAGCGACGAGCGCCGCATAGCCGCGATATACAACGCGGCCGACGTGTTCGTGCTGCCGTCGCTCGAAGACAACCTGCCCAACACCATCATGGAGGCCATGGCCTGCGGAGTGCCGTGCGTGGGCTTCAGGGTTGGCGGCATACCCGAGATGATAGACCACAAGAAAAACGGCTACGTGGCTGCCCCGCGCGATGCCGCCGACCTTGCCGCGGGCATCAGGTGGGTGCTCTGCGAGGCCGACCACGACGGGCTTAGCCGCGAAGCGCAGCGCAAGGTGGCACTCAACTACTCGCAACAGGCCGTGGCCATGAAGTACATCACCGTGTACAACCAGGCCCTCACCTTCAAGCGTTACCGCCTATGACCAGCTTCTCCATAGTTACCATAACATACAACGCGGCTGCCGCCCTGCCGAGAACCGTTGGCAGTGTGCTGGCGCAAAGCCACCCCGCCATAGAGCACATAATCGTAGACGGGGCCTCTGCCGACGGCACCGTGGGCGTGGCCGAAGCTTACAAGCGGCAGTCGGACGCCTCGGGGAACGGCCACACCGTGGCCATAAGCAGCGAGCCCGACCGCGGGCTATACGATGCGATGAACAAGGGCCTGGCCAGGGCCACGGGCGACTATGTGTGCTTCCTCAACGCGGGCGACTTCCTGCCTGCCGCCGACACCATAGCCACGCTGGCCCGCACCGCCGAGGCAGCTGCCGCCGGGGGCGGCCCGCTGCCCGCCGTGCTCTACGGCGACACCGACATAGTGGACTCCGCCGGGCGCTACCTGCATCCCCGGCGGCTGCGCCCCCCGCACAGGCTCACGTGGCGGTCGTTCCGCATGGGCATGCTGGTGTGCCACCAGGCTTTCTACGCCCGCACCGACATCGCCCGCCAGACGCCCTACGACCTGCAATACAAATACTCTGCCGACGTAGACTGGTGCATCCGCGTGATGAAGGAGGCGGCCCGCCTCAGACTGCCGCTGGCAAACGCCGGGGCCACCGTGGCCTGCTATACCGAAGAGGGCCAAACCACCCTCCACCACCGGGAATCGCTCCGCGAGCGTTTCCGCGTGATGGCCTCGCACTACGGGCTGCCGCAGACCGTGGCCCTGCACGCATGGTTCGCCTTAAGGAGCCTGCTGAAGTAGCCCCGCCACAGCGGCCTTTCGACAGTAAAGAAAAACAGGCCCGGGGGCCGCAACGCCATGACGCTGCGGCCCCCGGGCCTATTCCTTAATATATTATCCCAAATCGGTCGGCAGTGAGCCAATCACACTTACGGCACCGTTAGTTGGTTCTTCACCCATCTTCCGCACTATAGCCAGCCCCAATGCAAGCCAAAGGCTGCCCTGCCTCACCTGCCGCTGGCCTCGGCCAAGGCAGCGATGGTGGCCGAAAAGCCCTCGGCCCGCATCAAGTCCTCTATGCCGAGGTGCATGCGGTAGCGCCAGTAGTGGCGCGGCTTGGCCGGTATGTTTATGCGCTCTGCCGCGGCGTCGGGCAGGCGCAGGCCCTCGTCGATGGCCAGCCAGTCTTGCAGGGGCAAGATGCAGAGCGCCGATGGCGACATGAGGTTGCGCTCCACGATGTCCTTGGCCAGCCAGCCCGGCATTGGGTGGGGCGCGGGGCCCTCGTGGTGGAGCATCTCAGCAAAGTAAGCCTGCGCCCTCTCGGCGTCCTCATCCCACCATGCGCGCATGGTGGGCGTGTCGTGCGTGGATATGGTGCACACCGAGAGGTAGGGATAGCCCGACAGACTTGCAAAGCGGCAGCCCAGTTCCTTTGGCATCGACTGGATTTCGAGGCTCAGTATGCGCATCCTGTTCATGGCCCACGGCACGCACTCAGGCACCATGCCCAAGTCCTCGGCGCACATCAGCATCCGCGTGGCCCGGGCCAGGCGCGGCAGCTTGCGCATGGCCTCGTTGTACCAGAACTGGTTGTGGCGGCGGTAGAAGTAGTCGTCGTAAAGGCGGTTGAAGGCAGTCTTCTCGCGGTCGCTGAGCGCAGCGAAGGCAAGGTCGGACTGCGCGGCTATGCGCGGATGAAACTTAGAGGCGTCAGCGCGGTCGCGCACAAAGAGCACATTGCTGATCAAGGCATACAGACCGTCGCGCAAGCGCAGGTCGCCCTCGCCGTCCTTCCCCTTGAAAGCGGCCTCCACCTTGCGCTGCGTGGCGTACTCGGGCAGCATGGCGTAGCCGTCGCCAAGGCGGCAGAGGAAAGTGCGGCGCACCTCGTCGGCCCGCTCGCCGAAGCGCTGGCGGAGCACGTCGTCGGTGATGTAGGGGCGCGCCAGCATCTCGGGGTCGGCCTGAAGCCCGTAAGCCGCTATCTCGCTGCGCGTCATGCCGAGCGCCGGCACAAACTGGCCCAGCAGCCCGTGGACGGCTCCCTCCGATATCTCCCATATGCGGAAGAAGCCGAGGATGTGGTCTATGCGGTAGGCGTCGAAATACTCCGCCATCTTCCGCAGCCTGCCGGTCCACCAGGCGCAGCCGTCCTTCAGCATCTCATCCCAGTTGTAAGTGGGGAAGCCCCAGTTCTGCCCGTTCACGGAGAAAGCGTCGGGCGGTGCTCCGGCCTGCCCGTCCATGTTGAAATATCGCGGCTGCGTCCACGTCTCCACGCTCTGCTTGCTCACGCCGATGGGTATGTCGCCCTTCATTATCACGCGCTTGCTCCGGGCGTGCTCGTGTACGGCGCGCATCTGCGTGTCGAGGTTGTACTGCACGAAATACCAGAAACTTACCTCCCGGTACTTCTTCGTGAGCGTGTTGCCCATGTCGGAGAGTTCCTTTGCCGATGGGCTTTCGTGGCCCGTCCACTGCGTGAAGTCGGGTGTGCCGAAGCTATCGCGGTAGTGGCAGAAAGCGGCGTAAGGCACGAGCCACGCCTTGTTGGCCTCGAAGAAGCGGCGGTAGGTGACGCGGCGGCTCACGGCCGGCCACTCCTGCGCATACAGTTCGCGCAGGTAGGCCACCTTGGCGGCGTTCACGCGCTCACAGTCCACCTGCGGCAGGGCGTTGAGCTCGCGCCGCAGCTGCTCGTAGTGCTCGCGGCGGGCGGCATCCTTCAGCTGAGGAAGCTGCCGCAGGTCGGTGTACTGCGGGTGCAGGGCGTAAACGCTGATGGCGTTGTACGGATAGGAATCCTGCCACGTGTGGGTGGCCGTGGTGTCGTTCACCGGCAGCACCTGCAGCACGTGCTGCCCCGTGGCCGCCACCCAATCGACCATGGCTTTGAGGTCGCCGAAGTCGCCAACGCCAAAGCTTCCCGCCGAGCGGAGCGCAAACACCGGCACCACCGTGCCTGCCCCGCGCCACGGAGCAATGGCAAACGAGGGTTGCGGCAGCTCGTAGGTGACCACCTCGCCCGCCTTGATGCAAGGCAATGACAGCGTGCGGTTAGGCCCGTCCTCCCACATCTGTATGTCGGCGCCGCCACCCTCAACGATGATGAACTTGAACTCAACCACGGGGCGGGTAAGCCTTGAGGCGTCGATGCCCACCACCCACTCGCAAGGCGTATGCTCGGCCATGGGCAGAGGTGCCGCCTCAAGCCACTGGCCGAGGCAAGGGTCGGCGCCGGTGATGGCCAGCCGCTGGCCCGCGCGCAGCTGCGGGGCGCGCACCTTGAGGCGCAGCATCTTGGCAAAGTCGGCCACGGGACTGGCCTGCCTCTCGCGCCTGGCCACACACTCGGTGAATGCCGCACTGTAGAGCAGGGCGTCGTCGGGCACGTCTATCCAGCGGTCGTGCATCACGTGGAGCGCGCTGCGCGAGTTGGCAAACTCAAGGCGGTGGGGCATGGCGTTCCACTCGCGGCGAACCTCGGCCCCCCGCCGCTCCACACTGTAATAATAGTCGATGTAAGAGCCGGGCTTGGCTGCCATTGCCATGCTGCAAGTCCACTCACGGCCATCGGCGGTCTCCATGTCGTGGCGTTCGGCCATGGGCTGCCCGTCGCAGCCCGTTATGTTGAGTATCAGCCGCTCGCCAAACGAAGTGACGTATGTGATGTTGAATCTTAACTCCATAATCGCAATAAAGTTTTTTAGTTCTTGGCGGGGTAAAGATAACAATTTCCCGCCGAAAAACCGCCCCACAAAGCTACTATTTATAGTTATGAAAAACTTTTTTCTTGTTCACCTAACTATAGAAAAGCTTTTTTGTATATCTTTGCATTAACATGAGCTGCGCCGGAGAAACCTTCAGGCCAAAAACACCACAGCAATGAAAAAACGCATAGCCATCGCCGCCGTGGCAATAGTGGCGGCACTTGCGGCGGCCCTATGGGGCAGCAGCAGCTATATGCTCGGCTACTCGCTCGAGCCAGACCCCAACCGCCGCGACACCGATAGCACATACGCGCTTCTGTGCAAGTGGGTGCCCGACATGAGGCAATGGACAGACAGCCTGAGGAGCGGCGGGCTGCTGCGCGACACCTTCGTGACGATGCCCTCCGGCGAGCGCCACCACGCCCAATACCTTCGGGCCGACTCGGCCTGCGGGCGCACGGCCATTGTGGTGCATGGCTACAAGGACTGCTCGCTTAAATACCTCTTCATTGGGCGTATGTACCACCGCGACCTGGGCTGCAACGTGCTGCTGCCCGACCTGCACGCCCACGGGCTGAGCGACGGCGACTGCATCGGCATGGGCTGGAACGACCGCCACGACCTGGCCTGCTGGGCTGCCGTGGCCGAAAGGCTGTTCCGCTCGGCTGGCCACGAATCGCGCATCGTGATGCACGGCATATCCATGGGGGCGGCAACGGTGATGTGCGCCTCGGGCGAAGAGTTGCCGCCTTACGTGAGGTGCTTTGTAGAAGACTGCGGCTACACCAGCGTTTGGGACGAGTTTGCCTGCCAGCTGCGGGGGCAGTTCGGGCTGCCGCCGTTCCCGCTGATGTTCACCACGAGCGCGCTCTGCCGCCTGCGCTATGGCTGGAGCTTCGGTCAGGCATCGCCGATAAGGCAAGTGGCAAAGTGCCGCAGGCCGATGCTCTTCATCCACGGCGGAAGCGACTCTTTCGTGCCTACTTGGATGGTGCACCGCCTCTACGAGGCCAAGCCTGCGCCGAAGCATCTCTGGATAGCCCCCGGCTCGGCCCACGCCCGGTCGTACACCGACCATCCTGCCGAATACACCCGCAGGGTGAAGGACTTCTGCCTTAGGTACGCCGGCTGGCGCTAAGCTCCCTCAGCCCCTCCCCGGCCTTTCAAGCCTCAACAACAAGATTCCGATAGTAGTCTGGAAGCGGGCTTGGATTTCATGACTACCATAGCAGGCGGCAACGGGCTACGGTGGATGGCCTGCAGCGCTGCCATAACAGTGTTCCCATTATTTTATTGGTGGCTGGCGTCATTGGCCACGGCTTGTCATGCCAAAATGTCAGTTGCGTTTCCCCATGCTGAAGCCGACAGGCACTTTGGCACGTGCTTTGCTATAATGTCAGCGGACTGCGCAAGCTGTCCAATACTTCATTAAACATTTAGAATAAATAATAAAAGAACAAGAATATGGGAAAGATTATTGGTATTGACTTAGGTACGACTAATTCGTGCGTTGCCGTGTTCGAGGGCAACGAACCAGTTGTGATAGCCAACAGTGAGGGCAAGCGCACCACCCCGTCAGTCATCGGATTCGTTGACGGCGGTGAGCGCAAGGTGGGCGACCCGGCCAAGCGCCAGGCCATCACCAACCCGAAGAAGACCATTTACAGCATCAAGCGCTTCATGGGCGAGACGTGGGCGCAGTGCGAGAAGGAAGTGAGCCGCGTTCCTTTCTCGGTTGTCAACGAGGGGGGCTACCCACGTGTTGACATCGACGGACGCAAGTACACCCCGCAGGAAATATCGGCCATGGTGCTGCAGAAGATGAAGAAGACCGCCGAGGACTATCTGGGCCAGGAGGTGACGGACGCCGTGATAACCGTTCCGGCATACTTCTCCGACTCTCAGCGCCAAGCCACGAAAGAGGCTGGACAGATTGCAGGCCTCAACGTGCGCCGCATCGTGAACGAGCCTACGGCTGCCGCCCTGGCCTACGGAGTGGACAAGGCTAACAAGGACATGAAGATTGCCGTGTTCGACCTTGGTGGCGGCACGTTCGATATCTCCATACTTGAGTTTGGCGGCGGCGTGTTTGAGGTGCTCTCCACAAACGGCGACACCCACCTTGGCGGCGATGACTTCGACCAAGTGATCATCGACTGGCTGGTGCAGGAGTTCAAGAACGACGAGGGTGCCGACCTTACCGCAGACCCGATGGCCATGCAGCGCTTGAAAGAGGCTGCCGAGAAGGCAAAGATAGAGCTGTCAAGCTCCACTTCAACGGAAATCAACCTGCCGTACATCATGCCCGTTGGCGGAGTGCCTAAGCACTTGGTGAAGACGCTTACGCGCGCCAAGTTTGAGCAGCTTGCCCACGATTTGATACAGGCCTGCCTCGTGCCTTGCCAGAACGCAATACGCGACGCCAAGCTGACAACGGCCGACATCGACGAGGTTATCCTCGTGGGCGGTTCGAGCCGCATCCCCGCCGTGCAGGCATTGGTAAAGAACTACTTCGGCAAAGAGCCTTCTAAAGGTGTTAACCCCGATGAGGTTGTCGCAGTTGGTGCAGCCATCCAGGGTGCCATCCTCAACAAGGAAGGCGGCGTGGGCGACATCGTGCTGCTCGACGTTACTCCTCTGACACTGGGTATCGAGACCATGGGTGGCGTTATGACCAAGTTGATTGACGCCAACACCACAATACCTTGCAAGAAGAGCGAAGTATTCTCTACTGCAACCGACAACCAGACTGAGGTTACCATCCACGTACTGCAGGGTGAGCGTCCTATGGCAGCACAGAACAAGAGTATCGGCCAGTTCAACCTTACCGGCATTGCACCGGCTCGTCGTGGAGTTCCTCAGATTGAGGTTACATTCGATATCGATGCCAACGGTATCCTGAAGGTATCTGCAAAGGATAAGGCCACCGGCAAGGAGCAGGCCATCCGTATCGAGGCTTCATCTGGCTTGAGCAAGGAGGAAATAGAGCGTATGAAGGCCGAGGCTGAGCAGAACGCCGAGAACGATAAGAAAGAGCGCGAGCGCGTTGACAAGATGAACCAGGCTGACTCTATGATATTCTCAACAGAGAACTTCCTAAAGGACAACGGCGACAAGATCCCTGCCGACAAGAAGGCTCCTATCGAGAGCGCATTGCAGCAGTTGAAAGACGCTCACAAGAACGGTGACGTCACAGCCATCGACAGCGCCATCAACAACCTGAACTCTGTAATGCAGGCAGCTAGCGCCCAGATGTATCAGAACGCTGGTGCACAGGCTGGCGCCGGACAGCAGAACGCAGGCCAGCAGGCTCAGGACAACAGCAAGTCGGATGACAACATCCAGGATGCTGACTTCGAGGAAGTGAAGTAAGTATCGATAAACAACGATAAACATCCATAAGAAAAGGTGTGAGACCATTGAGTCTCACACCTTTTTGTGTTTTTATAGTGCCGATTATGAATCGACCTATGTTCATACATGAAAAACAGAATCCAGATATAAGATAACTTGTAACTGAATTCTGTTTTCGTTTACACAATATTTTGGACAGTGTCACTGTGTCTTTATTTACATATTATCCTTAAAATACCAATTCAATTGCACGTTACCGTAATCTCCCCAAAAACCATCAAACACTAGCTTAGATTTAGAAGTATTACAAATTATATGTTTCAAATTTTCACATCGATAAAATGCATTAACTTCTATTTTAGTTAATGTAGATGGTAATACTAATGTTTTAATATTATTACAAGATTTAAATGCTTTTGATTTTATTGTTAGAACACCTTCTGGGACCTCATAAATTTCAGCATAAGAGTTAGGATAGGCACAAAGTGTTGTTCCATCTCCATTATATAAAACACCATTTATGCTTTTGAAAGCAGGATTATTATACGTATGCTCAACTTCTATTCTTTTGAGTTTTTCACATTTCCAAAAGCTCCATTCAATTTTCCGTATTGAATGCGGAAAACAAATAACTTCGGTTTCAGTTAAAGAGTCAAATACATTTCTACCTATTTCAGTGATGTTAAAACTACCAAACCAATAAATTTCATTTGGAATAGTAATTGATTTTTGATTCGGCATAATATTTTTGTGTTTACCATATCTTGTAAAATTGCTCCATATTCCATGAATTGATTTTAAACTAACATTACGATTATTAAAGTCTACAATCTCAAAAGACATTCCATCCATAGAAAACTCTGCAAAGTTGTGAGACGATGTTAAATTAAAAGCTTTTCTAGCATACATTTCTACCGATGCTCTTATGGCGTCATTTTTTTCTAGACATAGCAAACTCCACATAAATAACGTGAGTTCGACGAATTCAAAACAAAGCAAGCTGTGTGTCAAATGTACGTTGTACATAGATACACGGCT
>CALUEY010000017.1 GCA_944319915.1 uncultured Prevotella sp. | reverse complement strand
AAAAACAGTTTAGGCTGTAACGCCTGTCATACAGGACATTACAGCCTAAATCAATGTTTAAGATAATCTTAGAGAGTATCCTCTACCGCCGCCTGCGCCGCAGCCAAGCGCGCGATGGGCACTCTGAACGGGGAGCAGCTCACGTAGTTGAGACCCACCCTATGGCAGAACTTCACCGACGATGGCTCGCCTCCGTGCTCGCCGCAGATGCCGCAAGTAAGCTCCGGGCGCGTGGTGCGGCCCTTCTCCACGGCCATCTTGATGAGCTGGCCCACCCCATTCTGGTCGAGCACCTGGAACGGGTCTACGCTCAGGATCTTCTTGTCGAGATATACAGGCAGGAAGCTTGCAATGTCGTCGCGACTGTAGCCGAAAGTCATCTGCGTAAGGTCGTTGGTGCCGAAGCTGAAGTACTCGGCCTTCTTGGCGATGTAATCGGCTGTAAGGGCGGCGCGCGGAATCTCGATCATTGTGCCTACGCGGAACGGGATTTCCACCCCCTCTTCCTCGAACAGCTCCTTGGCCGTATTGCGGATGACATTTTCCTGCGCATCAAACTCATTGACGATTCCGATGAGCGGCACCATGATTTCGGGATGCGGGTCATAGCCTTCCTTCTTCAGCTGTATGGCGGCTCCCAATATGGCCCTGGTCTGCATGGCCGTGATTTCGGGGTAAGTGTTGCCCAGGCGGCAGCCTCGGTGGCCGAGCATAGGGTTGTGCTCGCTGAGGCTGTTCACCCTGTGCTGTATTTCCTGCACGGAGACGCCCATTTCCTTGGCCATGGTTTCCTGCCCTGCGAGGTCGTGCGGCACGAACTCGTGCAGTGGCGGGTCGAGCAGCCTTATGTTGACGGGGAACCCGTCCATGGCCTTGAGGATGCCGTAGAAGTCCTGCTTCTGGTAAGGCAGGAGCTTCTCGAGCGCCTTCTCGCGGCCCTCCACGCTGTCGGCAAGGATCATCTCGCGCATTGCCTTTATCTTCTCGTTCTCGAAGAACATGTGCTCCGTGCGGCAAAGGCCGATGCCCACGGCCCCGAAGCTGCGCGCCACCTCAGCGTCGTGGGGCGTGTCGGCGTTAGTGCGCACCACGAGCTTGGTGTATTTGTTGCAAAGATCCATGAGCGCGGCGAAGTCGCCCGTGACCTCGGCGGGCTTTGTCCTCACCTCGCCGTAATACACCTCGCCGGTAGAGCCGTTGAGCGAAAGGTAGTCGCCCTCCTTCAGCACCACCCCGTCGATCTCTACCGTGCGCGCCTTGTAGTCTACGTTTATCGCCCCGGCACCCGACACGCAGCACTTGCCCATGCCTCGGGCAACTACGGCAGCGTGCGACGTCATGCCGCCCCGGGCGGTGAGGATGCCCTCGGCCGCCGACATGCCTGCAAGGTCTTCAGGGCTTGTCTCGATGCGCACCATCACAACCTGATGGCCGTTGGCGTGCCACTCCTCGGCGTCGTCGGCGAAGAACACTATCTGGCCGCAGGCGGCTCCTGGCGAGGCCGGAAGGCCTCGTGTGAGCACGCGGGCTTTCTTCAGGGCCTCCTTGTCGAACACGGGGTGGAGCAATTCGTCGAGCTTGTTAGGCTCGCAGCGCAGCAAGGCGGTCTTCTCGTCTATCTCGCCCTCGCGCAGCAAGTCCATGGCAATCTTCACCATGGCCGTTCCGGTGCGCTTCCCGTTGCGCGTCTGCAAGAACCAGAGCTTGCCTTCCTGCACGGTGAACTCCATGTCCTGCATATCGTGGTAGTGTTTCTCGAGCTTGTCCTGCAGCGCGTTGAGCTGGGCGTATATTTCGGGCATGGCCTCTTCCATCGATGGATACTTGCTTGCGCGCACCGATTCCTCTATGCCCTGCTGTGCGGCCCAGCGGCGCGAGCCCTTGATGGTGATTTGCTGCGGCGTGCGTATGCCGGCCACCACGTCCTCGCCCTGCGCGTTGACGAGATACTCGCCGTTGAACACATTCTCGCCCGTGGCGGCGTCGCGGCTGAAGCACACGCCAGTGGCCGAGGTGTTGCCCATGTTCCCGAACACCATGGCCATGACGGTGACGGCAGTTCCCCACTCTGCGGGTATGCCCTCCATCTTGCGGTAGAGTATGGCCCGCTCGTTCATCCAAGAGTCGAACACGGCGCAGATGGCACCCCAGAGCTGCTCCATGGGGTCGGTTGGGAAGTCCTTGCCCGTCTGGCTCTTTATGGCAGCCTTGAAGAGCCTTACGAGCTGCTTCAGCTCGTCAACGTTCATCTCGTTGTCGAGCGAGATGCCGCGCTGTGCCTTCACGCTCTGGATGATGGCCTCGAAGGGGTCGATGTCTTCCTTGTTGGCGGGCTTCATGCCCAGCACCACGTCGCCATACATCTGCACGAAGCGGCGGTAGCTGTCGTAGGCAAAGCGCTCGTTGCCGGTCTTGCGGGCAAGGCCCTCCACCACTTCGTCGTTTAGCCCGAGGTTGAGTATGGTGTCCATCATGCCCGGCATCGAGGCTCGCGCGCCGGAGCGGACGCTGACGAGCAGCGGGTTTTCCACGTCGCCAAACTTGCTGTTCATCAGTGCCTCTATATGGTTTACGGCCTTTGCCACGTCGTCTTTTAGGAGCGCAACCACGTCTTCCTTGCCTTTCTCGAAGTATTCGTTGCACACATCGGTGGTAATGGTGAATCCTGGCGGCACGGGAACGCCAATCAGATTCATTTCAGCGAGATTGGCGCCTTTGCCTCCCAGCAGGTTCCTCATGTCTGCCTTGCCTTCGGCCTTGCCGTTGCCGAAGGTGTAAACTCTTTTTTCATTCATAAGTTAGCGGTGTTTATGATTAACATACTTTTTATACAATTACTTTTGCAAATATAATCTATTTATGTATATGTAGCAAGGAAATACATGAAAATTTGCAAGGCAGAACTTGCATTTTTGCGTTTCGCACGGCAATTGGCGACATTTAGGCATTGTGAACTTGCCCAACCGAGGCTGGAATCGCATATAACCCTATCGATTTGTGGGGAACGGCACATTTGGGTGAGGCACTGTATGCCTAAGCAATGCCGCCCCACGCCGAGGGTACTTCCTTGCCGAAGCAGCGCAACCATGGCATCGAAAAAACACGACAAAAGCCCCCTTGGAAAGCTGCCTTGGCGACTTGGGGCTGCGATATGGCCCGTTTGGCACGGTCAAACGGGCCATATCGCAGCCTGAAAGAGGCCTTTTTGCAACGCAAAACGGCAGCCATGGCCAACTAATTGAAAGTCAGGCAATTGCCCAAAGCAAGGGAGTAGAGTCTCTTTTCTTTACAAACCATGGCGGCGTTGCCTGCCAATGCCAACGGCATCCTGCCAGCCCATGGCCCATGGGCCACACCGGAGCACTGCCCGAGGAGTTTGCGCCGGGCCATGCCCCGCCCGCAGCCTGAGCCCTGGCAGCGGCCATGCCGGGCTGCCCCTATGGCATTTGGCCATCGCCGTTTTTGGGTAAAAAATACAAAAACTTAGGAAAATGCTGCCAAATCTTGATTTTTATTCGTAACTTTACAAGCCATTTGCACAAGCTAAGCAGCATGGCGACCCGAAGGAAGAAAGAAAAAAGAACAAACATAATGCATTTTAAATGGAATTACAAGACACCGACACCCGAGCGAACGGAGGCAGCAAAGGAGCTGGCTGAAAAGGTGGGGATGTCCCCTATCTTGGCCGACCTGCTTATACAGAGAGGCATCAGGACCGAGTCGGCGGCGAAAAGGTTTTTCCGCCCAATGCTCAATGAGCTTAACGACCCCTTCCTGATGAACGACATGGACGTGGCCGTGGACAGACTCAACGACGCCATGGGCCGCAAAGAGCGCATAATGGTCTACGGCGACTACGACGTTGACGGATGCACGGCCGTGGCGCTTGTGTACAAGTTCCTGCAGCAATTCTACTCAAACATAGACTACTACATCCCCAACCGCTACGAGGAAGGCTACGGGGTGAGCCGCAAGGGCATAGACCACGCCATGGAAACCGGCGTGAAGCTGATAATAGTGCTCGACTGCGGCATAAAGGCCGTTGACGAGATTGCCTACGCCAAGAGCTTAGGGATAGACTTCATCATCTGCGACCACCACGTGCCCGACGAGGTGATGCCGCCGGCCGTGGCCATACTCAACCCCAAGCGGCCCGACTCCACCTACCCCTTCGCCCACCTGTCGGGCTGCGGCGTAGGCTTCAAGCTCATGCAGGCTTTTGCCAAGAACAACGGCATTCCATTCTCGAGGCTCATACCCATGCTCGACTTCTGCGCCGTAAGCATAGCGTCGGACATAGTACCCGTGATGGGCGAAAACCGCATACTGGCCTACCACGGGCTAAAGCAGCTCAACCAGAACCCCTCGGTTGGGCTTAAGGCCATAATCGAGGTGTGCGGCCTCGCGGGGCGCGAGCTTACCATGAGCGACATCGTTTTCAAGATTGGCCCGCGCATAAACGCTTCCGGCCGCATGCAAAACGGGCGCGAGGCCGTGGAGCTGCTCGTGGAGAAAGACCAGAAGCGGGCCCTCATGGAGGCCGGGCACATCAATGAATACAACGAGCAACGCAAGGACGTAGACAAGCAGATGACCGAGGAGGCCAACCTCATCGTGGAGAAACTGGAGAACCAGCAGCACCTCTCGTCGATAGTGCTCTACGGCGAGAACTGGAAGAAAGGCGTGGTGGGCATCGTGGCGTCGAGGCTCACCGAACTCTACTTCCGCCCTACCGTGGTCATGACGCTTAGCAACGGCATGGCCACAGGGTCGGCACGGAGCGTGGCCGGATTCGACATCTACGAGGCCATAAAGAGCTGCCGCGACTTGCTCGAGAACTTCGGCGGCCACACCTACGCCGCCGGCCTTTCGATGAAGACCTGCAACATACCGGAGTTCAGGAGGAGGTTTCAAAAATACGTGGACGAGCACATAACGCCGGAGCAGACGCAAGCCATACTCGACATAGAGGAGGTGATAGACTTCAAGGACATCACAAAGAAGATGCACGCCGACCTCAAGAAGTTTGCGCCTTACGGCCCGTGCAACCCCAAGCCGCTGTTCTGCACGCGCAACGTGTATGACTACGGCACGAGCAAGGTGGTGGGGCGCAACCAAGAGCACATAAAGCTCGAGCTGGTGGACAGCAAGTCGAGCAACGTGATGAACGGCATTGCCTTCGGGCAGAGCGCCGCCGCACGCTACATAAAGAGCAAGCGCAGCTTCGACATTGTGTATACCATAGAGGAGAACGTGTACAAACGCAGCGAGGCGCAACTGCAGATAGAGGACATCAAGCCCTCGGAAGAGCCTGCGTGACGCCGCAGGCACATCACCGGGTAAGTTTGCCATGGCCATGCAAGACAAGTATAAAAGCATACTGCAAGAGTACTGGGGATACCACGACTTCCGCGGCATACAGCGCGAAATCATCGAAAGCATAGGCAACGGGCGCGACACGCTGGGCCTCATGCCCACGGGTGGCGGCAAGTCGCTCACGTTTCAGGTGCCTGCCCTTGCCATGGATGGCGTGTGCGTTGTCATCACGCCGCTGATAGCGCTGATGAAGGACCAGGTGATGAACTTGCGGCGGCGAAGCATAAGGGCTGCCGCCATTTATTCGGGAATGAGCCACGACAACATATTGGCCACTCTCGATAACTGTGTGTTCGGCGCCGTCAAGATATTGTATGTGTCGCCCGAGAGGCTCTCGTCCGACTTGTTCAGGACAAAGTTGAGGCACATGAAGGTGGGCTTCATAACCGTAGACGAGGCCCATTGCATAAGCCAGTGGGGCTACGACTTCCGCCCCTCCTACCTCCGCATAGCCGACATCCGCGCCATCCTGCCCGGCATTCCCGTGCTTGCACTCACCGCCACGGCCACCCCAGCCGTGGTAGACGACATCCAGGAGAAGCTGGCCTTCAAGGAGCGGAATGTCTTCCGCATGAGCTTCGAGCGCAAGAACCTGTCGTACATAGTGCGGCGCACTGCCGACAAGCGCAGCGAGATGCTGCACATCCTGCAACGGGTGAGCGGCAGCGCCATCGTATACGTGCGCAGCAGGCGCAGGGCAAAGGAGATGGCCGACTACCTCAACCAAAGCGGCCTCAGCGCGGCTTGCTTCCATGCCGGCCTTGAAAACGCCACCAAAGACGAGCGCCAAAAAGCGTGGGTGGGCGACAAGACCCGCGTGATAGTGGCCACCAACGCCTTTGGCATGGGCATCGACAAGCCCGACGTGCGGGTGGTAATCCACGTTGACTGCCCCGACAGCATAGAGGCTTACTTCCAGGAGGCAGGCCGCGCCGGGCGCGACGGCAACAAGGCTTACGCCGTGCTGCTATACAACGACTCCGACAAGCGCAAGCTGCACAAGCGCATAGCAGACACCTTCCCCGACAAGGAATACATCCGCAAGGTTTACGAACACCTTGCCTACTTCTTCCAAGTGGCCGTTGGCAGCGGCTACAACATCTCGTTCGACTTCAACATCGACAAGTTCTGCCATACGTTCAACCACCATCCGCTGCGGGCTTCGTCGGCACTGAAGATTCTCGACCGCGCCGGCTACATAGAATATACCGAGGAACAGGACAGCGCAGCGCGGGTGATGTTTACCGTTACGCGCGACGAGCTGTACCGGCTGCACAACAACTCGCCTATGGAAGACAAGGTGGTGATCATCCTGCTGCGCAATTACGGGGGACTGTTCAACGACTATGCATTCATCGACGAAAGCTTTATCGCACAACAGGCCGAAACCACGGGAGCGCAGGTGCACGAGACCCTGAAGGCCCTTAGCCGCAAGCGCATACTCAACTTCATTCCCCGCAAGGTGACGCCGATGATAAGATACGCGCAAAGGCGCGAAGACCCGGAGCATCTGGTGTTTCCTGCCGAAGTCTACGACGAGCGCCGCCAGCAGTATGTTTGCCGCATCGAGTCGATGCTCCGCTATGCCACTACCGACACTATATGCAGAAGCCGGCAGCTCCTCCACTATTTCGGAGATGACGGCGCGGCAGACTGCGGACATTGCGACGTATGCCTCGACCGCAGCGGAGAACTGGTGACGGCCAGCGGAATGGCTGCCGTGAAAGAAGCTATCGACAATATGCTCAGCGACGGCAACCGCCACCACATCACCGAACTGCACTCGATAAGGCAACGGCCTGAAGTCGTCGACGCCGCACTGCAATACCTTATAAGCGAAGAATACATTTTCCAAGAAGACGGCTTTATCTACGCCGGCCATTAAAGCACAGCGCACCAACATGATAGAAATCGTTTCGTCGATGTTTGCCGGGGTGGCCATCGGATATATGTTCAAGCGGCACAAAGCCGCATGGGTGCAGAGAACCATAACCTGCCTCATCTGGATACTCCTCTTCATGCTCGGACTTGGCATCGGGGCCGACGACAGACTGTTCCGCTCCCTGCCCTCCATAGGAGGTCAGGCCATAGTCATTGGCTCGGCAACTGCCATCGGAAGCGCAGCCGCTTCATGGCTTTTATGGAGATACATAAGGAAAGACAACGAATGAAATCCAACGTCATCATCATCGCGTTTTTCATTGGCGGAATCATCGCAGGCCGCCTTCAAGCCGCACCTTCCGGCCTTGACATGGGTGCACTGAGCCTATACGCGCTCTGCGCCTTGATATTCTTTGTGGGTTTCAGCATCGGCAACGACACAGCCATCATAGCCCGCCTGCGCAGCCTTAGTCCAGGGCTTGCGCTCCTGCCGCTCATGTCGGTGCTCGGAACGATGGCCGGAAGCCTGGCGACAGCCTTGCTGCTCGGGAACTACAGCCCCACCGAATGGCTGGCCGTAGGCAGCGGCATGGGTTACTACTCGCTGTCGAGCGTAATCATAACAGAGTCAAAAGGCCCATGGTTAGGGGCCATAGCCTTGCTGTCGAACATCGTAAGGGAAATGATAACGCTCCTTGGCGCGCCGCTGCTGGCAAGGATGTTCGGCACCCTGGCACCCATCGCAGCCGGTGGCGCAACCGCCATGGACACTACACTGCCTATAATTAGCCGCACGTGCGGCACACATTACGTGCCTGTTTCCATTTACTGCGGCATGGCAACCGACTTCTCCGTGCCTTTCCTGGTTACCTTCTTTTGTTCCTGGCAATAATATGGCGCCATCCCGTGAGGCTTTGCAAAGCCTGCCCGGGATGGCGCCCAACAATCATGGAATGTTGCCGACGTAAAGCCTGCTCACTCCACTTGCCTGGGAATTTCGGCCCGTATCACCTGCCATTCGGGCGTCACGGCCAGACGGCGCAGGCAGCTGTCGATGCGCGCCATCATGTCCTCATCTGCAAGCGAGCGGCTCCGGGCTATCTCGGCAAGCGAAAGTTGCTCTGCCCCAAACAAGCCGTAGTAAGCCACAACGGCCTCCTCATCGTCTGGCGGGAGCAGGTGCAGCAGGTGCTCAGCGTGGTGGGCGGCCTCGTGCGGCACGCTCGCAGGCAGCATCGATAGGCGCACAAGGAAGGTGTTAAGGCTGGCCGTAAGTGCATCCATTTGGCGTTCGTCAGCTTGCCGGTCAGCGATTCTTGTACATCTCGTCGTAGTAACGCTGGTAGTCGCCGCTCGTAACGTTGTCCATCCACTCCTGGTTGTCCAGGTACCAGCGCACGGTCTTCTCTATGCCCTCCTCAAACTGAAGGCTCGGTTCCCAGCCAAGCTCTCGCTGAAGCTTGCGCGAGTCGATGGCGTAGCGCATATCATGGCCCTTGCGGTCGGTCACGTAGGTTATCAAGTCCATGTCCTCGCCCTCCTTGCGGCCAAGCAGGCGGTCGACCGTCTTGATGACAACCTTTATTATGTCGATGTTCTTCCACTCGTTGAAGCCGCCGATGTTGTAAGTGTCGGCCGTCTTGCCCTTGTGGAAGATGAGGTCGATGGCGCGCGCGTGGTCCTCCACATAGAGCCAGTCGCGCACGTTCTCGCCCTTGCCGTAGACGGGCAGCGGTTTCTTGTGGCGTATGTTGTTGATGAACAGCGGGATGAGCTTCTCCGGAAACTGGTACGGCCCGTAGTTGTTGGAGCAGTTGGTCACGATGGTAGGCATTCCGTAAGTGTCGTGGAAGGCGCGCACGAAGTGGTCCGACGAAGCCTTGGATGCCGAGTAGGGCGAGTGCGGGTTGTACTTCGTGTCCTCGGTGAAGAACTCCGTGCCGTAGGCGTGATGGTGCTCCGAAGAGGCTTTCGTGGTGAACGGCGACTCTATCCCCTCGGGGTTAGTAAGCTCCAGCGCGCCATACACCTCGTCAGTAGAGATGTGGTAGAAGCGCTTGCCCTCATAGCCCTCGGGCAACGACTCCCAGTAAGTCTTGGCAGCCTGCAGGAGCGAGAGGGTGCCAAGCACGTTGGTCCGTGCAAAGGTAAAGGGGTCCTTGATGCTCCGGTCTACGTGGCTTTCGGCGGCAAGGTGGATTATGCCGTCCACCCCATACCGCCTCATCAGCGACAGCATGGCCTCGTAGTCGCAGATGTCGGCACGCACGAACACGTAGTTCTCCTTGCCCTCAATGTCCTTGAGGTTAGCCAAGTTGCCGGCATACGTCAGTTTGTCCACATTGACGATGCGGCACTCCGGATATTTGTTCACGAACAGGCGCACAACGTGCGAGCCTATGAATCCGGCCCCGCCGGTGATGATTATACTCTTCATTGCGTTAAAAAATATAGTAGCCCCTCCCCATCTCTACACTGCTGGAAGAGGCAATGTTTGCATAATTCACATAAAAGATGACCAAGCCCACTCCCCACCGGGGATAGATGGAGAGGGGCTGCCTTAAGCCAGCGTCACCACCTCGCAGTCGGTGAAGCGGCTACCGTCAACCGTAAGCCGCACAAGGGTGCGCTCCTTCTGCCAGCCCTGCAGCCCTGCGGCTCCGGGGTTGATGTGCAGCAGGCGCAGCGTGCGGTCGTACTTTATTTTCAGGATGTGCGAGTGGCCGCTGATGAACAGCTGTGGCGGCGAGGCGTATATCTGTCCACGGACGGACGGGTCGTAGTTACCCGGGTAGCCGCCGATGTGCTTCATGAGCACGTCGGCCTCTTCGCAACGGAACCGCAGCGCCTCGCGGAACATCAGCCTCAGGTCGCCGCCGTCGCAATTGCCGTAGACGGCGCGCAGCGGGCGGAAAGCCCCCAGCCGCTCGGCCACCTCGAGCGAGCCTATGTCGCCGGCGTGCCATATCTCGTCGCACGGCTCGAAATACTTCAAGTAGCGGTCGTCCCAGTAAGCATGGGTGTCGCTGATGATGCCAATCTTCTTCATCCCCGTCTCATTTCGCGCAGCGCGGGCCACGGCAGGCAGCAGCCTGTCACAGCCCGAGCCTGCGGCATACAAAGCCCTCAATGAACTCGGCAGTGCCTTCGAGGCCTAGCAGGCTGGAGTTTATGCAGAGGTCGTAAGACGCACTGTGGCCCCACTCCTTGCCCGTATAATAATTATAATAGGTGGAGCGTTCGCTCTCGCCGGAAGCAATCTTCTTGCGGGCGGCAGCCTCGTCGCAGCCCAGGCGGTTGCGCACTTGGGCTATGCGGTCGGCAAGGTTGGCCGTTATGAACACATCCACATGGTTTGGGTAGTCGCGCAGCACATAGTCGGCACACCTCCCCACGAACACGCACGAACCCTCATCGGCTGCCCTCTTGATGGCGTCGCTCTGAAACTTGAAGAGGCTCTCCTCTGAAAGCTCGTTGCGGTAGAAGTTTGCGCTGCCCATGAAAGGCACGTTGAGGTGGAACAACGACTTGAAGAAGCCTTTCTGCTCGTCGTTCTGCTCGAAGAACTTCTCGCTGAAGCCGCTTTCCTTTGCGGCCAGGTTGAGCAGCTCGCGGTCGTAATACTTACAGCCGAAACGCTCGGCCAGCATCTTGGCTATGGCCCGCCCGCCGCTGCCGAGCTGCCTTCCCACGTTTATGATTATCTTCTTGTCGCTCATATCCCTGTGGTTGTTATTGCTTGTTTCTTGAATTTCCGCATGTAGGCCGTCATCATGAAGAACGTCACGATGGCAGCGATGGTGTCTGATATGGGCATGGCCCACCACACGCCGTCAACGCCATAGTATCCTGGCAGCACCGCAAGCAGCGGCAGCAGGAAGATAAGCTGGCGCGAGAGCGAGAGGAACATGCTCACCTTAGCCTTGCCTATGCTCTGGAAGAAGCTGGTGACCACCATCTGGTAGCCCACTATCGGGAAGGCCAGCATCTCTATGCGCAGGCCGTCTACGGAAAGCTTTATCAGCTTGTCGTCGGTGGTGAAGAGGCGCGCGCACGGCCCGGGCAGCAGCTCGGCTATCACGAAGCCCGCCGTGGTGACTATGGTGCCGGCCAGCACGGCATACTTCACCACCTTCATAAGGCGGTCGAAGCGCTGCGCCCCGTAGTTGTAGCCAGCTATAGGCTGCAGGCCCTGGTTGATGCCCATGGTTATCATCACGAAGATGAAGCACACCTTGTTGGCTATGCCATAGGCTCCCACGGCAAGGTCGCCGCCATGGCGCTGCAGGCCGTTGTTGATGAATATCACCACCACGCAGGCACATACGTTCATCGCGAACGGCGACATGCCTATGGCAATGATGGCCCTTACGATGCGCCCTTGCAGCTTGTAGATGCCGCGCTTGAGGTGCAGCAGCTCGTCCTTGTTGCTGAAAAGCCTCATCTGCCACACCAAGGCCATTACCTGGGCGATGATGGTGGCGTAGGCCGCGCCGCGTATCCCGAGCTGCAGGGGATAGATGAAGATTGGGGCAAGGATGGTGTTCATCACCACGGTGAACATCGTGGCATACATTGCATGGCGCGGCTTGCCCGCCGCGCGCAGCACAGCGTTCATGGCGAAATACATGTGCGAAAACACGTTTCCGCCCAATATCACTATCATGTAGTCGCGCGCGTAAGGCAGGGTCTGCTCGCTCGCCCCGAAGAAATAGAGGATGGGGTTGAGGAAGAGCAGCGACACCACGCTGAAGGCGAGGCCGATGATGAGGTTAAGTGTAACTGTGTTGCCCAGCACGTGCTCCGCCGCCTCGTAGTCCTTCTGTCCGAGGCGCACCGAGATGCACGTGGAAGCTCCTACGCCGACGGCAGCGCCGAAAGCTGCGGCGAGGTTCATGAAGGGGAACGTCAACGCCAATCCTGAAATGGCCATTGCGCCCACGCCTTGCCCGATGAAGATGCTGTCGACCATGTTGTACAGCGAAGAGGCTGTCATGGCGATGATGGCGGGCAAGGCATACTGCATGAGCAGGGGGCCAACGGGCTTCGTTCCCAGTTCCAAAGTAGCCTTGTTATTTTCCATTCAATCTTTAAAATACCGTGCAAAGTTACGAATTTTAAGCGTATGCCGCAAATTAATCGCGCGTTATTGTGCGCTGCCGCTGCATTGGTGCGGCCTAACCGGCAGTGCGGCCTGGCAAGGAGTGGCGGTTTATTCCGCGCAGCAAGGCCAAATTGCAAATACGCAAGCACAAGGCGCTGGTAGCGGCCTTGGTTTTAACACTGCTCCGCTCCGCACCATGAAACGGCCCATTTGGGCTTGCCAAACAGGCCTTTTGGGAGGGCAAAACGGCCTGTTCTGCAAGCCAAAACGGCACCATTCGCAACGCCGTGGATATCAAGGCATTACGCAAGCTGCCACACGCTGCGCCCTTTAAGTTAAATTTGTTAAGATGTCGTTCTATATTAAGAAGCTGTTTCGATATTTTACGGCATCACTCATTCCCTGCCTAATGTTCGCTTTGCCCATGGCTTGAGGCGCGGCAAAACCCCAAAACAGTTTCTAAATAGCCATCAAATTGCATGCTATTTTTTTGTGGGAAGGATGCCCGCAGGCAGTCATTCCCGGCGCAGGGCTGACAGCAGCCGCTTCTCCTCTGCAAGGTCGTCGATGCGCAGCGTGGGCGACGGTATGTTGCATAGTCGCACCACGTCGTCAGCCCCGCAGGTGTAGTCGTAGTAGGCCTGCTCGTCGCCGCTGAGCGTGCCTTGCTCCTTGAGGCAGCCCCGGAGCGAGGCAAACTCTTCGGGCGAGGTGCTGTCGGAGTGCCTCACGAAAAGTATGCGGCGCGCTATGGGATTATAATTATAGTCAAAGCAGGTATAGATGCCGCGCAGGAAGGGGGCCGGTCGAACATGGGCAGCTTAAGGCATACGTTGAATAGGTCGAGCTGCGGATACCGGCTCTCGTTGAAGATGAGGTAGATGTGGCTGGCCCCGTTCATCATCACCAAGCCGCGGTGGGTGGCGCCGTAGGCGTTGTTGTGCCAAACCTCGGCGTAGCCGCCGCGTGCCGGTGCTATCATGTAGGGCTCCACCTTCATGGCGCGCGAGCCTGACGACACACTGTAGCTGAGGTAAGTGCCGGCATGGCTGCCCATGCGCTCGGCGGCGCGCTCCATGATGTGGCTCAAGGCAGCGGAGTATGGGTTGGCCGAGCCGGGCGCGGCGGCCGCAGGGTCTACGTCGGCGGCCATGAGCGTGGCCTTCATGGCCGCGAGCGATGACAACAGCCTGCACTTCGACACGTTGTTCACCCACACAAGCGCGCCGTCGAGCGCCTCCTCGGGCTGCATTCCCCGCGCCTTGTTCTTCAGGAATGCAGGCACCACCGTGGTGTAGAGCGCCGAGAGCACGCTCGGCGGATAGTCTACGAGGGCTGCTATGTCCTTCATCTTCATGCCCTTGTGGCGCAGGTATGTTATGCGGTCGTATATGTCCTTGAGTTCGTCCATAAGCTGTTTCAGTAGGTTTGCAGGTGCAAAAGCAGGCATTTTCCGCATAAAACATATTGCAATGGTGTTGCATTAGGGTTGCACCGGTTTTACGGCGGCGTTATGGCGGCGTTGCAATGTGGTTGCTGAATTGTTACGGCCTTTTATTCATGGATTATTCATTCCGGGGCAGCCCCGGCGAGACTAATTTTGCGCCGTGAAAACGAAAAAGCGGAGAAAAGAAATGAAACAGATTACAAATATGATGCAAAGCGCAAGGGCCTGCAGCAAGGCCATGCCCGACTGGCTGTTCGTAGCCTGGGCGGGCGGCACGGCCATCCGGCCTGCCGACAAGCTGCTCGTGGCGGCCAACGGAGCCTACGGAAAGCGCATGGGGGTGATAGCCGACTACTACCACCTGGACTGCCACGTGATGAAGTTTGACGAAACGGAAGCCGTAAGCCCTGACAGCATCGACGCTTACCTCACGGAACACGACGACATTACCCACGTGTCGGTGGTTCACTGCGAAACCACTACCGGGGTGCTCAACCCGCTGAAAGAGATAGCTCAAGTGGTGAAACGCCACGGCAAGGTGCTCATTGTAGACGCCATGAGCAGCTTTGGCGGTGTGCCTATCGACATGGCGGAACTGGGAATCGACTTCATGATAAGCAGCGCCAACAAGTGCATACAGGGGGTGCCGGGCTTCGGCTTTGTCATCGCCCGCCGCTCTGCGCTGGAACAGTGCAAGGGTGTGGCGCGCTCGCTGTCGCTCGACCTTTACGACCAGTGGCGCACAATGGAAGACGGGCATGGCAAGTGGCGCTTTACGTCGCCCACCCACGTGGTGCGTGCCTTCATGCAGGCCATGGCCGAGCTGGAGGCCGAGGGGGCATAGCGGCCCGCCACGCACGCTACTCCGACAACCACCGCACTTTGGTGGAGGGCATGCGCAGCCTCGGGTTCCGCACCCTGCTGCCCGATGAGATGCAGTCGCCCATCATCACGTCGTTCTATTATCCGTCTGCCGATTTCGACTTCAAGGACTTTTACACAAAGCTGAAAGCCAAGGGGTTTGTAATATACCCGGGGAAAATATCGCAAGCCGACACTTTCCGCATAGGTAACATCGGCGACGTGTTTCCCGATGACTTCCGCCGGCTGACGGAAGCAATAAAGGGGATATAAAGCCTGCCTTACATTGCAAAGCCGGTAAACAAGGTTGCTGCCGCGCCTTCATGGCGTTTTTCATTCTCGGCTTCAACCTCGCTTACCGGCTTTGCTTTTTATCCCAAGCAGCCGCTACACTTCACCCATATTTCGTACAGCCGCCTGTCTGATTGCCTTTCGTTTTTGCCGAAGATATAACGGGCTACATCGAGAAAAACAGAAGCAAGCAGGCGCAGCAGCGCGGTAGATGGGCGAAGAGCCAACTAACGGCTCCATAAGAGTGATAAATGCCCTAACTCTATTTGGTTTATTGAACTCATTTATATGAATGTCCGCATTTTGCCTAAATGGGGGAGTATTCCATGCCAAACACGCCAGCTACGGCCTTGTAGGTAACCTTGCCCTCAACAATGTTAAGCCCAAGGGCAAGGGCGGGGTCGTCCTCGCAAGCCTTGCGCCAGCCCTTGTCAGCCAAGGCCAATGCGTAACGGAGCGTTGCGTTGGTAAGGGCCGACGTGGATGTATGCGGAACTGCACCGGGGATGTTGGCCACGGCATAGTGTACAATCCCATCGAGCACATATACAGGGTCGCTGTGAGTGGTGGGGTGCGACGTCTCAAAGCATCCGCCTTGGTCTATTGCTACATCAACAAGCACCGACCCTGGTTCCATAAGCCCAAGCATGGAGCGAGTGACAAGATGCGGAGCCTTGTCTCCTGGCACGAGCACAGAGCCTATGACCACGTCTGTGTCTGGCAACTCATGCTCTATGTTATGGCGGTTGGAATACAAGGTGCTGACGTTGGCGGGCATTGTGAGCGAAAGTTCGCGCAAACGTGGCAACGAAACATCTGCCACAACAACCGTGGCACCAAGCCCGGCAGCCACTCGGGCAGCCGCCTGACCAACTATGCCGCCTCCCAAGACTAACACTTTGATGGGCTTCACTCCCGGCACCCCGCAAGCAAGCTTGCCCTTGCCTCCCTTGGTCTTCTGCAAATAGTAAGCTCCGTTGAGCATGCCGAGGCGACCGGCCACCTCGCTCATAGGCACCAGCAATGGCAAGGAGCCATCGGCAAGCTGCACCGTCTCATAGGCAAGGCATACGCCTCCGCTCTTAAGCATGGCTTCAGTAAGCGCACGGTCACAGGCGAAATGGAAATATGTAAAAACCAACTGGCCTGGCCTGACAAGCGGATATTCTATCCCAATTGGTTCTTTCACCTTTATTATCATGTCTGCCAAACCGTATGTCTCCTCTATCGAGGGCAGGATACTTGCACCTGCTTCAACATACATCTCGTCAGTAAAACCACTGTTCACCCCGGCCGTATGCTGCACATACACCTCATGCCCATGCCTTACCAACTCGGAGACGCCCGCAGGGGTCATCCCCACCCTGTTCTCATTGTCCTTGATTTCTTTTGGAATGCCGATTCTCATAATCCAAACTTTTTTAGTTAAATAGGCTGTTGCTGCAAAGCCACCGGGCCATGCTCTTCTACGAGAGTAAATGCAACGGCACCCGACTGACGTTTGCCTACCACAAAAATAGCATTTTAACCCATAGCTTGTATATCCGATAAGCCTATTTCTTTCATCAACAAAAGCTAAATAACGTTATAAAGATTCGATTAGACATCATAAGTACACAAAACAGCAATGCATTAAAAGCATTTACAAGAAGTTGATTAATTTTAGTCTTCACAAAGTCTTCACAAAATGAAGCATTAAGGGGTAAAATCCACAGCAAAATCCACATCATGCAAGATAGTCACACTGAAGCATGGCGAATATTCTTCATCAAAGGTTGCTTAGCCAAGAGGATGCCAATATATTAGAGGGCATTGAATAGAATGTGCGCCTTTTATCAGCAGTACCCACAAGTTCGTTCAATCACAAGCCTCCCATCGATCACAGTTCTACCATTACACCTATTGCTCCCATTTCTCGAAGCCTCCCAGTGTTCACAGCTCTCCCATTACTCCTATCACTCCCAGCTCTCCCATTGCTCCCAGCTCTCCCATTACTCCTATCCACTCCCAGCTCTCCCATTGCTCCCAGCTCTCCCATCACCCCCAGCCACAAAAAAAAGGTTCCCGTGCGGCCGGATGGCCACACGGGAACCATGTCAACAAAAAGGCGGCGGCCTCCTACTCTCCCG
>CALUEY010000016.1 GCA_944319915.1 uncultured Prevotella sp. | reverse complement strand
ATGTCATTATAACCTCCTTTTAAAAAGATATATGCAATTAATATGCCACTTTACAACGTCTTATTAAACTAGAGCCACTTTGAAACTACAAGCCAGTATCGTTCAAGCGTATGCAGCGTTTTGAATTTTAATTTGTGAAATAAGGAATCTATGACAATTAAAGCGCTATTCGCAAGAGATTTGTCATTCATCATACAGATTCGGCTTAAGTATCGTTTATACGAGAAACACTTCGGGAGTCCATGCATGTAGTGGACACCCGAAGTGCTTGCGCGCGTGGATTAAGGCCCTTTGCTGTCTCCCGCTGTTTTCAAGTTATGCGTAGGTATGCATACCGCTGCCGAGGAAATAGTTTACGCCGAAGTAGGTCATGATGATGGTTATGAAGGCGACGGCCATGAAGGCGTGGTAGACGAGGGGGCGGCGCAACGCGGGGATGGTGTCGGTGTGGGCCGCCACGGCGTAGGTCATGAGCGTTATTAGGGCCCATGTTTCCTTGGCGTCCCAGCCCCAGTACTGGCCCCACGACACGTTTGCCCACACAGCTCCGATGAATGTGCCGGCGGCCAGCGCGGCCAGCGCGGGGTAGAGTAGCAGGCGCGATAGAAGCTGTAGGCGGGCCACAGGCCCGCAGGCGTGGTGGCAGCCGTCATGCCCCCTTGCCGCGGCCACGGCGAGGGCGGTCACGGCGCAGGCGAAGGTGAGCGCGAGTAGGGCAAAGGCGAGCATGATGACCGACACGTGGAGCGACAGCAGCGGCGAGTTGAGCACGGGCATCATGGCGGTTATGGCGGGGTCCATCTGGCCTATGTGTGACACGAGCAGGAAGAAGCCCGCAGTGAGCAGCCCCAGCGGCAGGGCCAGGCTGAAGCGGCGCGCCAAGGCCATGGATGCTGCCATTACGAACCAGGCCATGAGCAGCATCGTTTCGTAGCCGTTGGCCATGGGGGCGTTGCCCGATGCCACCCACCTGAGGGCTCCGCAGAACGTGAGCGCGGCGAAGGCAGCCGCCATGGCGCACAGGCACAGCCGCCCGTGAAGTCTGCTGCGGCGCGCTGCTGTTGCCGTGGGCCTGGCCAGGCGCGCTATCGCGGCCACGAGCGAGAGCAACCCTGCGGCGAGGCAGAACATGGCAAGGATGGTGGGCAGCGGCACCGCATTGTAGGCGCGCTCGGCCCACTGTTGCGCTGCCGTGGGCAGCGACTGGCCTGCGTTCTGCCGTTGGTAGGCCGCCATCTTGTCTATGAGGCTGTCGGCAGTGGCGGTGCGCCCGGCGAGCACTTCGGCCCAGAGCAGCGAGAAGGCACTCTGCATGAAGAGCTTCCGGGGCCGCCCAATGGAGTCGGGTATGGGGGCGGTGGGTGCGTACCACGTGGTGGCGCCTCCCGTAGTGCAGGGAAATATCTTGAGCAGAAGGCCGCGGCGCAGCTCCATCACCATCTGTATCTTGTCGTCGATGTCGGCTGCCTGGCGGTGGAAGGCATCGTTGTTGCCCCGGTAGTATTCCTCTACGTAGGGGCCGAGGATGTAGCCGCCCATGGCGGGGTTGAAGAAGGTGTTGAGCGAAGCGTAGTCGGGCAGCTGCAGCGTCTGCTTCAGCTCGCCGTCCTTGAGTTTTATGAAAGGCTCGGCGCTCCATTCCTCGCCCCAGAATATCCAGCCCGTCAGCACCTGTTCGGCTGTGAGTCCGCAGTAGGAGCGACTGCCGTGGAGCTTGCGGGTGAAGTCGAGCGCCAGCGTTTGCAGCGGGCAGATGCGCCCCTGCCAGAGCACGTGGAGCTGACCCATGGCCCGGGCTTGGCCGGCAGGCATAGTGGGCTGGGCCGTGGCCGCTGTGGGCGCGAGCGCGCAGAGCAGGGCCAGAGCGGCCGCGCCGCGCTTTAGGAGCGGGCTGCGCAGCAGGCGGCGGCAGGTGGCCTGCGGGTTGATGAGCATCCACACGAGCGCTATGAGCAGCAGGGCGTAGCCGGTGTAGGTTACGGCTATGCCCCACGGGTCGGCGTTGGCGGCGAGCACGCTGCCTCGGAGGTCGGGGTCGTAGGAGCTTTGGTATAGGCGCACGGAGCGGTGGGTGGCTATGTTGTTCATCGATACGGTGGCCGGGGTTTCCTTGCCGCCGTCAATTATGGTGAGGTGCGAGCGGTAGTCGGCTGGGGCGTCGGTGCCTTCGTGGTAGGCTATGGCGAAGCTGTCGAGCCTCAGCTTGAATGGCAGCGTGCGCGTGGCCACGCCATCGTGGCCGAGGTCAACGAAGAGCGTGTCGGTTGGCGCGCCCTGGCGCAGGTGTACCATGCCGCGCTCGGCTGTGGTGCGGGTGAGCAGCGCCCCCATGAGTATTAGCAGCAGGGCGGCGTGCAGGGCCAGTGTGCTTGGCCGCCTTACGTGCCGCTTTATTATCCATGCCACGCCCACTGCGGCCAGCGCGGCCCAGAGCAGCGTGAACCACCATGCCCCGTAGACGTGGGCCTGCACGAAGTCGGTGCCTTTATATTTCTCTATGAAGGTGGCGGCAGCCATGGCCGCCATGGTGAGCAGGTAGAGTGCAAAGAGTATTTTCCTTGTCATTGTGATGCGTTAAAAAAAAGAGAAGCCCTCTCTCCACCCCTCCCCGTGGGGAGAGGGCGGGGGAGAGGCTTTTTATATTGAGCGCAGGAACTTAACCACTGCTTCGCGGTCGGCCTTGGGCAGCATGTAGAAGTTGTAGGCACTTTCGTATGCCTGGCTCTTCTTGCTGTAGGCGTGCCACATTATGGCTTCCACCTCGTTGCGCGCGCGGCAGTCGTGCAGGCGGTCTTCGGCGCCGGTGTTGATGAGCGAGAGGCCGCGGCCCCAGAGCGGGGTTGTGCGGCACCACGAGCCGTGGATGTCGTTGACCATGTAGAGCTTGTGCTGCACGAAGTCAGAGTAGGGGTAAATCTTCTGCCTGGGGTACTTGGGCAGTGGCCTGCCCTTGATCATGTCGGGCGTCCAGTAGTTGTCGTCGCCCGTGGTCCACGAGGGGCGGTGGCAGGTGGCGCAGCCCATGTCCATGAAGAGTTTCTTGCCGCGCTGCACGTCGGGGTCGTTGAGGTTGCGGGCGCGTGGTATGGAGAGGCCGCGGTGCCACACCATGAAGGCGTAGAAGTTTTCGGCGCTCATTTCGGGCGTGAAGTTGTGCCACTGGTTGTCAAACTGGTTCGTGTTTGGCGAGAGCAGGTTCTTCACGGCCTCGGCTATGCCCTCGTCGGTGCCGTCGGCATAGTAGGGCGATGTTGGGTCGCGCTTGATGGCACTAATCACGTCGGGGTTCATTGCCATGGCGTCGGCCCATGCCTGCGTGGTGTAGAGCTTGGGGCGGTCTGGGCGCGACACGTTGGGTATGTTCCACATGGCGTTGGCCCCGGCGCCGTCCTGCAGGCTGGCTCGTGTAAGGGCGTAGGTGTAGCGTTTTATCATGCCCGTGACGGGGGTGCCGTCGGCCAGGGCTCCAGGGCTGGTCCAGGTGGTGTAGTAGGCAGTGGAGGCCCAGTCGCCTGCCGCCTTGTCCCACATGGCAGGGTTCACGTCCATGTAGCGGGCCGTAAGCTCATACTGCTTCTTGAGCGAGTCTTCGGGAATGGCGTCGATGAGGCCTGTGCCGATGATGCCTATTGTAGACTCCAGGCGCACGGCGTAGTTGGTGGGCTGGGGGTAGGTGTTGAACGCCGAGGTGGGGATGGTCACCTCGGGATATATCAGCTCATACGAGTCGCCTCCGTTGGGGAAAGTCATCGACAGGCCGCTCTCCATGGCCGTCACCGTCTTCCACTCAATGTTGGTCTGCGTCTCGTCAACCGGCGGGAGGAAGGGCGACACAGCCTGGGTCTGTGGCATGCCCGTCACCTCGCTTATGTAGGGGCCGTCGTTGCTGTTGGCTCCGTCTTCGGGGTGGTATATCACGAGCAGGTAGCCGTTGCCGAAGCCCGACACGTGGGGGCCGTTGGGCTGGCGCTTGCCGTGGCCGTAGCCCGGGTGGCAGTCGATGCACGACTTGCGCACCGACGCCGGGCCAAGCCCGTTGAATGGCGGTGTGTCAATCGTTACGTTGCGCTCGAAGAACATCTCGCCCCGGTTGAAGTCGTTGGTCAGCCCGGCGTTGGTAATGGCCGGGGTCTCGTCTTCGTAGCAGCCCGACGACACGTTGAGCGTGGTGCCGAGCTGTCCGCCGGGATACCACTCGTCGGCGGAGAAGTTGCCTACGGCCTTGCCTATGTACGACACGTCGTCAACGTTGCCTCCCGTGCTATCGGCGGGAGCGGCCTCGTCATCGGAGCAGGCAGCGAGCGACAGGCAGATGCAGCCTGCGATCAATGGAATGTTACCTTTGATAAAATTCATGACTTGTATTTTTTTAGTTTAACAGTGATAGGCTGGCGACGGCGTTTTCGCCGTCGCCAGCCCTTTTCTTCATGCTCTTGGCGGAGTTGTCAGTTGGCGGCTATCCACTCGGCGGCGCTGTTCAGCTCATTGTCGAGGGCCTCAATGGCTTTTTGGGCCGCATTCACGTGGGCAGCTTGGGGGTCGTCCACGAAGGCCACGCCAGAGTTGATGCAGGCATCGAGTGCCGTGAGTGCATTGTTGAGGGCAGCCTCGAGCGATGCAGCCTGCGTGGCGTTGTACTGCCGGAGGTAGGCCATTATCGACTTGCTCTCGTCGCGCGAGCCTTCAATGCCTCCGTAGAGTGAGTTCTCTATGCTGATGATGTTGTCCTTGAAGTCGGTGAACGATTTCTTGCTGTAAGGCGATTCAATGTAGTTGGGGTCTGCTCCGGTGAGGGCCTGCCCAATCTTCTGGCCGGCCACCTCGGCTGCGATGTTGGAGCATCCGGCCACGAGTATCTCCACCATCACGCTGCGCCATGTGGCGTAGGTGCTGCCCACCTTTGTTGCCTCAAGCATGTTCTTGCCGTAGGAGTAGTCGTTGCCCGACACGGTGTAGGGCAGCTCGCACTCGTCGGCCACGCGGGCTATGCGGTCGGCGGGGGCGTCCTCGTTCCACGACACCTCAAGTTGCCAGCAGCGGTCGCGCAGGTCGCCTGCCACGGCTGTGGCATATATCAGCTCCTCGCGGCCCGACACCTGCACACCCTTGCTCGTGAAGGCGGGGTCGGTCTCGTTGGCCTGCAGTGCCTCCACGGTGCGGTTGGCTCCGTTCCTGAAGAGTATGAACTCTATGCCGTGGAAGCCGAGCAGCTCCTGCCCCATCTTGTTGGCAGCGTAAGCAATGCCGTCGTCGCCGTTGTCGAGTAGGGCTATCTTCTCGGCGTTGCTAAGCTCGGTCACGAGTCCGTCGAGGTCGAGCGGCCATGTGTCTATGTGCGGGTCGATGCCGAACACCGTGGCTGCGCCGAAGAGGAATGCCTCGGTCTCCTCCCACGACTGTCGGGCCTGCAGGAACTTGGCGCAGATGGCGTCAAGCTCTGCCTGAGTGAGGCTGGCTGGGTTGGCCTTGAACTTTTCCTTGGCGTCCACGAGCATGTCGTAAAGCTCGCTGGTCTCGGTGGCCAGGTCGCCGTAGGTGGGGTAAATCACGTTGTTTACGTACTGCGTGGTGATCTCGCTCATCATCTGTTCCTGCTCTGAGAGCTGTCCGGCGCTTGCACCGTCGCCATCGTCGTCGCTGCACGCTGTCAGCCCGGCAGCCATCGTCAGGGCCATGGCCACTGCCGATGCGTAGTAAAACAGTTTTTTCATCTTTGTTTTTTTATTTGTTTGTTGATTGTTGGTTGTCTTTATGAGGCTTGCCCCATGGCCTGCGCGGCGGGGCGGGGGATCAGAGGAAGAAGCCCTGGTAGGCTATGCCGAGCGATATCGACGGCTCGTCGTTGTATTGCGACTTGAGGAAACGCTTGGAGAACTCTGCCTTCACAGCTACCTGCGGTATGGGGTAGTAGTTCAGTCCGGCGGCCATGCGTATCTTCTTTGTGTACTCGTACTGCGCCTGGGCCTTGCCCGGCAGGTAAGAGTCGTAGTAGTCGTAGCGGCCGAACACGTAGAGCTTCTGGTTGGTGCGGCGCGTCTTGCGTATTTGCGAGAACACGTCGTAGCCGGCCTCCACGCCCACGGCCACTGCGTTCTTGCCCACGGGCGACTTCTTGTAGGGTGCGTTGGTGGCGTTGATGTTGCGCTTGGCTTCGCTTATGGCCGCCGCGTCGCTCACGTAGCCATAGTCGGCGTTGCCGCGCACTATCCAGTTGTAGTTGTCGTAGGTAAAGTCCACGGCACCTATGGCCACCGTTCCCTTCACCTCCTTGAAGCGGTTGGTGCCCGATTCGAGGTCGTGGGGGTAAGTGTTGTGCATGGAGCGGCCGTAGTATCCGCTCAGGCCTACGCGCAGTCCGGGTACGGTGTAGTTGTCTATGCGGGCGGCAAAGCCATACTTGTTGGCCACCTTGAACTCAAACGGCGAGCCGGCGCCGTTCTGCACCCAGTTGTCGCGGTCGAAGAGGAAACCGTCGAGCCCGGCGATGAACTGTAGCTCGTACCTGAAGTCGCCCGCGCGGCCCCACAGGCTTATGCCCGTGTCGTGCCAGGTGCAGGGCAATATGGTGGCCTCGCCCTCGGGTCGGTAAACGGTGAAGAAGTTGAGTGGCTCGTGGTAGGCGTTGGTGAGGCCCACCGGCACCACGAAGTGGCCCACGCGCACGTTGGCCCAGCGGGCAAACGACTTCTGTATCCAGAACTGCTCAAGCTCCACCTCGCCGCCTTTCTCGGTCTCCTGCTCCCACTCGCCGGCCTCTTCGAACTCCTTCTCCACGGCTCCGCCGCCACCTCCGTGCTCAAATTCAATCTCGCTCGACATGGTCCAGCCCTTGCCGAAGTCGTAGCTTATGTATATCACGGCGTGGGGTATGTCGAAGCGGCCGTGGCTCGGGTCGTCCTTGTAGCGCCCGGCCTGACTGTAGCGGTAAACGTTGTCGCTGTAGAAATTGCGCGACAGGGCCACCTCGCCGTAGCCGCCTATGCTCAGGCGGTTGCCCTTACGGTGGGTAGTGACGCTGTCGAAGGCCGCCTCTTGCGCCCCGGCGGGGGCTGCCGCAGAGAGCGCGGCGATGGCGAGCGCGATTGATGCGATGGTAGTCTTTTTCATCTTTTTCTTTTGGCTTTTGTAAACTTGATGTTGCAAATCGTGGTGCAAAATTACTCGTTTGCCAGCACCTTGGCAATACCTAAAAATCATGAAAAACTGCAACCGAAACCTAATGCCTGGCTTCCCGCAGGTCGTCAATCCCCACAAATGTGTATGCCGCAGGCCACATTCCCCGGGTGTGTACTTGGCGGGCAGCGTCTCTCGCAGTGGCGCGCAGAGTCTTTACTGTGGCGCATAGGGCTGTGCCTGGGCAGGCAGTGGGCTTGTTTTTTATTTACAAAAGCCGCTGTGCCAACCTCTCTGGGCGGCCTTGCGCCGCAATACGTGCCGTTTGGGGCGGCCAAACAGGCCGTTCGACAGTGCAAGACAGCCTTTTTTGCAGCTCCAAACGGCGCGTATTGCATCTTGCTGACAGTCAGTAGGTTGCGCTGCAAGCTCGCTTTAGGGAAATATCTTTACAGCCATTGGCTCCATGCCGTGCGCAGGTGGCGGTGCTTGGAGGCACGGCTTGTGTGTTTGCTTTTTTGTCATTGTGCTATGTCTCGTTTTGTTTAAAATGTAAAAAAGGTATGTGTTTCAGTGTTTCTGGTACTTTGTGATTCAGAAATTATTGATAAATTTGCAACATGAATAGCCAATCCGTCACTGTGGCGGCATGGCGGCAGATATAAATAGGAATAACGAACAACTAAACAACTGCAGTATGTTAGGAACACCGGAGATAATACTCATCGTGCTCGTGGTGCTGCTGCTCTTCGGCGGCAAGAAGATTCCTGAGCTTATGAAAGGCTTGGGCAAGGGAGTGAAGAGCTTCAAGGACGGCGTGAACGGCATTGCCGACGAGCCGCAGAAGCCCGAACAGAAAAAGGAAGGTTGAGGCTGGCTGGGGCTTATGGCTGAGGGAATGGCAAACGGTGGCGGCAGCGGGGAGCTTACGTTCTGGGAACATCTCGACGTGCTCCGTGCCAGTCTGTTGCGCATGATAGTGGCGGCGGCAGTGGCTGCAGTGGCCGCTTTCTGCCTCAAGGACCCGCTGTTCGCCGTGGTGCTCGCCCCGGCCGACGGCCATTTCTTCCTCTACCGCCTCGTGGGGGCGGAGCCGCTGAGCCTCCACCTTGTCAATACGGGCCTCACTGAGCAGTTCATGGTCCACATGAAGGTGGCCATTGTGGCCGGCCTGCTTGTGGCCTCGCCCTACCTGCTCTACGTGATGTTCCGCTTCGTCTCGCCCGCGCTTTATGACCGCGAGCGGCGCGTGTCGGTGCGCCTTGTGGGTGCGGCCTACGCCATGTTCCTCGTTGGCGTGGCCGCCAACTACGCCGTGGTTTTCCCGCTAACGGTGCGCTTCCTCGGCACTTACCAGGTAAGCCCAGACGTGGAAAACCTGCTCACGCTCAGCTCCTATGTTGACACGCTGCTGATGATGAGCTTAGTATTCGGAATAGTGTTCGAGATGCCGGTGGTGAGCTGGCTCCTGGCGCGCTTCGGCATGCTGAGGGCTGAGTGGATGAGGCGTTTCCGCCGCCATGCGGTGGTGGCGGTGCTCGTGGTGGCGGCTGTCATCACGCCCACGTCAGACGTGTTTACGCTGCTCATCGTGTCGCTGCCCATCTGGCTACTCTACGAGGCAAGCATCCTCGTGGTGGGCATGGCCGGGCGGGGATGCGCCGCAGGCGGCATTGAAACAACCAACACAAACAACGATAACAATACAGAACCATGCTAAAGAAAGCAAGGCAAGTACTGGCGGCAGTGGTGTTTGTGCTCATCACCCTGCTCTTCGTCGATGTCTCGGGCCTGCTCCACGAGTGGCTCTCGTGGCTGGCCGGCATCCAGTTCCTGCCCGCCCTGCTGGCCCTCAACGTGGGCGTGGTGGCGGCTATAGTGGCGCTAACGCTCGTCTTCGGGCGCATCTATTGCTCTGTAATCTGTCCGCTGGGCGTGATGCAGGACCTCATATCGCACCTCCACTCGCGACGCAAGAAAAACCGCTTCAGCCATTCGCCGGAGCGCAAGCTCCTGCGCTACGGCTTCCTTGTGCTGTTCGTGGTGGCCATGGTGGCTGGCGTTGGCTCGCTGGCGGTCCTGCTCGCGCCTTACAGCTCATACGGGCGCATGGCCGAAAACCTGCTCCGCCCTGTGTGGGCGGCGGGCAACAATGTGCTCGCCTCGCTTGCCGAGCGCGCCGACAGCTACGCCTTCTACTCCGTTGACGTGTGGGTGAAGAGCCTGCCCACGCTCATCGTGGCCGCCGTGTCGCTCGTGGTGATTGGCTGGCTGGCGTGGCGCGGGGGCCGCACATACTGCAACACGGTATGCCCCGTTGGCACGGTGCTCAGCTGGTTGGCCCGTTTCTCATGGCTCAAGGTGCGTGTCGACACCGCCAAGTGCAACTCCTGTGGTCTGTGCGAGCGCAACTGCAAGGCTTCGTGCATAGACTCCAAGAGTCACCAGATAGACTATTCGCGCTGCGTGGTGTGCGGCGACTGCATAGGCAAGTGCCACCAAGTGGCGCTGAGGTATGGGAAAGCGCTGCCACGCTCCACCTCTTCCCAGTATGGTGAGGGTAACGAGGCAACCCCAATCTCGGGCGTAGCGGCTCCCTCTCCACGGGAGAGGGCGGGGGGAGAGGCTTCTCGCCGCTCGTTCCTGCTGGGCGCGGCCATGGCCACAACAGCTGCCGCCTTGGCCCAGGGAAAGAAGAAAGTGGACGGCGGACTGGCCGTGATAGAGGACAAGCTGCCCGCCGAACGCTCCACGCCGCTCACCCCGCCCGGCTCGCTCTCGGCGCAGCACTTTGCCCAGCACTGCACGGCTTGCCAGCTATGTGTGGCCCAATGCCCCAACGGCGTGCTGAGGCCATCGGCGGGCCTGCTTACGATGATGCAGCCCACGATGTCGTTCGAGCGCGGCTTCTGTCGCCCCGAGTGTACGCGCTGCTCGGAGGTTTGCCCCACCGATGCCATAAAGCCCATCACGCGGGCCGACAAGTCGGCCATACAGATAGGCCACGCCGTGTGGATAAAGAAGAACTGCGTGGTGCTTACCGACGGCGTGGAGTGCGGCAACTGCGCCCGCCACTGCCCCACCGGGGCCATAACCATGGTGCCTTCTGACCCCGCCGATCCCGCGTCGCGCAAGATTCCGGCCATCAACGCCGAGCGGTGCATAGGCTGCGGCTCGTGCGAATATCACTGTCCGTCGCGCCCGTTCAGCGCTATCTACGTGGAGGGCCATGAGCTTCACAGGATAATTTAAGATGAGGAGTTAGATGGAGTTTTGAGAAGAGAGAGGGATTAATTTAATGGAATAAATGATATAAGATATGGCAAAGAACATTAGCCGGCGCTCGTTCATAAAGGCCCTTGGCGGAGGTGCTGTGGCTGCCGCGCCGCTGCTGGCGGCCTGCACCGGCGGCAAGAAGCCTTCGGCTGCCGAAGCCCGCGAGCCGCAGAAAGGCAAGATGACGTTCAGGACGAACCACAACACGGGCGACCGCGTATCAATCCTTGGCTACGGCATGATGCGCCTGCCCGTGGTGGGGCAGGGAACGGGGCGTGAGACACACGATGCGCCCATAGACCAGGACATGGTTAACCGCGAGGTGGACTATGCGCTGGAGCATGGCGTGAACTATTTCGACACGTCGCCTGCCTATTGCCGCGGCCTCTCGGAGCGCGCCACGGGCATAGCCCTCAGCCGCCACGACCGCTCGAAGTACTTCGTGGCCACGAAGATGTCGAACTTCTCGCCCGACACATGGCCGCGCGAGGCTTCGCAGCAGATGTTCGAGAACTCGCTCAAGGAGCTGCGGGTTGACTATGTGGACTACCTGCTGCTGCACAGCATTGGCCAGGGCAGCGACCCGCTAGCCATGTTCAACAGCCGCTACATGGACAACGGCATACTCGACTGGCTCGTGGAGCAGAAGCGACGGGGGCGCATACGCAACCTTGGCTTCTCCTATCACGGCGACGTGAAGATATACGACATGCTGCTCAAATGGCACGACGAGGGGCGCTATCACTGGGATTTCGTGCAGATAGAGCTTAACTATCTCGACTGGAATTATGCCGACGAGATAAACGACCGCAACACCGATGCGGTGTATCTCTACGGCGAGCTACAGAAGCGCAATATCCCCGCCATCATAATGGAGCCGCTGCTTGGAGGCCGCCTGGTGCGCGTGCCCGACTTCGTGGTGCAGAAGATGAAGCAGCGCGAGCCTGAACGCAGTGTGGCCAGCTGGGCCATACGCTTCGCCGCCACGCCCCCGGGGGTGCTGACAGTGCTCAGCGGCATGACCTACATGGAGAACCTGAAGGACAACCTGCTCTCCACCGCCCCGCTCGTGCCTCTGACCAAGGAGGAAGAGGCTTTCCTCATGGAGATTGCCGACGACATATACAACCTCAAGACCATACCTTGCAACGAGTGCAACTACTGCATGCCATGTCCTTACGGCATCGACATACCGGGTGTGCTATCGCACTACAATAAGTGCATAGCCGACGGCAACCTGCCCAACCGCGGGGCCATGGACCCCGACTACCGCCGCGAGCGCAGGGCGTTTCTCGTGGGCTACGACCGCGCCGTGCCGCGCCTGCGCCAGGCAGCCCACTGCATTGGCTGCGGACAGTGCATAGACCACTGCCCTCAGGGCATCGACATACCGAAGGAAATGCAGCGTCTTGACAAGTTCGTGGAAAGCCTGAAGCAGAATGAACCGGCTTAAGCAATATCTCGACGACCCGCAGTGCCGGGGCGTGGTGCGCTCCGCCGGAGGCGAGCTGAGGCTGTTTCGCCGCAGGGGCGTGGCCGACCTATATGAGCTTTCGGCATCGGAGCCGGGCTTCCTGAGGGGCGCGGCTGCCGCCGACAAGGTGGTAGGGCGCGGCGCAGCCCTGCTCTTCGTGCGCGGCGGCGTGGCCGAGCTTTATGCCCGCGTGGTAAGCACCGGCGCGCTCACAGTGCTCCGCAGGGGCGGCGTGATGGTGGAGTTCGGCGAGGAGGTGCCTCACATCGTCAACCGCGCCGGCACGGGCATCTGCCCTGTGGAGCAGCTTACGGCAGGCACCGACGACCCTGACGAGGCTTTCGGGCTGATAGGACAATTCATAGAAAACCAAAAACAAAAGCAATGAACATAACACAGACAACAACAATCCGTTCGCTCTCGCTGGGCGACGCACGCACCTACGCATGGTCGGCAGCCTTCGTAGCCTGCAACATCGCTCTGCCGCAGTTATGCCACCTCGTGCCGGGCGGAGGCCTCGTGTGGCTCCCAATCTACCTGTTCACGCTCGTGGCGGCCTATAAGTTCGGCCTTGCGGCAGGTTTGCTCACGGCCATCCTTTCGCCCGTGGCGAACAATCTTGGCTTCGGCATGCCGCCCACGGCCATGCTCCCGATAATCCTCTGCAAGTCGGTGCTGCTGGCCGTGGCCGCCTCGATGATAGCCCGCAGGGTGGGCCGGGTGACGCTCTTGGGCGTGGCCGCTGCCGTGGCGGCCTACCAATCTTTGGGAACGCTGGCCGAGTGGGCCATGACCGGCTCGATGGCCGCCGCCCTCCAGGACATCCGCGTGGGCTGGCCAGGACTGCTCACGCAGGTGTTCGGCGGCTGCCTGGTCATACGTCTCATCCACTGACTGACCATAGGCATTCCCCAAGCAAAGTCCTCACGAGTATCGGGTGATAGTCGTGAGGACTTTGTTTTTGCTAAACGTCGAGCCGTTTCACCCCTGCTCACCAAGCCAAACGGCAGCCTTGGATTTTTGATTTGACATTGGTGCTAGAAACGGACGTGCCGGAGGAGACGGTGCGAAAGTGTTAAATTATGATGTTTTAGCATTGTTGTGTTGGCCGTTTCAGAAATAATTGCTTGCTTTGCAATCGGTTCTCCACGCCTCCCTTGGCCGGGAGCAACGGCAGATGCGTCTGCCAAGGCCGGGCATGAGACAGGGAAGGCAGCGACCTGCGCCGATAGGCCAGCTGGCACAGATGCCATTTGGCAAGTTGGTTTGGGTTGTGCAAGGAGGACCGCTATATAATGGACGTAATGAACGACATGAACATGGTGTCGAACCCAGAGTTCAGCCTGGCGATGCTGGCCGATGCCGTGGGGTCGAACACGAAGTATGTGTCGTGGACGATAAACGAGACTTACGGGAAAAACTTCAAGACAGTGCTCAACGAGGCACGAGTGCGCGAGGCCTGCCGCCGCCTGGCCGACAGGGAGCATTACGCCAACCAAACGATGCAGGCATTGTACGAGAGCGTGGGTTACACCAACTCGACAAGCTTCATTCGGGCGTTCAAGAAAGTGAACGGCATGACTCCCTCTGAATACCAACGGGCAAGGCTACGGGGCAGCGAGCCTTAAGGCTGCGCCCCGCCCCCACTTTTCCTTTATGCGTTTCATGCGATGTGCGCTGTATCGTTCATCGGCGCTCTCTCCGTCATTCGTATATCTCCTCTATGCCTATGTCGCCAGGGGCAGCGGTGGCGGCGGAATCTGCCTGTGCGCCGCAAGGGTCGTAGTCCTTGGGCAAATCGAAGGTGGCTTGCTCGCTATAGCCAAGCTCTGCGTCGGCAAACACGCTGCGCATGAAATAGGCCCATATAGGCAGGGCCATGGTTGCTCCCTGCCCCATGCGCATGGTGTCGAAGTGGATGTCGCGGTCGTCGCCGCCCACCCACACGCCGCTTACAAGCTCGGGCGTGACGCCCATGAACCATGCGTCGCTGTTGTTGTTGGTGGTTCCGGTCTTGCCACCTATCTCGCCCTTGAGGTGATAGCGGAAGCGCAGGCGGCCTGCGGTGCCTCCATCTACCACTGCCTTAAGCATATAGAGCATCTTGTTGGCGCTCTCCTGGCTTATCACCTCGTTCATGCGGGGCTGGAAGCGCGCCACCACGTTGCCCTCGCTGTCCTCTATGCGGGTGACAAAGAGGGGTGCGCAGCGTATGCCTTGGTTCACAAATGCAGTATAGGCGCTCACCATCTCGGCCACGGTTATTTCGCACGGGCCGAGGCACAAGGCCATGGAGGGGTGCATGGCGGGATTCTTCACTCCATACTCGCGCAGCAGGTCGACGAAAGCCTGTGGGTTGAGCTTGCTCATGAGGTAGGCCGATATCCAGTTGTTCGACTGCGCCAAGCCCCACTTGAGCGTCACCATCTGCCCATAGCGGCTGTGACTGGCATTGCGCGGCGTCCACCGCTGCCCAGCCACGATGTAGGTTTGCTGCACGTTGGGTGCCATGTCGCACGGCGAGAAGCCGTTCTCCATGGCCAGCGAGTAAAGGAATGGCTTGATGGTTGACCCCACCTGGCGGCGGCCCTCCATGCACATGTCGTACTTGAAGTGGATGAAATCCATGCCGCCTACATAGGCCTTGACAGCTCCATCGACAGGACTCATGCTCATGAAGCCCGCCCTTAGGAACGACTTGTAGTAGCGTATGGAGTCGAGCGGGGTCATGGTGGTGTCTATGGCGCCATGGTAGGTGAATACTGTCATTTCCGCCGGGGTGCGGAATGCCTTTGATATCTGGGCCTCGGTGGCACCGGCAGCCTTCATCACGCGGTAGCGCTCGCTCTGCCTCACAGAGCGAGCCAGTATTTGGCGCACCTGGGCTTCGGACAAATTGCCGGAGAATGGGGCGGTGCTTTTGCCGCGGTTTTCCTTGTCGAACGCAGGCTGGAGGAAGCCCGCCACGTGCTGACGCACGGCCCGCTCGGCATAATCCTGCATGCGCGAGTCGATGGTGGTGAACACCTTGAGCCCATCGGCATACACGTTGTAGGGCTTGCCGTCTTTCTTAAGGTTCTTGTTACACCAGCCACAAAGGGGGTCGGTGGCCCAGTTGATAGAGTCTTGGTAGAACTTGGCATAGTTCCACGAGGGATAGTCCTTGCGCTCGGGCTTGTCCATAGTCATGTATAGGCGCAGGAACTCACGGAAGTAGGTGGCAATGCCGTCCTTGTGGTCGGCCACGTGGAAGTTGAGTCCCAACGGCTCAGCGGCCAGTTGCCGGCACTGCCCCTCGGTGAGATAGCCCGCCTTGAGCATCTGGCCCAGCACCACGTTGCGCCGCTCGCGGCATCGCTCAGGGTGGCGCACCGGGTTGTAGTAAGATGGGTTCTTGCACAGGCCTATGAGAGTGGCCGCCTCGGTGACTGTAAGGTTGCGCGGCTCCTTGCCAAAATAAGTGTTGGCAGCCGTCTTTATGCCAACGGCATTGTGCAGGAAGTCGAAGTAGTTGAGGTAGAGGGCAATTATCTCCTCCTTGGTGTAGTTGCGCTCAAGCTGCACGGCTATCACCCACTCTATGGGTTTCTGCAGCATGCGCTCGGTGACGCTGCGCGCCGTGGCCGAATAGAGTTGCTTGGCCAGCTGCTGCGTTATGGTGGAGCCGCCGCCTGCGTTCTTCTGCCCCAGGAGGCCTCGCTTGACCACGGCGCGCCCCAGGGCCCAGAAGTCGATGCCCGAGTGGTCGTAGAATCGCACGTCCTCGGTGGCTATGAGCGCCTGGACGAGCGCCGGGGAAAGCTGCGAGTAGTCCACGCAGATGCGGTTTTCCTTATTATAGTTCCACGTACCCATTATCTTGCCGTCGGCCGAGTAAACCTGGGTGGCAAAGCGGTCGATGGGGTTCTGCAAGTCCTCAAGCGGAGGCATATAGCCCACCCACCCCTTGGCTATGGCCGTGAAGGCCACGGCGGCGAAGAGCACAACGAGCACGAGCGCAATCCAAAGGAAGCGGACAAAGAACTTTCTCATCTCTTGAACGTAGTCATATTGGTTGTTAATGCCTTGCAAAAATAAGGAATTTCGGCCACATACGGAAGAGCCGGGCCGAAATTATGCCCCACGGGGGCGCATTTGTCGGAAATAATGCGTAACTTAGCGGCCAGAAACGAAACTTCACAACAAAAACGATACACAAAGATGGAAAAGCATAACTTCGTAACCATCGCCGACATGACCCGCGAGAAGATTCTCTACATGATAGAGATGGCCGGCGAGTTCGAAAAGCACCCCAACAGGGAGCTGCTAAAGGGCAAGGTGGTGGCCACGCTCTTCTTCGAGCCGTCCACGCGCACACGGCTGAGCTTCGAGACGGCAGCCAACCGCCTTGGGGCCCGCGTCATTGGTTTCGCCGACCCAAAGGTGACCAGCGGCACCAAGGGCGAGACGCTCAAGGACACGATACTCATGGTGGCCAACTACGCCGACGTAATAGTGATGCGCCACTACATAGAGGGGGCTGCACAATGGGCCGCCGAGGTGTCGCCCGTGCCGGTGGTCAACGCTGGCGACGGAGCACACCAGCACCCCTCGCAGTGCATGCTCGACCTCTACTCCATCTACAAGACGCAGGGCAGGCTCGACAACCTAAACATCTACCTCGTGGGCGACCTCAAGTATGGCCGCACCGTCCACTCGCTCATCATGGCCATGCGCCACTTCAACCCCACTTTCCATTTCGTCGCCCCCGCCGAGCTGGCCATGCCCAAGGAGTATAAGCTCTACTGCCGCGAGCACGGCATAAGATACGAGGAGCATACGGACTTCAACGAAGACACCATAGCCCATGCCGACATACTCTATATGACGCGCGTGCAAAAGGAGCGATTCTCCGACCTCATGGAATACGAGCGCGTGAAGAACGTGTACATTCTTAGGCGCGAAATGCTCGCCAAGGCCAAGCCAAACATGAAGATACTACACCCCCTGCCACGTGTAAACGAAATAAGCTACGACGTAGATCCCGACCCTCACGCCTATTACATACAGCAAGCCGGAAGCGGCCTCTACGCCCGCGAGGCCATCTTCTGCGACGTGCTGGGCATTGGCCTCGACCAAGTGAGGAACGACAAGACCATAATAGAGAATTAGGATTTTTGAGTTTGGAGTTTGGAATTATACAATGACACACATGAACAAGGACGAAATGCTCGTGGCCGCCATTAAGAACGGCACCGTGATCGACCACATACCGGCAGACAAAACTTACCAGGTGGCAAGCCTCCTCAGGCTCGAGGCACTGGCCACCCCTGTCACCATAGGCTACAACTACCGCTCAGGCAAGCTAGGTCGCAAGGGCATAATAAAGGTGGAAGACAAGTTCTTCACCGACGAGGAGATATCACGCCTCTCCGTGGTGGCGCCAGGCATTGTGCTCAACGTAATCCGCGACTACGAGGTGCGCGAGAAGAAAACAGCCGCCACTCCCGACGAACTACGCGGCATCGTAAGGTGCAGCAACCCCAAGTGCATCACCAACAACGAGCCTATGCCAACACTATTCCACGTGGTTGACAAGCAGGCTGGCATCCTTAAGTGCCACTACTGCGAGCGCGAACAGCGAATGGACCAGGCTGAGCTGGTGTAATGAGTTAAAAATTTAAGAGTTAAAAGTTGGGCTGCACCTTCCAACGTGGGAGGGGGAGCCAAGGGCATTTTAGAATTAAGAATTGAGAATTAAGTATTGAGGACTATGAGGCAAGGATTGAGAAATGGCAGCCCCTCTGCCTAAACGAGGCAAGGGCTGTATGTAAAAAGGCATTTGCGCTATTACTCCTCATAGCTCCTGTTGCCCCTATTACTCCTCATAGCTCCTGTTGCCCCTATTACTCCCATAAATCCCATTACTCCCATACCCCCATAAACTGACTAAAAAGAAAATACATGGACATAACAGAGAGATTCTTGAATTACACCAAGTTCGACACACAGTCGGCTGAGGACAGCCAAAGTGTGCCGAGCACCGAAAAGCAACTTGCCTTTGCCAAGTACCTGGCCGAGGAACTGGAACGCGAGGGGCTTGACGACGTGGAAATGGACCATAACGGCTACGTTTACGCCACGCTGAGGTCGAACATGAATGGCGAAGTGCCTACAATAGGCTTCATAAGCCACTACGACACAAGCCCCGACTGTAGCGGCAAGGACATAAAGGCGCGCATTGTGCGCGGCTACGACGGAGGCGACATCGTGCTGTCGGAGGGCATAGTGTCGTCGCCCAAGAAATTTCCCGAACTGCTCGCCCACGTGGGAGAAGACCTCATAGTGACCGACGGCCACACGCTGCTCGGAGCCGACGACAAGGCAGGCATAGCCGAAATTGTGCAGGCCATGTGCTACCTGCGCGACCACAAGGAGATAAAGCACGGCGACATACGCGTGGCGTTCAACCCCGATGAGGAGATTGGCATGGGCGCCCACCACTTCGACGTGGAGAAGTTTGGCTGCCAGTGGGCTTACACCATGGACGGCGGAGACCTCGGCGAGCTGGAGTACGAGAACTTCAACGCCGCCTCGGCCAAGGTGACCATCAAGGGCGTAAGCGTCCACCCGGGCTACGCCAAGGGCAAGATGGTGAACGCCGCGCGGCTGGCCGCCGAGTTCGCCTCGATGCTGCCTGCCGACGAAACGCCCGAGGCCACCGACGGCTACGAGGGTTTCTACCACCTAACGGGCATCAGCGGCGGCATAGAGGAGGCCACGCTATCTTACATCATACGCGACCACGACCGCAAGCGGTTTGAGGGCCGCAAGGACTTCGTGGAGGAGTGCGCCGCCAAGCTGAACGCAAAATATGGTGAAGGCACCTGCACGGCCACCGTGAGCGACCAATACTACAACATGAAGGAGAAGATAGACCCCAACATGCACGTGATAGACCTCGTGCTGAAGGCCATGCAGGAGTGCGGCGTTCCGCCACGGGTGCAGCCCATACGCGGCGGCACCGACGGCGCGCAGCTCAGCTTCAAGGGCTTGCCCTGCCCCAACATCTTCGCCGGAGGTGTGAACTTCCACGGGCCATACGAGTTTGTGAGCATACAGGTGATGGAGAAGGCCATGCAGATAATCATCAAGATATGCCAGCTCACGGCTGAGTACAACGACTGATAGAGTGGCAGGAGCTGCTTGGCTACACATACCCTTCAGGCAGCATGACACAAACGGCAAATGCTTCGGGGTACGCCATCTCGGCATCCCCATGAAGCATTTGCCGTTTGTTTCTGGCCAAGCTTAGAGCGCAGGCGCAAAGGCAGGAATCCGTCAGCCGGCATCGCCGAGCAGGCGGCTGAGCGAATCCTCCTCGCCCACCACCCATACCACGTCGCCCGGCACGAACCTTCGCGCCGGGTCGGGCAACGAAAGGTTTTCCTTGCCCTCCTCTATCCCCACCACGAGGCATCCGTAAACGTCGCGTATGCCGCTCTCGCGCAGCGTCTTCCCGGCCAAGGGGCTGCCCTTGGCTATCACCATCTGGCGCAGCTTCGTCTCGCGCTTTTCCATGTCGGCATCATCGCCAAACACCTCTTGCCTGATGGCCTCGCCCATGGCCGCGAGCTGCCCGTCGCTGCCTATCACCTGCAGCCGGTCGGCCGGGAACACGATTGAGTTGCCATCAGGTATGTTTATTCGGCGGTTGGCCCTGAGGATGCTGCTTACGTGTACGCCGAAGCGGTTGCGCAGCTCAAGCTGGCGCAGCGTCTTGCCGGCCCACAGCGAGTCGGCAGGCAAGTCAAAGTCGGCCATGTGTACGTCGCGGTCGAGCAAGTGGCCCTCGTACAGGGGCCGCTTGCGCCCATGCACCTGCGCCTCTATGTCGCGCGAGCGCAGGTTCTGCACGAACACGCGCTCTATCCTTATGCTCTCGCGCTTAAGGCCCCGCGACAGTATCATGAGTACCACCACGGCCACGGCGATGGTTATCATTAGCGCATCGGCGAAGCGACTCAAGTAGTTGCACACGTAAAACACAAACGAGCAGGCCACTGCCACGCGCACTATGACGGTGAAGATGAGCGGCAGGTGGTTGCGCCGGCTCTCGGCCCAAAGGGCCTTGAACTCGCGGCTGTGGTTCTTCTTCATCACCATGGCGCGCAGGAAAGGCGATATGGCCACCACCGTGAGCAGCCCGCAGATGAAATTGGCCGTCCAGTGCCAGCCCACGAGCAAGTGGCGCACGAACGGCAGGAAGAACGTGAACATGAGGAAAATGACGGCCACGGAAAGGATGCCGTATATCAGCACGTTGGCCCCCATCTGCGCAAGCAGGCTCTTCCACTTGCTGCCAGCCGCTGCCGCCGATGGCCGGCTGAGCGTTATGCCGTTGAGGGCGGCTATCAGCTTGGGCGGCAGCCGCCGCTCCAAGAAGGCATAGCAGGGCGTGGCAAAGCGGATCATGTATGGCGTAAGGAATGTGGTAATAACCGAAACGGCCACCACTACGGGGTAAAGGAACTTGCCTATGACCCCCAACGACAGGCCGAGCGAGGCTATGATAAAGGCGAACTCACCTATCTGGGCCATGGAGAAACCACACTTCATGGCCGTCCTGAGCGGCTGTCCGCTCAAGAGGTAGCCAAAAGAGCCAAACACCGCCTGGCCCACGAGGATGGTGAGCACCAAGACCACTATGGGCAGGGCATACTCGGCGATGACAGCCGGCTCCACAAGCATGCCCACGGACACGAAGAAGATGGCCCCGAAAAGATTCTTCACCGGCTCCACAAGCTTTATGATCTTGTCGGCCTCAACCGTCTCGGCCAGGATGCTGCCCATGACAAAGGCCCCAAAGGCACTGCTGAAGCCCACCCCCGAAGACACCACCGCCATGAGGAAGCACAGCCCCAAGGCAACAACGAGCAGGGTCTCGTCGTTCATGAGCTTCCTCATGCGCCTAAGAAGCATGGGGATGAGGAATATGCCCACCACGAACCAAAGAATAAGGAAGAACAGTATGCGGGCCACGATGCCAAGCATCTGGCCACCATCAGGGCTGCCGCCGTGGGCCAGGGCCGAGAGCATCACCATGAGGACAATGGCAAGCACGTCTTCAAGTATGAGCACGCTCATCACCAGCCCGGCAAACCGCTGCTGGCGCAAGCCCATGTCGTCGAACGCCTTGTATATTATGGTGGTGGACGACATGGCCAGCATGCCTCCGAGAAAGATGCAGTCCATGTGGCTCCAGCCAAAGAGCTTGCCCGCCGCCATGCCCATCACCATCATGCAGAAGATGATGGTGCAGGCCGCTATCACCGGCGCAATGCCCATCTTGAGGATTTTCTTGAACGAGAAGTCGAGCCCGAGCGAGAAGAGAAGGAAAATCACCCCGATGTCGGCCCAGAGCCTTACGTTGGCAATGTCGATTACGGAAAAAGTATAAGGGAACTGAGGGCTGACCATGAAGCCCGCCATGATGTAGCCAAGGACGAGGGGCTGGCGAAGGCGCTTGAACACCAAAGTGACCACCCCCGCAACAACGAGGATGAGGGCAAGGTCCTTGACCAAAGGAGCCAATTCGGACATTATGCTATGCTTTTAAGACACTAAATATACCATCGTTGCCTCAGTACCACTGCACGGCATTGCTGTAGCTGCTGCGCTTGTCGTACTTGAGCACGTCGGTAAGCGTGGCGGCATTGCAGCGGAACGAGAAGTTGTAGCTCGTGTACGGCGACAGCACCACGGAGCACGACATGTTGAAGCAGTGGAGGTCGCGGCCAAGCGAGGCCGTAGTCATGGATATGCGCTTGTTCTCGAAGTCGTATCCCGACGAGAAACTGATGTTCCACCCATCGCTCAGGCGCACATTGCCGCTGAAGTTGAGCGTCTGCGTGAAAGAATATGGATAGCGCATCTTGTCGTAGTTGAAGTTGCCCCCAACGTCCTCGCGCATGGATATGCCGTAGCCAAAGCTGAGCGACCAAGGTATGTTAAACTTCATGTAGCCGTCGTCGTCGGTCTCGGCCTTGCCCGCATTCTCCTTGCGCGCGCCGCGCTGCCCCTCCTGGAGCGTCTTGTCCTCGTTGGTCTCTGGGTCGTAGTAGTCTTCCTCCTCTCCCGTTGGCTCGTCCTCTTCTTCGTCTTTCTTCACCTTTTCGCCTTTGAGCCACTTGATGAAGTTCATCACCTTCTTGTTGTCGAGGGTGTAAGATATGTTCTGCGACATTCCTTGGAAACGGCCGAACTTGCCCTGGCTCCAGCGCGTAGTGTGGTCGCTGACGCGCGGTTTGCCGTTCTCGTCAAGCTCGTAGGCATAAGTGGCAAAGGTGGCGTTCAAGTTGAAGGTGTAGTTCTTCGTGAGCTTCAGGCGCAGCCTTGTCTGCAAGTCGCTCCAGGGCCTGATGTCGGTGGCAAAGTTGTACGACAAGCTGGCTCCCAGCTCGTCGATGATGCTAATCTTCTTCTCGCCGGTGGAGTCGTTGTCGGAGCGCAGCTTCATCTCAATGTTGTTTGACACGTCGAACGACACACTGCCGGTCTTCCCGCGCCCAGGCACGCCGAAGAGCCCGTTGGAATAGGGCGAGTACTCCACGAGCGAGACGTTGCCATCGGCATCGGTGCGCTGGTATGTCTCGTAGTATCCATAGCGGCTCGCGCTGAAGTCGGGCGAGTAGTTGAAGCTCACCTGTGGCGTGAACACGTGGCGTATGGCTATTATCCTGTCGCCGAAGAGTTTCCTCCACGGCACATACATACCGTAGAGCTTGGTTGAAGCCGATACGCTGAAGCGCCAGTTATATATGTTGTAGAAGCCGTCGATGGTGTCGGTCACCTCGCGTTGGGCCTCGGGATCCCATGAGCGCATCACCTTGTTGGTGTACATACGGTCGGTGAAGGTGAACTGGGGGTTGATGTTAAGGTAGTCGAAGAGCGTGAAGTTGGCGCTTATCGGTATGCTGTGCTGCATTCCGTTGCGCCAGTCGCGCGTAAGGCTGGAGTGGAGCAGCTGGTTTTCCTTTGTGGTTATGGAGTTTGAGAGCTGCCCGGTGTAGCTGAGCGATATCTTCTCATACCACCTTTCCTTGCCCGCCATCTTCTTCCGCTTGAAGGGATAGAACCTGCTCAGGGATATGTTGACGTCGGGCAGCGTCATCGCGATGGTTGAGTCGCGCATGTTCTGGTTGAGGTTCATGGTGGTGCTGATGGTAAGGCCGATGTTAGAGAAGGTGTTTGTCATGCTTACCGACGATGTCCTCGTGCTCTGCGTGTAGCTCTGCGGGTTGTACATGCTGGTCAGGTTGTTGCGCTCGTAGCTGCTCGTGGCGAAGTTGACGCTGGCCGAGAGGGTGCGGAATGGGTTGGCCTTGGCGTCCTGCCGGTGGCTCCACTGAATCTTGAAGCTGGTCTGCTTGGAGTAGTCGGGCATGTTTTTCTCGCCGGAGACGGTGTTCTGGTAACTGGCGTAGAAGCTTCCGCTGTAGCGGTAACGCTTGCGGTAGTTCGAGGCAGCCGACACTCCCCACGACCCTTTCGTGTAAATCTCGCCTATAAGCTTAAGGTCCATCTTGTCGCTTATGGCAAAGTAATAGCCGCCGTCGCGCAGGTAGAAGCCGCGCTCGGTCTCGTCGCCGTAGGTAGGCATGATGAATCCGCTGCTGTAACTCTTGGTGAACGGGAAGAAACCGTAAGGCACGGCGAGCGGCAGCGGCACATCGGCAATGACGAGGTAGGCCGGGCCGAACACCACGTCCTTGCCCGGGCGCACCTTTGCCCTCGACAAGGCTATGTAGAAGTCGGGGTGAGGCTGGTCGCAAGTAGTGTAACGCCCGTGCTGCAGGAACAGCTCGCCGGTAGACGAACGCTTGGAAAGCTCGCTGGTGAGGAAGCCGTCCTGCTGGGCTGTGTAAACATCGTTGATAAGCCCCTTCTTTGTCTTGAAGTTAAAGGCCATGGTGTCGCTCTCGTAAGTATCGCTGCCCATCACAAACACCGGAGTGCCAATGAGCGCACCTGTGGAATCCTTCGAGCCAGTGGCATGTACAAGGCTGCTGTCCATCGACATGTAAACCTTGTCGCTCTTAAGGTCCATGTTCTCGTACTTAACGTGAGAGTCGCCGAAGAGATAGGCCAACCCCGTGGTGCCGTCGTAGATGAGCGAATCCTCGGCAGAATACTCCACCGGGGCATCGATGCCGTTTTTCTTCTGTCGGTTAAGGCTGTCGAAAGCCAACGAGTCGTCGATGGCTTTGTTGTGATGGTATATGGCCAGCTGCAGCGAGTCCATCTTCGTGGTGTCGGGGCCTTGCTGCCCGGCCTTCTCCACGCGGGCCAATGGAACGGCGGCGATGAGCCGCAGCTGCTCGGCCAGCTCAGCGCTGTCGAACAGCGATACAGCCAGTAAGCTGCGGAGCGGCAAAGTATCGGCCGCCGCCTGCCCCGTGACAGGGGTTGCACCAGTGCTTGGCGCGCCTGCAAAGGGCGCGCGAGGCACGTCCGCCATCACGAAAATGAAGGCGAACAGCATCAAGAAAAGCACTGTTTTTTTTCTCACGGCTGCAAAATTAGCTATAAAATGGCGAATAACACGTTGCTTTCAAATATTTAACTATTGGGTGGGCCACTAAAGATCAGCAGGGCTTAACACCGATGCCGGCATTGCGTTGGACAAGCTTTTAGGATGTTATTTTTATATTCAAAATCGCATTTGGTTCAAAACAATGTGGTTGTAATGCCATGCAGACTGGCTGCCGCATTTGCCACAGGCGCAGCGAGCCTCATTGAGACAAAACGCACGAAAAGTGGATATGTCAGCCTCCACCCTGCTGTATTCAACTTGTTGTAGAGACGCAAAATGTTGCGTCTCTACATGACAACTCCCACTGCTTAATCTCAATGATTGCTAATCCAAGAGTCGCAAAGCATTCTGTGGAAACATGAATGGAGGGCAGCATGGATTTCTTGTTGCATCAATTTGTTCCAAATAGGAACCCGGCAACCACTGTTGCGCTTTTGCTTATTTGAGGATGCATCCAGAAAACCGTAAGCCACAGCGGTCTTTCAGTTGCAATCACGACGGCATTCCGCGGATTTTTCGCCAATCAGCAACCACCGGGGCAGCACCTCGTTTCAAAATGAAACAGGCTGTTTTGGCGGCCAATACGGCCTGTTTTACACGGCGAAACAGGCCGTACCGGAAGGCAAAACGTGCCGTTCCAAGGCGCATGACGTTCTGCTACAAGCCGCATATTGTTCTTTTGCGGAAGCATGGACTTTGGCAAACAAGCCATAAGGGATTATCAAGAAGAAACGCAAAAAATGGTTCGGAATGCCCCAAATGGCAGCAAACAAGCGGTTGAACCACCCCCACCTGTGGAAATCAGCGAAAAAAGAAAAGCGGAAACCCTTTTATTTCAAAGGATTTCCGCTTGCTTTGCGCTTGGGTGGAGGGTGGGGCTCGAACCCACGACATTCAGAACCACAATCTGACGCTCTAACCAACTGAACTACATCCACCGTGTTAGTTGCCCGAAAGCGAGTGCAAAGGTACGTGATTTATTTGAATTGGCCAAACAAATCACGTACTTTTTTTTGCAGTTTCCTTATTTTGCGGGCTGTGCAGGAGCTTTTGGTGCTGCTGCGGGAGCTGCTTGCTGTGCGCCATTTGCGGCAGGAGCAGCCTCTTTGGTCTGGCTGGCACCAAATCCAGGCAGGTTGTTAGGGTTGGTCGTAGGATTCTCGACACCCTCCATCACCGACTTGTCGGTTGCTGCCTCTGGGGCAACGTATGCACAGGCAATGCTGATCACGACCATGGCTATTGCAAGTCCCCATGTGGTTTTCTCGATGAAGTCGGTAGTTTTCCTCACTCCGCCAATTTGGTTGTAAGACGCGAAGCTGGATGAAAGTCCGCCGCCCTTGGATTCCTGTATCAGCACGATGCCTATCATGAGCAGCGCTGCCACACAGATAAGAATTACTAATAATGTGTACATTTTTAACGTTACTTTTTATTATTGTTTATTATTAATTTATTCAAGAAGCGAATTTGGTCTGCAAAGTAAGCATTTTTTTTTGGATAATTCAAGCTTAACCGCTGAATTATTTCCAAAGCCTTTGAATATCTGCCTTGCTTTATGTATATACGGGCCAATGTTTCTGTAAAATACCCCTCGTCGCCATCCTTGCCCCCGCCATCGTCTTGCCCGGCTACTTCAGGCGTGAACTGAGGGGTTTCGCTGAGCACTATCTTGCCCCGGTCTTTTTCGATGAAGTCGTCTATCAGCTGCTGCCCTTTCAGCTGCAAAGGCTCAGCCTCGTCAGGCCCACCATCCTCCTCTTCGCTTTCAAGCAGGTAGGCCACATAGTCAACAGCAGCGTCAGCTGGTGTGGGCCTGCGTTTCTTCTTGCCTTTCTTTTCCTCATCAGCTTCTTTAGGCATTGAGTCGAGGAAGTTGTCTATCAGAGATATGGTGCGGTTGCCGCCCCCCCCTGTCTCCGCGGCCGGCTGCTTTTCCTTTGGCTGCACTTTCAACTTATAGTGGGCAGCCTCCACAAGCTGGAATATCACTGCCCTATCCGTTATATACACGGCAGCCCTACGCAGTTCCTCGTCGAAGGATGGGTCGTGGAGCAAGTAAAGGTTTTGCAGCATCAGCAGCCTTGCCGTCTGGAAATAAGGATACAGAGCCAGCATGGAGCGTAGCTCGTAGAGAGTGTCCCTGTCGAGTTGTTCCGGGTGTTTTATCAGCTCTGTCAATTCCATTTGCTTACCAATTGGCTACTGTTGCGTTAAATATCTGGTCTGTTATCTCCTCCACCATCTGCGTAACGAGTTCCTCCTGCACTGCGTTCAGCGTCTGCGTGTTATCGTAAGTAGCAGTGGCAGTAAACTGTCTCTCGAAGTCCTCTGTGTGCTTTACGTTGTTGGTGAAACGCACGTTGACCGTCATCGAGAGTTCCGTCTGCGATGAATATCCCTCGCTCGACACCGACTTGTTGCGCTGCTCATAGCGCGTGATTTCGCCCTCAATCTTCAAGTCGCCATCGCGCCTCACCTGAATGAGCCGCGTATGGTTTGCGAAGAGATCCTTTAGCTGGTTGTTGAATATGCTTGCCATGGGCCCCCACACGTAGCTTGCCCTTATCGGGAAGTCGGCTATCTGTATGGTTTTCGTCGTTGTGTAGTCGATGCTCGCCCCGTTGAACTTATATGACACGGAGCACGACAGCAGCAGGATTGTTGCCAAGCCAAAGGCCAGCCTCACCCCCTTGTGGGCAGGCCACACATTCCGCCATGCCCGACGGGCATATTTCTTTATAGCATTATTCTTCTCGTCCATTTGCATTGCATATTTGGGAGCCGTGCCTCGGCATGGCCGCCATGCCTAATCAAGTCCGTATTGCTTCAGCCTCCTGTACAGCGTGCGGTCTGAGATGCCCAGTTCCTGCGCGGCTCTCTTCCTGTTTCCCCCGTTGCGCTCAAGGGCCTTCTCCAGCATCTGGCGCCCCAAGTCATTGAGGTTAAGGTTCTCCGGCTCCACATATTCCTCTGCTACGGCATCCTCTGCCATTGGCTTGGGCTGCTGCTGTATGTATATCTGCCTCGGCTGCAAGGCCGTTGAGGCATCGCCAGGCAACTTCCCGCCCAAGCTTCCGGGCATGGCGTTGCCGCCCTTCATGTCTTCTATCTGCTTCCTCAGCACACTCATTTCGCGGCGCAGGTCGTTGACATTGCCACGCAATTCAAACAATATCTTATATAGAATCTCCCGCTCCGACTCAAAACCGTGGTCGCTGTTGCCCGGTATCGTGGCAAGCTGTGTACTCTCCTGGTCTTGCGGGATGAACTTGGCAAGCACCTCTTCTGTTATCGTCCGCTCCGGGCTTAGGATTGATATTTGCTCGGTTATGTTCTTCAGCTGCCTCACATTGCCCGGCCATTTGTACTTCATGAGCATTTGCCTCGCCCCGTCGGTAAGCGTTACTTTCTCCATGCGGTACTTTTCCGCCATCTGCATTGCAAACAGGCGGAACAGCAGCACGATGTCCTCGCCGCGGTCACGCAGCGGCGGCATCTGTATGGGGATGGAATTGAGGCGATAGTACAAGTCTTCGCGGAAGCGGCCCTCGCTGATTGCCTTGCGAATGTTGACGTTGGTTGCTGCCACTATCCTCACCTCGGTCTTCCTCACCTCCGTGGCCCCCACAGGGATGTATTCGCCTGTTTCAAGCACTCGCAGCAACCTTGCCTGCGTGGCAAGCGGCAGCTCGCCCACCTCGTCGAGAAAGAGCGTACCCTTATTGGCCACGCCGAAATACCCGGGGCTGTCGTTGATGGCACCGGTGAACGCCCCCTTTACGTGGCCGAACAGCTCGCTGTCGATTGTTCCCTCGGGTATAGAGCCACAGTTGATTGCAAAATACTTTTCGCGCCGGCGCGGCGAGTTGTCGTGAATCACGCGCGGTATTATCTCCTTTCCCACGCCACTCTCGCCGACGATGAGCACACTGAGGTCGGTCGGCGCAACCTGCAAGGCCACGTCAAGCACATGATTCAACGCCTCGCAGTTGCCCACGATGCCGTATCTCTGCTTTATGTTTTGGAGTTCCGAAACTTTCATCTATCGTGCATGGATAGCCCCGTGCGCTGCAACTGGCCAAAAGCCCTCGACTGCCGCACGTGCATATCACTGTGCAAAGGTACGTATTTTATTCGACATTCTGCTTCTGCCTCCCCCCATTTTTATTCTTTCTTTGCATAAAGCGCGCTCAGGCGGAAGATTCCTGGAGCAAAGCTTTCTTACCTCGTATCTTTTATCTTTTGCATTGCCTTCGCATTTTGCGCGTATGATGACGCGTATGATTAAAGCTTGATACAAAAATAATGACGAAATAATTTGGAGGTTTGAAATAAAAGCAGTACCTTTGCACCCGTCAATCATAAAGGGTACCTTGACCGAGCGGTTAGGTAACGGTCTGCAAAACCGTGTAGAGCAGTTCGACTCTGCTAGGTACCTCACTCAAATGGATGGGCATCGCTGCCCATTCTTTTTTTTGCCCCACCCGATCGGCGTTGCCGCACGGCGATGTATCACGGCCCCTATGCCTCCATGCAAATCAAGACATACTCAAGCATCCGCAGCATAATTCAACCCCTCCGTTTTCTGAATCTCCCTATAAGGCGAATCTCCCCGTATGAAATGGATGATTCTCAAGAAATCCCGATTTCTCACTTCCTGTTTATTGGAAAGCAAAATATTTCATGTTGCTGCCATCACGCATCATATAGAAAGCAAGAACAAAAGTTGGTAATCTTGCAAATATTTTGTACCTTTATAGCTGAAAACAAAACAGTTACAAACGATATAAACGAAGACTACCTATGGCAAAGTCAATAAAAGCCTATGGGAAAACCTCTGATATTCACCAGATTCACCCTTCAAGTCCGCCATGGGAAGCAACAGAGGTGAACACCGCCATACGCAGGCTCTAAAAAAATCCACCTCCCCACAAAAAAGCACTATAAAATAGGTGATTAACGAAAAAAATCCTCTATCTTTGTAATCGGATTGAGGAAACTCTCTCCAAAACATACGAGAAAAGAAGAAGAAGCGGTATGCTTATCTTGTAAGTTGGAAACGTAGGAAATTTCGAACTTGGCACAAGAGATGGCATAGTGGTTCTCACGCTATGGCGTGGGCTGCTATTACCATATCTGTGCCAAAGGTTTCCTACGACCTCCAACTTAGACGTGGTAGCATTGCAGTTCCACGCTCTTGCATTTTATAACCGCCTGCAAAGGGACTGACAGGCATTGAATTGGCCAACGAATATGGAACAACTATTTTGTCAAAGTTGCGGTATGCCACTGGCAGATGGGAACAGAGGAACCAATGCTGATGGAAGCCATAGCGAGGATTATTGCGCCTATTGCTACAAAAACGGAGAGTTCACCCAAGAGTTCACAATGACCCAGATGATAGAGTTCTGCCTGCAATTCTTAGACCAATGGAATGGGCAGACGGGGTATAAGTTGACTCCCATACAAGCGAAAGAACAAATGCTCCAACACTTTCCGCACCTGAAACGGTGGGAAGTGAACGATGAACGGACATTGACGGAAAAAGCAACCCATTTGCTTTCCCAATGCGAGAACGTGACCGTTACTTCCATTGACGCCGACGGCTATCCCCGTCCAGTGCAAATGTCCAAGATTGGTGCAAAGGGATTCCATGATGTTTGGATGGCAACAAGTGCAGATTCCGTAAAAGTAAATGATTTTAAGGCAAACAACAAGGCCGGTCTTTGTTACGACTATTACGGGGATGGCGTTGCCCTGCGTGGTACGGTAGAGATTGTTACGAACGATGCTATCCGCAAGGATATGTGGCATGAGTGGTTCATACATCATTTCCCCGGCGGACCGCATGACCCCAAATATGTACTCCTGCATTTCGTTGGCACGGAAGCCACCTTTTGGATAAATGGCGAATTTTCTCACTCCAACATCTGATGTATATGAAAGCTATCGTATCTGACACCCACAACATAGCCGCTTGCGGCCTTTATTGCGGAGCCTGCCGTAAGTTCTTGGCGGAGAAATGTCCTGGATGCAAGCAAAATGGGAAGGCAACTTGGTGTAAAATCCGCTCATGTAGCCATGAAAACAAGTTAAATACTTGCGCTGAATGCCAGCACGACGTAAAGGAATGCAAGTTGTTTTCCAATTGGATAGGCAAGGTGTTCGCTTTTCTTTTCCATTCCGACCGTGCCGCCTGCATCCGTTACATCAAGGAACATGGCGAAGAGGCTTTTGCAGAAGAGATGACAAAACGTAAATGTCAAACCATAAAAAGAAAATAAATATGAAGAACGAGGTATTATATCTGTTGTTAAACAATTATGCCGACCATGAACCTGTGTTCTTGTCATCGGCCATTGCTTGTGACGAGCGCTGTATGAAAGAGAATCCCCAATACATGAACAAAGTCGTAGCTCCCACGTTGGACGCTGTGCGCTCATGCAGTGGTTTCCATACTTTGCCCGACTATTCTTTTGATACGATGCCCGGTGATTATGCCGCATTTGGTGCTGATTGGAGGTTTCGGTTGGCTTGACGAAAAAGAAGCGGATAAGGTCGTGCCGATTGTCCGCCGTACCATAGAGAAAGGGATTATTGTAGGAGCTATATGCAATGCGGCTTCTTTCCTTGCCAAACACGGTTTCTTAAATGGGATAAAACATACAGGAAACGGCTTGGAACAGCTACAACTATGGGGAGGAGACAATTATACCAATAAGGATGGTTACATGAACGAGCAAGCCGTATCCGACAATCGTATCGTAACAGCAAACGGCACTGGTTACTTGGAATTTGCCAAAGAATTGTTGTTGCTGCTGGAGAACGATACTCCTGAACAGATTGACATGTTCTACCGCTTCAACAAAGTGGGGCTTGCGGCAATGATGAGGGAGATGCAGCAAAAATGACAAGAATCCAAAAATAAGGAACTATCGCCTATGCTCTGTGCATGTTCCCGTCAGAGCGTCATTTACTCTTTACAAAGCCTTTGGAAAGAACGAGATTTTCAAGTGGAACTCTGCCATTCCATTTTGCAAGGCAAAAGAGATTGTAAGATAAGGATAGAAGTGATACAGTACACCTCATCTGGTTAATTGAATAAAACAACGCAAACAGGCAAAAAGAAAATGGCTTCATTTTTCTTTTTGCCTGTTATATTTTCGTATATTTGCATCCGCAAGAGTTACCCGAACAAACAAAGCGATGCAGACCACGGCAATTAGGACGGCTGCCAAGTCGTTACCCGGAAACGAGGCAATCATCTTCTAACTCTCTTTATTTCAAGGTGGCATATTCCTTATACAGATAAAAGATCCTGACTTGCCATCGAACAGCTTCTATCATCAAGCCCGCCACATACCCTGCGCTTTCTCGCCCCTGCACCGCCGTCCTTTGCCGCACGAATCATTGCGGTATGCGATTTTTTTGCTACATTTGCAGCAAAAAACATGGACTACCAGACTACAGCAAGCACCCAACAAGCAGGCGCGGAGAAAGATTCGCTGCTCTTCATTTGCCTCGGGAATAAATAGAAAAATATAAATAATTTATATATCGCTGAAATATAGAAAATTAAGATTTATTTCTTATCTTTGCAATGTAAACCAAATGTAGGTTTTACGCTATAAAATGTAAACCACAAGGTAAACTAAAAACAAGGATATGAAACGGAACTTGCCTACTATTTCAGCGATACTTTACACTTCAAAGACGCTTGCCAATGGTGAGCATCCGATTATGCTACGTATTTGCTACAATGGCAAACGCAAGTACAAAAGCATGGGCATATCTTGCAAGCCTCAAGAATGGAGTGATGACAAACAACGAGTAAAAGGCAAACGTGCAAACAGCCTCAACCCCATTATCACGAAAGAATTGGTAGATGCACAGAATTACGTTTTGTCTTTGGAAGGCAGAGAGGATTATTCAGCCTCAACAATAATTTCAGATTTGCAAAAGACAGCACCGACACGGCTAACGTTGTTTTCTTTATTTGAAGAAAGAATCAACTTTTTTAAAGTTGAGAAGGGTAAGTATAATACAGCTGTTGGATATAGAACTTTACTTAACCGTATAAAGAAATATACCAATGGCAAGGACTTAGAGTTGTTTGAGGTGACAACAAATTGGCTTCGGTCGTTTGAAGAATATCTGCGTTGCCATTATGCAGACAATTCCATCCGAAAGTTTTTTGATAACTTCCAAGCTATCTTTAACTATGCCATAACTAAGGAGTATATAAAAGAAACTCCGTTTGCAACTTTTCAATTTAGTAAGAAACTGAATTGTCAAACAAGGAAACGAGCGTTGACCTTGCAAGAGATTACTTCTTTAATGGTGTACTATCTTGATAGGTATGGAAAATATGGAATAGAAAATAATGATGTGTATGGCGAACTTAAAGAAAGGCAGTATTGGGTAAACCAAAAATTTAAGCCAAGAGGAACAACGAAATTGACACCGATCAATGCCGAACAGTTTTCTCTTGCTTTGTTCCTTTGTAGTTATCATCTTCAAGGTATGGCACTTGTTGACCTTGCGAATTTGAAAAAGAAAGATATACATTTAATCCAAGTAACGGACAGAGAAAAGTTTGTGAAAGATTCGGCAGAACACGACTACAATTATGCCATGTCTCATTTAAGGAAATTGCCATGCTATGAAATAAATATAACGAGGCATAAAACAACGCATCCGACAAGAGTAATTGTAGATGCTCGTTATCTTATACCATACCTAAATCCGTTTGGAAGTTATATTGATGAAAGTGATGAATTAGACGAGGATGAATTAGAAGATTATTTATTTCCAATTTTCGATAAAGACGATGATACGGAAGGAAAGAAGTTTGGCCGTATGACATATATGAATTATATGGTAAATGTAAATCTGAAACGTATCGCCAAACGATTGGGATTTGCAGAGGGTATAACTTTCTACTGTGCAAGGCATAGCTACGCTTCAGCCCTTTATCATGCGAATGTGCCGATGGGTCTAATCGCTCAAAATATGGGACGCAATCCATCCGAAATAGAAACTTACTTGAAAGAGTTTGACATAGAAAATATCTACAAGGCAAACGAGAAGGCACTAATCACGGGCCAAGAGGATTTCTTAAAGATTGCAGAGAAACAAAAACAAGAACGACGAAATAAGGCAAGAAAGGAATTGGAAGAAAAAGGAGACTTTGATAAATTGAAAATGCTTGAAGGGATTTGGCGATATATTGATGAACACTAAATTAAAAGAGAAAAATGCTCAAAAACCTTACATTTTAATGGAAAATGAATGTTTTTTGAGGCTCATTATCTATGAATAATATGTATTTTACTGCATATCAATTAGTTATGTAGATTTTAGATATTCACTTCTGATTGTTTTTGAATGTCTCTATTGGTATGGAAAAGAAAAGGTTGGCCGTAGTTGACCAACCTGAT
>CALUEY010000015.1 GCA_944319915.1 uncultured Prevotella sp. | reverse complement strand
TTGAGTGGCTCTACCGCCTGCTGCGCGAGCCCCGGCGGATGTGGCGCCGCTACCTCATAGGCAACGCCCTCTTCCTCTGGAACGTGTGGCGTTATAGGTAGCCCACTCCTGGCTCTGCGGGGGTAGGTGGGGAGGTCAATAGGTGGCTGACAGGCATGAAAAATCCCGGGAAATTGCGTTAAAGCGGTTTCCCGGGATTCTTTTTTGTGACCCCGTTGGGATTCAAACCCAAGACCTTCAGAACCGGAATCTGACGCTCTATTCAGCTAAGCTACGGGGCCAAAAGTGGATGCAAAGGTACGGAAATATTTCTTAAATGCCTAATATTAGGCTGATTTTTTCAAATTTTTAAAAATCACATAGCCGCTTATTTAGCTCCCAAGCGTATTCCAAGCGTATATGCTGGTGCTCAAAATTAGCAGGCTTGGCATCCGTTGCAGCCATCAATGATGCCATTGCCGCCGTTGTGTGCGCTTCGATTCAATGGTTGCCCCAGGCGGCAAAAAACGAAGGGCAGTTTGTTCGGTGAGGATGAATGGAGTGCCTGGAATCTTAGGCGATTTTGGTGTATGGGCTGTGTGCCAGTGCAAGTTTTATTGGGAAATTGTTGTAATTTTGCTACTTGCATAGGCAAAAACGCTGCGAGGATGCATGGCGAAAGGAATAATTCATTATATTTGTGCCACACAAATTAACCAAAAACAAGGCAAATATGAATTTTAGATTGTTAGGAAAGGCCGTTGCAGTGTTATTGACAACGGCAGTTGTTTCTTGCTCAAAGGAGGTTGTTGCTGAAGATGAGCCGGCAAAAGAGCCCAACAGTACGCTCAACATCCGAACGAGGGTAGGGGAGGAAACTGCCGGTGGCACAGGGGCAGAGGTGAGTTACCCGGTAAATGTCTACGTGTTTGGCACTGACGGCAAATGCTGCAAATATGCTCAGATAGGCGAGGGCGACACAGAGATTTCAATAGAATTGCTTGAAGGTACATACGAGGTGTATGCCATTGCCGGGGCTGACGCTTCGTCATACGCTTTGCCGGCGCAGGCGGGAGCCACGAAGAAAAGCATCGTGGCTCTTACTGGCGAAGCCCATTCAGACTTGATGGCTGCAGGAAACGTGGTGGTGCTGTCCGATGGCGGCGAGAACACCCTTACGCTCGCCCTGCAGCGCAAGGTAATGCTGCTGCAGAGCATCGTGATAAACAATGTGCCTTCGTCGGTAAAGGCGGTCTCGGTTACGATAGCCCCGTTGTACGAAAACTTGTGCATTGACGGCTCTTATGGCGAGGCGCAGGGGCCGCAGGAGATAAGCCTTTCAAACGAAGGTGGCACGAAGACATGGAGGAGCGCCGGAAGCGAATACTTGATGCCGCCCGCCAACGCCAACGTCACTATAACCGTGAACATGACAGACGACACGGGCAAGCTTTCGAGTTATTCATACACCAGTGCCGAGGAGTTGCAGGCCAACTATAAGATAAACATAGAGGGAACATACACCGAACGTCTTGGCGTGCAGCTCTCGGGAACCATCATTGGGGCAGAATGGGATGGCGAAAGGAACATCTCGTTTGATTTCGACGAGAGTGGCAGCACTGTCACGCCGGGCGGAGGTGGCTCCACGGGTGTCGATGGCGGTGACGGCGACCAGCCTGGTGTCTCTACCGAGGCTCCGCAGCCCGGCACCTTTTATCAAGATAAGTATTATGTGCTTAAGTCGGAGACCGAAGGCGGCGTTACTGAAGTTACGCTGATGACCACCGACGAGGCCACCGTGCTTAGCGGCACTGTGACCGACCAGGAGGCGGTGCGCTCGGCTGTTGACGGAGCCATTGCGCAGATGACTTCAGCCTCGGGCATCGCGGGCTGGAGATTGCCCACGCAGGAGGAGATGGAGTATGTGCTCGCCAATTTCAAGGAGATACAAGATAACCTGCTTGACAACTCGTTTACGCGACTCAGTGCTACCAACGCCTTTTATTTCCTTACAGCTGGCGATGGCCGCATATCGAGCTATACGTTCAATGGCGATGGCTGGCTGAGCGACACATTGGACGAGGAAACCAGGCTCCGTGCGTTCACTACGCTGACATTCAGGCCATAGGCAGCCAGGCACTGCGGCGGGCAGAAACTCAAAGCGGCGGCTCCAATCATGCGATGGAACCGCCGCTTTTGTGTGCATAGATAAATCGTATTGCCGGGAAAATCTACTTGAGCCTTATCGGAGTGCCCACGCATCCGTTGGGGCTTTGTATGTGGAGCATTGAGCACACAGTGGCAGCTATGTCGGTTACGTGCGTTTCCTTGGCCGTCTGCCCGTGGCTTACGTGCCATCCGAAGAAGAGCAAGGGGATATGCGTGTCGTAAGAGCACCACACGCCGTGCGACGTGCCTTCGTGGAACGAGCCGGAATCGAAGCCATAGTAGCCGGGTTGCAGGATAATCTGAATGTCACCGCTGCGCTTGGGGTTGTAGCCGTTGATGATGCGCTCGCGGATGGCCTGTGGTATGGAGAGGCCCTGCACCTTGTCGAAAGGCACGGCATAGGCCACACGGTCGTCGGCGGCAATGTGGGAGCAAAGGGCCTCCTCCACCTCTGCAACAGTCTTCCCGGCAGCCTTTATTGCCTCGTGGTCGAGGTACACGCGATACTCAATGAGGTCTTTTACCAGTGGAGTGGATGTGTTGTAAAGTGTCTTAAGGTAGTTGTTCATGTCATTGAGCGCGGCAGGCTCATCCCACTCGCCTGCCGGCACCCCGTTCTTCTGCATGAGTGCGGCGTTGTGAGCGGCGGCATGGTCGGCAGATAGGAAGAGCAGGTAGTTGCCCTTGCCCACGGCAGAGTCGAGCGCGCCGAGCAGCTTGGCAATCTCGCGGTCCAGCAGCCGGTAAGCTTCCTCGGTCTGCGGTGAGCGTGTGCCGTAGCGATGGCCAATGTAGTCGGTAGAAGAGAAGCTCACGGCCAGGAAGTCAGTCGTGGCCCCCCGGCCCAGTTGCTCGCCGTTGAGGGCTGCTATGGCCATGTCGGCCACGAGCGTGTTGCCCTTGGGTGTATACCTGATGTCAGAAGTTTGGCGGTTGGCCTTGTTGAAGTCGGCTGCCCAGCCCGGCAGCTCTTTCATGTAATAAGTGCTTGTGATGAACGCGCCGGCCTCGTTGTCAAACCAGTAAGCTGCGTTGGCCGTATGCCCGGCAGGCATGATGGCCCCGCGGTCCTTGAGCGACACTCCGATGGTCTTGGCCTTGAAGTCCTGCGCTATCTTCACTGCGTCGCACATGGTGGTGACGCGCAGGTTGCGGGGCGACATGAGCCCTGCCTTGGTATGGCTGCCCACTGTCTGCACCGATGCGTCGTCGGTGCAGTAGGTGCGCTTGCCGTCTTTGTAGAAGTCGTTGCCGGCGATGCCTGTTATGGCAGGCACGGAGCCGGTGTAAACGCACGAGTGGCCCACGGCCGTAACGGTAGGCACGTAGGTAATCTGCGTGTTGTCGCAGCTGTATCCTTCAGACAGCAGGCGGCGGAAGCCGTCGTTGCCGAAGGTGTAGTCGTAGTAGTGGAGGTAATCCCACCTCATTTGGTCTACGATGATTCCCACCACGAGCTTGGGCTTGCCTGCCCCTGTTTGCCCACTTTGGCCGCTGGCAGTAGCCACGAGGCCAATCACTAAGTAAACTAACGAAAACAATCTCTTCATGATTCTCTTTGTTGCATATGTTTGTTTCTGGCGGCAAAGTTATGAAACCAATGTTAAATAGCTGTGATTGCCGGGTTTCAATGCTGTTACATCGGGCTGCTGGCAGTGCGCCGTGCGCGCCATCTGATGGGCGAGCATGGGCGAAATGGGCGGGCGCATGGTGCGTGGCCAAGCTTTTTTTATTAATTTTGCAGCGTAAACATAGGTGCGATGAGTGGCAAGGGGCTGATATGCTGTCGTGGCTTTGCAGGCCAGGTAGTCACCTTCCCATCAGCTCATTGGCCTTGCCCTTGGCAGGGTGAAGGCACTCACATTATTTCATATATGGACAGAACAATGATAACAGAAGATGCAATGTTTCCTGATTGCCCCATACGCAACATCTTGGCAAGGCTCTGCGGCAAGTGGCCGCTCTTGGTGATATTCACGCTCGAAAGGACTGGTAAGGAAGCACTGCGTTTCAAGGAGTTGCAGCGCGAAATCCCCGACATATCGCAGAAGATGCTCGCGGCCACGCTGCGCACATTGGAGGAAGACGGCTATGTAACACGTAACGCATACCCCGAAGTGCCGCCAAGGGTGGAATATGCGCTTACCGCGCGGGCGCACTCATTGCTCCCCCACATCAACGCCTTGATAGGGTGGGCGCTGGAAAACAAGGACGCAATCATGAACGACCGGGGGAAAGCCTGCCCGAAATGACCGGGATGGCGGATGGTATGGAGCACTGTTCCGTAAAATAATTGGAGCGTCAGTGTATGATTGGCGCTCCGATGACAGGGCGGGGTGGGTGAAAGTGTAGGTTCTTCCACTCGTTTTGTCATTCAGTAAGGAGGGATCTTTTGTATGTTTTGTTTTTCCCGAAAGGTTGAGCAATCCTTTGTTGCTTGCAAATTTTTGTAAAGATAGTTCATACATAGGGGCGTTTTGCGCAATGCGCTGAGAACCAACGGGTTGCGAAAGCGGCTTTCCGGCCTTGCAAAACGGCCTCTTTTGGGGCGCGAACCGGGCTGTTTCATCGTCCCGGACGGGTTGTTTGGCTGCGCGGAACGATGGCAGGCGGGTGGCGGCACCGTCTTTGTAAAGAAACTTTAATGCTTGCTATGCTCCTGTTTGAGGTGGTGAAGGAAGCCCCCACCTGCTCAGCCAAAATGGCGTGGAGGTTACTGCTCCAATGTGTTCCGCTCAGGAGTTTATACGTCAACTGCTTTTGCCCATGCAGCTTTTGCCCCAATCTTGCAGGATGCAGACGTTCATGATAGGAACATTGCAATGCTTGCTGTTTGCTTACATGGTGCTTTGGTTTTGACAATAAAATACTGCATAGTGCAGCAAAAACCGTTTATTTTATTTCTTATTGCGAAATTTAAAGTCTGTTTGCTTGCTTTTTAGATTAAAAAGATTATCTTTGCACAGAATTTCTGCGGCGTGGCTTGCCCTCAGCCCTTTTGGGCATTGCCAAAGCAAGGGCGCAGGCGGCCAACCGGCAGGCAACAATAAACATTGAACTATGAGCAAACTGATAAAGCCCGAGGGCTACAAGGCCCTGCTCGACATGAGGCAGACGGAGCAGGGGATTAAGCTGATAAAGGAGTTCTTCCAGCAGAACCTCGCGACTGAGTTGCGCCTGAGGCGCGTTACGGCCCCGCTGTTCGTGCTGCAGGGCCTGGGCATCAACGACGACCTGAACGGTGTGGAGCGGGCCGTGACGTTCCCCATACACGACATGGGCGACGCGAGGGCCGAGGTGGTGCATTCGCTGGCCAAGTGGAAAAGGCTGTCGCTGGCGGAATACGGCATAGAGCCGGGCCACGGCATTTATACCGACATGAACGCCATACGGGCCGACGAGGAGCTTGACAACCTGCACTCGCTTTACGTGGACCAATGGGACTGGGAGGCCGTGATAACCAAGGAGCAGCGCACCGTGGCCCACCTCAAGAGCGTGGTGGAGCGCATTTACGCAGCCATAAGGCGCACGGAGTACCTTACCTGCGAGACTTACCCTCAGCTGAAGCCTTTCCTGCCCGAGAGGATAACGTTTGTTCACAGCGAGGACTTGCTGCGGATGTATCCCGGCAAAAGCCCCAAGGAGCGCGAGGACGCTGTGTGCCGCGAGCACGGGGCGGTGTTCATAATTGGCATTGGCGGCAAGCTGGCCGACGGCAAGCCCCACGACGGGCGCGCGCCCGACTACGACGACTGGTCGACAACGGCGGAGGACGGGCGCGCCGGGCTTAACGGCGACATCCTGATATGGTATCCCGTGCTTGGGCGTTCGTTCGAGCTGTCGTCCATGGGTATCCGCGTAGACCGCTATGCCCTGCTCCGCCAGCTTGCGCTGGCAGGCAAGGAGGAACGCCGGAACTTGTACTTCCACCGCAAGCTGCTTGCCGGCGAGCTGCCGCTGAGCATAGGCGGAGGCATAGGACAGAGCCGCTTGTGCATGGTGATGCTGCACAAGGGCCACATAGGCGAGATACAGGCAAGCATCTGGCCCGAGGACATGAGGCGCGAGTGCGCTGCCATGGGCATGGCGCTCATATAGCGCAGAGGCTGGCCAGGGCTGTTCCTGTCAGCATAGAGCCGCAGGCTAAGGACTTTTGTATTCGGGAGGTATTTTTCCTGCCGGCAGGCATTGGCGCAAGCAATGCTTGCCGGCAATGTTTTTTCATGGCGCTTGTTTCCATCTTCTTGTGCTCGTTTCCCGTCTTCGCAAGGGCGATGCGCACATTCACTTCCTCTCATGCGTGGCGTGCCGCATCTCTGTTTGCCCCCTCGCTTTTGCTCGCCCATTGCGCCTGTGCGGGATAAGATGGTAGAAGTACAGTTGGCGGTTGGGCTTGGGGAAAACGAAAAGCGGTGCCGTCCTTCACAGGAAAACACCGCCATGAAAAAAGTACTATTTGTGTTATGACATAAATCCGAGCAACGCCCCGGCTGCCACGGCCGAGCCGATGACGCCAGCCACGTTGGGGCCCATGGCGTGCATGAGCAGGAAGTTGTGGCGGTCGTACTCGAGGCCGAGGTTGTTGCTTATGCGGGCGCTCATAGGCACTGCCGACACTCCGGCGTTGCCGATGAGCGGATTGAGCTTCTTGTCCTTAGGTAGGAAGATGTTCATCAGCTTTACGAAGAGCACGCCGCTGGCAGTGGCCACCATGAACGAGAACGCGCCAAGGATGAAGATGTAGAGCGTGTTGACGGTGAGGAACTCACTGGCCTGCGTGGAGCAGCCCACCGTGAGGCCGAGCAGCATCACCACGATGTCGTTGAGGGCGGAGCCTGCAGTCTTGGCAAGGCGAGTGGTCTTGCCCGACTCCTTGAGCAGGTTGCCGAAGAAGAGCATGCCGAGCAGGGGCAGGCCCGATGGCACGATGAACGTGGTGAGCAGCAAGCCGATGATGGGGAAGAGTATGCGCTCGGTCTGGCTTACCTGGCGGGCGGGCTTCATGCGGATGAGGCGCTCTTTCTTTGTGGTGAGCATGCGCATGAGCGGCGGCTGGATGAGCGGCACGAGAGCCATGTAAGAGTAGGCGCACACGGCAATGGCTCCCATGAGGTTGGGGCTTAGCTTTGACGACAGGAATATGGCCGTAGGTCCGTCGGCTCCGCCGATGATGGCTATGCCCGCTGCCTGGTTAGGCTCGAAGCCGAGGCCGAGGGCCACCATGTATGCACCGAAGATGCCGAACTGCGCCGCAGCTCCGATGAGCACCAGCTTGGGGTTGGCTATGAGGGCGGAGAAGTCGGTCATGGCGCCAATGCCGAGGAACACCAGCGGCGGATACCAGCCCTGGCGCACGCCTTGGTAGAAGATGTTGAGCACCGAGTTGTCCTCATAGAGGCCAACCTCGAGGCCAGCGTCGGCACGGAACGGGATGTTGCCTATGATGATGCCGAGGCCGATGGGGATGAGCAGCAGTGGCTCGAAGTCTTTCTTTATGGCCAGGTAGATGAGGATGGCGCCGACCACAATCATGATGATGTTCCCCGCCGTGGCGTTGGCAAAGCCGGTGTAGGTGAGGAACTCATTGAAGTTTTCTACTAAGAACTCTGTGAATCCCATAATGCATCAGGCTATTGTGAGCAGCACGGCGCCCTCGAGCACCGAATCGCCCTGGTTTACTAAAATGGAAGTGACAGTTCCCGAGAACTCGGTCTCGATGTTGTTCTGCATCTTCATTGCCTCAAGCACTACTACGGTGTCGCCGTCCTTTACCACGTCGCCCACCTTTACGTTTACTGAGGTGATGGTGCCTGGCAGTGGGGCCTTTACCTGCGAGCCGCTGCCCGGGGCTGCGGCCTGTTGCGGTGCTGCGGCAGCCGGGGCCGGCTGGGCTGCCTGCTGCGGGGCCGCGGGGGCGGGCTGGTGTACTTCGGGCTTCTTGCGGATGGCGTGCGCTGGGTTGATGGGCTGCTTCAGCTCAACCTCAAACCTGATGCCGTTGACCACCACCTTGGCCACGTTGCCCTCGAGTTCTTCTATCTCTACGTCGTAGTCGACGCCTTGTACGTTATACTGGAACTTGTTCATTGCTGTCAGTCTTTTTTAGGATTGTTATTGGGGTTATTCGTGAAATTGTTTCATCTGTATGTATGCATCGTCCCACTCGGTGGTCTTGGGCTTTATGGTTATGATGCCGCTCTCCACGTCGTGCACGTTGTTGGTGTACTGCTGTATGGCAAGGGCAATTACGGCTATGTAGGTTTCTTTGTCGATGCCCTTCGACTTGAGGCCGTCTTGCAGTATGACGTTGGTCTTGTGGCCTATCTCAACCGTCTTCTCCACTGTCTTCATTCCGGCCTTGAGCGGCTGGATGCTGGCCATCTTCTTGGCTGCGGAGCGGTGCTTCATGAACATGCCGAACAGAGTGAAGAAAACGCACAGGAGGGCAAGGCAGAAGAACACTATGCCCATGGCGAGCACGGTGATGCCGAACCCATAAGGGTCGTTGCGCTTTAGCTTGGCAACCTTGCTTTCGTCAACTTGTATGTAGTTGGATATGCCGGGGGTTACGGCGTCCTTGGGCTTTATCTGCCATATGGCTGCTCCGTCGCGCTCGCGGGCATACGACTGGTCGGGCGCGAGCACCGGCACCGTAACGGAGTCTATCAGCTGCGTGGCGTTGCCATCGTAAAGGCCAATCCACGTGGGCTTGGCGGGGTCGATCTTGACCGATAGGTGCAGCGCCCCCAGCCTTGGGTTGCTGTTGCAATGGAAGAGCAGGTGCTGGCGCGCGCTGAGGTTGGTGCGGGCATCGCCGTTGGGGATGATGCTCATGCGCTTGATGCGCTCTGGTACACTCATGTCAGGGTTGAGCACGGCGCGGTCGGTGGTGAGGAACATCCCCCTTACGTTGTATGTGGAGTAGGAGATGTTGGCTATCTCCACCCACGCTTCGCGTTGGCCGTATTCGTCCTGCAGGCTTGTTGCATTGTTGGTCATAACCTCGTTCAGCTTGATGCTCTCGGACATCTGTCCGTAGGACACCGCGGAGACTGAGCCAAGCATTATGCCTAACAGTAATCCGAACTTGTTCATTTCAATGTGTGTGTATTTTAGAGTTAGTTTTAGTTTGCCTCCGTCAGATGCCGCAGCACAGGAGTATTATGAGCTGGGCAGTGAATATGCGCAGGAACATGCTGAGCGGATATACCGTGGAGTAGCCAACGGCAGGGGCTTCCTTTGAGCACGACTGGTTGGCGTATGCCAGCGCAGGCGGGTCGGTGTAAGTTCCGGCTATCATTCCCATGATCGTGAAATAGTTGAACTTGAACTTCATGCGCGCTATCGGGCCGATGATGAGTATCGGGATGACGGTGATGAGGAAGCCTGTGTAGACGTACTTGAGTCCGTCGCCTTGCACCACTGTCTCCAAGAATCCCTCGCCGGCCTTTATGCCCACGCTGGCAAGGAAGAGCACAAGTCCTATCTCGCGGAGCATGGTGTTGGCACTGGTCGTGGTGTAGGTGACGAGGTGTACCTTGTAGCCGTAGCGGCCGATGAGTATGGCTATCACAAGCGGACCGCCGGCAATGCCGAGCTTCAGGGGCATGGGCATGCCGGGAACGGCCAGCGGGAGGCTCCCGAACAGGATTCCGACGATGATGCCGATGAATATGGTGGCTATGTTTGGTGACTCAAGGCGCTTGATGGAGTTGCCGAGGACGCTCGACACGCGGTTGACAAGGTTCTCCGGGCCGACCACCATCACGCGGTCGCCCACTTGCAGCGCAAGGTGGGGATTGGCGAAGAGGTCCATGCCCTGGCGCGTAACTCTCGTGACATTGACGCCGTAGACTGTTGAGAAGTGCATCTGGCCGAGCGTCTTGCCGTTGATTGACGGGCGCGTTACAATGACGCGCTTGGATACCATGGGCTCGTCTTGCTTTTCCCATTCTACCTGCTCTTCCGGGCCAATGAAGGCGATTATGGCTTCGGCATCGGCTTCGGCGCATACGATGAACACGAGGTCGCCCAGCTCAAGCTTTGTCTTGCTGTTGGGGATGCTAACGTGACCTTCGTGCAGTACGCGCGAGCAAACGAAGTCGCGGTTGAGGAAGTCGTGTATCTGCCCGATGGTGCGCCCGGCCAGGTAGGAGTTGGTTACCCTGAGGTGCATGTTGTGTGGCTTGACATGGGCGTCTTCTTCGGCGTCCTTGTTAAGCTGCTCTTCCTCCTTGTCGAGCCTGACGTGGCAGATATACCTGATTAGGATTGTCGCGCCGATTATGCCAAGCACTCCGAGCGGGTAGGCACAGGCATACCCCGAGGCTATCTGCGGCGCCTCACCCTTCGGGAACACGCTGTCGAGCGCTTCGGTGGCGGCACCAAGTCCTGGGGTGTTGGTCACGGCACCATAGAGCGTGCCTACCATCATCGGAAGGTTGACTGGGTTGCTTGTGTCAAAAAAGATGAAGTAGCAGGCGAACATCACCGCGATGTTGAGCAGGATTGTGGCGGTGGACAGCAGGTTGAGCGTCACCCCGCCTTTCCTGAAGCTTTCGAAGAAGCCCGGGCCTACCTGCAAGCCGATCATGAATACAAACAAGATGAGGCCGAAGTCCTGCAAGAAGGTGAGGATATTCATGGGGGCGGTTAGGCCGATGTGACCGGCGACAATACCCGCAAACAAAACGAAAGTGACGCCTAACGAAATGCCTCCCACCTTGATTTTGCCGAGCAACACGCCTACGGCAATTACAATGGCATAGAGGAGGGCGATGTGCGCCACGGACTCTGTGTTGACAAATAGATTAATGAGCCAATCCATTGGGATAAGATAATTTTTCTAAGTTGCAAAAGTAGGTAAAATATTGTTCAAATAACAATTTGCGTGTGATTATTTTCGCCCACTCCACCAAGTTTTTGAATTTTTCACGATTGGAAATCTTTTTCTCTTTATATTTTTCTGAAAGTCGGAATTTCTGTATATCTTTGCATGAAGATATGCGATGCAATAGCGCGCGATTCACTTGATTAGGTTGAGCGGGAATTATCAATAACTATATAAATAATATTGTACTTATGTCAAACAACAGAGAGAAACTCTTTACCGAGTTCGAGGCTCCGACAACTCAAGAATGGCTTGACAAGATTCAGGTAGACTTGAAGGGGGCGGACTTCAACAAGAAACTGGTATGGAGAACCAACGAGGGCTTTTCTGTTCCTCCATTCTACCGTAGGGAAGATGTGCTGAAGCTGAAGACTCCGGATGCTTTGCCTGGTGAGTTCCCTTTTGTCCGCGGTAACAATAAGGACAATAACTCGTGGCTGGTGCGCCAGGACATAAAGGTTGAGGACGCGAAGGAAGGCAACGCCAAGGCTCTTGACATATTGAACAAGGGCGTTGATTCGATTGGCTTCCATTTATGCGGCGACTGTGTCAATGAGGAGTTCGTAAGCACGTTGCTTGATGGGATAGAGTGTGAGTGCGTGGAGCTGAATTTCTGCACCTGCAAGCGCAGGTCGGTTGACCTTGCCAAGATTCTTGCCGCCTATTTTGAAAGTCATGGCTACGCCAAGGACAAGCTTGTCGGCTCCATAGACTGGGACCCCATTGAGAAGATTGTGATGAAAGGCAAGGATGTTACCCGCATACTGCCCCTGGCCTCGCAATTGGTTGACATATTCAAAGAATACCCGCACTTCCGATGCATAGCGGTAAACGCTTCCTCTCTCAACAATGCAGGAGCATACATCGTGCAGGAGCTTGGCTATGCTCTCGCATGGGGAAACGAATACCTATCGGAGCTTGTTGATGCCGGTGTCGACCCGGCATTGGCTGCCAGCAAGATAAAGTTCAACATGGGAATAACGGAGAACTATTTCATGGAGATAGCCAAGTTCCGTGCCGCCCGATTGCTGTGGGCCGAGATAGTGAAGCAATATGAGCCTAAGTGCGACTGTGCATGCAAGATGTGCGTGAACGCCATCACCACTACATACAACATGACGATGTTCGACAGCTACGTGAATATGCTCCGCACCCAGACCGAGGCCATGAGCGCGGCGATAGGCGGCGTGCATTCGATCGTGGTGAAGCCTTTCGATGTGGTTTACGAACAGCCGACGGACTTCTCTGAGCGCATAGCCCGCAACCAGCAGTTGCTGCTCAAGGAAGAGAGCCATTTCGACAAGGTGGTGGATCCCTCAGCCGGTTCTTATTTCATCGAAGAGTTGACAACCTCGCTTGCCGATGCCGCATGGAAGCTGTTCTTGAAAGTAGAGGATGAGGGCGGATACCTTGAGGCTGTGAGGAAAGGAACGGTGCAGGACGACGTGAACGCTACCAACGCCAAGCGCCATGACGACGCTGCCAAGCGCAAGGAGTTCATTCTGGGTACCAACCAGTTCCCCAACTTCACTGAGACTTCCGCCGGCAAGGAGCCTGCGGCCCATGTCTGCAAGTGTGGCTCAAAGCACGAGGAGGCTGCCTTCAAGTCCATCAACTCCAGCCGCCTGGCTGCCGACTACGAGGCGTTGCGCCTGCAGACTGAGCGTAGCGGCAAGGTTCCCACTGCATTCATGCTTACCATCGGCAATCTTGCCATGCGCCAGGCCCGTGCGCAGTTCAGCTCCAACTTCCTGGCCTGCGCCGGTTATAAGATCATTGACAATCTTGGCTTCGACACTGTTGAGGAAGGCGTAGATGCAGCCTTGAAGGCTGGTGCGGACATCGTGGTGCTCTGTTCGAGCGACGATGAGTATGCCACATACGCAGTTCCAGCTTACCAGTGCCTCGCCGGGCGTGCGATGTTCATCGTCGCCGGAGCGCCTGCCTGCATGGACGAGCTTAAGGCCGCTGGCATAGAGAACTTCATCCACGTGAGGTGCAACGTCCTTGAAACGCTCAAAGAGTATAACGCCAAATTGGGAATCAAATAACCACGGAAGTCATGAGAAAGAATTTTAAAGACGTAGATATATTTGCCGGGATAAAGGCTGCCAACGGCGCCGACTGGCAGAAGGCCAACGGCATAGCTCCCAATTGGAAGACGCCGGAGCACATAGACGTTAAGCCTGTTTATACAAAGGAAGACCTTGAGGGCATGGAGCACCTTGACTTCGCGGCCGGCATACCGCCGTTCTTGCGTGGCCCTTACTCCATGATGTACCCGTTCCGCCCGTGGACTATCCGTCAGTACGCCGGGTTCTCCACCGCCGAGGAGTCTAACGCTTTTTACCGCCGCAACCTCGCTTCCGGCCAGAAAGGCTTGTCGGTTGCCTTCGACCTGCCGACGCACCGCGGCTACGACCCCGACAACGAGCGTGTGGTTGGCGATGTGGGCAAGGCTGGAGTGTCCATATGCAATGAAGAGAACATGAAGGTGCTCTTCGATGGCATTCCCCTTAACAAGATGTCTGTGTCGATGACCATGAACGGGGCGGTTCTGCCAGTGCTTGCTTTCTACATCGTTGCAGGATTGGAGCAGGGTGCAAAGCTCGAGGAGATGGCCGGCACGATACAGAACGACATACTGAAGGAGTTCATGGTGCGCAACACGTACATTTATCCGCCAGCCTTCTCGATGAAGATCATTGCCGACATCTTTGAGTTCACATCGCAAAACATGCCGAAGTTCAACTCCATCTCCATCTCCGGTTACCATATGCAGGAGGCCGGGGCTACGGCCGACATAGAGCTTGCCTACACCTTGGCCGACGGTATGGAGTATATCCGCGCCGGTGTCAACGCCGGCATCGACATCGATGCCTTTGCCCCGCGCCTGTCGTTCTTCTGGGCAATAGGCGTAAACCACTTCATGGAGATTGCCAAGATGCGCGCTGCCCGTGTGCTCTGGGCCAAGATTGTGAAGGGCTTCGGCGCAAAGAATCCCAAGTCGATGGCCCTGCGCACCCACTCTCAGACTTCAGGCTGGTCGCTCACCGAGCAGGATCCTTACAACAACGTGGGCCGTACTTGCATAGAGGCCATGGCCGCCGTGCTCGGCCACACGCAGTCGCTCCACACCAACGCCCTCGACGAGGCGATTGCCCTGCCCACCGACTTCTCGGCCCGCATCGCCCGCAACACCCAGATTTACATCCAGAACGAGACAAAGGTGTGCAAGCACATCGACCCATGGGCTGGCTCATACTATGTGGAGTCGCTCACCAACGAGCTTATCCACAAAGCGTGGGAGCACATACAGGAAATCGAGAAGCTTGGCGGAATGGCCAAGGCCATCGAGACGGGCGTGCCAAAGATGCGCATCGAGGAGGCTGCCGCCCGCACCCAGGCCCGCATAGACAGCGGTGTGCAGGTCATTGTAGGCACAAACAAGTACCGCCTCGACCATGAAGACCCCATCGACATTCTTGAGGTTGACAATACGGCCGTGCGCAAGCAGCAGGAAGAGCTGCTCGCCAAGATTCGCTCCACGCGCGACAGCGAGGCCTGCAAGAAAGCACTCGCCGCGCTTACCGAGTGCGTCCGCACCGGCAAGGGCAACCTCCTGGCCCATGCCATAGAGTGCGCCAAACTGCGCTGCACCCTTGGCGAGATAAGCGATGCCTGCGAGGAGGTCGTGGGCCGTTATAAAGCAGTAATCAGAACAATTTCAGGCGTGTATTCATCAGAAAGCAAAAACGACAAGGACTTCGAGGTGGCTTGCCAGCTCACCGAGGAGTTTGCCAAGAAGGAAGGCCGCCGTCCGCGCATCTTCGTTGCCAAGATGGGGCAGGATGGCCATGACCGCGGAGCCAAGGTGGTGGCCACGGGCTATGCCGACTGCGGTTTCGACGTAGACATGGGGCCGCTGTTCCAGACACCGGCCGAGGCCGCGCGCGAGGCTGTGGAGAACGATGTCCACGTGGTGGGCGTATCGTCGCTGGCCGCAGGCCACAAGACGCTCATCCCCCAGCTCATCGACGAGCTGAAGAAGCTCGGGCGTGAGGATATCATGGTCATTGCCGGTGGAGTGATTCCTCCGCAAGATTACGACTTCCTCTACAAGGCAGGCGTGGCTGCAATCTTTGGCCCCGGCACGTCGGTGGCCAAGGCCGCAGTCGAGATAATGAAGATATTGCTCGACGAGGATTGAAACAATCCCTTTGGGCAAGGATGGAGCAGGCGCGTTGCAGGCATTGCAGCGCGCCTGTTTTTATTGTTCGTGTCAGCTAAAGTTTTGTTTGTTAGGTAGACGTCAGGGAGGCAATTGCAGGCAAATGGCAATTTTTGCCAGTGGGGCTTTGCCGCTTCGCCCTTTTTCCTTAACTTTGCATACGGTGGCGTTAGCGCGCCGCTTTACAATCTTGATAACGCCTATGACAACAACTACAGCAAAGGATGAATACATCTCGCTGCTCAGGTCGGTAAACCGTACCGGCATAGACAGTGTGGTGGCTTATCTCAACAAGGCCGGTTTCTTCAGCGCCCCGGCCTCGGTCAACCGCCACCTCAGTCACGACGGCGGCCTGCTTGAGCACTCGCTCAATGTATGCAAAGTGGCTCTGAGGCTCAGGGAACAGATGATAGCCTTGCGGCCCGAGATTGAGGAGCGGCTGCCCCTGGAGAGCGTAGTGCTGGCCGCCTTGCTCCACGATGTGTGCAAGGCCAACATCTACAAGAAGATGACGAAGTACCGCAAGGACGCCAACAACCGCTGGGAGGCATACGATGGCTACGACGTAGATTACACCCGCTTCCCCCTCGGCCACGGCGAGAAGTCGGTGGTGATGCTGTTGCGCCTTGGCCTTGAGCTTACCAACGACGAGGTGCTGGCCATACGCTGGCACATGGGTGCTTGGGACTTGTCGTTCCAGAGCTTCGAGTCGAAGAGCAACATATCCGCCGCCAGCGATGTTCCCCTTGTTTCCATACTCCAGGCGGCCGATGCGCTTGCCGCACACCTGTTGGAAATTAAGAATTAATTCTTAATTTTTAATTCTTGACTTCCAGCACGTACACCGGCTGCGGCTTCATGTCGGCCACTTTCTCGCCGTCGCCCTGCGCCGTGGCCTGCACGTATACGTGCAGGCGGCCAAGCTTAAGCATCTCGCTGTCGATGCTCGGCTCCCACGAGCCTACGGAGAAGGTCGTGAGGTCGCTTACCACCCATTCCGCCGCGCCTATGCTGTCGGCCATGGCCACGGAAACCCTGCTGCCGCGTTCCTCGTCGCGGAAGAGGCAGTACACCCTCTTGCCGCATACGGCCACCTTGGGGCGCGACATGGGAATCATCTTCGTGCCCACGCCGCTTAGCGAGAAAGGCGTGGTGCGCCTTGACACCTGCCGCGAGTGCCACTGCCTGCCGTCGTGCCACACCACCCTATACTGCGGCACAGCCTCGCCATCGGCGCGCCAGTAGGTGGCTATGCAGGGGCGGCCGCCCTCGTCGGCGCAGATGCTCGTCTGGTTTATCAGCTCCGAGTTCTGCGGAATCCTCAGGGCATACTCCGCGTTCGCGGCGTTTATGGGCAGCTCGTAGGCCGACCCGTCGGAGCGTTGCCATGTGCGGCCCTTGTCGTAAGAGCGGGCGTAGCACATATCGTGGTTGGTGTTCACCGATGCCGACTCGCGCCACACCCACGCTATGTGTATCGTTCCGGCCCCGTCCACGCACATCTGCCAGTAAGCGTTGCGCTTGCCCTCGCCGTCGATGAGGTTTGTCTGTACGCGGCTCCATTTCCTTTCCTTCACCGAATAGCGGTTAAGCACCATGTTGCCGTTGCCCGAGCTGCCATCGCGGTAGGCAAAAAGCAGGTCGCCGTCGGGCAGGCGGTAGAACTCAGGATAGGTTATGTTGCCCTCGTGGTTGCCGGTCATCGGCGAGAGTTCGCCCATTTCCGCTGACAGCGGGGCCACGCTGCGGCAGTATTTCAGCGGGTGGCCGTGGTGGTCGAAGGCCAGGTGCAGGTAGCCGTCGCCGTCGGTCATCAGGCTTATCACGTTGTGCGCGTCCTTTACGTTGCCCTTGTATTGCGTGCGCGTCAGCTCCCACCGGTCGGAGCCTATGCGCCGCTTGCCTATCACCACGGTGGCGGTGGAGTCGTAGTAGGCCACGAACTGCCATCCGCCGTGGCTCACCACCGAGTTGCACCTGAAGATGGCCGTGTTCACCGACGTGCCGCTGTAGCCCAGGCCCACCTTAGAGAGGTGCTGCGCCGTGGCAGGCGTCAGTGCCGCCAATGTAGTCATGGCCACCGTGGCCAGTGCTTTTCTTATCAGTCCTGGGCCTTTCCTGTGCCATTGGCCGCAAGTATGCCGCTTTGCTTTCTGTAGTAGTGCTGTCATTGTTGATGGTTTTTTAGTTATTGATGCTACCTGCAAAGGTAGCAAATTTCGGGCTGATGCCGCATCGTGCGTGCCAAATTTTTTTCAGCCCGGCGCAGTCAGGACATAAGGAAATGTAAGTTTATTTCCACGCTTGGCCGTCTCTTTGTATCTGTCTGGTAATGAGAGGGTTGCAAAATGGCATTTCTTGAGCTGCAAAACCTGCCGTTTCAGGCTGCAAAACGGCTTCTTTCGCAGTGCGAAACGGCAGGTTTTGCAAGGTAGTCCGTCGCCATACGCCTTGCTTGCTGCCGTTTGTAATGTTTTGTTACCGTGCTTGGACACTGTGCTGAGCCGTTTTTGCGGATATTGTTTTGTAGGCATTGGGTGCCTTGTCAAGTCTTGTGCAATGGTAAATATTATTTACAACAGATACTTTCGAGGCCATGTTGGCCAGTGCCTCTTGCCAGTGCTGGCCTATGTCTTGTTGCAGGTTGCCGGCGTGGGTGACCGTTGGCTTGTTCTGTGCAGTTGCAGCTTGCAGTGCAGCCGGTAGTCCGTAAAACGGCCACTTTTAAAAGATTGACATACGTTTTTTACTAATTGACACAACAACGCCGCCGCCATGGAGTGGCCTCCCGCTTTTTTTCGCTAACTTTATGGCGCGGCAGTATGGCCGGTTTACCATAATAAAATAATGTACTCCATAAACAATAACGCTTATGAAAAATCTTTATTTAATCGCAATCGCCCTGGCGGCGGCATTGTCGCCGGGCGTGGCCTCGGCCCAGCGAGTGGTCGAGGTAGACTACGGCTACCTAACGTCGAGCTTCAGCCACTACGGCGATGCCGACGGTGACGGCGTGCTTGAGCGGCTCGGGCGGTTCGGCAAGGTGTACAGTTACCCAGAGGGAAGCATCCCGGATCCCGACGATGCGTCGCGCTATTTCCTGCCGCTTGGCGACGACACGTATTACCGCGTGGTGGACGGCGTGGCTTACTACCGTGTGCTGCCGCCTGACCCCACCACGATGATGGGCTCGTATTACCCATCAGACCGCCAGCCCGACTTCTCGGAAGGCGGCTACGACTTCTTCCGCATAACCTCGTGGGATGATGCAAAACTATGGTTGGGTGATGCATACCGCGACCCCGAGCTGAAGAACTACCTCTTCCATGATGGCATCCTGTGGTGGCGCAGCGACAGCTTTAGGGCCACCGCCTCCACCGACGAGCGGCTTACGTGGATGAAGCCCGATGGGTCGCTCATTTACATCGATGGCACGGAGAACGCCATCTTGGTGTCATCCACGTTCCTCATTGCCGATTTCAATGCCGATAGCAGGGCCGATGTGTTGTATGCGATATATGACCCGTCCACCTCTGGCGGCAATTACAGCAGCGATGGGGTGGGCTGGGCCGTGGCCTATAGCGATGCCTCGGGCGCTTCTGGCGCGTACCGCATACAGCCCCTTGACGGGATAAGCAAGGACTACCGCATGGCCAACGCCGTGGTGACCGACTTCAACCGCGACGGGCGCAAGGACATATTCCTCTTCCACAGCGGCGGGTGGGCCAAGGCCTACGAGCCGTTCACGCTCCTGCAACTGGCCGACGGAACGTTCACCGTGCAGCCGCTCAACGTGGTCACCGACCCGGCGGAGATAGCCCAGGCGCAGTTTAGCGACGGCGGCAACGGCAGCTTTACCAACAACAGCGTGAACATGAGCGGCATGGCCGGCGGCGAGCACGGCGTGAGCTACGCCGAGGCGGCGCGCATGGAGGCCGTGGACATCAACATGGACGGCTATCCCGACCTCATCGACCCCGAGGGCAACACGTTCCTCTCGCTGCCCGATGGGCGTTACTACTCTGCATCCATAGCGGGCGGCGTCACCGTGGCCGACTTCAATGGCGATGGCGTGAAGGACCTCGTGGTGTTCGACAAAAACAGCGGCGAAGTAACCCTCAACCTCAGCCGGGGCGCGGCGGGCTTCGAGCCTACGGTGCTCTTTTCCAACAACAACGTCACCGACGTAATCTGCCGCGACCTCGACGGCGACCGCCTCAGCGACATACTGCTGCTGGCCAACACGCCGCGCAGCCAGCAGTATGCCTACCTCGTGTTCTTCAAGAACCGTGGCGACGGCACGTTCCAGAAAACAGAGCGGGCCATCAGCGGCACGCGCGAGTTCTACGGCGTCTACGACTTCAGCATGGACGGTCGCCCCACGGCCATTGCCAGCGACGGCAGCCAGCAGTTCTTCCGCATCGACTGGGATGCCTCGTTCAACATCACTGAGGCCAGCCTCATGCCCAGCGGATATGACGCCAACTATTACGACAACCTAACGTTCCATCCTTACCTCGGCGACGGCTATATGTACATAGCCGCAACTGACGAGAACGCGGGCTATCTTGACGACGCGCGGCTCGTCTCGCTTACGCCTGCCGCCACCGAGAACACGCCGCCCGCCAAGCTCGGCGCGCCGCGCGTGATAGTGGATGGGTCTACTGCCAACGTCAAGGTGGAGTGGGGCGCAGGCTCCGACAGCGAGAGCGCAACAGAAGACCTTGACTATGAGGTGCGCCTCGGCGGCGGCTCCGCGCTCTATCAATCGCTCACCGGGGGCAACACTTTCGTAGTGGTCAATGCCGGTTCGTGGCCCGAGGGCGAGGTAAGGGCGCAGGTAAGGGCCATCGACCAGAACGGCCTTGCCGGCCAGTGGAGCGATGCCGCCGAGTTTGAGAATGCCGCTGTGAGCGCCCCGTTCGCCCTCTCGGCCACGCAGCTCGGCCTCGCCGACACGCTCGTGGCCACGGCTCTGGGCGGTTATGACGTATCTTTCCGCGCCTTGCCCGACGGCGAGGTGATTGCCTCCGACGGCCGCTCGGCCCGCATCCTCTTTGCCGACATGGGGCAGAAAACCATCGAGGCCACTGTAAGCGGCAGCGGTATAACCGTGGCCCAGAAAGTAAGCGTAAGTCCGCTCAGGACAGACGATGCCGCAGCGGGTGGCTGGCCGGTTGACCTTGACGCCGACGGGCAGGTGGAACTGATTTCCGGCGAGGATCTGTATAAGTATGACAGCGGCAGCTATGAGGAGTATCCGAGCCTCAGCCTCTCGGATGTCCGCATCGGGCCAGACGTCATATTGGACAAGAACATGGACGGCAAGCCCGACATTTACGGCGGCCACTACAAGGGCGGGGACAAGTTCAACTGGCTTATCAACAATGGAAGCATGGACTTCACCCTCGATTCGGAGGGCTTCACGTCTGCCAGTGGAGGTTCGTTAGGCACTGCTTTCAGCTCTGAGGATGCCTGCGACTTCAACAACGACGGCTTCCCAGATTTCTACACCGGGGCGCGGCTTTTCAAGAACTATGGCGACGGAAGACTGGAGACCATAGAGCAGAAGTTCGATAACGGGCAGTGGGGAGCATACATCGTTCCGGCTGACTTCAACCGCGACGGACTTATGGACTACCTGCTGCTCGGCGACGGTAACGATTATAACTCATCGTTCAAGAGGCAGTATTTCCTTGCCATCAACCGCGGCAACTTCAGCTTCGAGAGGGTTGAGCTGCCCATGCTTGAGGGCGCAACGCCCCATACAGTTAAGGCCATCGACGTGGACGGCGACGGCTGGACGGACATAGCCTACTCTTACGGCGGCTACGACAGCTATGAATACAGCGCGCGCCTCGGCGGCAGCGACCTGAAGTTTGACGAGGAAGTGGAACTGCCGGGCCTGCCGCTCGGCTTCGACTTCGACAACGACGGGCGCATGGATTACGCCGCAACGGCCGACTCGCTCGTGCTCAACCGCATTTCAGGGCCGCAGGCTGCGCACATCTCCGGTCTTGGTAAATATTCGAACCTGAGCACAATAGACCCTTTGGGGATGTTCGACCTATATAACGACGGCTATCCCGACGGCTGGAACAGCATCGGCGAGCTTAGTTCGCGCTATCCCAACACAGCCCCCACGGCTCCTGCGCAGGTATATGTAACGCAAAACCAAGACAACATAACGCTCAACTGGAGCGGCGCCACCGACGCAGAGTCGCCCTTGGCCTACCTCAGATATAACGTGAGCGTGCGCGAGAAAGGCACCGACAACTACATCATCTCGCCCCTCAACTCAACCAGCGACATTGCCGCCACGCCCTCGCCGGGCTGGCTGGCCTACCGAACCACGCCCACCATGCCCATCCCCTTTGGCCGTTTCACTGCGGGCAAGGCATACGAGGTGCGCATACAGACCATCGACCCGTGGTTTGCCCACTCGGCTTTCTCGGAGCCGGTAGAGTTCACTCCGGCTGAGGTGGGCCTCATCACGATGCCCGTCAAGGGCGGCGTTGGCGTGCCGGTGGAGTTTGCTTACCGCGACAACGTAGAGGGGCAGTTCTCCGTAAGTGCCGATGGCGGCATCGTGGAGGGCAACACCATCACCTGGGCCACGCCCGGGCTGAAGACCGTTGTGGTTACGATAAGCACGCTGCGCAGTGAGCACAAGATAATGATTGAGGAGCGCCCGAGCCTCGACATTGCCCTGCCCTCCAAGGCTCTTGGCGGCACCGTGCTCACAGTGGCGTTGCCAGGGGTGTTTGCGTCGGCAGAAGGAAAGGCTTCGGTAAGCCTAGATGGCGGTTCCGTGGAGGTGGATGCCGCCGCCAACGTGGCCATGCTTACGCTGCCCGAGGCAGACGGCATGGTGGAGCTCACGCTCACTTATGAGGATGATGTGTTTGGCCTTATGGAGGCTAAGAAGGCGATTGACGTAGTAGGCTCAGCCTTTAGGCCCGAGATAACGATGGTGAGCGTGAGCGGCGGGCGCAATGTGGTGAGCTGGGATGCTGCCATGCCGTTGCCCGACGCCACGTTGCTTGATGGCATGGTGAACGTTTACCGCGAGACTTCGGTGGCTGATGAGTACGAGAAAGTGGCTGAGGTGCCGCTTGCCGACGGGCGCTACGTCGACGCCGAGAGCCGTCCCGACGTGAAGTCGTCGCGCTATATGCTCACCATAGGTACTGCTTACGGCGGCGAGACGCGCCCGGGCCGCGTCCACGGCAACATACACATGATGATAAACCGCGGACTTGGGAACGACATAAACCTGCACTGGATGCCTTACGTGGGCGCCGACATAGCCCAGTACACCATCCTCGCAGGCCCGTCGGCAGACAACCTGGCCGTGCTCGACGTGGTTTCGGGCAACTCGCAGAGCTTCACCCACAAGCGCGCCGACGACTCGCCGATGTATTATGCGCTGGCTTATACCATGGCCGATGGCACTCCAGCGCAGGCTGCCGGCAGCAGGCAGGCTCCGCGCAACGCTGCCGAGGGCCGCTCTAACGTTACAAGCACTGCCGAGGCTTACAGCGTCACGATGGTTGAGGCACTGGAGATTACGAGCGTGGAGGGCGTGATGGCCATCGGCCAGTCGCAGCCGTCGCTCCGTCTCAGGGCTGTTGCCACGCCTGCGCTGGCCACGATAACCACCGTGGAGTGGAGCATCGTGGATGGCGGCCACCTTGCCACTGTGAGCCATGAGGGTGTGCTCAGCATAAAGGAGAACACCGTGGGAGGCACCGTCCGTGTGCAGGCCAAGGCCGTTGATGGCTCAGGCGTAGCTGCTGTGGCCGATGTGCAGGTGGGCTCTTACACCGGTATCGCCGCCGCAGGTGCCGCCGAGGGCGGCGTAACGATAAGCCTGAAAGGGCGCACCGTGGTGATAGACAACTTGCCTGCCGATACTGATGTGCTCATAACCGACATCGCGGGGCGCGTGGAATGCAGGCAGAATGCCACCGGGACGCTGCGCGTTTCATCCTTGCCCAGTGGCATGCACGTTGTCCGCGCTGGCGCAAAGGTGGCAAAGGTTATGCTGCGCTGACGGCCAGCGGGTGCCGCCTATGGTAGCGGCATGGATAGTTGCACGGCCTAAAATATAAAGGGCGTGACTGGGTGGCAGGCCAAAACGGTCTGCCACCTGCCTTTTTTCGCCAAATGCACTTACATTTGCAGTCTTTTTCCAGACATTGTTTAACTAAAGTGTATTAGCGAAATGGCATCAGTTAAGATTAAGTTCAGGCCCTCTACGGTTGAGGGAAAAATGGGCAGCGTTTATTATCAAGTGGCGCAGGGCCGCACGGTGAGGCAGATAGGCACGGGCTACAAGCTCCTGCCGCAGGAGTGGGATGAGGGCAGGGGCATGCCTGTCGAGGGAGAACCGGGCGGGCGGCGCACTGCCGTGCTGCGCGCCATGGGCGAGCGCATTGGCCGCGACAGGGCCATGCTGCGCGGTGTGATGGGCAGGCTGGAGGCCGCCGGGGAGTGTACGGCGCAGCGGGTTGTCGAGGAGTATGAGGCCGCGCGGGCCTGCCTTTCGTTCCCGGTGTTTGTGCAGGGGGTGGCTGGCGGGCTGCGCGCGGCGGGGCGCGTGCGCACGGCTGAGACCTACTTGGCTGCCCTGCGCAGCTTCATGGGCTTTTGCGGCTGTGCCGACGTGAGCGTCGACTCCATCGACGGCGAGATGATCATGCTCTACGAGGCTTACCTCAGGGGACGAGGGCTGGCACTTAACACGGTGTCGTTCTACATGAGGATATTGCGAGCGGCTTACAACAGGGCCGTGGCTCGGGGGCTGACGGCGCAGCGCTACCCTTTCGGCGGTGTGTACACGGGAGTGGAGAAGACGGCTAAGCGTGCCATTTGCCTCGGCGCGCTGAGGCGCATTAAGGCCGTAGACCTTGCCGCCGACGCTTCGCTCGACTTTGCCCGCGATATGTTCATGTTCAGTTTCTACACCAGGGGCATGGCCTTCGTGGACATGGCTTACCTGAGCAAGGCCGATCTCAGGGGAGGCGTGCTGGCCTACCGCAGGCACAAGACGGGGCAGAAGCTCTACGTGAAGTGGGAGCGGTGCATGCAGGAGATTGTGGACAAGTACCCAGAGAACGAGGGCGGCCGCCTGCTGCCGATAATAAGGCGCAGGGCCAATGAGCGGCGGCAGTATGAGAACGCCCTGCACCTTGTGAACGCGAAGCTGAAGAAAGTGGCTGCCATGGTGGGGATTGACGCGCCCCTTACTATGTACGTGGCGCGCCATTCGTGGGCGAGCGTGGCGCGGAGCCACAACGTGCCGCTGGCTGTTATCAGCGAGGGCATGGGCCACGAATCGGAGCGCACCACGCGCATCTACCTCGCGTCGCTCGACAATTCGGCCATCGACAAGGCCAACGACATGATCTTGCGTATGTTTTAACCCCCACTCGGTTGCCGGGCTTTTGCCTCGCCCGGCAGCTGGGCGTTGTTTGCTGAAATGCAAAAGCGGCCGTTTTGCCGTGCCAAACGGCCCGTTTGGGAGTGCGAAACGGGCCGTTTTGGAATGCAAAATGGCCTATTTTGCCAAGTAATTGAGTATCAAGTGGTTGCAAATGGGGCTCGGAGCGGCTTCCAGCTATGGCTTTACTGGCATCAGACTGGCCCTCTGCCGAGGCTATTTTCCTGCGTCTTCGCCCTCCGGGGGAAGTGGTTTCACGTGGCTCATCTCACGCATTATGCGCCTCTTGCGCTTGTTCATGTAGCGCGTGGGCTGGCTTGAGTCGTACTTGAGCGGGTTGGGCAGCGATGCGGCTATGAGCGCGCATTGGCCCTTGGTAAGCTCGGAGGCGCGGCAGCCGAAGTGGAACTCGGCCACTGCATCGGCCCCGTAGATGCCGTCGCCCATCTCGATGGAGTTCAGGTAAACCTCCATTATGCGCTGCTTGCTCCACATCAGCTCTATGAGGGCGGTGAAGTAGGCTTCCAGGCCCTTGCGCACCCATGTGCGCCCAGGCCAAAGGAACACGTTCTTGGCCGTTTGCTGCGATATGGTGCTGGCCCCGAGCTTGCGCTTGCTGCCGTGCTTCATGTTGTTCTTGGCCGCGTTCTCGATGGCGCGGAAGTCGAAGCCGTGGTGCGAGAGGAAGCGCTGGTCCTCGCTGGCCATGACGGCCTGCGGCAGGTGGGGCGACATCTCGCTTAGCGGCACCCACCTGTGGCGCAGCTTCATGTCCTCGCCCCGCCCGTGCTGCTGGGCCATGCGGATGAACATGAGCGGCGTGAAGTAGACGGGAATGAAGCGCAGGGCGACAACAGAAAGGATGGTGGTGCCAAAGAAGACCACCACCATCCATTTAAGCATAGTGCGTATTTTCCTGATGATAAACATCCGTTGGCGCTGTTGGCTTACTGCAACGTTCCGTTCTCGGCTGCCTGGATCATCTCCTGGCTGGCGTACATGTAAACCTCAACGCGGCGGTTGAGCTGCTTGCCCTCGGCGGTTGAGTTGTCGGCCACAGGCTCCGACGACCCCTTGCCCTCTACGCTCTTTATCTGCGTGGCAGACACGCCGCAGCTCTTCAGGTAGTTGGCCACGCTCGTGGCGCGGCTCACCGACAGCGGCACGTTGATGCCGTCGTTGCCCGTGTTGTCCGTGTGGCCAAAGATGGCGATGTCGCAAGTCTTGTTGTTATTGAGCACTGTGGCGAACTTGGCGAGCGAGTTCTTTGCGGCGGTGTTGAGGTCCGACTTGTTGGTGGCGAAGAGGATGCCCGAATCGAACGTCACTTTCACGGCGTCAAGCCCGTTGGCGTCCTTCACCTCCTGCACCTGGGCGTTCTCCACCTGCTCGGCCTCGGCCTTCACCTTGTCCATGTGCTTGCCGATTATGGCTCCCGTGCCGGCGCCTACAGCTGCGCCTACAGCTGCGCCAACAGCCGTGTTCCCGGCAAGCTTGCCTATTATGGCGCCAAGCGCAGCGCCGCCGCCCGTACCAATGGCCGCACCCTTCTGGGTGTTGTTGCATCCTGCTAAGACAATGCCCAAGCAAAGGGCTAATGCACATACTTTCAGTTTTCTCATCGTGATACCAATTTTAGTGTTAAACATAAAATTCATCATGCAAAGATAATCTATTTATTTTTACCCGATACCTTTTCCGAGTTTTTTTTGTAATTTTGCAGCCAAAAAACATTAAATATATTGTTTCGATATGGCTAAAGAATTAAAGGACCTGACGAAAAGGGCCGACAACTACAGCCAGTGGTACAACGACCTGGTTGTCAAGGCCGACCTCGCAGAGCAGGCTGCGGTGAGGGGCTGCATGGTAATCAAGCCGTATGGCTATGCCATCTGGGAGAAAATGCAGCACCAGCTCGACTTGATGTTCAAGCAGACGGGTGTGCAGAACGCTTATTTCCCGCTCTTGATACCCAAGTCTTTCCTCTCGCGCGAGGCCGAGCACGTGGAGGGTTTCGCAAAGGAATGCGCCGTGGTGACGCACTATCGCCTGCGCGCCAAGGACGACAAGAGCGGCGTGGAGGTTGACCCGGCTGCCCGCCTGGAGGAGGAACTGATAATCCGCCCAACTTCGGAGACGATAATCTGGAACACATACAAGAACTGGATTCATTCTTGGCGCGACCTGCCGCTTCTTTGCAACCAGTGGTGCAACGTAATGCGGTGGGAGATGCGCACGCGCCCCTTCCTGCGCACGAGCGAGTTCCTTTGGCAGGAGGGACACACGGCCCACGCCACGCGCGAGGAGGCCGAGGCCGAAGCGCAGAAGATGCTCAAGGTGTATGCCGAGTTCGCGGAGAACTGGATGGCCGTCCCGGTGCTCCAGGGCGTGAAGAGCGAGACCGAGCGTTTCGCCGGGGCGCTTGACACTTACACCATCGAGGCGATGATGCAAGACGGCAAGGCGCTGCAGAGCGGCACGAGCCACTTCCTCGGGCAGAACTTCGCAAAGGCATTCGACGTGACATTCCTCAACAAGGACAACAAGCCAGAGTATGTCTGGGCCACGTCGTGGGGCGTGTCTACCCGCCTCATCGGTGCGCTCATCATGACCCATTCCGATGACAACGGCCTTGTGCTTCCGCCTAAGCTGGCGCCCATCCAGGTGGTAATCATCCCCATAACCAAGGGGGCCGACCAGCTGGCCGCCATCTCGGAGAAGCTCGCCCCCGTGATTGGCGCGCTGCGCGAAAAGGGAATCAGCGTAAAGTTTGACGATGCAGACAACAAGCGTCCGGGCTTCAAGTTTGCCGACTACGAGCTGAAGGGAGTGCCGGTTCGCCTTGCAATGGGAGGCCGCGACCTTGAGAAAGGCACGATAGAGCTTATGCGCCGCGACACGCTCGAGAAGGAGACGCTCCCCCTGGAGGGCATTGCCGACCACATAGAGGCGCTGCTTGACGACATACAGAAGAACATTTTTGAGAAGGCCCGCAAGTTCCGCGATGCCCACGTGTATGAATGCGACAACTACGAGGAGTTCAAGGAGCGCATCAAGGACGGCGGCTTCTTCCTCTGCCACTGGGATGGCACAGCCGAGACCGAGGCGAAGATAAAGGAAGAGACGCAGGCCACGATACGCTGCGTGCCGTTTGCTTACGAGCAGACGCCGGGCGTTGACATGGTTAGCGGCAAGCCGGCCAAGTGCCGTGTCATCATAGCCAGGAGCTATTGACCGGCAGAGCCGGGGCCTTGACGGCCTGTGCAGGCGTAAAAGGAGGGTGTGGCATGGTTGGCCGCGCCCTCCTTTTGTTTTGTCGCCGTGGCGTTGGCAAGGCGTTGGGGCTTAATGGTTAACCCCGTAGCCAAACAGGGCGAAGTCTCCCTTAAGTGGGTCGTCGGGGAATATCTCGGCCATACGGGCCGTGAGTTTCCTCGCCGCTGCCATCGATGCACCCTTGCCAGCCAGCAGACCGAGCTTGTTGGCCTCCTGCACCACGTGTGTGTCCATGGGCATTATGAGCGTGCGCTTGTCCATGAAGCCGCTCCACAGGCCGAGGTCCACGGGCGAGCCGTCGCGCACCATCCACCTGAGGAACATGCAGACGCGCTTGCATGCCGACTTTGTGTCCTTGGGTATGATGACCTCTATGCCCTTTGCGGCGAAGTAGCCACAGATGGCCGCCACCGCCGAGAGGCCGTCGGTGGCGTTTTGCCTCACGTAATCGCCAATGGTCCCGTAGTTGCCGAGCATGGCTTTGAGGGCGTGGAGGAAGCCGTTCATCGTGGCGAACGTGTAAAGGCGGTAGTAGCATTGCGAGGCATTGCATGGTATGTCTGCGTCAAACCGCGCCGAAGCCACCCAGTCGTAAACCTCTCCGTGCGAGCAGTCGAGTATGTACTGGATTTTCGGGAAAAACTGTTTCCTGCTGCCGTAGCTCAGGCATGAGGCGATGAAGGCGAGCGTCTCCTGGTTGCGGGTGCCGCACACTTGGTGCATGAACCAGCTTGGGTCGGCGGCGAGGAAGTCGGTCGTTTCGTATCGTTCTGCGTATTCAGTGAGTAGGTCTTTGATGTTGTCCATGATAGATGGCAAGAAAAAGGCGGGGCATCGCAGCCTCACGGCCCCAATGCCCCTGATGATGAATTGTGATGCTAACTTTGTGCTTGTTGGCTTCTTTACAATATTGTCTTCACTGCCTCGAGCATGCCCTTCTCCTGAATGAGGTCGAGGTATTGCTTTACGAGAGCGTTCAGGCCGGAAATATCGTTGAGGTCCTCGTTCCAGATGAACGTTGCGCCGAGCACGCCGTCGGCAATGCGCTGCGTGTCGCCCGTTTCCCACAGCTCCTTGAGCAGGTCGATTATCTTCGGGTCGTCGTTGGGTACTATCTCTGTTCCGTCCTCACGCTTGCCGCCCTTGTAGTAGGTGATGATTGCGGCGAGGCCGAACACGAGACCCTTGGGCAGCTCGCCCTTGCGCTCCAGGTAGGTCTTGACGCCGGGCAGGTCGCGGGCGCAGAACTTGGGGAACGAGTTGAGCATGATGCTCGTCACCTGATGGTCTACGTATGGGTTGTCGAAACGCTCGAGCACGTCCTTGGCAAACTTCTCCAGCTCGTCCATCGGCAGGTCGAGCGTCTGCATAAGCTCGTCAAACTGCACCTTGTGGATGTACTTGCCAATCACCTCATGGTTGCAGGCATCGCGCACGATGTTCACCCCGCTGAGGAATGCCACTGGCGAGAGCACTGTGTGCGGGCCGTTGAGCAGCGTAACCTTGCGCTTGTGGTAAGGCTCCTCCGACGGCACGAAGAGCACGTGCAGGCCGGCCTTGTCTGCCGGGAACTCGGCTGCTATCTCTTTCGGGGCCTCGATTACCCACAGGTGGAAGTTCTCGGCCTGCACCACGAGGTTGTCGCGGTAGCTTATCTTCTCTTGTATCTCGGCTATCTCCTTGCGCGGGAATCCTGGCACGATGCGGTCCACGAGCGTGGCGTAAACGCCGCAGCTGTTGTCGAACCACTCCTTGAACTCCTTCGGGAGCTTCCACAGTTCTATGTACTTGTTTATGCAGTCCTTGAGCACGTGGCCGTTGAGGAATATCAGCTCGCAGGGGAAGATGATGAGGCCCTTGGTCGGGTCGCCGTTGAAGGTCTGCCAGCGGCGGTATAGCAGCTGTACGAGCTTGCCGGGATATGATGATGCGGGAGCGTCGTCGAGCTTGCAGGAGGGGTCGAAGGCGATGCCAGCCTCGGTGGTGTTGGAGATGACGAAGCGTATCTCGGGCTGGTCGGCCAGTGCCATGAAAGCCTGGTTCTGCGTGTAGGGGTTGAGTGCGCGGCTCACCACGTCAATGCGTTCGAGAGTGTTTACGGGCTGCCCGTTCTCGCGTCCCTGCAGGTTTACGTGGTAGAGGCAGTCCTGGCCGTTGAGCCAGTCTACCATGCCGTGCTCCAGCGGCTGCACGATGACTACCGATCCGTTGAAGTCGGTCTTCTGGTCCATGTTCCAGATAATCCAGTCTACGAAAGCGCGGAGGAAGTTGCCCTCGCCGAATTGGATGACCTTTTCAGGCATGACGCTCTTCGGCGCAAAGTGTTTGTTTAATGGTTTCATAATAATGTTTTATAATTTTGTTGTCAATGTCTATTGCAAAGATACTGTGTTTTTGGCATTCACGCAAATAATTGCTCGGATATTTATCACGTAAACCTTTACGTTTGCTAACGGCCGTGGCACGGCTGCATCGCGCCGCGTAGGGTTGCGGCCCTTGGCTGGCGGGGCGTGTGCCGCCGGTTTGTTGCGAATTTTTGTTACATTGGCTGGCTTTGCGCTGTGGGTGCGGCCATGGCGCTTTGCGGTAAGGCCTGTTTGGGGCTGCGAAAAGGCCTTTTTCGCACCCTCAAACAGGCCTTTTCGCAGCCCCAAACAGGCAGTTCTGCAAGTTGTTGGAAATCAATGTGTTGCGCGGGTAACGGGATGCTGCGAAATATTGTTACACTTTTTGGGGCCCCTCCCGGTGCGGCCCTTCTGTTGGGCTTGCGCTTGGTGTGTGCCTTAGGCGAGCCTGCGCACTGCCCCCAGTTGCCTTAGCCATGAAAATGCTAACGCCCCCCACTTCACAGCGGGAGGCGTTGCTCAATAGGTATTAGCCGTTTAAGGTAAAAAGATTGTATTCAGGATAACGTCGGCAAAGGTAATCATTTCTTAATATGTGTGCAAATTATTTTCTATGTTATATAACATATCACCGTTTTTTCGTTCTTTTTGACACATTATGCTGCGGCAATCGGCGAGCGGATGGGTAGGCTGCCAGGCTGTAGAGGCAAGTTTTCTTTCGTACCTTATATATTATACGCGCGCTCGCGGGGCTGCGGCATGGCTGTGGCACTGCGCATGGGGCGAGGCCGTTCGCCAATGTGCAAAATGCAAAATAAAAAAGTGGGAAATGTTTTGCCGTTTGTATTAAAAATAGTAACTTTGCACCCGATTTCCATAAAATAGTTGAATGAAGAACGACAATATAAAAAACCAGTATCGCGTAAACGAGCAGATACGTGTGCGCGAAGTCCGTATCGTAAGCGAGGGCGGCTCCACCGTGATGCCCACCCGCCAGGCTATGGATATGGCTCGCGGGCAGGGCGTGGATCTCGTTGAGATTTCTCCCAATGCCAATCCCCCCGTATGCCGTCTCATCGACTATTCCAAGTTCCTCTACCAGCAGAAGAGGCGCGCCAAGGAACTCAAGGCGAAGCAGGCCAAGGTAGAGGTGAAGGAAATCCGCTTCGGCCCGCAGACCGATGAACACGACTACCAGTTCAAGCTCAAGCACGCAAAGGAGTTCCTTGAGGACGGCAACAAGGTTAGGGCTTACGTGTTCTTCCGCGGGCGCTCCATACTCTTCAAGGAGCAGGGCGAGGTGCTGTTGCTGCGCTTTGCCAACGACCTTGAGGAGGTGGGCAAGGTGGAGCACATGCCATCGCTCGAGGGCAAGAAGATGTTCATCTACCTCGCCCCCAAGAAGAGCGGCTCCGTCAAGAAGAGCCAGCAGGCCATGGACAGGGAACGCAAGGCTGCGGCAGCCAAGGACGCTGAGGCAGTTGAGGCGCCCGCTGAGGCCGAGCCGCCTGCAGGCGGGGGCTTGCTTGCCAACGCCAAGATAAGCCAGGAGGCCCTGAAGAAGCTCAAGGGCGGCGAGTGAGCCTCGTGGCCAAGAATGACAAGAAGTGCGTAACGCCCGGTATATGCGTTGCCACTGTAATAAATAACAACAAATTTAAACATCAAAAAAATGCCAAAAGTTAAGACAAATTCCGGTGCAAAGAAGAGATTTCGCCTGACCGGAACGGGTAAGATCAAGAGACATCACGCTTACCACAGCCACATCCTGACGAAGAAGACCAAGAAGCAGAAGCGCAACTTGGATCACGTTACGCTTGTTGACCGTGACAACATGAAGCAGGTTCGCGACTTGCTGTGTCTCCGTTAAAACCTAATTGTCGAACGTTTAAAGTCAGAAAACTATGCCAAGATCAGTAAATCATGTTGCTTCGAGAGCAAGGAGAAAAAGAATTTTGAAACTTACGCGCGGCTATTTCGGAGCACGCAAGAACGTTTGGACCGTTGCCAAGAACACCTGGGAGAAGGGCCTTACGTATGCTTACCGTGACCGCCGCACCAAGAAGCGCAACTTCCGCTCGCTGTGGATTCAGCGTATCAACGCTGCCGCACGCCTGGAGGGCATGAGCTACTCGGTGCTGATGGGCGCGCTCAACAAGGCTGGCATCGAGATCAACCGCAAGGTTCTCGCCGACCTCGCCGTAAACAACCCCGAGGCTTTCAAGGCCATCGTGCAGAAGGTTAAGTAAGAATCGATAGGATACAAACGGATTTCATAATGTAAAAGCTGCCGCAATCTCCAGTAATGGTGGAGGTTGCGGCTTTTAATTGGTTATGTCAGGCAAAACTCTTTTTTAGCTTATGGGAATGGTGATAGGCATAGACGTGGGCATAAGCACCACCAAGATAGTGGGCATTTGCGATGGCACCGTGGTGGCACCAATGCGCATCAAGGCCACCGACCCCGTGTCGTCGCTCTACGGGGCGTTCGGCAAGTATCTCTACGACAACAAGATCCAGATTTCCGGCATTGAGCACGTGATGCTCACAGGGGTGGGCGCGGCATACATCACCAAGCCTGTGTATGGCGTGCCTACCTCGAAGGCGGGCGAATTCGTGGCCGACGGGCTTGGCGCCCGCCACGAGTCGGGCAAGGACAGCATCATCGTGGTGAGCATGGGAACGGGTACATCGCTCATCAGGTGCGAGGGCGACAGCATAGAGCACATAGGAGGCATTGGCATCGGCGGCGGCACACTGCAGGGGCTTTCGCGCCTGCTGCTGAAGACCGACGACATTCGCACCGTGTCGGAGATGGCCATGCGGGGCAACGTTTCTAACATAAACCTGCGCATAGGCGACATCAGTTCCAAGCCGCTGCCCGGCCTGCCCATGTCGGCCGTGGCCTCTCTCTTCGGCAACGCGCGCAGCGACGCCCCGAGGGAAGACGTTGCCATAGGCCTGATCTGGACCGTGCTGCAGTCGGTGGGGCAGTCGGCCGTACTGGCATCTATAGGCAGCAGCATACGCGAATACGTGATGATAGGCAACCTGACGTTGTTGCCGCAGTGCCGCATGGTGTTCCCCGCTATAGAGAAGCTGTATGGGGTGAAGTTCATCATCCCCGAGTATTCGGAATACTGCACGGCCATCGGCGCCGCCCTTTGCCATTTCGACGGGCGGTTCCCCATCGAAGTCCTTTAGGTTTGGGGCGGCTCCGGCGGCTCATTTGCGCAAGAGGCCTTTCATCGACAGCGATATGCGCCCCCGCTTGCGGTCAACCTCAGTCACCCTTACGCGCACGTGCTCGTGCAGCCTCACCACCTCCGTGGGGTCGGCCACGTAGCGGTCGGCCATCTGCGATATGTGTACCAGGCCGTCGTGGTGCACGCCTATGTCTACAAAAGCCCCGAAGTTGGTGATGTTTGTAACTATCCCGGGCAGCTCCATTCCCTCGGCCAGGTTGTCTATCGAGGTGACATTGGGGTCGAACTCAAATTCTTCGGCCTTTCCGCGCGGGTCGCGGCCGGGCTTGTCGAGTTCGTGCATTATGTCGGTGAGCGTGGGCATCCCCACGGTGGGCGTTGTGTAGCGTTTCAGGTCGATGGCCTTGCGCTTTTCTGGCGAGGCTATGAGCTGTGCCACGGAGCAGTCGGCATCGGCTGCCATGCGCTCCACTATCTTGTAGCTCTCGGGGTGTACGGCTGTGTTGTCGAGCGGGTTGCACGCCCCTGGTATGCGCAGGAAGCCAGCGCACTGCTCGTAGGCCGCCGGCCCCAGGCGCGCCACTTTCTTCAGTTCGGCCCGCGAGCGGAACGGCCCGTTGGCTTTCCTGTAGTCTACGATGTTTTGCGCGAGCGTGGGGCCGAGCCCGCTTACGTATGTCAGCAGGTGGCTGCTGGCAGTGTTGAGGTTTACTCCTACAGAGTTGACGCAGTTTTCCACGGTTTGGTCGAGGCTCTTCTTCAGCATGGCCTGGTCTACGTCGTGCTGGTATTGCCCCACGCCGATGCTCTTGGGGTCGATTTTCACAAGCTCGGCGAGCGGGTCCATGAGGCGGCGGGCTATGGATACGGCTCCCCTCACGGTGACGTCTTCGGTGGGGAACTCCTCTCTTGCGGCTTTTGATGCCGAGTAGACCGACGCGCCGTCCTCGCTCACGGTGTAGATGCCCACTCTGCCGGCAAGGCGCAGCGACCTTACGAACGCCTCGGTCTCGCGGCCTGCCGTTCCGTTGCCTATGGCTATGGCTTCGGTTTTGTACTGTTCGGCCATGCTTTCGAGCCTCGCCGCTGCCTCGTTGCGGCGGCTTGCGGGCGGGTGGGGGAATATGGCTTCGTGGTGGAGCTGGTTGCCTTGCGCGTCGAGGCACACCACCTTGCACCCTGTGCGGAAGCCGGGGTCGATGCCCATCACGCGCTTTTGGCCGAGCGGTGCGGCCAGGAGCAGCTGGCGCAGGTTGGTGGCAAACACCCTTATGGCCTCTTCGTCGGCGCGCTCCTTGGCTGCGGCGGCGAACTCGGTCTCCATCGAAGGCTCCACGAGGCGCTTGAGGGCGTCGCTGACGGCTTCGCCCACGAGGCTTTGGCAGGCGCCGCTGCCCTTTACGAACAGCCGCCTTACGCGCCTGTCGCACTCCTCGCTGTCGGCTGAGATGCTTATGCGCAGGAAGCCTTCGGCCTCGCCACGGCGCATGGCGAGCAGCCTGTGGGGCGCGCAGCGGCGCAGCGGTTCGCTGAAGTCGAAGTAGTCGGAGTATTTGGCGGCCTCGTCGGTGGCGGCCTTTGCCTTTATGGCTTTCGACGTGATGACTGCGCCGCGGTGGAACTCGCCCCTCACTATGCTGCGCGTGCGCTCGTCCTCGCTCACGTGCTCGGCTATTATGTCTTGCGCTCCCTTTATGGCCTCGTCCTCGCTTGCCACGTCGCCCGCCACGAACCGGCTTGCGGCGGCCTTTATGTCGGCTTCGCGCTGTGCGGCAATGATGTCGGCCAGCGGCTCAAGCCCGCGCTCGCGTGCCGCCTGCGCCCTTGTCCTGCGCTTTGGCTTGAACGGCAGGTAGATGTCTTCAAGCTCTGCCGGGGTCCAGCATTCGCCTATCTTCTTGCTTAGTTCTGGCGTAAGCTTGCCCTGCTCCGTTATGGTCTTTATTATGGTGTCCTTTCTCTTTGCCGTTTCGGTGAGCCTTGCGCTCATGTCGGCTATGGCTGCCACCTGCACCTCGTCGAGCGAGCCTGTGCGCTCCTTGCGGTATCGGCTGATGAAGGGAATGGTGCACCCTTGGGCTATCAGTTCGAGGGTGCTTGCCACGCCACGCTCTGGCAGGCTTAGCTCCCTTGATATTATTTGGGTGAAAACGGTTGTGTGGTTCTCCATTTGCGTTTGTAGTTGTTGGTTGTGTGGGCTTGTCTGCCGCGTTGAAGCTTTCGTCGCCTTATGGGCGCGGGCGTTGTTTGCCGTCGTGGCAAACTGAAGAAGGCCGGCAAGCAGTGCCGGCCTTCTGTGGTTGGTGGTTAGTGTCGCTATGGTCAATAAGCGAAGAGCGGGTAAGCCTTCATCGTCTCGTTGACGCGGGCGCGTACCGAGGCAATGACCTTTTCGTCCTCAGGGGCGTTGAGCACCTGCTCTATCAGCTCGGCTATGAGCACCATGAGGTCTTCCTTGGCACCGCGCGTGGTGATGGCCGGTGTGCCGAGGCGTATGCCGCTGGTCTGGAAAGCGCTGCGTGTGTCGAACGGCACCATGTTCTTGTTCACCGTTATGTCGGCTGCCACAAGGGCGTTCTCGGCCACCTTGCCAGTAAGCTCGGGGTACTTGGGACGCAGGTCTACGAGCATCGAGTGGTTGTCGGTGCCGCCGCTCACGATGGCGAAGCCGCGCTTGGTAAGCTCCTCGGCCAGTACTTTGGCGTTCTTCTGCACCTGCTTGGCCCACTCCTTGAACTCCGGCTGCAGCGCCTCGCCAAAGGCCACGGCCTTGGCGGCGATGACGTGCTCCAGCGGGCCGCCCTGCTGGCCGGGGAACACTGCCGAGTTGAGCACCTGGCTCATCATCTTCACCGCGCCCTTGGGCGTGGTAAGGCCCCACGGGTTCTCGAAGTCCTTGCCCATGAGGATGATGCCGCCGCGCGGGCCGCGAAGCGTCTTGTGGGTGGTGGAGGTTACGATGTGGGCGTACTTCACGGGGTTGTCCAGCAGTCCGGCTGCTATCAGCCCGGCGGGGTGCGCCATGTCGATCATGAGCAGTGCGCCCACCTTGTCGGCTATCTCGCGCATCCGCTTGTAGTCCCACTCGCGGCTGTAGGCCGAGCCGCCGCCTATGATGAGCTTAGGCTTGTGCTCCAGGGCCAGGCGCTCCATCTCGTCGTAGTCCACCCGGCCAGTCTCGCGGTTGAGGTTGTAGCCCACTGGGTTGTAAAGTATGCCCGAGGTGTTTACGGCTGAGCCGTGCGAGAGGTGGCCGCCCTGGGCCAGGTTGAGGCCCATGAATGTGTCGCCGGGCTTGAGCACGGCCAGCAGCACGGCGGCGTTGGCCTGTGCCCCGGAGTGGGGCTGCACGTTGGCGTATTCGGCCCCGAAGAGCCTGCAAACGCGGTCGATGGCCAGCTGCTCCACTTTGTCCACAACGCCGCATCCGCCGTAGTAGCGCTTGCCGGGGTAACCTTCGGCGTATTTGTTGGTGAGGCACGAACCCATGGCCTGCATCACCTCGTCACTCACAAAGTTCTCCGATGCTATCAGCTCCATGCCCTTGAGCTGGCGCTGGTGCTCCTGTTCGATGAGGTCGAACACCTCTTGGTCTCTTTTCATTCCGTGTATGTTATGTTGGTTGATTGCGTATTGGCTCGCCGCGGCCCGGACATTGCCTTTGTCGGGGCAGCGTTGCAAAGGTACGCATTATTTTTGGCATTGGTGCAGGCGCGGGGCAAAAACTTGCTACAGGCGGGATTTGTGGTCTTGTGGTCTTGCCGTGCTGCTCGGCATGGGCCTGGCCGAGGATGGAGGCCGCCTGCGTGATGGGCCTTTCTGACGGCGCGATGCGCATGATGAAGCTGCGTATGAAAAGGCTGGTGAGTTAAGGATTTAGCCTCAGTCGGCCTCTATGTGCCAGGCCATGATGCTCAATTACTCTTTACTCTATGCTCTCGATGCTCACGCCGGCGAACTCATCTATGAAGTAGGCCATTTTCTGCTCATATTGGCTGCGCCTCACCTTTATCTCCAACGTCACCTTGTATCGGCTGCCCTCAGCTGTGCGTTGCTCTTTTATGCTGTAGTTGAATATCTTTATGCCTTCCTGCTTGAGCTTTGTGGCTGTGGTGGCTATGCCTGCCTTGTTCGGGGCAGTGAAGGTGAGCGATATGTTTCTCGTGCCGAAGCGGTTGAGCAGCACGCTCAGTATTTCCAGACATAGCAAAACGAAGAATGTGGCCGCCGTAGCAAGTATATACATGCCAGCTCCGCAGGCAAGCCCAATGGCGGCCGTTACCCAAACGCCGGCTGCTGTGGTGAGACCTTTCACCACGTGCTTCTGGAAAATTATTGTGCCTGCGCCTATGAAGCCAATGCCCGTGACAACCTGCGAGGCTATGCGCGATGGGTCGAACGATACTTTTGCGCTGCCGGTCATGCCAGACGTGAACCCGTATTGCGATATGACCATGAATAGCGCGCTGCCCAGTGCCACGAGGAAATGGGTGCGGAATCCGGCTTCCTTGGCGCGGTAGTTCCGCTCAAGGCCTATTATGCCGCCTAACATTGCGGCGATGGAGATGCGTATAATCAATTCTTCGGTCATGTGCGCTTGTCTTTGTTTGCCATGCGTAACCTCTTTGTAGCCGTGCGCGTGGTGTTGCTTGTTGTTGGTGTCGCTTATGCATTGCTAATGCAAGCGGTTGGAAATGAAGCTTGCTCCCAATTTCCCGGGCGCAGCTTATTTACTGCAAAGGTACATTATTTAATATTAATTGCAATGACAATTTGTCAATAATTAAGAAAAAATTGCCGAACATTGAAACTTTTTTGCAATTTTGTTTGGTGCGTTGCGAAAAACGCCTTACCTTTGCATCCGCTTTCGGGGAATCCCGAAGCTCAAGAGAGAGTTCTTTGAAAGGCTGAGATA
>CALUEY010000014.1 GCA_944319915.1 uncultured Prevotella sp. | reverse complement strand
ATTCTCGGCATAGAGCAGCAGCGAGAGCAGGTGGGCCTCGCTGAAGTTCCGCGCGTTGCGCTCCGCGATGCCATGCAATTGACAGTAGAGCCGATAGTAGAAAGCGGCATCGGCCTCAACGTTGGCTGACGGGTGGTGGCGGCGCCGCCACGCGGAAATGAACTGGCTTGCCGTGAGCATATATGTAAATGGGGTATAAGGTGTATGTAGCGGGGGAGAGGCTGTGGCTGCCGGGTCAGAGACCCGGAACGGGGTGGTGGCGGGTTGCAAACCCGCCACAACGTGGGAGTTAACGTGGGAGCAATAAGGGTCAGACTTTCCCCCCCTTGCTTCCCCCGCTGCATATTTTCTTAATTCTTACTTCTTAATTCTTTCCCCTTGCTCCCCCGCTGCATATTTTCTTAATTCTTAATTCTTACTTCTTAATTATTTGAATGTATTCCGGCTGTACCTCCACCGAGGCGGTGATGATGCCCGGCAGCTCAACGAAGAGGCGCTTGGCGCGGGAGCCCTGCATCTTCTGCAGGCAGCCCTCGTAGCCGTCGAGCGGGCCGCCAATGATGCGCACCCGCATGCCCACCATGCCGGGGGTCACCTCGCCGGGGGTGAAGAAGCAGGGGTCGTCGGACGATTCCACGGCGCGGATGAAACGCTGCATGTCGGCCTCCCTCACGGTCATGGGCACCTTGTAGCCACCGCGCACATAGCGGTACTGCAGAGTGTTCTCTTTCTCAACGACGGGGTCGAGGGCCTGCCGCGCGCTGTGCACGAAGAGCATGTCGGGCATGAAAGGCACCCGCTCGCGGCAACGCCGCCCGCGCCGCAGGGCGAGCTTCCACACCATCGGCGTGAAAGTCTCCATGCCCATGGCGCCAAGCAGCCTGTAGGCCGGCAGCTTGGCGTTGGCCCGCTTGAGGTCGCGCATCACGAACCACTGCTTGCCCGCTGACGGCTGGCCGGGGGCGGCACCGCACGCGGCTCCGGCGCCGGCTTGCTGGCTGGGGCTTGATTCGCACATTGTTGGGGCTTGGGACATTGCATCTAATCCTGCAAGCTACCGTAAGCTCCACGGTGACAAGCAGTTACATTGACGAGGCGTTAAACTTCCGTTGGTTGCCATAATTCAGCGGCGTCTCCGTCTGCCGCAATGCCGGCGCAGGCGCCAGCATCGGTCTTCACGACGGATGGTTTGTCCGTCTCCTGCCATGAGACGGACATTGCCGCGAACCAGCTGTTGACCAGTAGCTTACAGTCGTCTCGCCCCAAAACTTGGTCAACAAATGGCAACAAGCGCAGAATTGCGGAACGCACTGTTTCGCGATGCAATGGCGCAGGCAGCTCCCGCCAAGCCTCAACCAGCAAGATTTTAGTTGCATATATGCAAGCATGGCACCCCATCCCCACGTCTCCATCTGCGCCGGGTGATTAGCCGCAAGCCAGCCTGCGCCACCCACGTTGTGGCGGTTTTGCAACCAGCCACGGCCAAACATGGGGGCTGCGACCCCGCCTGCGCGATGTCCAAAAATTTAATGCAAATAAATCAGCACAAAATTCCATCCGATTGATAATTTTTGCTACCTTTGCCCGCAGAATGTCCGTCTCATGGCAGGAGACGGACGTTGCTGTCAGCCAGCACGGCGCAATATTTCCCACTACATACTCGTAAAAAGCGGAGAAAGCCCGGGCTGGGATGCCACTGCATCACCAGCCCGGGCTTTCTCCGCATCAGTAGCGACCGCCCTGCCCTACTTGACGCCCTATTTGACGCTCTCCCTGAAGCGGCGGGGCGACTGCCCAAGGTGCTTCCTTACGTAGGTGCCGAAGAACGAGGGGTTGGGAAAACCCAGCTCGTTGCATATCTCCTTCACGCTCTTGTCGCTCTCGTCGAGCAGCCGCCTGATGTCCTTTACCACGAAGCTGGCTATGAGCTGCGAGGCCGTGGAGCCGCTCACCTGCTTGCACACGGCAGAAAGGTACTTTGGCGTGAGGCAGAGCTTGTCGGCATAGTAGGCCACGTCGCGCGGCTTGGGGTAAGAAGACGTGAGCAGGTCGATGAACTCGCGGAAAGCTTTCTCGGCAGAGCGGCGGGGCTTGTCGGCCGGGGTGAAGAACCGTTCGAGCAGACCGTGGAAGTCGTAAAGGAAGGCCAGCACGAGCATCTCCACCAGCTTCTGCTTGTATCGGTGGGCCGGTTGGTTGAGGCGCGAGAGCATGAGGTCGTAGTAAGTGCAGAACGTATGCACCTCATCGGGGGTAAGGCGCAGCACGGGCTTGTTGTGGAGCGAGGTCAGTGCGTTCCATGCGTCGCCGATGTTGATGAGCGAAAGCCTCTTGAGGCAGCCCTGCGAGAGGCAGATGCACCGGCCGTCCATGCCCGAGGCTGCATCGTGGCGGTCGATGGTGACCCCGGGCAGGCACACCAGAAGGTCGCCCGGGGCCATGGCGAACTCGCGCCCATCGATGGCCACCGTGGTGCCGCCGCCGAGGCACAGGCCGAGGATGAGCGCATCGGTGTTCACTTTCCCTACGCTGCCCAAATGGTTGGTGCTGTCGATGAAAGCCATGCTGCCGTCGCAGTAGGCAGCCAGGTCCTGCTGCCTTATGCCGTCCAGAATCTCTGACATATCGTCCATGTTCAATATTTCCTTTTGCCGTTACAGTTCATTCGCGCCGCCACCATTGGCGGAAGCTTGCGTTTGCGCCCCATGCTACACAGTTTGCGCCGTGCAAAGTAAGTCATAATCCACCAAAAAGCAATGTCGGATAAATACCCATTTATGTTCGGTTTAGCCTCAGCCATGTTAAAAACAGAAAAAAAAGAACACCCGGACATGGCTGCTGAAAGGCAAGGAATCCCCACACGGAGCACCCAAAGAGGACTGCCGCCGTGCGGGGATTGTGTGTAAGCCTGCGCAACCAGCACTTGCCAACGGCCATGCAACCATGGCCTGGGCTACGCCGACGGGGCGTCAGAAGTCGGCCGACTTGGGTGTGCGCGGGAACGGGATTACGTCGCGTATGTTCTGCATGCCGGTGACGAAGAGTATCAGCCGCTCGAAGCCAAGGCCAAAGCCGCCGTGCGGGCAAGTGCCATACTTGCGCGTGTCGAGATACCACCACATATCCTTCATGGGTATGCCCCGGCCCTCTATCTCGCCGAGCAGCTTGCCGTAGTCCTCCTCGCGCACGCTGCCGCCGATGATCTCGCCTATCTGCGGGAAGAGCACGTCGGTGCCCTGCACGGTCTTTCCGTCGGGGTTTATCTTCATGTAAAAAGCCTTTATCTCCTTGGGGTAGCCGTGCATTATCACTGGCTTGCGGAAGTGCTGCTCCACGAGGTAGCGCTCGTGCTCGCTGGCAAGGTCCATGCCCCAGCTAACGGGGAACTCAAACTTATGGCCCGAGGCCACGGCCTCCTCCAGGATCTTTATCCCCTCGGTGTACGAAAGGCGCACGAACGAGTCGGCCAGCACTGAGTTGAGGCGCTCGAGCAGCGTCTTGTCTATCATCTTGTTGAGGAACTCAAGGTCGTCCTTGCAGTTGTCGAGTGCCCAGCGCACACAGTACTTTATGAAATCTTCCTCAAGGTCCATCAGGTCGTCAAGCTCGATGAACGCCACCTCAGGCTCAATCATCCAGAACTCGGCCAGGTGGCGCGGCGTATTGGAGTTCTCGGCACGGAAAGTGGGGCCGAAGGTGTAGATAGCACCGAGCGCGGTGGCGCCCAGCTCGCCCTCCAGCTGACCGCTCACGGTGAGCGACGTCTGGCGGCCGAAGAAATCGTCGTCGTAGGTTATCTTGCCCTCGGCGTCCTTCTTCAAGTCGTAAAGGTTCTTCGTGGTCACCTGGAACATCTGCCCCGCGCCCTCGCAGTCGCTGGCGGTGATGAGCGGCGTGTGGAAATAGAAGAAGCCGTGGTCGTGGAAATACTTGTGGATGGCTATGGCCATGTTGTGGCGTATGCGCATCACCGCCCCAAAGGTGTTGGTGCGCAGGCGCAAGTGGGCGTACTGCCTCATGTACTCAAAGCTCTGCCCCTTCTTCTGCATGGGGTAGTCGCTGCCGCACGTGCCGTACACCTGGAGTTCGCGGCACTGCAGCTCCACGGCCTGGCCTGCGCCCTGGCTCTCCACCAGCTCGCCGTTCACTGAAATGCATGAGCCAGTGGTCACCTGCTTCAAGAGTTCGGGGTCGAACTTGGCGGGGTCAACCACCACTTGCACGTTCTTTATGGTGGAGCCGTCGTTGAGCGCGATGAAGTCGACAGCCTTGCTGCTGCGGTGGGTGCGCACCCACCCCCTAACGTTTACCAACGCGCCGTAGTCAGTGCGCTGCAGCACGTCAACTACCTTTGTCCTTTTTATGCTTTGCATATTGGTTCTTTAGGTTAATCGGACATCCGCAAGCCACCTGCCCATGGGCACCGCGGCGATGCGCTCACCGCCCGCGCCAAGGAGCCGACGGAAAAGGGCGGCTCAGCCCCAGCCTTGCATCCGCCCAAGCAGGCTGCGTACATCCTTCTATTGGTTATTATGTTCGTATAAATGTAAGGGCGCAAGCCCAACGCCTGCGCCCCTGAGGCATTATTCGTAGGTACCCGTGCGCAGGCGGATCACCTCCTCCTGCGTGAGGTAGCGCCAGTCGCCGCGGCGCAGGCCTTTCTTGGTGAGGCCCGCAAACTGCACACGGTCGAGCTTGTTTACGCGGTAGCCCAGCTTCTCGAAGATGCGGCGCACTATGCGGTTCTTGCCGCTGTGAATCTCTATGCCCACTTGCTTCTTGTCCACGGGGTCGGCATACTGCACGTCGTCGGCCTTTATCTCGCCGTCCTCGAGCATTATTCCGTCGCGGATTTGCTGCAAGTCGTGTGCGGTCACGTTCTTGTCGAGGTGGACGTGGTATATCTTCTTCTTGAGAAACTTGGGATGCGTGAGCTTGCTGGCCAAATCGCCGTCGTTGGTGAGCAGCAGCACGCCGGTGGTGTTGCGGTCGAGGCGCCCCACGGGGTAGATGCGCTCGGGGCAGGCGTTCTTGACAAGCTCCATGACGGTCTTGCGCTGCTGCGGGTCATCGCTGGTGGTAATGCAGTCCTTTGGCTTGTTAAGGAGCACGTAGACCTTCTTCTCGAGCGACACGGGCTGGTCGTGGAACATCACCTCGTCGGAGCGCATCACCTTGGTGCCAAGCTCAGTCACCACGTTGCCGTTCACCTTAACCACGCCAGCCTGTATGAACTCGTCGGCCTCGCGGCGACTGCACACTCCGGCGTTGGCAAGGTATTTGTTGAGGCGTATGGGTGCATTGGGGTCGAGGTCGTCCTCCTTGTAGTCAATGCGCTTCTTGAAGTTAGCCTTGGGGGCCTGGCCGTAGCCGCCCTGCTGGCGGTAAGCGCCGGGCCTGCCTGCGCCATAGCCGCCCTGGCGGTAGCCGCCGGGGCGGTTCTGCCCGTAGGGGGTGCGCTGTACGCCGTAGCCTCCGCCCTGCTGGCGGTAGCCGCCCTGACGGTAGTTGCCATAGCCTTCGCCCTCGGCGTTGTAGTTGTGCTGGTAGCCGCCGGGGCGGTTCTGCTGGTAGCCGCCGCGTTGCTGGTAGCCGCCGCGGCCTGCCCCGGTGTTATAGCCGCCACGCTGCTGGTAGCCACCCTGGCGGCCTGCGTAGCCGTTTTGCTGCTGGTAGCCGCCGCGTTGCGGGTAGCCACCCTGGCGGCCTGCATAGCCGTTTTGCTGCTGGTAGCCGTCCTCGCCGCCGGCGTTGTAGCGCGGGCGGTAGCCCTTGTTGGCGTCGCCAGCACCGTAGCGCGGGCGATACTGCGGCCTCTGCTGGGCCGACTGAAGCCCTGCGCCAAAGCCCTCGGGGCGGAAGCCTCCCTCGTCGGAAGAGTTCTTGCCTTGATATGGCGCGCGCTCGGCGCCGTATGGGCGCTGCACGTGGATGCGTGGGCGGGGCGAACGGCCCGGCGCCCGGAACTTAGGGTAGTCGCCCGACTGCCCTGCCTGCTGGTAGCCCTCACGGCTGCCTGCGCTCTGCTCTGCAGATTTTTCTCCCAGTTTCTTCTCGTTCTCTAATTCCATAATGATAAATAATGTTTTTTGGATGTCTGCAATCTACCATACAAATGAAAATATTGAAGCGGATAAGCATACGTTTTCTAACTCCTTGCCGCAGCGCAGCGGAGCGATAAACTCTTGCAACTCCTTTAACTCACTTGAACAGAAGCTTTGCGAACATTCTTTTAATGTTGTTAATTCAGGCCTCACGGCCTTGGTACGTAGTGATATGGGCGGATTCATGCCGCCTGGCTTGATTCTTCCCCATGCCTTGCGGCAGCACATGGGCTGCCGCACGACCGTGGATTGTGTTCAGATTCCCGTATAATTGTGGGGTGTGATGGCCATTAGCTCGGCCTTCACGCTGTCGCTCACGTTGAGCGTGGCTATGAAGTCGTGGATAGACTGCTCGGTGATGGCGGCGTTGGTGCGCGTCAGCGCCTTGAGTGCCTCGTAGGGATGAGGGTAGGCCTCGCGGCGCAGTATGGTCTGTATGGCCTCGGCCACCACCGCCCATGTGTTGTCGAGGTCTTCTTTCAGCTTTGCCTCGTTGAGTATGAGCTTGCGCAGCCCTTTCAGCGTACTCTCGAAAGCGATGACGCTGTGGCCCATGGGAACGCCCACGTTGCGCAGCACGGTGGAGTCAGTGAGGTCGCGCTGCAGGCGGCTTACGGGAAGCTTCTGGGCAAGGAACTGCAGCAGGGCGTTGGCCACGCCAAGGTTGCCCTCGCTGTTCTCGTAGTCGATGGGGTTCACCTTGTGGGGCATGGCGCTGGACCCCACCTCGCCGGCCTTTATCTTCTGCTTGAAGTAGTCCATGGAGATGTACATCCAGAAGTCGCGGTCGAGGTCGATGACTATGGTGTTGATGCGCCGCATGGCGTCGAAGATGGCGCCGAGCCAGTCGTAGTTGCTTATCTGGGTTGTGTATTGCTCGCGCACGAGGCCGAGCTTGGCTGAGACGAAGTCGTCGCCGAACTTGCGCCAGTCGTAGCCGGGATAGGCCACGTGGTGGGCGTTGTAGTTGCCCGTGGCCCCGCCAAACTTGGCCGTAACAGGCACGGCCTTGAGCGATGCGAGCTGCTGCTCAAGGCGGTAGACGAACACCATCACCTCCTTGCCGAGCCTTGTGGGCGATGCGGGCTGGCCGTGGGTCTTGGCCAGCATGGGCACTCCGGCCCACTCGTCGGCATACTGGCGCAGCTGGGCTATAAGCTCCTCCACGAGTGGGCAGTAGACGCCGGCCAGGGCCTCCTTTATCGAGAGCGGCACGCTAGTGTTGTTTATGTCCTGCGAGGTGAGGCCGAAGTGTATGAACTCCTTGTAGGCATCAAGCCCGCCGATGGCGTCGAACTGCTCCTTGATGAAGTATTCCACTGCCTTCACGTCGTGGTTGGTCACCTTTTCTATTTCCTTCACGCGGCGCGCGCCAGCCTCGCTGAAGTCGGTGTAGATGGCGCGCAGGCGGCCGAAGAGGCCGTGGTCGAAGGCGGCCAGCTGCGGCAGCGGCAGCTCGCAGAGGGCTATGAAGTACTCTATTTCAACGCGAACCCTGTAGCGGATGAGCGCATATTCGGAGAAATAGGCGGCCAGCGGCTCGGTCTTTGAGCGGTAACGGCCGTCTATGGGCGAAATGGCTGTCAGTGAGTCTAATTCCATCTGTGTTATATCCTTCAATACATTACAGGCCGCAAAGTTAATCATTATATTCCATTTAACCGAATATCATCCCCTAAAAAATGCCAATGCACAAAAAAAGATCCTGCCCTGCATCCTCAGGAACAGAATCTCCGCGGGTGGGCGCTGAGGGATTCGAACCCCCGACCCTCTGCTTGTAAGGCAGATGCTCTAAACCAGCTGAGCTAAGCGCCCGTGCTCTTGTAAGCGGGTGCAAAGGTAAGCACTTTTCTTGAAACGGCCAAACTTTTTTGCTGAAAAATTTGCCCGCGGCTCAAAAAACGACCTAAATGATGCCGCTCATCGGCTGAGCAGGGCGCGGGCGAACTCGATGATGGTGTCGCGCCCCCGGGCGAAGTCGGCCTCGGTGAGCGCCACGCAGTAGTCGGGCGCGATGCCGAACTCGGTAGACTGACCGTCGGCGTCGTACATGGGGCAGGCCGAGAAGCGCACCGCCCAGCCGTTGGGCAGCGAGTTGCTGAAAGGCAGGCCGGCGCCGCCGCCGGTGCGGTCGCCCACGATGGTGACCTGCGGGAAGCGTTGCATATACTTCACGAATTCGTTGGCCGCGCTGTAAACGCTTCGGTTAGTGAGCACGCATACGGGCTTCTGCCACCTGAGGTTGGCCGATGGGTTTATCCACTGCTCTTCCATCGAGGAGAAGTCGCTGTGCCCCGGGCCGGTCTTGTGCCGGATGTAGCCCACAAGCACAGGCTCGTTGGTAAAGCGGGCTGCCAGCCGCTCGGCGTTGGTAAGCATGCCGCCGCCGTTGCCCCGGATATCGATTATCAGCCCGCGGCAGAGCATGAGGCGGTTTATCACCTCGTCGATGTTGCCCTCGCCGATGGCATCGCTGAAGCTCTCGTAGCGCACGTAGCCTATGTTGTCGCCGAGCACGCGGTACTGCAGCCCGGAGGCAATCATGTAGTCGGTTCCGAGGTAGCGGCGCAGCAGCGAGTCGCTGAGGTTGGCGGGGTAGTCCTCCTGCCAGCTCCAGTAGCGGGCGAAGTCGGCCGCCCGCGACAGGTTGACGTGGCCGTCGCGCAGTTCGGCGAGCATATCGGCCATGACCTCGAAGAGCTGGTCGTCGCTCATGCTGTCGTTGACGCGGGCGCGATACTTGGCATGCACGGCGTTCCAGTCGAGGCCGTATTCCTCTCCCTTGTAGTCGAAGAAGCAGTACCGTTCGTCGATTATCTTCCAAAGGGCCTCAAAGTTGCCCGTGGGAGTGTCGTCGAATTCCTCCTCGTCAACGCACGAGGCAAAAGCAAGCGACAGGAAAAACACGAGGAAGAACTGGAGCAGGGGTTTCATGGGCGGTAGCTGATAAGTTTGAACCGCTTTACGAAGCCAATCATGAAGCGGTGGGAATAGACATGAGACTTGAGGTTGTTGACGCTGGCCTGCTGGTAGTCGCCGAGGTAGCCGAAGCGCAGAGTGAGGCGGCGGCCGAGGTTGACGTCGGCCATGAGCTGCTGGCGGAAGCATGGCGCACTGACGAACGTTGTAGGCACAATGTTGTGGTCGTAGTCGCCGCGCGAGAACATCTCGTAGTAAGACTGGCCATAGTTGGGACTGAACATCAGCCCAACGAGCGGCAGCTGCACCTCATAGCGCAGCGCAATGCGCCTGCGGCGTATTCGGAACTTGTATGACGCGGCTGCCGAGGGCATTATGTTGACGTGGAAGCGCGCCTGAGCAGGGTTGTTGCCGTTGGCCGTGTTGTAGATGAAGCCTATGTTGGCATCCACCATCCCCCCGGCCATGAGCGTGAGCCTGTCGGCAAGCAGCCGCCAACTGCAGTAGCGGCCCCAGTAGAAATTGTAAGAGCCTTCAAGCTCTGAGGCCTGCCCGGCGCGGTCGTCAGTGAGTGCTATGTTGGCTTGGTGCTGCATGGCCGTGAGCCAGCGGCTGCCGGGCCGCTGCCGCTCTATGGCGGCAAGGAAGGTGGCCCCCGGCCCTGCAAAGTGCTCTTGCGAGAGGTAAGTGTCGAGCACGCGGGTGCGGCCCACGCCCACCATGTAGGCTGCCGTGGTGATGCGGTCTGACTGCACGGAGTCGGTTTCCTGGGCCGCCACGCACAGCGGCGCTGACAGCAGGGCGGCAAGGACAAGGCTACATATCTTCATCGTTGAAAAGACTTAGCTGCCCGGTTATCTCGTTTATCACCTGCTGCTCCGACTTGCCTGCGTCGGGGTCAAGGTTCTCCTGCGGCTCCCCGCCGCCTGAGGTCTCGTCGCCGCCCGGCTCGGCCTCAGGCTCGGCCTCAGGCTCGGCGAAGCGCAATGGCTCCAGCTCCTCGATGCCGCTTACGGTCCACGTGGTGATGCGCTTGCCCTTGGCCTTGAATCCCTTCACCGCCACAAACTGCTCGGCATCAATCTCCAAGGGCGGGCGGGTGGCATCGTTGCCGCCGAAGGTCACCTGTATCCTCGGGTAAGCCTGGTCAGTGAGCACCACCTGGCGGCTGTTGGGGTTGTCGCCGAGGTAGTTCTGCTTGCGCTTGGTGGCCTCCATGAGGAAACGCTTAAGGTACGGGTAGCCCTCGTTGTCGGCATCATAGAGCACTGCCGTCCACACCTTGTGCGGGTCGTACTTCTCTATGCGCTCGATGTTGTCCTCATAATGGTTGTTGGCGTCGAAGTTTGTTATGTAGAAGTCGCCTCCGCGGAGCACCACGAGAATCATGTCGCCATCGAAGAACTCGCCCAACAGCCGCCCGTGCTCGTCGTAGTTGAGGCGGTTGACGTCGGGGTCGTACCACACCTTGCGCCCCCCGAGCGTGGAGTGGCCGTGGCTTTTCAGCCCGATGCGGTGGATGGCCTTGCGCGTAAGCAGGTTGCCCTGGGCGGCGCGGCCCTTTATGGCGATGGTCGAGAAGTCGCGGTCGAAGAAGATGCTTGTGCGCCGCTTGGCCTCGGTAGGCTCAAGCGTCACCTTTATCACCTCCGCCTCGCCGTTGGGGTTGGCCGTGAAGTAAACCACCTTGGAGCCTGGCGTACCCTTGGTAAGGTCGTACTCGCGGTCGCGCGTCATGGCCGTGACGTTGAACCGCTTTATGTAGTAAGGGCCGTTGCGCCCGTCGCGGTATACGGCATTGTAGATGGTGCGCTTGTCGTTGCGCTTGAACACGCCCACGTGCAGGATGTTCTTGCCCACAAATATCTTGTCGGCCACGCGCACCACCTTGTATTTGCCGTCCTTGTAGAACACTATTATGTCGTCGATGTCAGAGCAGTTGCATACGAACTCGTCTTTCTTCAGCCCCGTGCCGATGAAGCCCTCCTGCCTGTTTATGTACAGTTTCTCGTTGGCCTCAACAACCTTCGTTGCCTCGATGGTGTCAAAGTTGCGCAGCTCGGTGAGCCTGGGGTGGTCCTTGCCATACTTATCCTTAAGCATGATGAACCAGCGCGCCGTCACCTCCACCATGTTGGCAAGGTCGCGCTCTATCTCGCCTATCTCGCCCCTTAGCCGCGCCATCAGCTCGTCGGCCTTGTCCTTGTTGAACTTCAGTATGCGCTGCATCTTTATCTCGAGCAGGCGCAAAAGGTCGTCGCGTGTCACGGGGCGCACCATCTGCGGGTAGAACGGCGCGAGCCTCTTGTCGATGTGCTCGCATACGGCGTCAACGTCAGGGGCCTCCTCAAACTTCTTGTCCTTGTAGATGCGCTCCTCGATGAATATCTTTTCGAGCGAACAGAAGTGCAGTTGCTCCAACAGCTCGCCGCGGCGTATCTCCAGCTCGCGGCGCAGCAGGCCCATGGTGCGGTCAACCGAGCTGCGCAGCACGTCGCTCACGGTGAGGAACTGCGGCTTGTCGTCGGCGATGACGCAGCAGTTTGGCGATATGCTCACCTCGCAGTCGGAGAAGGCGTAGAGGGCGTCGAGCGTCTTGTCTGACGACACGCCGGGCGCCAGATGTACCAGTATCTCCACCTCGGCCGCCGTGTTGTCGTCAACCTTCCGTGCCTTTATCTTGCCTTTCTCGATAGCCTTGAGTATCGAGTCGATGAGCGTCGTGGTAGTCTTGCCGTATGGTATCTCGCGTATGGCGAGCGTCTTGCTGTCTATCTTCTCTATCTTGGCGCGCACCTTGAGCGAGCCGCCGCGCTGCCCGTCGTTATACTTGCTCACGTCGATGCTGCCGCCCGTGGGGAAGTCGGGGTACAGGTGGAACTCCTCGCCGTGCAGGTATTTCACGGCGGCCTCGCACAGCTCGCAGAAGTTGTGCGGCAAGATCTTGGAGCTGAGGCCCACGGCTATGCCCTCGGCGCCCTGCGCCAGCAGCAGCGGAAACTTCACCGGCAGCGTTATCGGCTCGCGGTTTCGCCCGTCGTAGCTCAGCTGCCAGTCGGTGGTCTTGGGGTTAAACACCGTGTCGAGCGCGAATTTCGACAGCCTCGCCTCTATGTATCGCGGCGCGGCGGCGCGGTCGCCGGTAAGGATGTTGCCCCAGTTTCCCTGCGTGTCCACGAGCAAGTCTTTCTGCCCGAGCTGCACGAGGGCGTCGCCTATTGAAGCATCGCCATGGGGATGGAACTGCATCGTGTGGCCCACGATGTTGGCCACCTTGTTGTAGCGGCCGTCGTCCATGCGCTTCATGGAGTGCAGTATGCGCCGCTGCACGGGCTTCAGCCCGTCCTCTATGTGAGGCACGGCGCGCTCCAGGATAACGTAGGATGCGTAGTCGAGAAACCAATTCTGGTACATCCCGCTAAGGTGATGCACGGCCGAGGCGTCAAACCTGTCCACGGGTTTGTAGTCTGAATGTCCTTCGGCAGCCTGGTTCTCCCCATCGATGGTCATGTCGTTGTCTATCGTTTCGTCGCTCATATATTTTTAGGTGTCATCGCAAATTTGCCTCAAAGTTACTGCTTTTTTCCCGCATTTGCAAGTTTTTGGGCGAAAAGGGGCGCTTTGGCCTACGTGCACCCACCGTGCGGACGGCGCGGGGCGGGGCATCTCTCCCCCATCCCCTTGCATCTTTTGGCGCAAAGATTTGCCAGTGTTGCACATTTGTTGTAATTTTGTGCCGTGATTACAACAACAATTAAATCAGTGAAACAATGACCCACAACTTATTGCAAGGCAAGCGCGGCATCATCTTCGGCGCGCTCAACGAGGAATCCATAGCATGGAAGGTGGCCGTGAAGGCCGTGGAAGAAGGCGCAAGGATAACCCTGAGCAACACGCCGATGGCCCTGCGCATGGGAACGCTCAACGAACTGAGCGAGAAGCTCAACGCCCCCATCGTGGCCGCCGACGCCACGAGCGTGGAAGACTTGGAGAAGGTGTTCAGCGAGTCGGTGAGGCTGCTCGGCGGCAAGATCGACTTCGTGCTCCACTCCATCGGCATGAGCCCCAACGTGCGCAAGCACCGCACTTACGACGACCTCGACTACAATTACCTGCAGAAGACGCTCGACATCTCGGCCATATCGTTCCACAAGATGCTCCAGGTGGCCAAGAAGCAGGACGCCATAGCCGACTACGGCTCGGTGGTTGCCCTTACTTACGTGGCTGCCCAGCGCACCTTCTTCGGCTACAACGACATGGCCGACGCCAAGGCCATGCTCGAGAGCATAGCCCGCAGCTTTGGCTACATATACGGCCGCGAGAAGAACGTGCGCATCAACACCATCTCGCAGTCGCCCACGCCCACCACGGCCGGCAAGGGCATAAAGGACATGGACAACCTCATGGACTTTGCCAACAAGATGTCGCCCCTGGGCAACGCCACTGCCGAGGACTGCGCCGACTACTGCGTGATGATGTTCTCCGACTTCACGCGCAAGGTGACGATGCAGACGCTCTACCACGACGGTGGGTTCTCGTCGATGGGCATGAGCCTGCGCGCCATGAACCAGTACGCCAAGGACCTGGCCCCTTACGAGGACGAGAACGGAAAGGTGATATACGGCTAAAGCCTCATAGGCAAAGCAAAGAGGGCCGGGAGCTGCGTTGGCGCAGCTCCCGGCCCTAATTTGTTCCATCGCCGGCAGGCATCACCGCGCGAATGCTCCGCTTCGCACGGGGGCGGCCTTCAGCCTGCGGGCCATCCTCATGCGGCTCGATGCGGCAGCCCGCGTTCCGCCACCGATGTATGGCGACCAGTCGAACCCCTCGGTGGCGGTGAAGACGAAGCCGAACTGCCGTGCGCCGTAGGCCACGGTGCCGCTGAAGCGCGTGGCCGAGAGAGCGTAGTCGCTGATGATGGCGCGCGTCATCCACTCGTTGTCGTTCTCTACATAGTTTATCACTATCACTCCGCCTGCCTCAGCCCATGTGAACGGCGTATAGGCATAGTCGGTGCGTGGGCGGTGAATGTTGTAGTCGAGCTGCACTCCCTCGCCGTTGGCCGCAAACTCGCAGGTGGTGAAGCAGCTGTCGTCGTCAAGGCCGAACATCGTGCTGTAATATCGGCTTATCGTTCCTTCCCACTGCCCTATGAGGTAGTTGGCATCGCCGCCGGGCGCCTGGCCGCCGTCGTTCACCACGAGCGGTATGCCGTCAACGTAAAGATGCCCATCGGCGTAATGGTATTCCATGTCGGCGCGCGCGCCGTCAGACTCGTAGACCACTGATAGCGTCGACGCCGATGCCCACCAAGTGAAGTCGTCGCCGGTGGTCTGCCCTCCCGACACCGACTCGAAGTAGCCCGTGCGGTCGTCGCGCAGCACGAGGTAGAACGGGTTGTCGGGGTCGTCGTCAGAAACATAGCTGCCCACGAGGTTTTCCTCATACTTGTTGAGCGCGTCCCCGTCGCCGCCTCCTCCGGGATGCCATCCTGGAGGGCCGTAATAATCGTCGCCGTCATCGCAGGCGGCAAACACGAATGGCACCATGGCCATCATGACAAAATAAAGAAACCGTTTCATAATTGCTTTGTCGTTTATTAGTGAGTCAAGAAAGACAAGGAGTCAAGACGAGTGCCGGCTGCCCCTTGCGCCTCGCAGCCTTCACCTTTTCACCCTTTTGCCTTTTTGCTTCCAGCGCTGCCATTTAGAGCCTGTGTCAGTCGCGCAGCAAGTAGGTAACGGTTATCACACCGCGCACCTTCTTTATATAAGGTGTGTTGGCGTCGCGGTCGTCTATGGAGAACTGCCCCTGCGATGCGGTCATTATCTTGCCAAGCTCGCTGCTGCTGTTCTCGGCAAACTGGCGCGCCGTCTGCTCTGCGTTCTTTATGGCCTCCTGCATCATCTCGGGCTTCATCTTCTGGAACGACACGTACTCGTAGGTCACTCCCGAGCCATAGCCCCCGTCAACCACGGCCACGCCCTGCTTGAGCAGTTCGCCCTGCCGGGCAATGATGCCGCGCACGAGCTTCACGTTCGAAGAGGTAACGGTGATGGTCGATGTTATGTTGTAGCGGTAGCGGTGGTTCTCGGCTCCGTAGCGTTCGGCCTTGAGGTCTACCACCACGGGGGCGCCCACGCTTATCTCCGCCTCCTTCACACCGTTCTTCAGCAGGAAAGCCTTCACCTTCTCCGTCGTGGCGTTAATCTTCGTGTAGAGCGCGGGCAGGTCGTCGCCTATCTCCTTTGTCAGTATGGGCCACGTCACCTTGTCGGCCACCACCTCCTTCTCGGCCAGCCCCTTCACCGTAACGGTGCGATCCTTGCTGGCAAAGTCGTCGATGCCCCACTTGATGCAGATGCCCAAAACGATTATTCCCACGGCCAATATTGCCGCTTCCTTGATCCTGTTCATAAGCCAAAAGTCTTTTAGCGGTTACACACATCTTTTATTATCAACTCTCTCCGCCATTCCCGCCGCAGCCACACTCGCACTGCTACGGAACGTTGCGGTATGCGAATTTACGAAATCAACCGACAAGTAAGCCCATATCCGCGCTTTATTTACGGATAATTAACTGATTTTCGCCCTCTACAAATGACCTTAGAGCCGCGAAGCATCTTTTTTCGTGCCAGTGGTCGGCTTTCCAAACGCTTCCATTCTCTTGCCGACATCTTGTCTGCCGCTTTGTCTCAACGTAGAGACGTGGCGCGCCGCGTCTCTACCACAGCGCCGCCGACAAAGGCGACAGCCAATCTGCACGGCAATAGTATGGAATCGTTTTGGACTCTAACGATTTGGGAGTAAGATCCGTGCGTTGGTTTGTGGTTACGTCTATGCCTACGACCGATGCGTCCAGTGGTATTACGAACGACTTCTGCACGGCAGGCAGCTCCGGCGCTCCCACATCTATCGTAAGAGCATTTGAGCTTGGCATGCGTATCACGTCGTACCCATCTTTTTCGGACAAGACGATGTTCTCCTTGTCCGCCGATATTTGCCCTGCTATTTGTGCCTTTGCTTGCGCAATTGGCAGCAGTGTGAGCAAGGCTATGGCAATGAAAATAACGTTTCGCTTCATAATCCTAAGGCTTTAGTTTTATGGTTTCAGATGTTCCGTCCTCGAATGCTATGCGCATTATGGCGTATGGCTGTGGCAGGCGTTCCTTGCTTATCTCTTCCGTGGTTGAGTTTATTGGCCGTGACAGCACTTGTTGTCCGGCAGCATTGTAGCATCTGATGTGTTCGATGACTTGCCCGGCTTTTACGATGTATGCATTCCCGTTGTCTGTCACATGCATCCCACCATTTTTTGTCACCGTTATGTCGTTTGGCACTATGGCGGAAATAGGGAAGTCATTCCAGCCTGGGGCGTTCTTGTAAAGTTCGATGCTTCCGTGTGGAACGAGCAACTTCTGGAATTCTGCGTCCTTGAATGTGTCTTTCCCTATTTTCGGGGGAATCGCAGCCTCGCATATAAGCCAAAAGTGCCAATCTCCGCCAACTGGAACAGAAGTTACCACTTCGGCAAAAGCCCGGTTGCCTATAGTGTCCACGCTGGCAGGAATCACAGCGTCCCATGGCAAAAGAGAATGTTCGTATGCATTGGCAAGCATGGCCTTTGTGCCGTCCATGGCCAGCTTGCCGCCGCTGGCAAAGAAAAGGTCAGTTAAGTCGTTTGGTGTATAAAGCGTGTCGCCATCCAATGAGTAGATGGCGTTGTTCTCGTATTTATACCGTGTGTTCCCCTCGGCAAGCTTTAGGATTGCGACCCTCGCGTTATACATGTTATACTCATCGTTTCCTCCACCGTATGGGTATTTGCCAAAACTTGGATATGTGCCAGATATCAAGAAAGCACATCTGCTGCCAATGATGTTCAATGCACAGTCTGACAGATGCACCAACGATTCGGGCAGAACCACGGTACGTTCTTCACGCCTGTATTCCAACGTGCAGTCAAAGGCGTGTGCGGGCAGGGTGTCTATGTCGGCGTCGCGCAGGTTTAGTTCCTCAAGCTGGTTGGCTAAAAGCTCGCACAGCACGGCGTAGTCATCCTCGGCAAGCGTTCCTGTTATGGAGAGGTGGGTAACTTGTGCCTTTTGCTCATCAGTGAGTAGGCTCTCCAAGGGCGTGCCGTCAACGTTTACTGTAACGTGGGTGTTGTCCTCTTGCGCCATGGCCGGTTGCAGGGTGGCGAAGAGCGCGAGCAAGGTATATAATAGCTGCTTCATGGTCGTAATGCTTAAATGTCATTCAAAACAAATTTATCTTGTCACCACCATCCGCTTGGTGTCAATGAGTTGCCCGTCTATGATGAGGCTGTAGAGGTACATTCCCGCGCATAGCCCGGTGCTGGCATTTCAACATAAGTGTTCCCGCGGGCGGCAATTGGCATTTGGTATATTTGTTTGCCGCCCATGCCGTAAATGCAGGTAGTGTTTCATAATAAATTGTTTTTTAAATTAGTACATTATGTTATAGATGGTTTTATATCACAAATATAGTGTTTTTATTGATAACTTGAATGAATCGCAGGCTTTTTTGTAAAAATTAACAGCATTGATTGTTTGCGCAAAAGCGCGAAAGCCGCTTGCAAAAATGTAAAAACATTTCCGATTGGGGATTGTTTCCACAACAAACTGGCAATCAGCGCATTGCGCTGCGTGCCGTTTGAGCTTGCGAAACAGCCCGTTTCAAGCTGCCAAACGGGCTGTTTCGCAAGGCGAAACGACCCGTTTGGCAAGGCAATGCGCCACTTGCCACAGAGCAAAGCCGTGTTTGTAAACAAAAAATCCCGCGCGGGGCGGCTCGCTGCCTGCCCTGCACGGGATTTGCTCTTTACGCCATTGGATCTGGCGGCAAAGCTTACTTAACGTTGCCCACCTTGATGAGGTACTCGGCTATCTGCACTGCGTTGAGGGCCGCGCCCTTGCGTATCTGGTCGCCCGAGAGCCAGAGGGTGAGGCCGTTGTCGTCGGCCAAGTCCTTGCGTATGCGGCCCACGAACACGTCGTCCTTGCCTGCGGTGTCGAGCGGCATGGGGTAAACGAGGTTGGCGGGGTCGTCCTCCACTGTTACGCCGGGGGCGGCCTCCAGGGCCTGGCGCACCTCCTCGACGCTGAGCGGGCGCTCGGTCTCAACCCACACCGACTCAGAGTGGGCGCGGAGCGACGACACGCGCACGCACATTGCGGAGCAACGCACGTCGCTGTGCATTATCTTGCGTGTCTCGTTGTACATCTTCATCTCCTCCTTGGTGTAGCCGTTGGGCTGGAAAACGTCTATCTGCGGGATGACGTTGTAGGCCAGCTGGTAGGGGAACTTGCTCACCGTAACGGGCTGCCCCTGCTGTATCTCGGCGTACTGCTGCTGCAGCTCGGCCATGGCGGCGGCCCCGGCGCCGCTGGCGCTCTGGTAGCTGGCTATGTGGATGCGGCGTATGTGGCTCAGCTTCTCTATTGGCTGCAGCACAACCACCATCATGATGGTGGTGCAGTTGGGGTTGGCAATGATGCCGCGCGGGCGGTTGAGCGCGTCCTCGGCGTTGCATTCGGGCACCACCAGAGGCACGTCGTCGTCCATGCGGAAGGCGCTCGAGTTGTCTATCATAACCGCGCCATGTTTCGTTATGTCGGCGGCAAACTCCTTCGACGTGCCGGCACCGGCCGACGCGAAGGCGATGTCAACGCCCTTGAAGTCGTCGCCGTGCTGCAAAAGCTTTACCTCATACTCCTTGCCGCGGAACGCATACTTGCGCCCTGCGCTGCGCTCCGACCCGAACAACAGCAGGTCGTCCACGGGAAACTGCCGCTCAGCGAGCACGCGCAGGAATTCCTGCCCCACTGCTCCGCTGGCTCCTACAATAGCTATTTTCATGTCTTTACACCTTAATAAAATACCTGTTTCGGCTACAAAATTACAACTTTTAGGCCAAATGCCACTTAATTGTGAATTTTTTTTTGCACCTTTGCAGAAGATAAGCTGCGCTCGGCAATCAGTGAGCAAGCTCACATTGCCCTCGCTGGCATTACCTTTGCAGAAGATAAGCGGCAGGAGCCGCCCTCCAACCTACACCCAACCCACCAGCCATGCCTGACCTGTCAAGCTACCTGCCCATAAGCTCGCCCACGATGTCGTTCTTCATCGTGCTGTGCATCATACTCTTTGCACCCATCATCATGGGCAAGCTGCGCATACCGCACATAGTGGGCATGGTGCTCGCCGGCGTGGCCGTGGGCCCCCACGGCTTCAACATCCTTGCCGACGACCGCTCAATGGAACTGTTCGGGCACGTGGGCCTGTACTACATAATGTTCCTGGCCGGGCTGGAGATGAACATGGGCGACGTGCGCAAGAACCGCGTGCGCACCTTCACCCACGGCATACTAGCCTTCGTCATACCCATGGCCATGGGCTTCGCACTCAACCGCTCGCTGCTCGGCTACGGCTTCATCACATCGGTGCTGCTGGCGAGCATGTACGCCTCGCACACGCTCATAGCCTACCCCACGGTGCTGCGCTACGGCCTGGCACGGCAGCGCAGCGTAACCATCGCCGTCGGAGCCACGGCCATCACCGACACGCTCACGCTGCTGGTGCTGGCCATCGTGGGCGGCATATTCAAGGGCAACATCACCGGCGGCTACTGGCTGCTGCTCTTCCTGAAGATATCCGCCGTGTTCTTCGCCATATTCTTCTTCTTCCCGCGCATAGCCCGCTACTTCTTCCGCCGCTACGAGGACAACGTTACGCAGTTCATCTTCGTGCTCGCCATGACTTTCCTGGGCGCGTGGCTCATGGAGGCCATCGGCATGGAGGGGCTGCTCGGGGCGTTCCTCGTGGGCCTGGTGCTCAACCGCTACGTGCCTAACGTGTCGCCGCTGATGACCCACCTTGAGTTCGTGGGCAACGCCATCTTCATTCCCTACTTCCTCATCGGCGTGGGCATGATGGTCAACGTGAAGATACTTTTCAGCGGCATGGGCACGCTGCAGGTGGCCGCCGTGATGATAGCCGTGGCCCTGGCGAGCAAGTGGGTGGCCTCGCTGGCCACGCAGAAGATGTTCGGCATGAGGGCGCTTGAGCGTGAGATGATATTCGGGCTGAGCAACGCACAGGCCGGGGCCACGCTGGCCGCCGTGCTCGTGGGCTACAACCTGCTGCTGCCCAACGGCCAGCGGGTGCTCAACGACGACGTGCTCAACGGCACGATAATACTGATCCTCGTCACGTGCGTGTTCAGCTCGTTCACCACCGAGCGCGCCGCAAAGAGCATGGTGCTGGAAACGCGCGCCACCACCCCGCAGGAAGACGGGGCCGACGACGAGAAGATAATGGTGCCGCTGCGCGACCCCGACAACGCCGCCACGCTGATAACCATAGCCGTGATGATGCGCAACAAGAAGCTGAACCGCGGGCTGGTGGCCCTCAACGTGGTGTACGACGACGCCAACCGCCTGCCACGGCAGGAGCAGGGACGCCGGCTCATGGAGCGCATAACCAAGGTGGCGGCCGCCTCCGACGTGCGGGTGCAGACGCAGGTGCGCATAGCCACCAACATCACCAACGGCATAAAGCACGCCTTCAAGGAGTTCAACGCCTCGGAGATAGTGCTTGGTATGTGTCCGGGCAGCGGCCACTCGCACAAGTTCCTCGGCGAGCTGGCGCAGAGCCTCTACAGCGGTCTGAGCCGGCAGATAGTGCTCGTGAGGTGCCTCCAGCCGCTGAACACGCTCAGGCGCATACAGGTGGCCGTGCCGTCGAAGGCCGAGTTCGAGCCTGGCTTCTACCGATGGTTGGAGCGGCTGGCGCGCCTTGCCGCCAACTTGGAGTGCCGTCTACAGTTCCACGGGCGGCAGCAGACGATGCAGCTCATTGCCGCTTACCTGCAAGGCTCGCACCAAGGGGTGAGAGCCACATACACTCCGATGGAGCACTGGAACGAGCTGCCGCAGCTGGCAGCGTCGATAGTAGCCGACCACCTGTTCGTGGTGGTCACAGCAAGAAAGGGAACCGTGTCGTACAAGGCGGCCCTTGAACACCTGCCCGAGGAGCTGGCGCAGAACTTCAGCGGCAAGAACCTCATGATAATATACCCCGACCAGTATGGCGAGGCGGCCAACATGATGACCTACGCCGCACCGCAGCTCCACGAGGAACGCAGTGCCTACGCCGCCCTGCGCGAGTGGACAAGCCGCAAGGTAGGCTCGTGGGGCAGGCACAAAGCGCATGACAAGACCTAAGATTATGATAGACATAAAAGGCATAAAGAAAAGTTTCGGCCCGCTGCAGGTGCTAAAGGGCATCGACCTGCACATAGGCAAGGGCGAGATAGTGAGCATAGTGGGCCCCAGCGGGGCCGGCAAGACCACGCTGCTGCAGATAATCGGCACGCTCGACAAGCCCGACAGCGGCACCGTAACCATCGACGGCACCGACACGTCGGCACTCGGCGGCAACCGCCTGGCCGACTTCCGCAACCGCCACGTGGGCTTCGTGTTCCAGTTCCACCAGCTGTTGCCGGAGTTCACGGCCACGGAGAACGTGATGATACCGGCCTACATAGCCGGCACACCGCCCAAGGAGGCCGCCAAGAGGGCCGCCGAGCTGCTCGACTTCATGGGCCTGGCCGACCGCGGCGGCCACAAGCCCGCCGAGCTGTCGGGCGGCGAGAAGCAGCGCGTGGCCGTGGCCCGCGCGCTTATGAACAACCCCGCCGTGATACTGGCCGACGAACCCTCGGGCAGCCTCGACAGCAAGAACAAGGACGAACTGCACCAGCTCTTCTTCGACTTGCGCGACAGGTTCGGCCAGACGTTCGTCATCGTCACGCACGACGAGCACCTGGCCTCAATCACCGACCGCACAATAAAGATGAACGACGGGATGCTGGCCGGCGAAGAAACGGCTGCCGCCGCGCCGCAACATGACTACAACGCAACAAACAACGCTGAGCAATGAAAGGGATAAGACTTGGAGACTACAACCAGATGACGGTTGTGAAGAAAGTGGACTTCGGCATTTACCTCGACGGGGGTGATGAAGGCGAGATACTGATGCCCGCCAGGTACGTGCCTGAGGGCTGCAAGCCGGGCGACGAGCTTACCGTGTTCGTTTACCTCGACCAGGACGAACGGCCCGTGGCCACCACCGAGAAGCCGCTCGCCAAGGTGGGCGACTTTGCCTACCTCAAGGTGAACTGGGTGAACGAGTACGGCGCCTTTCTCGACTGGGGGCTGATGAAGGACCTCTTCTGCCCGTTCCGCGAGCAGAAAATGCGCATGGTGAAAGGCAACTCTTACATAGTGTACGTTACGCTCGATGAGGAGAGCTACCGCATCATGGCCACGGCCAAGATTGAGCGGCACTTCATGCCCGAACCGCCGTCTTACATCCACGGCGACGAGGTAGACCTGCTGGTGTGGCAAAAGACCGACCTCGGCTTCAAGGTGATAATAGACAACTGCTACCCCGGACTGGTGTACGACAACCAGATTTTCCGACCGCTGCACACCGGCGACCGCCTTACCGGCTTCATCGACTGCGTGCGCCCCGACGGCAAAATCGACGTGGCGCTGCAGCCTTCGGGAAGGCGCCAGACCGAGGAATTTGCCAACACGCTGCTCAACTACCTCTACGAGAACAACGGCCATTGCTCCATTGGTGACAAAAGCCCGGCGGAGCTGATAGCCGACACGTTCAAGGTGAGCAAGAAAACGTTCAAGAAGGCCGTGGGCGACTTGTACCGCCGCAGGCTGATAACCATAGGCGACGACGGCATCAGGCTCGTGTGAGCCTCTGCACAAAGCCCGCACATCACTGCGGCAACCACCAAGCAGCGCGGCCCCGCCACCCACAACGGATGGCGGGGCCGCGCCCCTTTTCACGCCAGGGCTGCCCATCGGCCCGGCCACCGGCGGAACGGCAATCAGAGAATCCTGCCGCGGATGCTGAACTTGAGCACGGGATAAACCGTAAGCTTGTCCATAAGCTCGCTGATGTCGTCGCCTGCCTCCTCTTCAAGGATGGCCTGCAGGTCGTCCACTCCCTCGGCATACACCTTGGGCTTGCCGTGGAACTGCACGCCAAGCTCAAAGCGGCAGCCCACACGCCCCTTGGGGATGAGGCGGCCGAAACCAAGGCCAAGGTAAGGGCGGAAGCCGTTTACCTTAACCCCGCCCTCGGCATCACCGTTCTCGTTGATGGGTATCCGGTACTCATCGATGTCGATGCCAAGGTCTGCGCCTTGCTGGGCCATCTCGGCAAACTCGTCGCTGTGTCCGGTAATCTTGATTATCTTGCTGCCACCGAACGAGAAGCCGGCCGTCACGAAGAACGAGCTGGCATCAGGGAATGGGTAGCAGTCGAACTTGAGGTCTACCGTGGTGCGCTTCAGCGATGCCTTGGCCTCCATAGTTCCCTCAAAGTCGGAGCCAAAGCGGTCTACGCCTGTAACATCCACGTCGGTGGTGAAGTTGATGTCGGGCATGATGTTCACGCCGAGGCGAACGGAACAATACTTGGTAAGGCAGGTGGCGGCATCGATGCCGATACCCTCTGTACCCACGCCTACACCTATGCCGATGCGGTTGCCAAGGGCATAAAACTCGCCCTCTCCCTGAGCTTGCGCGCCCGTCAGCGAAGCCAGTGCCACTGCGAGCGAAAGTAACAGTTTTTTCATGTCTGTGCCTGTTTCGGTTATTTAAACATTTTGCATTGTGCAACTTTGCGTTTGCAAAATTAATCAAAAAACATTTAAATGCCAACGCAAATACATGGCAATATGAACGCTATGCGCCACTTTGTGGTTATAATGCCGCTTTCCGTGACCAAACTGCACGCCGAGAGGCTCATTGTGCCTGCCGCCCATGGCCCGGCAGCAAGACTAACGGCATAAAAAAAGAGACACCGCGCAAGGCAGTGTCTCCATACGTTGTGGGCGCTGAGGGATTCGAACCCCCGACCCTCTGCTTGTAAGGCAGATGCTCTAAACCAGCTGAGCTAAGCGCCCGGATGCTTGTTGTTTGCGGGTGCAAAGGTACGGATAAAAATCTGAACAACCAAATTTTTCCATCTCTTTTTTTGCAAACAATGGGAAAAACTTCGTTTATCAGCAAGCCGGCCCCGCGCTGAGCAGCGACCGGATGAAGCTTCCTTGCCGTTAACCACAAATCGCGTTAGGACACCAATCACACGTGAGGCACCGTTAGTTGGCTCTCCACCCATATTCCGCACTGCTGACGCCTGCTTGCCATAACGAAATGAGGCCGGCGGGCAAGATGCCCGCCGGCCTCCATCGGCTTGTATAAGGTTAAGAATTACTTTATCGCAACGGTTGCGCGGCGGTTGTAAGACACAGGCGAGAGCGTGTCAACGCCACCGGCTGCCACAATCTCGATGTTGTCGCGGCTTATGCCCATGTTTACAAGCTCGTCAGCAACGGTCTCGGCGCGCTTCTGGCTCAGCGTCTTGTTCCAGCTTGCGCTTCCGGTCTGGCTGTCGGCATAGCCGGTAACCACTATCTTGCTGTTGTTTGCCTTGGCCACTTCAGCAAGGTCCTTCACGTTCTGCAGGTCTTTCTTCGAGGCAATCTTCGACTTGCCGATGTTGAAGAACACCGAAACCGGGGCTGCAACCACTTCCTTCACCACCTTAGTCTCCTGCACGGGCCTCTGCTTCGACAGCATGTCCTTCAGCCTGTCGTTCTCCGACTGGGCATCGGCCAGCTGGGCGTTGAGCGCGTCAATCTGGCCCTGCGAGAGAGCCTTGAGTGCGTCAACATCGGGCGTCTTCTCCCATGTTGCCTTGCCCAGGTTGTAGGTGAGGCCCACCTCCACGTTTACCATGTTGTCGCGCTTCTTCACGAAGCCGTCCACATTGGGCATCATGGCGGGCACTCCGTCGAAGCCCGGCTCGAAGCAGTACCACGAGAGGTCGAGGTTGATGGCCACCTTGCGGCTGAGGCGGAAGGTGTTGAGTATACCCAGCCCGAAGTTCATGTCGTAGCTGTTGTAGCTCATATTGCGGCCAAAGCCGGCGCCCATGTAAGGAACGAAGTTCCACACGCGGGTGGGGTTATAGCCAAAGATCATGTTGCTCAGGTTGAAGAGCACCTGCTCGTTGAGCACCCAATACTTGTTGGCGTTGAGGTCTTTGTCTTCCGACACCACCGTGCGCCCCCAAATGCCTTGGAACTTTGTGCGCAGACCTATGCCCGGAGTGAACCACTTACCGATGGCAACCGAGAAGCCGAGGTTGTTGCGGAAGCCCTTGAAAGGACTCTTGGAGAATCCGCTCTCCATCTCCTCGTTGCTATAGAATGCGCTCCCGGCCAGATTAGCCTGCAAGAACCAGTTGCTCCAGAAGGAGTTCGTGGCCACGCTGTGCTTCATCTGCGGCACTTCCGACTCGTTGTCCTGGGCCATTCCGGCCACAGAGACGCTGGCCAAAGCCAGCATGATTAATAACTTTTTCATACCTATACCAATTTTACATAAACTATATATCCTCTTGTCGTAGTATTCGCAAAAATAGACATTTCTTTCCATTCCGCCAACAAAAAAAGCAACAAAATGCAATTTTACAATAAATTATTACTTTATGTCACGCATTTCCACGCAATAATCACGACGAAATGCCGTTTATGTACCTATGCCAACACTGCGGCAAGCCATGGGCGGCGACGCTTTTCTTGACACCTGCGCCACATTGCCAGGGCTTCCGGCCAGCCATGCCGCCGCATCGCCATCCATGCCCACCGGGGGCAAGGGCGCCCAAACAGAGCCGCTCCCCAAAGGCTCAATGGAAGAGTGGCCATACTGGATAGCCGCAAAACAAACACAAAACAACGGGCCGCCCCAACGTAACATCATGGAGGCGGCCCGTTAGCCCATTGGGCTAGCGCCGTGGCAAGCACTGCCACTCAACTGCGCAAGCCCGGGCCTTGCGCCTTGCGCAGGCGCAGGTTGAGCTGTATGAGGGCTGGGATGAAGATGCAGAGCGAGAAGCCTACGGCCATGAGCACCGCCTGCTGGCTGCCGCCGAAATAGGAGGAAAGCGGAGCGTCGGGTACGGGCAGGGCATTGTAGCCCACGTAAGCAATCGTGTTGTTGGCCCAGTGGAAGGCCACGCCCGGCACCACGCTGTCCGTGCGCCAGTACATCCACCCGAGCAACAAGCCCACGAGCAGGGCGTGGGGCATCTGCGCCGGATTGCCATGCACGAGGGCGAAGAGCACCGCCGACAGGGCTATGGCCAGCCAGTGGCGGCCCGTCCAGCCGAGCAGCGAGCGCAGGATGGCGCCGCGGAACACCAGTTCCTCGGCCACTGGGGCGAGCAACCCTACGGCAAAATAGCCCCAGCGGTTGCCAAGAATCATCGATAGCTCATTCAAGCTTACGTTTGGCAGCTCGGGCATCAGCTCCTGCAGCCAGAGCGACGGCACCACGGCGCCAACGGCGGCCACCATGCTCCACACGAGCGCCCCCCAAGGGCGAGAGCGCACATAGCTGCGCGACACCACGCACCAACGCGCCAGCAGAAACACCGCCAGCGCCACCACTGCCGACGCCGCCATGGAAACCACGAGCATCATCGTGGTGATGTCGGGCGAGCCGGCAACGGTTTTCCACAGGTAACACACTCCGTTAGTGATGCCTATCTGCACGGCGAGAAACACCAGCAGGTAAATTATAGCGTTCTTCATTGCTTTTGCTGTTTATCTTTGTTTGGTTGGTTCTTCTTTGAAATCTCACGCTCAGCGTCCATGAGATCGCGGCGCAACTGGCAGGCAAGCTCAGCGGCAGTGCGGAACTTGCGCTCGTCGCGCAGGCGGGCCACAAAAGACACGCTCACGCCACGCCCGTAGAGGTCGCCCGCAAAACCTATCAGATGGGCCTCGATGGTGGTCGAAGAGCCATCGCCGAACGTAGGGCGGTTGCCTATGTTGAGCATGGCAGGCATAGGATCAGGCTCGCCCTCCACGCTCACCTCTGCGGCATAAACGCCCCGGGCGGGCACAAGCTTCAGCGGGTCCGCCGGCTGGACGTTGGCCGTGGGGAAGCCAAGCGACGACCCTACATGGCGTCCATGCACCACGGTGCCGCCCAGCCTGTAATCATAGCCAAGGCAGCGCGAGGCCATCTCCACCTCTCCTGCCTGCAGCAGCGAGCGCACCATCGACGAGCTTACGTTGACACCGCCTATCGACATGGGCTGCCACTGCTCAACGGCAATGCCCAGTTCGCGGCCATGGCGCACGTAGTCGTCGAAGCCCTCGGTGCGGTCATGCCCAAAACGGTTGTCATAACCAATGACAAGCCTGCGCACGCCAAGCCGACCGAGCAGCACGTCGCGCATGAAGTCGCGGGCCGGCAGGGCGGCCATCTCTGCGTCAAAAGGCAACATGGCGCACCTGTCGATGCCCGTCTGGGCAAGCAGGGCCAGCTTCTCCTCGGTGGTGCTGAGCAGCTGCGGCCTGTAGTCGGAGTGGAGCACCTGCCGCGGATGGCGGTCGAACGTCACCACAGCCGACTCCATCCCCTCCCGGCGGGCCGTGTCGATGACATGGCTTATGAGATAGCGGTGGCCGCGGTGTACGCCGTCGAAGAAGCCTATCGTGGCCACACAAGGCCGCCCCGCCGCCTCCCCAGAAGTGAGCCTTACCGTCCTCATTGCCTTCCCCTAAGCCGGGAAACGGCCCTAAGGGCCTCTCCCACAATCATCACTGGCGACGTGCAGACGATTATCCACAGCCACGTATCGAGCGAAAGCGGCTCCACGCGGAACATCTTGCCACCAAACGTGACAATGACCCACTGGCCCACAAGGATGATGAGCAGCACCAGCATAAGGCCCCTGTCGGCAAAGAAGCCGTGGAAGGCCGAATGGCGCGAGCCGAGCGACTTGGCGTTGAACAAGTTCCACCACTGCAGCATGACGAACACGGTGAAGAAGATGGTGAGGTGCTTCACGTCGGCCACGCCGTTGGCCTTGAACCATACAAGCATACCGATAAGGGCGGCGAAGAACAGCACGCCCACCGAACAGATGGCCCAGCCCACCTGGCGGCTGATGATGAAGTCGGCCTGGCTGCGCGGTTTCTCGCGCATCACCTCGTGCGACGGTGGCAGCGAGGCCAGGGCCATGGCCGCAAAGGTGTCCATGATGAGATTAACCCAGAGTATCTGCGTGATGGTGAGCGGCGTAGACGCCACCCCATCGATGGTTGGCACGCCCAATATCGAGCCGCCAAGCACGAGCAGCAGGGCGGCCACGTTGACCACGAGCTGGAAGAAGATGAACCGCTGGATGTTCTTGTAGAGCGAGCGCCCCCACTCCACGGCGCGCACTATGCTGCCGAAGGAGTCGTCGATGAGGGTCATGTCGCTGGCGTTCTTGGCCACGCTCGTACCCGAGCCGAGCGACAGGCCCACGTGGGCATGGTTGAGGGCAGGCGCGTCGTTGGTGCCGTCGCCTGTCACGGCCACCACTTCGCCGCGCTTCTGCAGCAAGTTCACGAGCCGCTGCTTGTCGGTAGGCCTGGCACGGCTCATCACGCGGAGCTTGGCCACGCGCTTGTAAGCCTCTTCATCAGAGAGTGCCTCGAAGTCGGGCCCGGTTATCTGTGCTTCGGCCGGCGTTGCATCATCCCACGCGCCAATCTGGCGTGCTATCTCGATTGCGGTGGCCGAAGTGTCGCCCGTAACGATCTTCACGTCTATGCCGGCCTTGCGGCAGTGGCGCACTGCATCGGGAACCTCGGGCCGCAACGGGTCGCTGATGGCAGCCACGCCCTGCAGCGTGAGGTGGGCGTCGGCAGGCGACAGCTCCGCCTTGTCCATATCAGCGGCCACCTCCTTGCAGGCAAAGGCCAGCGTGCGCATGGCCTTGTTCTGGTAGCCCAGCAGCCGCTCCTTGAGGGCGGCGCGGTCGGCGTCGGCAATGTCGCAATAAGTGGCCACAATCTCGGGCGCGCCCTTCATGAAGAGGTAACGCTTGCCGCCCACCTCGGCTATTGTTGCCATGTACTTGCGCTCGGTTGAAAACGGCAACTGCCACACCACCTTGTTGGCCGAGCGCAATGAGCGGTAGTCGTGGCCGCCGCGCTGCATCCAGAGCAGCAGTGCGCCCTCGGTGGGGTTGCCTATTGGTTTGTCGCCGTCAAGCTCGGCGGTGGAGTTGGCTGCTATGGCGGCGGTCAGCAGGCCGTCGCCATCCCCGGCAGCGCTCCACATCTCCTGCACCTGCATCTTGTTCTGCGTCAGCGTGCCGGTCTTGTCGGTGCATATCACGGTCACGGCCCCCATGGTCTCACAGGCGTGCAGCTTGCGCACGAGGTTGTTGCTCTTCAGCATCCGCCTCATGTTGAGGGCAAGGGCCAGGGTGACGGCCATGGGCAAGCCCTCAGGCACCGCCATCACTATCAAGGTAACAGACACCATGAAGTACTGCAGCACCACCTCGGCCATGCGCAGGTAGTTGTCAGAATGCCAGAGGTCGTTGGTCACCAGGTCATGGCCGAGGAATATCACGAAAGCGGCCACGGCCACAGCCGTACCCACCTTGCTTATGAGCTTGGCCAGGCGGTCGAGCTGGAGGTTGAGCGGGGTTTTCACGGCGGTCATCTCAGTAGACTTGCGCGCCACCTTGCCTATCTCCGTGGCATCGCCTACGGCCGTCACCACCATGCGGCCGCTGCCGTTCATCACCATAGTGGAGCGCAGCGCATGGTTCGACGGATATGTCGCACCGTCCTGCCTCACGTCGGTGTACTTTGATATTATCGGCTCGCCCGTAAGGGCAGACTCGTCTATCTGCAGGTCGGTTGCCTCGAAGAGCGTTCCGTCGGCAGGCACCTCGTCGCCCACGCCGAGCAGCACCACGTCGCCCACAACCACGTCGCGGCGGGCTATCTCCTGCACCTTTCCGTCGCGCATCACCTTTACGGGCGACTCCTCGCCGATGGCCGTGAGCACGTTGAACTTCTTTGCGGCGTCGCGCTCGAAGTAGAAACCGATGGTAGTGGCAAGGAAAATGGCCAGGAAGATGCCTATCACCTCAACGAACTCATTCTCGATGATGGCCAGCACCAACGACACTGCGGCCGCCACGAGCAGCACCTTGATGATGGGGTCGTTGTATTTCTCAAGGTAGAGCTTCCACATTGGTGTCCGTTTCGGTGGCGTCAGCACGTTCTCACCGTGCAGGCGGCGGTTCTCCTCGGCTTGTGCCGACGACAGTCCGCGCCGTGCGTTTTCTGTGATGTTTTCTGTTTCCATATATAAATATGTATTTAATTGCCCACTAACAATGCCAGCCACTTTCACCGCGCACGGGGCTGTGCCTGCACGATGCGGCGCCAGGAGGCGCAGGGCGCGCAGTGGCAGCCCGCAAGCAAGCCAATGGCTAAGCGGGGGCAAAGTTAGCTAAAAATGGGTTAATGCGGGTATGCTCACCATGTTTTTTATAACTTTTTGCGAAAAACATTTGGTTGTTTGGATATTTTGCCGTACCTTTGCACCCGAATAAAGCGAACAGCTGCATTCAAGGGCTTTTAGCTCAGTTGGTTAGAGCAACAGACTCATAATCTGGAGGTCCCAGGTTCAAGCCCTGGATGGCCCACCGAAAGGAAAGTGCTAATTACTTGAAGTTCAGGTAGTTGGCACTTTTTCTTTTGTTCCGGTAGATGTCTTGTCCGCTCAAGATATCAGCGTTTTATATGCTATTTGTGTTGTTTGTTGACCTATTGTTTACTTCTAAAAACAATGGTAAAATGCTGACAATCAAGGCGGAAATTAAGAAAGATGGGCAGAAAGTTGACGGAACGTACAATGTAAAGTTGAGATTTACGCTAAATAGGAAGGTGAAAAGACTGTCTACAAGTCTGTTCGTGAAACCTGATGAACTGACAAAGACGGGTGATTTCAGGAAAGGCACTGCGGTTTACAAAGAGATTGAGAAACTTGTAGCGGCTTATCAGGAAAAGTGTAACGTCATGCAAATAGACCTTAACCGTTACTCGTTGGATGACATTTTCGAGAGGTTGAGGTTTGAAGAGCGGAAAGAACAGGATATTGACTTCATCGCCTTCTCACGTAAATGGATTGAAAACACGGCAATCAAGGGCGTCAAGAATTATGCTACGGTGATTAACTCGCTTGTTTCGTTCATGCAAAGGGATTACCTGCCAATATCGGAAATCAACCATGCATTCCTGAAAAAGTATTCCGATTATCTTAACCAACGAAGGAACGAGAGAATAGCACGGATGAGAACCACAGGCAAACGCATTCCGTCAAACAGGATGATGTCGCTTTATCTCGGTAGCATAAGGCATTTATACAAGGAAGCGCAGAATGCCTACAACGATTATGATAGCGGCTTTATCCTGATACCCGGTTCACCCTTTGATAATTTCAAAATTCCTAAACAAGAAGCTACAAGGAAACGGGCATTGAACAGAAACACGATAAAAGCCATTTGGAAGTTGCCATATAAGAATAAGGTGAAAGGTTATAAAAGCACCTGCCGTTATGATTTGGCAAAGGATTGTTTCATCATGTCTTTCTGTCTTATGGGCATGAACTCAGTAGACCTGTACAACGCCACTGAATTTAAAGACGGCAGGATAATCTACAACCGCACCAAGACAAAGGACCGCCGATTGGACAGTGCAAGGATGGAGGTAATTGTCCCCAAGCTGATATTGCCCCTGCTTGAGAAATACAAGGACAAGACCGGCCAACGATTGTTCAACTTCCACCATTACTACGCAGACCACAAGGCATTCAACAAGGCAATCAATTACGGCCTGAAGGAAATCGGCTCACAACTCGGTATAGACGACTTGGAATATTACGCTGCCCGGCATTCATGGGCGACAATAGCCTTGAACAAAGTGGGAATTGATAAGTACACAGTTCATGCAGCCCTCAACCACGTAGATGAATCGATGAGGGTGACAGACATTTACATAGAGCGCGACTTCGTTAACGAGAACAAGGCCAACGCAAAGGTCGTAAAATATGTGTTCAGAGGATAAAAAATAACATCCCGTTTGCCTTTATTGGTAGGCGGGATTTTTCGTTCATAAATATTTTATCTGAAAAAATTTTGGTTATCAGATATAATGAATAAATTTGTGGTTGAGTAAAAATTTATTATGCGATGAAACAGTTTTCAGTAAATAAATCGGATTTTGCTTCGGAACTAGAAAAGCTGAACAATGCAGTAAAAAAGCAAAATGAGGAGTCAAAAGAAGAGCAATATGTTATGAGGCTTGAAGATTTGTGCTTTTCATTAAGGTGCGCCATCGTTGATTTGAGCCTGAAATTTCCGGACTTGACCACATTCGAGCGGTATTTATCAAGATTATCAAATACATCTGATCTTATATATATTGTCGGTCTTTTACATCGATGCTGGGTTTACATTTATCCATTCTGCTTATTTGATCGTCCAATGAAAAGTAGATTAGACATTGAAGCGGCATTGGATCAGGCCTTGTGTAAATATTCAAGAGAAGGGATCCATGGTTATGATTTCGTTAAAGAAGAAATGGAAAAGCATAATTTTACTATCTTGGACACTATACGTGAAATACAAAAGCCAGAAGTGATAAATAAACGGAAAAGCGCATACAGGGAGTATATGAAAGGTCTTTATAAAATTACGGATGCAGTTTGTGAAAAGAAACATATAAAATTGAATGAGGACTTTACGTTGCAGGAAGCGCTTACGATAAAGTTAACGCCTGAACAAATTAGAGCCGTATTTGATGTTGTTGTTAAAAACGGTAAGATGTCTTCTGATGAGGATACGCGAAGTACATTCATGTCCATATTCGATTCAACGATAAATGTCACAGAAGGCAAAATCCTATGGTTGGACGTAGCCAAGTCACACACACCGAACTATTCAACATTATATGTTTTGTTCAAGACGATGGGAGTGGAAATGACAAACTTCAACAAGGCGGTCATCTGTAAATTTTTCAAGGTAAAAGACATTGACGGTAAGGAAATCGCCATTCATCCCGAAAAGTTAAAGTCTAGGAAAAAGAAAAACAGCAAAGAATCCGTAGAACAGAATACCCAAGGACAAACAAACGGCGACAATGCGTCGTCAGATAAATTACCAAAGGGGTTTGAAGAACAGATTAAAGAGGCTATAAACAAACACGCTCCACAAGAAACCGAAGAGAAGGCATAGTCTGTTGCTTCTCGAAAGACTTTTTTATTCAAGCGATACTTTTATGGGTATCGCTTTTTTTGTTTTAGGGAATATAATAAAATCCCCTATTACCTGTATTTGTAAAAATCATTGCATTGTGCCAGTATATAGCGTATTTGTATCATAACCTGCAAAATTACAGTGCCAATCCCCTATGAGGTTTTATTGCGTAAATTTGTTGGAAAGCATACTTTTGCGGAAAAAACAGAAAAGTATGAAATATAAAAACAGTCTTATAAGCGCAGCCATCGGAGCCGTATTGTTCGGTTATGCTTGGTACAAAATCAAGGAACACCGAAAGAAAGGTGTGACAATGGAATACGATGTGACCACTAATGTTGACACTGTTAAAGTTGATACAGCATTAAAAGCCACACGTAAGCCAAGGGTGAAAATCACCAAACAGATGGTAAAGGAGTGGAGGGGTATGGTCCAAAGAGGTATCACTAGGGCGGAAATAGCCAAAGTGTACAATGTGTCGCTTGCAAGCGTAAACAAATATCTTGTGAGTGTCAAAAAAGTAATTGCAAAGGCTGAGATGAAGAACAATAAAATTAAAATAAATAAGTAATATGAAAGGAAATAATAAGCAAGGAAATTTCATGCAGCAGCCAAATGACGGTTGCAATGGGAACAGTGGTGTACCGAACACTAACAATGTAGGTAACAAGAACAGCACTTCTATATGTGTTGCTGTGACTACGGGTGTGTTTTGCTTGGCAACAGCCCTAATTCCCGTCATTGTGAGCTACAAGAAGAAAAACGAGCTTGAAGACAAGAAAACTAAAAACAAGATGGAAGTTGACGACCATAAGGCATGGTTGGACATAAAGAAGAATGAAGAAAAAAACCAACAAAACTTGGAATCATATCGCGCAAAAAAGAAAATTGACCAAGAATATAAGTGTATAAACAGGAGGATAGCTGCCCCAACCATTCAAATTTCCTTACGTGAATGGCAGGATAAGTTCAACTCGAAATATCCAATGCCGGAATATTCAACCATCCCACATCTTGACACCATACTTAATTGTTGTCCGGAAGATTTCAGGCCAGCAATGCTTATGCATATGTCAGCAATGTACGGAGCACTGGCCTTTCCAACAGTCAGAGCTGTATACCTTGACGGCAATAAACAGTCACCGAGTTTACAGGTAGTAATAGAGGGTGCTCAGAGTTCTGGCAAGGGAAGGTTCAAAGATATGTTCTATATGTTGTTCGAACGCGTTATAAAGAGCGATTCACTGAAATTACAATCTGAAAATCCTGACAATATCATACAAATAACCGGTACAGAAGTTTCAAGGACAAGGTTCCAGATGATATTGGCTTCCAACAAGGGCGTACACATATACGTTATGGAACCCGAGATTGATGCAGTGACCGAGAGTATAAAAAAGAAAGGCGGATTTGCCACGGAACTGTTGCGAAAGGCTTTCTCTAACGAAAATATAACACAGGACAGCATGATAACCAAACCATATGCACGCGGTTCATTCCCTGTGTACCTGAATTACACTTTCACAGGGACAACCAAAGCAATTGACCGTTTCTTCAAAGAAGATGAATATGAGGACGGTACCGCTTCAAGGGTTTGTTTCGCCGTAATACCGGAACTTGGAGACCAAATGCCCGACTTCAAGAAAATAGGATTGAAAAGACTGTCTGTCATGCAGGACCAGATAGACGAATGGCGTAAAAAATACTGTTACCAAACTGACGAGAATGGTATGGACATCCCTGCCCAGGAAACAACAATAGACCTATCGTATGTTAATAGCGTACTTAAACAATGGCTTGATACGATGTTCCATAGCAATGACAAAGCAAGGAAAGGAATCTCGCCACGAATTGCATGCATGGCTTTCCGCTGTGCCATGGTAATGCACATGATGACCGGTTGTCCTGGTCCTAAAGAATGGAAAAAGAGGAGGCAGATATGTGACTTGGCGGTTTACATAGCCAATTACTGCATGGAGCGTTTCCTCTACAAGAGCAGCCCTGACAAGGAACAACGGTTGGAGGAACTTACACAAGGTTTGCATTCCGTAATAAAGCCCAAACGCAGCCTTACTGATGAAGAGTTGGAATACTGGTACAACCAACATGGCAAAACTGATGATAAAGGAAATATCATAGGTTATGGGACGATTGCCAAGATACCGGGCATGGAAAAAGACGATGTAAGAAACGCCTTGAAAAAGTACGGAAACAGCCTAAACTGATTGGCGAAAAAAATAATTTGCCACCCTTCGGGGTGGCTTTTTCATGTCCTTTTTGTGGGTGTAGACTTGTTTCTCATGGGGTGTAAACTGTCATTCAGAGGGAGTGTAAATATGGTGTAAAGTGTCAATGTTATCTGTCTTTACTTCCCGACTTAATGCATTGTTATACAGTGTTTTACCGATATAAAATTATATATGGATTATATAAGACTGGTAGTTTACACCCCTGATTTTGCAATATACGGCATATTGTACGGTGAAAGGCGGTCAAGCGGAGGGCAATTTGCGGTCTTTTACAAGGCGGTTTACGGCCTTTTACAACACGGTTAAATTACGGCAGTATTTCGTAACATTCACGTCTCTTGCCGTCAGCACAGGTAATCATACATTCACGGACTGACATATATTGTGAGAGTTCGGTCGTCTTTGCTTTCTTTCCGATTAGGCCGAGACTGTCATATATTTGCTGTAGGGTTTTCTTAACCTCGGGCTTAGTGTAAAAACTGCCGACCGTGAACGCTTCCCTGCACTTCCGTATTATCGGCTCATGATTACAAAAACTGTTGTATTCCTGCTCAACTTTCTGTTCATCAAAGTTAAGGCGTTTAAGTTCATTGTAGCCTAATTTGCCGTACCAATCATGAAAGCGTATGTCGATGAACGGGTTTTGCAGGATGAATGGGTCGTATCGTGAATGTGAATTTCGGAAGTCGGAATATATCTTTAGCCTATCCTTATCGCTTGCAGAGTAGTATTGTTGTTCAAAGTCCTTTACCTTCTGCGGCTTTACGTTCATGCTTATGGCGGACTGTATGCTTGTAGTCAGCTGGCAGGAATGTGAGTAATAGTGAGTGCGCTGCTGCCATTTGTTCCACATCGCCATCTGTACGAGAGTGTTTATCCCGAGTGTCTGCCTTCCGTTTACCTGCAACACGTCAACATAATCGTCAATGAACTTCTTGTCGTCTGCCCTGTCACGGACTAATTTTATCAGTCTTTCCTTCATCGAGTCAGGAGCGTTGTTGAAGCCGTTGATGAATTGTTCTGTTTCAAGTTCCATCGCCTTTTGTTGCAACCTGAATTCTTGTTCCGAAAGGCAGTTCGGTTTTGTCTTGTAATATATGACCGCATCGTGCCGGAAAGGGTTTATGTCGAGCCTCTGCCTACCGAGTATCTGGGGTATGTCGAGCATTATGTCCAAGGTTTGCCATTCTTTTCCGGCGTTGATGAATACGAAGGTCATGCGTTTGTTGAATAAAAGTCGACTCCCTCGAACGACGCCTTGGTGCAGAACGTGAATGTCTTGTTACGTGGATTGTACTTGTCTGTACATAGTCCTCCAGCCTTGAAACCCTTTGGCAGTCCTGATACCTTACCGTCGGAGCACAATATCGTAACCTCGTCGGGCTTAAGGTTGTTCTTCACGATTATGTTTATTATTGACCTTACTTCATTAAGGAATATGCAGGCCTCGGTTGAATAAACCACTTGTCCGTCTACCACTTTCCTTGCAAAATAACCGTTAGCCCTAAAGTCACGAATTATATTACTACAGATTTTCTCCGCGCTCTCGTCCTTCTTCATTTGTATCTCCCTTACGTTTGGTTCTTCAAGCACGCTTTTATCCCATTCGAGCTTTATGTACGGAAGGCCCTTAAATTGTGGAACAAAGTCAAGGAACATGTCTTGTATGGGTGTCGCTGAGAGGTAGCAGATATTTTTAGCCTCGTTGTCAAGCCGGATGAGGAAGTTCATGTCTGTCGTACCCTTGAAAGTGGCGTCACCCATGAGGCACTGGAACTCGTCAACCACGAAAAGAAAACTGTCTATAACGCCGTAACCTTTCAGCACATCTATCACCTTGTCGCATGAATCCAGTGTTACGAGAATCTTGGCTTTGTTATATACGCTGAAAGGATTATTGATATAATTGTTCAAATCCGACATCAGCCTCTTTATGTCTGCCGCCCTTTTCCCGTTGTTTGTATAGGGTGAATGGAACAGGAATGTGTCGGGATGTTGTTCGTGTTTGTCCTTCAGCGCCTGCAAGCGTGGGGATATTATTACTACGTCGATACTTGAATTTAAGAACAGCGAAGTTCCTCCACAGCCTGTAACGGTCTTGTTGAGTATGAACTTGTTGAATTGTCGCAAGTAGTGTAATAGGTCCGGGTCTTCGCTCATGTACCTGCAACCTTTGGGCATATCATAATATTTTTCCATTTTTTCTATCTTTTAAATTGTTATTGTTGTACGTTCCACCAATATTTACAGGGTTAACGGAACGCATTGTTACTTTTATATTCATTTGCTCATGCGGTGCAAACCTACTTCAAACGAAAGAAGAAAGAATGTTGTGGCTTAAATTCCATCCATAAAAAGCTGCACATTAGTCTTTTCAAGGTTAACAGGATGCAACTGTTTTATCATTGGATTTCATTGTATTTAAGTATCAACCTGTATTTCATTAAAAAAAGCTGCACCTTAGTCACTTCATGGTTAACAGTATGCAACCTTTTATCTCCAAATATCCTGCATATATAAGTATCACCCCTAATTTAAGGAAAAAATCCTGCACTTCTTTTTCTTTCGTAAGATGTAGGCCAACGCCGCATGAGTTGGTTATCCTATTGTTTTTTACCATTACATGACATACCTGCCTTCGGTTTACTTTGAACTTCATCTTCTGCAATGTTTTTGTAATGTTATTTGTAAAACGTAAAATCAACAGTACCGAAGTTGTCTTTCTCTGTTTTATAGGCATTAGTTACATGACCTGATATTTCATCTTCTGTCATGGTATCACTTTCCCAGCCACCAATGAAATACTCCAATGCCAAGTCCTCGTCAACTCCCCACTTACAGAACCAACAGGCCAACTTGAATATACTGCAAGCCCTGTGTCCTTCCTGCCAATATTCGGGATGGTTTCTTTTCCAGACAGAGTTCATTATGCTTATTATGCTCCTGTCAGATATTGTCTTTCCTGTTTGGGCGTAATGATTCTTAGGTTGTACTTGCCTTACTTGTTGTACTTTGTTGACTGATTTTATTGTCGGTACGTAATGGTAAGGCACGGGATTAGGATTCACCCATATGTTCGGGTCGTAGCTAAGGTAGTTTCTTCTTGCCAGGTCTCTACAACTTACATCCTTGCTTGCCACATTGAACATTTGCAATAGCTGGTTGTACAAGTCTCCATGCATTGCCGGGTCTGTGTTGTCGTGAAGAACCAACGCCTTCAATCCCCTTCCGCTCGGTGTAACGAAAACTGAATACACGCAGGGAGTTATTATAAGCCTTCTCCATAAATGGTACATTTCGTCATAGTTGTGAATATCGTCAAAGTCCATGGCCGTAATATTAGAATAACAGGTAAGTCCTTTGTTGTTAACCTCCGAGAACATACCGTTATAAGCTACGGCAGGTAACAGTCTCGCCTTCCATTGCTGCTGCTCGGCATGGGTATTCAAACTCCTGATGTACTCCACTGCCTGTCTTAAAGTGTAATCTCCGTACTGGTTGTCATGCAGGGTGAAATCTCCCTTCCGCATGATCTCAATTACTTTCTCAACCGGCACATAAGCCATGTTTGACTTTGTAAAGTTAATCCTCTGTATTACTGTAACAGGGACTCTAAAACCAAAACTCTCTTGATTGTTTGAATTTGATTGTTTTAATTCTTTCATAATTATTCTTTTTTAACACACAAGTAAGAATTTGGAGGCTTCAGAATTTCCCTTTTTGTCATTTTGCGCAATAAAACGACATTGTTATCGTAAAACAGCTTGTAATTTTTCAAGAAAGGAGAAAAAAAACCGCCAAGAGGGTAACTCCTGACGGCACGTTGTTCTTTTTACTACGTTTTACATTTTGTCAATATACCAGTTTTAACTTGACATACTCTGGTGTTATCTCCAGTTTGATGTCTTTCATCCTGCTTGCACCCAACTTCCTTGCAGACTTCTTGTAGCTTTCAATAAAATCATCCATATCAATGAATGTATTGAAATAACTTCCGAACGGAGCACTTGGATATGGCTCCGGCATTCTGAAACCATTTAACCCTGTGCCTGTTATGGTATCGGCATCGGCGGAGTTTATTTTGGCTTCCTCAACCAAGTTCTGCAAGGATGTGCGGTTGAATGTAAACTCGAATTCATTGTCGGACGGATTGCAAGCGGAGAAAACCACCCTGCGCTCACCTTCATCTTCAGTAACACTGTCAAAAACATTCTGGATTTCCTGTTGAACACTCATTAATGTGGAAGGTTCAATCTCACGAACCTTGCCTACTAATAATATCTTTTTCTTCATAATATTTTACTTGTTTTTGAGATTTAATTATCAATGTTATATCGTAACTCCTTTTTAAATATCCGACCCGTCCTTTGTAAGCGTCGCTACGTTTTTTCTCACGCGGACATATTCCAAGTATTTCCTGCAAGGTCGTTTTAATGCAGAGTCCGGTTTTCAAGCCAACCGTAAATACATCGCCAATAGAAAGTGGACTTATATTAAACAGCTTCTTCATATTCATAAGTCAGTTTTATCTTCATATTCATCATTGACAGTATGTTCCTCCTCATAAAAATACTCCTCCTCTTCTTCATAATAGGAATCATCTGTGTCGTCATCCTTCATATCGTCAATCACCACCCAGTCGTTCTTGTGCCTCATTAAAAGGAACTCATAAAGCGACCAGACGTCATCCTCGGTGAAAGATTCCGAGTCACAGTCCGACGATTCGTTTTCAATGGCAATGAGGTCCTCCCTTATCCGGTCCAGCAACTCAGACTTGTACTTTACTTCTCTTATGTCACCATTGCTCATTATGACTCTTGCTTTATTGTCATTCAGTCTTTTTTATTTTCATCATATTATTCTTGGATTTTTATTTTTTTGTCTGTTTGTAATTCATTATTATTTGTCATTTTGCATATCCATAGTTAAGGGGTTTGGCACTCAATTGAACTATTATTCTTGCTTTCGTGATTAAAGGAACCAAGCCTTGTTAACCTGTTCCCATCTTCATGGTCTGTAAACTCCTTTTCCACCAATAAACCGTCTTCGGAGATTTTAATCGATTTGGCAAAGTGTTTACAGGTTCTTACGCCGTTCCTTACCTTTTCATTTTTCATGAGTATCTCCTCTCTGCTTTTTTGAGTTGATAATCAAGTCTATCCCGAACTCGTCTTTAAGGAACTTTACTAATGTGTTATAAGCATCAGTCCTTTTCCTATCCCTCGGTATTACAGTAAGAAGCTCGGACAAGTCAACCTTAATGCAGAGTCCGCTTTCAAGTTTCCTGCCCGTATAATTCTCCAAGGCCTCAATATCCTTTTTGAACTTATCCGGAACTATCACTGTGTTTTCTTTATCTGTGATTACATCTGGAGAAACACCATCCAAACGGCCTTCAGGGTACTCTACTTCACCTGTCAACTTGTTTATTAAATCACTGCTGTCCGGAGAAATTTTACCATAAAGTAAGTTGTACGACAGAACCCGTCTCCGGAACACTAACGGGGACTG
>CALUEY010000013.1 GCA_944319915.1 uncultured Prevotella sp. | reverse complement strand
ATAAATCCGTTTAAAATTGTAGCCGATTGATAATTTTTGCTACCTTTGCCCGTGAATGTCCGTCTCATGGCAGGAGACGGTCTTTTCCAAAAGGCAAACACGGTGCATGATATTTAGAAACTGTTTTGATTTTTTTACAACAGCTCTCTTTCTATGACTAATGCCCACTTTGCCAATGGCTTGCGGTGTCTTTCCGGCTGTTTTTTGTTGGCGTTTTCATCATTTAGCCCGCTAAATTCTGTCAAACGCCGCCAAAAAACATCACGAAAATCCACGGCAATCCATTGGGCAAAAAAATCCAAACAGTTTCTTAGCCCAAATCGGCCATCCGACTGAAGCCGGATGGCCGATTTGGGCTAAAGGTTTTCAAGAATCATCCTGTTGGCCTTGTCCACCTCGCTCGACTTTATGGAGTCGAGGTAAATCTGCGTGGTGGCTTCGGAGTCGTGGCCGAGGCCCTCGCTGATGACGGCCAGCGGCACGTTCTTCCCCCGGGCTATCGTGGCCCAGCTGTGGCGCGCGTAATACATGGACAGCGGCAGGGCCAGGCCTGCCAGCCGCGCTATGTCCTTGAGCCTGCGGTTAACCTTCCTCATCTGGTTCTGGTACTGTCTGCGCTCGCCGCCCTCGCGCGTGACGATAGGCAGGAGATACGGCGTGGCGCTGGGCGCGTACTTATCGAGTATGCCCTGCATCTGCCTCGTCCACTCCATAGTGAGCAGCTGCCCGGTCTTCTTGCGGCGGTAAGTGAGGTATCCGCCCCTAAGGTCGGTTTTCTTGAGGTATGCCATGTCGACGAACGACATACCCCGCGTGCAGAAGCTGAAGATGAACATATCGCGGGCATAGTCGAGCTTAGGCTTGCGCGCGAGGTCGAGCTGCCTTATTTTCCTTATAACCCCGAACGTAACGCTCCTCTTCACGGTCTTGTCCATGCCGCAGTACACTCGCCTGAAGGGGTGGCGGTCGTGGGTAAGCCCCTGCTCCACGGCCAGCCTGTAGTTGGTGCGCAGTATGCGCATATAGAAAGAGGTGGTGTTGCGCGCCAGGCCGCCCTTGAGCATCCATGCCTCGTAGCTCTCGATAAGCTCGGCGTCGAGGGCGCAGAAGGCCAGGTCGGCGCCGTTGCGGAAGCGCATGAAGCTGTTGAGCGCAGAGCGGTAAGTCTCGGCCGAGCGCACCCTGCCGAGGCTGCCCTTGCGCCTCGCCTGCCAGCCGATGAAGCCAAACACGCTGCCCGGCGCCGTTCTGCCCGGCCCAATGGCCGCTGCGGCCTTGCAGCCGCCTGAAGCCACCGCCGCCACACCGCCATCCTGGGCGACCAGACGCCTGAGCCTTTCAAGCTCGCCGCACAAGGCCGAGCGCAGCTCCGCCAGGTAGGCATAGCGCGGCGACGACCGCTGCGGCATGATTATCCGCCCGCACTCCGCGTCCCATTCGTCGGCGCGGATCTTGTAGCCGCTCGTTATCCTGCGCACCGAGCGCCCGCTTATCAACTGGAATACCAACGAGCCTTCGCGCCCTGGCTTGGCTGAAGGCCTGAATTTTAGTCTGATAGATGTCATAATGCCATGCTTTTAGTTGTTACACAGTATAAGAAACTGTTTTGATTTTATACGGCAGCACTCTATGTGTGCCTAATGTCCGCTTTGCCCATGGCTTGCCATTGGACAAAAAAAATCCAAGCAGTTTCCAAAGAACCCGCATAAGCCCAGATAGGATTAGGCTTGCGCCTCATTTTGTGTTCACGCCCTGCAGCATGGCATAGGCAGGGCGCAAGCAGGCGCAAAACGAAAGCCGGGCCGCCTGCGCAGCGCGCAGCGGCCCGGAGCCTCCTGCCTCGCGGCAGGGTGGAAGCTATTGCGTAATGACGGGTCAGAAATCCATTGGCTTGCCAGCGCCCTCGTGCTCGGGGGCGAAGCTGATGCCGAGCAGCGAGGCGATGGTGGCCGCCACCTGGCAGTTGTGGTAGTTGCCCGTGGCCAGCTCGCCCTTGGCGGGTATGCCCGCGCCGAAGGCCATGAGCCACGTCTCCCCGGAGCCGGGCAGCTGGCGGCTGTGGTGATGCCATCCCCTGTTGGCGACAGAGCCTCGGCCGTGGTCGCAAGTAACGATGAACGTTGTCTGGTCCTTGTAGAAGGGGTCGGCCTGCGCCGCCTGCCACAGCTCGCCGATGAAACGGTCAACGTCGTTGGCGGCGTCGAGGTAGAGCCGGTAGTTGCCCGCGTGGGCCCACTCGTCGGTGTCGCCGTAGCCCACGAAGAGCAGCTCGGGGTGGCGCGTCTTCATGGCCTCAAGGGCATACTCGTGGGTGAACACGTCGAAGCGCTCCTCGGGCCAGTAGCGCGGGGCGCCGTCCTGCAGCTTGTTTACGTAAAGCTCGCGCTCCGTGGGCTGCTTGGCCATGGAGTGGCGGTAGTTGGCGTTCACCTCGAGGCCGCTCCGCTTCTCGTTGAAGATCTCGACGAACCGGCCCCAGCTGCCTATCACGAGCACCTTGCCGCGGTACTCGGGCGTGTTGTTTGCAATCTCGAACACGGTCTTGTTGGGGTTGGGCAGCGGGTCGTTCGAGGTGATGTTAACGTCGTCGGGGTAGCCGCAGAGCGTCTCACTGTAGCCCGGGTAGGAAAACCACATGTTGTTAGTTACGCTCATCTTCGAGCCTTTGTCGCGGTTGCCCACCATCACGCCGTGCTTGGCTATGTGAGTCCACGTGAAAGGCATGAGCGCCTTGCGGCTCTCCTCGGGCGTGGCGCGCAGGTAGTTGGCCTTTACCAGCGCAGGGTTGCCAAACTGCGCGCTGTCCATCAGCGCTGGGTCGGCGCCTCGGTAGAGGTCTTGCCACCGGTAGCCGTCGACCATTATCAGCACCACCTTGTTCTTTGCTGCCATGGCGGCAGGGAGCATCACCAGGGCCGCCAGCAATAAGTAAGCTATTCTTTTCATCTTCTTTGGTTGATTTGGGGGTTGTTGGGCTTATAGGGCTTATAGGACAAATAGGCCGAATAGAGCCTGCAGCCTGCGCGCCCCAAGGCGCAGCCCAACTTTTAATTTTTAATTCTTAATTCTTAAAGTCTTCGGGCCACTTCACCTCGTACTTCACCGAGCCGTCGCTCATGCGTATCCATGTGCGGAAGCCGCGCTCGCCCTCGGTAAGCTCGATGACGCGCGCGCCGCGGCGCCCGTCGGTGTAGGTGGTCTTGCCGCCGGTGAACTGGCCGTAGCCGAGCAGGATGCCGTGCCACGGGGTGACGTAGTTGTTCACGTGGTCGTGGCCCACGAACGTGCCCATCACGTCGCCAGCCTCAAGCATGGCGGCGAACATGCCCGAGTTGATGGCCGGCGAGCAGGCCTTCTCGCCGCGCTGGCCCACGAGCGGGTTGCCCAGAGCCGTGGAAGCCTCGTTGTACTCGGGGAAGGGGATGTGGAAGAAAGCCAGTGCAGGCAGCGGCTTGCCGCCATTGGCCTTGGTAAGCTCAGCACTCTTCTTGGCGAACCAGTCAATCTGGTCGCGGCGGAACCAGCCGTAGCCCTTCAGGCTGTCGATGGTGGAATAGGCGTTGCTGTCCATCACGTAGAGCACGGCCTTGGCCTGCTTGCCGTCGGCCGAGGTAACGGTGATGGCCATGTCGCGGCCCTGGGCCTTGGCATTGAGGCATCCCTGCTTAGTCTTTATGTAGCCGTAGAGCTGCGGGCGCGTAAGGTCCTGCTCGTCGTCGTGGTTGCCCAGTGTGGCGGCGTAGGGCAGTCCGCGGCTTATGGCGGGCTCAAGGGCCTTGTCGAGGCCCACCGTGGCGGGCTTGGCGGTGGTAATGTCGCCGGTGTAAATCACTATGTCGGGCTTCTCCTCGTCGAGCACCCGGTTCATGTTCGCTGCGGCATCGGCCGTGGCCGGGTCGCCCGCGCGCCAGTGGATGTCGGTGAACTGCACTATCTTCAGCTTTCCGCTGTTGTTGAACTTAACGCTCTGTGCGTTTGCCCCGAGCAACCCTGCCATGCAGAGCGCGGCGGCGAATATCAAATGTTTCTTCATTGTTTGTGTTTGTATTTTTCCGTTTGGTTAAAGCCGGCCGCAGCCAGATGGCTTGCGGCCGGCTTTGCACATTACATAACAGACGGTTTATTAGTCCTTGAGCCACCACGGCTGGGCGGTGGTGCGGTCGTTGTTGGCGCCGAACTGGCGCGTGATGGCCTCCTCCACGTTGGCCGTGTTGTAGCGGTACTCGGTGTCGGGGTACATCCAGCGGTAGGGTATGGGGTTGCTGGCCAGGTGGGCGAAGCCCGGGTAGCCGGTGCGCAGGTTCTCGAAGAAGGGGTCCCAGCCGCCCTGATAGAAGCTAACGCAGTACTTCTGGAAGATGATGCGCTCTATCTTCTGCTCGGGGGTGAGCGTGTCGTCGAACTTCACGAGCGGGCCTGCGAGGTAAGCGGTGGCGTCGTCCTGGGTGACATACTGCGAGTACTCGGTGGCGTAGGTCTCGTAGAACTCGAACGAGGCCCTAACGCCGTTCTCATAGTACTGGCGGGCGTCGCCCTGTATCCAGCCGCGCACGGCGGCCTCTGCCAGCACCTGCTGCAGCTCGGCGTAGCCCATGAGCATGGTAGGCTCCTCGGTGGGGTCGGTGCGGAAGCGCGAGTTGATCTGCGATATCTGCCCGTTGCGCACAAGCGTTATGTTGTTGCCGTAAGGCACGGTGGGGTCGCCGCCGGCGTATGCGGTGAAGTCGTCGATGGCCTTGCCCGCCTCGGCCGCCGTGGTGGTGGGCAGGCAGAAGAGGAAGAGGCGCGGGTCATGGCGCTCGGCCATGCGGTCCACGTAGGTCTTGTCCATGTAGTAGCCCGACCACTGCGCGTCGAACTGCGGGTAGCGGTTGCCCTCCTGGTCGAGGTAAACGAGCTGGCCGTTGTCGGCGTTGCTCTCCATGAGGGGCAGCTGCGCCACGCGGGCAAACTCCTGCCGCACGTCGATGCCGCCCACGGTGGCCTTGTGCGAGAGGGTGAGGAGCACCTTGAGGCGGAACGAGTTGATGAGCCGGCGCCACTTCGTCTTGTCGCCTCCGTAGATTATGTCGCCCTCTATCACGTCGGCGGCGGGCGACGCGGCCAGCTCCTCATCGGCCTCGGCGAGGTCGGTGAGTATCCCGGCGAACACCTCTTCCTGCGTGTCGTACTTAGGGTTGTAGTTGCCCTCGGTCTGTCCTTTCATCGCGTCGGAGTAAGGTATGTCGCCGAAGCGGAGCGTAAGCTCATAGTAGTGGAACGAGCGCATGAACTTGTAGAGCGGCAGGTAGACGGTGTCGCCGGTGCGCACGGCTTCCTCCTTCAGCTTCTCCAGCTGCAGCAGCTCATTGTTGTAGGTGTCGAAGCTGCCACGGTTCCACTCGAAGAACTGGTCCTCGCTGTGGCCATCGGTCTGTATCACCATCTTGTCGGCATACATGCCGTCGGTGCCGCGGGTGAATGCGTCCTGGCACACCTTGGGCAGCAGCAGGTTGGCCGGCACCTCGGTGGGGTTGTTAGGGTTGGTGTTTATCTCGCTCAGCGGCTCGCACGAGCAGAGTGCCGCGCCTGCCACGAGAAACGATAGCAATATCTTTGATTTCATAATCGTGGTCTGTTGAATTGTTGTTCCGTTTTTTTGATTAGAAAGTCATGTTCACGCCTATGCCGATGTAGCGGGCCGTGGGGTCGTTGGAGCCATCGTTCTCGCCGGTGTCGCCGCTGATTTCGGGGTCAATCCACGGAGCCTTGGCCCAGAGGGCGGCGTTGTTGCAGAAGACGGTGGCGGTGAGGGCCTTTATGGGCGACGCCTTGGGCAGCAGGCGCTTGAAGTCGTAGCTCAGTGCCACCTGGCTTATCTTGAGGTAAGTGCGGCTGAAGGTGTTGGCGAAGAACTCGTCCATGTCGTCGGTCACCGTGGCCTGATAGGGATAGTTCTGGCACCACGACTGCCAGTCGACGGCTTTGTCGAACTTCTTGAACACGCGGGTGTCTTTTATTATGTTGCCGTGGGTGTCGTAGGTAACCTCGCCGCTCACCACGGTAACTGCGTTAGGCACGTAAACCGGCGTTGGGTTGCCCTCGGCGTCGAGGTTTGCGTACTCCTGGTCGCGGTACATGGTAGAGTTGGGGTGCTTGCCTCCCCACCATAGCTTCGGGCTGAGGTTAGAGAATATCTTTCCGCCTATGGCAGCGTTGAGGTTGATGGTGAGGGTGAAGTCCTTGTACTTGAACTTGTTCTGCATGCCCAGGCGCACGTCGGGCTCGTAGTGGCCCACGTTGCGCTGGTAGGGGTCTTCCAGCGGCTGCCCGTTCTCGTCGACAATCACCTTGCCGTTGGGGTCGCGCTGCCACACGGTGGCGTAGAAGGCGTCGGCGCGCTCGCCCTCGCGCAGGTTGCCAAAGTACTCCTCGCCGCCGTAAATCTCGGTGAGCTTGCGCACGCTGTGGCTCGCGTTGAGGTCGAAGTCCCACTTGAAGTCCTTCGTGTCGATGGCCTTCACGCTGACCATGGCCTCTACGCCGTTGGTGGTGTACTTGTTGCCGTTTATCTTGCGGCTGCTGAAGCCCGATGCCTGCGATATGAGCATGTCGAGAATCTGGTTGGTATCGATGTTGCGGTAGTAGCTAAGGTCGAGCGACACGCGGCCCAGGAACGAAGTTGACAGGCCAACCTCCCACGACGTGGTCTTCTCGGGCTTTATGTCGTAGTTCACCAGCGCGTCGGGGTAGCTCATCACTGGGTTGCTTCCCCAGTAGTTCTCCTTGTTGTAGACCTGCAGTATCTGGTAGGGGTCGAGGTCGCTGGACACGGTTGCCCACGAAGCCATCACCTTGAGGTAGTCGATGAACTTTGGCAGCTTAACGTAGTCGGATATCACCGAGCTTATGGCCACCGAGGGGTAGAAGTAAGAGTTGTTGCCCGTGGCAATGGTAGACGACCAGTCGTTTCGGGCCGTGGCCGAGAGGTAGGCATACTTAGAGAGGTCGATGTTCACCGAGCCGTAGACGCTTCGTATCTCCTTCTCGCTGCGCGAGCCCCACAGGGGGTTGTCGGCATCGAAAGTGATGATGGAGCCGGTTGAGTTGTTGAGCGAGTAAACGCCCGGCACGTTGAGCCCGTCGGTCGAGGCGTAGTCGTTGCGGTAGCGGCGGTAGAACACGGAGGAGCCGGCGTTTACGGTGAGGTTGATGTCGCTCATGAAGCTCTTGGTGTAAGTGAGCAGCACGTCGGCGTCTACGTTGTCCTGCTGTTCGTTCCACACCTTGTATCCACCCTCGCGCGAGTCGCTGTAGTTCATGTACGACTTAGGCGTCTCGTGCTCCGTCAGGTTGCGGTTGGAGCGCATCGACACGCGGCCCATCACGCTCAGTTCGGGCAGAATCTGGTAGTTCAGTCGGAGCTGTCCGGTGAGCACGTTGCGGCGCTGCTTGCGTCGGCTCTCTGTTATGGCGAAGTAGGGGTTGTTGTACCAGGCGTAGTTGTAGCTGGCCTGCTTGTAGCCCTCCTGTCCCGGCACCCAGTGGTGAGCCTCGAGGTCGCGGCCGTCAACGTCGTCGCCCATCCACTCTATTATGTTGTACATATAGTTCGATGGGTGGTAGCCGTAGTCGGGGTAGTTGGGCGAGTAAACCATGTTGTAGTTGAGCATGGCGTCGAGCGTGAGGCGGTCGGTTATGTCGAACGAGGTGTTGATGTTCAGTCCGCCGTTCTGCAGCGACGTCGTTGGGGCCTGGCCCTTCTGGTAGGCATACTGTCCGAGCACGTAGACGCGGGCCTTGTCGCCCTTGTATGAGAGCGAGAGGGTGTTGTTGGTGATGAGGCCCGTCTCGAGGAAGTCGCCAATGTTGTCGTGCGACACGAACGGCATCGGCACGCGCTCGTAGCGGCCCTGGTCGTCGTACTGCGTTCCCTTCACGCTTCCCCACCATGGAACGGTTTCGCCCGTCACCTTGTCGCGTATGGGGCTGTTCCACTGCGGCACCATGTTGCCCACGTCGAGGCGCGGGCCCCACTGCATGTCGTCGTCGGAGATGCCTCCGCCCTCGCCGTCCCAGAAGGCATACTTGCCCTGCGAGCCGCTTCCGAACTCGTGCTGCGTTTCGGGGAAGGCGGTGTATCCGGCCTGCACCATGTCCTTCGTTGAGAAGTTTATCTCTATGCCTTCCTTCTCGGCGCGCTTGGTGGTTATCATGATGGCGCCGTTGCGGCCGCGCGCTCCGTAGAGGGCCGATGCGGCCGTACCCTTAAGCACGTTTACGCTGGCGATGTTTTCGCTGGAGAGGTCGAAGAGGTCGGTCTCGATAGGCACGCCGTCGAGCACGATGAGCGGGGTCTTGCCGCGCAGCGAAAACTCGGGCGACTGGAACATTCCCGAGGGAATCGACACGGTGAGTCCGGCCACCTCGCCCTGCAGCGAGGCTCCGGCGTTCAGGTTGCCGGCGGCGGCTATCTCGGCCCCCTCCACCTGCTGCGTGGAGTAGCCGAGCTTCTTCTTCTCCTGCTTGATGCCGATGGCCGTCACCACCACCTCGTTGATGCTCTGCACGTTAGACGAGAGGTAGGCGTCGAGCACGCTGCCCGTGACGGTTTTCTCCACGGGGTTGGTGCCCACGTATGAGAACACGAGCACGGCGTTCTTGTCGGCGTTGATGGTGTAGCGGCCGTTGATGTCGGTCACCGTGCCGGTCTTGGTGCCCTTGACCATGACCGATGCGCCCATTACGGGCCCCATCTCGTCGGTCACCGTGCCGCTGATCTTGACGGACTGGGCGTACATCGAGACGCTGGCGCACATCATTCCGGCGAAAATGAAAATCTTCTTCATAAGTAAAAAATACGGTATGTGTATGAATACTGTTGGTTATCCCTTGGCTTATGCTGCGGTGGATAAAAGCCAAGCCCGGGCGGCGGCCCTCTCTCCGGGCGCGCCGCCCGGGCTTGGCTGGGGGTGCTTGTTGCGGCTTAGTCTTCGAGCGACACGCGGTCGAACACGGCGAGCAGCTTATTGTGGTCTTTCTTGCTGGAGCGCAGGGCCTTCTCGAACGACTTGCTGTCCTCAGAGTAGTAAGCCGAGATGGCCACGTTGAGCACGTGCATCATTTTCTTGGCAGCCTCGTCGGCGCTCACGGCGTTGTCCTCCACGTCGCCCTCAAGGCCCTTGCCTATGCGGCGCACGGCGTTGTAGATGTCGCCCTTCTTGAACACGATGCGGGTGGTGGGGTCGCCCGGCACCACCGGCACGCGCTTCACGCAGAGTTTCTCAAGCTCCTTGTAGAGGCAAACGGCTTCCTTGCCAAAGTTTCCCTCTTCGGTCACCTGGGCCAGTTCCTCAGCCGTAGGCTTGTCGGTTACTGAAACGAACGTCCATGTGGAGTTTGCGGCCTCGGCCGACTTCTTTGCAGCGCTGAGGCTCATGCATGAGCAGAGACCTATCAGCATGACTAATGCAACAACTGTCTTACGCATAGCTTTTAAGTTTAATTTGTGTATCCTTTCCTCAATTTTCACGCTGCAAAAGTAGCCCAACGGTGTTTCAGCGGCGTTTCATCGTTGTTAAAACGCAGTTCAAATGTGTTTAAATGTTGTTTCCATTGGGCCTTACATATATAAAGGAGTTAGAGGGAGTTACAAGGAGTTAGAGGGAGTTAGAGGACAAATGCTTTTTCGCATACAGCTCCCCATGTCTGACTATGGCATTGCATGATTCTCCACGCCTCTATCACGCCTGGGCCACGCATCTGCCTGGCCCAGGCGTTGCATGATTGCCTGCGGCGCCTGCCGCATGAAACTGTTTTACAAATGGGCGGCCGAAGGCTGCCGGCGGCGTGATGGCTGCGCCAAACGGCCTTTCCCGCCGTGCAATACCGCCCGTTTCGCACTGCCAAACGGCCGCTTTCGCACCGCAAAAAGGCCCGCACCGCAACAAACTGAGGACCAGGGCGTTGCGCAGCGAGGCCGCTTGCGCGAAAAAACGCAACAAAAGGCTGTGGGCCGCCACGACCGCAAGGCTGCGGCGGGGCTCTTAGCGCGGCAGCCAAGCCAGCTCATGGGGCTGCGGCGGGGCGCCGCGGCAGGGCCACGCCCCGCCTGAAAACGGAGGCGAGGGCGCAAGCTGAAAAAACTTTGGTTTTTCCTTTGATTTGTCTCGCAGTTGCTGTATCTTTGCACCGCCCAAGCCCTGACGGGGCCGCCACGGGAGCGTGGCACTGCCGCCGGGGCCGGCAACCAGCAACCCAAACCAATCGCTTTAAGTAGATGTTCAAAATTAATTGCCATCCTATTGGGCTGCCATTCAGGAGATGCAGGCCAAAGCCCGAAGAGAGGGCGTGGCTGGCTACACGACCGATGAGGCTTTGGGCTGCAGCCCTAAAGGGCGCGCAAGGTGGGGGCAAAGATAATGCAAGCGAGCGGAAAGGGAGCTTGCTCACAATTTCCCGAGCGCAGCTTATCTTCTGCAAAGATAATGCAAGCGAGCGGAAAGGGAGCTTGCTCACAATTTCCCGAGCGCAGCTTATCTTCTGTAAAGATATGGAGAGCATCTAAAACAACATGACATCGATTAATTTTGAATAGATACTTATGATTTCATTCGAGAACGACTATAACAACGGCGCGCACCCAAAGGTGCTGCAGCGGCTCATCGAGACCAACGACGAGCGCACGCTACCCTACGGCTTCGACCGTTTCTCCGAGGGCGCCAAGGCCAAGATAAAGGAGGCCTGCCAGGACGAGGACGCCGTGATATTCTTCCTCGCCGGCGGCACGCAGACCAACGCCACCGTGATAGACTCCTTCCTCTACCAGTACGAGGGCGTGATAGCCCTCGACACCGGCCACATCAACGTGCACGAGGCCGGGGCGATAGAGTTCACCGAGCACAAGATAATAAACATACAGGGGCATGAGGGGAAGATGCGCGCCGCCGACCTCGACAAGTACCTCGAGGACTTCAGGCACGACGGCAACAACGCCCACGCCGTGTTCCCCGGGCTGGTTTACATCACCTTCCCCACCGAGCTTGGCACGCTCTACAGCGCGGCCGAGCTCGACGCCATCTACCAAGTGTGCCGCACCCACGGGCTGCCGCTCTACGTTGACGGCGCGCGCCTGGGCTACGGCCTCATGGCGCCGGGCAACGACATCACCCTGCCCTACCTGGCCCGCCACTGCGACGCCTTCTACATAGGAGGCACGAAGATAGGCGCACTGTGCGGCGAGGCGGTGGTGTTCACCCACAACAACGCCCACCGCCACTTCTTCACCATACAGAAGCAGCACGGCGCGCTCATGGCAAAGGGCCGCCTGCTGGGCGTGCAGTTCGACACGCTCTTCACCGACGGCCTTTACTTCAGCATCTCGCGCCACGCTATAGACATGGCCATGAAGATGCGCAGGATGTTCGAGGAAAAGGGATACAGCTTCTGGATTGACTCGCCCACCAACCAGCAGTTCGTCATAATGGCCAACGACGACGTGGAGCGGCTCGCGCGCCACGTGATCTTCACCCACTGGGGGCTGGCCGACGAGGGCCACACCATCTGCCGCTTCGTAACGAGCTGGGCCACCACCGACGAGGAGCTGGCCCAGCTCGGCTCACTGCTCTGAGAGGCGCAGCCCCACCACGGCCAGCCCGCCGTAGGTCTCGACGCGCAGCACGGCGGAGTCGGCGGCCAGCAGGGCGCACGGCGCACTGACGTAGGTCTTCTGCGAGTAGTGCTCGGGCACGCCGCCCTGGTCGTGGTACAGGCGCAGGTGGGCCGTGCGGCAGCCCGTGGCCGAAAGGGCCACTGAGTCGCACACGAGGCCCACCGTGTGGCGCGCGCCCTCGGGCCCGCCCTCGCCCACCTTGAGGTAAAGCCCAAGGTTGAGGTACTTGCCGCCCGCGCTCACCCACGCGCTCTCAAGCCTCACGGGGTGGGTAGGCACGCTGTCGAGCGCAGCGGCGGCGGCAGGGCGCAGCACAGGCACCTCGATTACGCTCCTGGCCCTCACCTCGGGGCCGTCGGCGCGGTCGTAGTAGAGTATGGCGCGGTAGGCCGTGTCGGGGCGCGAGGCCCAGGAGGGCGCGGCGGCAGGCACGAGCGCAAGCGAGTCGCCGCCGTCGGTGATGGCATAGGTGGCTGCGCAGCGCGCGTCGGTTTGCAGCTCCACGAAGTCGGCCGTGAGCAGCGAGAAGTTCCCCTGGCCGCTCTCGTAGCTGTCGGCCTGGCAGGCGGCAAGGGCCGCGGCGAGCATAAAGGCAAGCGTTTTCTTCATTTCTGTGTCAAGAAAGTGCAATTATAGTTGGGAAAAGACATCAATGGTTGGGCAAAAAGCATCAAGGCGGCGCTTCACCACCAAACGGTGAAGCGCCGCCTTGACTCATTCATTCGCCGGCCATGGCAGCCGCGTGGTTGCGCACGGGGTTGGCATACATCCTCAGCAGGCACTCGCGCAGGAACGGCTCGTCCTTCCGCGGCAGGTCGATGAGGGCCAGCCGGCTCTCCACATAGTCGTCAAAGGCGTCGCGCTCGGCCTGCGCGAGGCCCTGGCCATAGCCCTGCCCGGGCCACAGCAGGTCGGCGGCGGCGCGGTTGCAGGGGTAGAGGCGGGAGCCGCGGTGTATCTCGCGGTCGATGCGGCGGGCCACGGCGTCGAACAGCCTGCCCTTGGGCATGGCCGGGTCGAGCGTGGACAGGAAGCCGTCGATGCACGGTGCGCAGTGGTATTGTATGCGCCCCTTGCGGCCCATTATGCCGGTCTTCATGCTCAGCACGTCGTCCTCCTTCGTCTTCTTCCAGCCCGGCACGTCGCGCCTCAGCTGGAACTCGCGCGCCTTGAGGTAGTCGCAGGGGTCGTACTCGTAGGATATGGCCAGCGGCACGATGTGCAGCTGCGCCAGCCTCTCGGCCGCCGAGCCTTCGCCCCCCATGGCCATCATCTTGAGCACCGATGGCTGCGTGCGGTCGTCGCTGTCCTTGGCGCGGCCCTCGCGCTGCGCTATCCAGATGTTGTCGTGCTTCTTGCCTATCACGTAGTGCATGTAGTCGGCCATTCGCTTGCTGCTGGAGAGCATCTCGCGCAGGCCGGCGCTGCGCTCCACTATGAACGACTTGTTGAGCCTCACGAGGTCCTTGATCCACGGGGCGGCCAGCAGGTTGTCGCCAATGGCTATCTCGCAGGTGGTGCCAAAGCCCTCGTCGATGAGCAGCTTGTCGAGCAGCGCGGAGTCGAGCACGATGTCGCGGTGGTTGCTCACGAACGTGTAGCGGCCCTCGCGGCTTATTGCCCGGCAGTCCATGCTGCAGCCGTCGCTCACCCGTCGGATCAGGCCGTCGAGGAACTTGTAGCAGAAGTGGAGCTGGAAGTCGAGGCAGGTGCGGCACTCCCGCATCCGCGCGGCAAGCGCGTCGAGCGGCACTCCCGGCATGGCGGCGGCCAGCACGGCGCGGAACTGCCCGTCGGCCAGCAGGCGGTCGAACACTGCCGGAAGCTCCTCCGGCTCAAAGGGGCGAATGGCGTCGTAGCGCCTTAGCTCTTCATCCATGGTGTGTGGCGTTGTGCCGGCGGGCAGCCTGGCGGGCCGCCGCCGGCGGGTTAATGTCAGCTTAACTGGTTTTCCACTATCTCCGTGAGCACTTCGGTCATGGTCATCCCGGCGGCGCGCACCTGCTGTGGTATGAAGCTGGTGGGCGTCATGCCCGGCGTGGTGTTTATCTCGAGCATGTATATCTTGTCCGTCTCGGCCCCGTCCTTGCCCGGGCCGCGGCCGATGATGTAGTCAATGCGTATTATGCCGTTGCAGTGGAGTATGTCGTAGATGTGGCTCGTAAGCTCGCTCACGCGGCGGGCCGTGTCGTCGCTCAGGCGCGCCGGAGTTATCTCGGTCACCTGGCCGTTGTACTTGGCGTCGTAGTCAAAGAACTCGTTCTTCGTCACCACCTCGGTGGCGGGCAGCACCACGGCGCGCCGGCGCGTCTTGTAGCAGCCCACCGATATCTCGGTGCCGGGTATGAACGCCTCCACCATCACCTCGGGGCTTTCGAGCATGGCCTTGCGTATGGCCGGGGCGAGCTGGTCCTTGTTCTTCACCTTGGATATGCCGAAGCTGCTGCCGTCGGCCGCCGGCTTCACGAAGCAAGGCATGCCGATGCGCCGCTCCACCTCGTCGTCGCCCACCAGCTCCTCGTAGCCGCTGCGTATGAGCAGGCTGTCGGCCACGAGCACGCCGTAGCCGCGCAGGTATTGGTTGAGCACGAACTTGTCGAACGTCATAGCCTCCACGAGCACCCCGCTCGTGGAGTAAGGCAGTCCTATGAGGTCGAAGTAGCCCTGCAGCAGGCCGTTCTCGCCGGGGGTGCCGTGGATGGTGATGTATGCGTAGTCGAAGAGCACGGCCTTGCCGCCCTTCATGAACGAGAAGTCGTTGCGGTCGATGCGCGCCGTGGTGCCGTCGCCCAGGTCAACGTGCCAGTCCTGGCCTTTCACGTCGACTATGTAAACGTTGTACCGCTCCTTGTCGAAGAAAGAGTAGAGGCCCTGCGCCGAGCGCATCGACACGTCGTGCTCCGACGAGTCGCCACCGCATACGATGGCGATGTTTCTCTTAATGTGTTCCATCAGTCTATGTTTGTTATGTCCTTGTTAGCGTTTGCGTACCTGCGCCACCGCTCTATGAGCTGCTCCATGTCGGCCGGCAGGCTTGAAGTGAAGTCCATCTGCCGCCCGGTGCGTGGGTGGACGAAGCCCAGCGTGCGTGCGTGGAGGGCCTGGCGGGGGCAGAGCCTGAAGCCGTTGAGCACGAACTGGCGGTAGCTTCCGGTGCGTTCGCCGCGCAGAATCTCGCAGCCGCCGTAGCGCTCGTCGCCGAAGAGGGGGTGGCCTATGTGGCGCATGTGGGCTCGTATCTGGTGTGTGCGGCCTGTCTCGAGGATGCACTCCACGAGCGTTACGTAGCCCAGGCGCTCCATGACCCGCCAGTGCGTCACGGCGGCCTTGCCCACGCCGCTCTCCGGCGCGAACACGGCCATGCGCAGGCGGTCGCGCGGGTCGCGTGCTATGTTGCCCACGATGGTGCCGCTGTCGGCCGCCATGTTGCCCCACACGAGGGCGTTGTAGCTGCGGTGGGTGGTCTTGTTGTAGAACTGCGCGCCGAGGCTTGTCTTCGCCTCGGGCGTCTTCGCCACCACGAGCAGGCCGCTGGTGTCCTTGTCTATGCGGTGCACCAGGCCCACCTCGGGGTCGTTGGGGTCGTAGGATGGGAGTCCGCGCAGGTGCCAGGCCACGGCGTTGACGAGCGTACCGCTGAAGTTGCCGCACCCGGGGTGCACCACGAGGCCCGCCGGCTTGTTTACCACCATGAGGTCATCGTCCTCGTAAACCACGTCGAGCGGTATGTCCTCGGGCTCTATGGTGGTGTCGTAGCGCGGGCGGTCGAGCATGAGCGTCACCACCTCGCCGGGCCTTACCTTGTAGTTGCTCTTCACCGGGCGCCCCCCAACGTGCACGAACCCGGCCTCGGCGGCCTTCTGTATGCGGTTGCGGCTGGAGTGCTGCAGCTTCTCGAAGAGGAACTTGTCAACCCTCACGGGGGCCTGCCCGCGGTCCACCTCCACGCGGAAGTGCTCGTAGAGCAGGCCCTGCTCGCCGTCAGCCGCGTCGGCGCAGGCCGCGCCGGTGGCGCAGCCCAAGTCCAAGTCGTCAGTGTCGTAGTGTGTCATTGCTCTGTGTCTGTATTGCCTGTTCCGCCTCCGGGCGTGGCCTCGGCTGGCTCGTCTGCGGGCGGCTCGCCCACCGCCTCGAAGTCGTCCTCGCCGCCGTAGGTTACGGTTATCCCGGCGGGGTCAACGTAGTCCACGTCGATGAGGCTGTCGTCATACGTGCCGCTGCCCACGATGAGCGTCAGCGGCACGTCTATCGGCACGCGGTCGCCCATGCTCACTCGGCGGCCCCGCGCCTTGATGCCGTACACCCAGTCCTTCTCGCCGGTGATCAGCTCTGGCGGCATGAGGCGGAAGCCCATGGCCCTGAGCCTGGCCTCGGCCTCGCGCACGCTGCTGTTGTCGGCGATGTCGGGTATGGTCAGCGTCGGGGTCGACTCTGAGTTGACCGTGAGGTATATCATCCTGCCCGACTTCACCTTGGCTCCCCCGGCGGGGTTCTGCAGCAGCACGCAGTCGGCGGGCATGCGTTTGTTGTATCCGGTGTCGCTCACCGAGGCGCGCAGCCCGTCGTTCTCGATGAGGGCCTTGGCCTCGCTGAAGCTCATGCCGCGCACGTCGGGCACGGGTATTTCCTCGCCGTGGTGCGTGTAGCGGTCGAGCCCCAGCTTCACCCCGAGGCACAGCGCGGCCACTGTAAGGGCCATGGCCAGCAGGTTGAGCCACAGTTTCCTGTCGAGCAGCTTGCCGAAAAACTCCTTTGACTTCATCGTTTGTCTGTTGGTGGTTGCCATTGCCGCGGGCTGCCTGCCTGTCGCCGTGGGGCGCGGCATGGCCCTGCGCCTGCCGGGCGGCACGTGGCGCGGCGGCTTGCATGGATGCAAAGGTAATGCTTTTGGCTTTCACGGCAAAACAAAATGCCGCTTTTTCTTCGCCCGTGCGGCGGAGAAAAAGCGGCGGGCAAGCCTCAGCGGGCTTGCCTGGCCCCCTTGCCTTTCACTCAGGCATGGAGTAGGCTTGCCGGTGCACCCCGCCCACGGCGCGCCCGCTGGGGTCGTCGACCCCGGCGAAAGCCTTGTCCCACGCCAGCGCCGCGGCCGTGCTGCACGCCACGCTTGGCTCGCTTGGCACGCTGAGCGCGGCGCTGTCGCTGGGGAAGTGGGCCGCAAAGAGCGCGCGGTAGAAGTACTCCTCCTTGTTGCGCGGCGGGTTGATGGGGAAGCGCTCGGCGGCGCGCGCCATCTCGCCGTCGCTCACGCTCTCGGCGGCCACGCGCTTCAGGGTGTCTATCCAGGAATAGCCCACCCCGTCGGAGAACTGCTCCTTCTGCCTCCAGGCCACCTCGGCGGGCAGCAATGGCGCGAAGGCCTCGCGCAGGATGCGCTTCTCCACCGTGGTGCCGGGGCACATCTTTGCCGCCGGGGCGAGTCGCATGGCCACGTCGAGGAAGCGCGTGTCGAGGAAAGGCACGCGCCCCTCCACGCCCCACGCCGCCAGGCTCTTGTTGGCGCGTAGGCAGTCGTACTGGTGGAGCTTGGACAGCTTGCGCACCGTTTCCTCGTGGAAGGCGCGTGCGTCGGGTGCCTTGTGGAAGTAGAGGTAGCCGCCGAACGCCTCGTCGGCCCCCTCGCCGGAGAGCACCATCTTGATGCCCATGCTCCTGATGACGCGCGCCAGGAGGTACATCGGCGTTGATGCCCGTATGGTGGTCACGTCGTAGGTCTCGGTGAAGTAAACCACGTCGCTCAGCGCGTCGAGGCCTTCCTGTATCGTGTAGTTTATCTCGTGGTGCACGGTGCCTATGTGGCGGGCCACCAGGCGGGCCTTCTCGAGGTCGGGCGCGCCCTGCAGGCCCACGGCAAACGAGTGGAGCCGTGGCCACCAGGCCGTTTCCCGCCCGCCGCTCTCTACGCGCCTTTGCGCGTACTTCTGCGTCACGGCGCTGATTATCGACGAGTCGAGCCCGCCGCTGAGCAGCACGCCGTAAGGCACGTCGCCCATCATCTGCCGCTTCACGGCCTCCTCGAGCGCCGTGCGCAGGTGCGCGGGGTCGGCCGGGTTGTCCTTCACGTTGTCGTATGAAAACCAGTCGCGCCGGTAGTACCTCCGTGGCTCCGCGTCGCGGCTCGTCAGGACGTGCCCCGGCGGGAACGGCCAGTAGCGGTCGCACTGCCCCTCGAGGGCCTTCAGCTCGCTCGCCACGTAGAGCCTGCCTTCAGCGTCGTAGCCATAATATAGCGGTATAACCCCTATGGGGTCGCGGGCGATGAGGTACTCGTCGCGCTCCACGTCGTAGAGCGCAAAGGCGAATATCCCGTCAAGCTCGTCGAGGAATGCGTCGGCCTCCTCGCGGTAGAGGGCGAGGATAACCTCGCAGTCGCTCCCCGTGGCGAACCGATACTTCCCGGCAAACCTGCGGCGTATGTCGCGGTGGTTGTAAATCTCGCCGTTTACAGCCAGCACCTGCTTCCTGTCGGGGCTGTACAGCGGCTGCCTGCCCGACTCGGGGTCGACTATCGCAAGGCGCTCGTGCGCCAGTATGGCCGTGCCGCCGCAATAGATGCCGCTCCAGTCGGGGCCGCGATGCCGTATCTTGCCGCTCATTTGCAACGCCTTTTGCCTGAGGGCAGGCGTTTGCTGCCTGATGTTGAATATTGAAACTATGCCACACATAATATGATATGATGTTAGAATGTACATTAAGACTGTGCTGACGGGGCCTGCCCGCCGGCGGAGCTGCATATATGCAACCAATGACGCCCGCCTGCGCCACTGCCGCGCCGACATGTTGGCCCGGCAAGCCCAAACGGTCTGTTTCGCGCTGCGGAACGGGCCTTTTCGCGGCGCGGAACGGCCCGTTTTGGAACCCAAAACGGGCCGTATTGCAACTCGCTGTGAGCCAGGCCCTTGGCTGCCACGGGCGAGGCACGGGCCTTTAACATAAAAATGTTAACCGCCGGGAGCGGGCAATGCCTCCCTCCCGGCCCAACGCCGGGAGGGAGGCATCACTGCCAGGGGCGTCAGCTGTATGCGCTCTCGCCGTGCTCGTAGATGTCGAGTCCTTCCTCTTCCACGCGCTTGTCGACCCTGATGCCCACAAAGCGGTCCACTACCTTGTAAAGCACGAACGTCACCACCGCGCTGAACGCCACTGAAACAACCGTGGCCACGGCCTGCACGCCAAGCTGGTGCCAGTCGCCGTAGAGGGCGCCCTCGGCCCCGCCGTCGCCCGTAACCAAGCGGGTGGCGAAGACGCCGGTGAGCAGCGAGCCTACCACGCCGCCCACGCCATGCACACCGAAAGCGTCGAGCGCGTCGTCATACCTGAACCTCGGCTTCACCACGGCCACCATGCAGAAACATACCACAGACGCGGCGAGGCCTATGCAGAACGCCCCGGGCAAGTCGGTTGACCCGGCAGCGGGCGTGATGGCCACCAGCCCGGCAACGGCGCCCGTGCACGCCCCCACCGTGGTGGGCTTCTTGTTGAATATCCAGTCGATGGCCATCCACGCCACGGCGGCCGTGGCTGTAGCCACGTGGGTCACCAGCAGCGCGCTTGCGGCCAGCCCGTCGGCGGCCAGCCCGCTGCCCGCGTTGAAGCCGAACCACCCCAGCCAGAGCAGCGAGGTGCCGAGGAACACGAAGGTGATGTTGTGCGGGGTGATGGGGTGGCCAGCCTTGTAGTCCTCCCTCTTGCCTATCATCAGCGCCATGACGAGCGCGGAGATGCCCGCGTTGATGTGCACCACGGTGCCCCCGGCAAAGTCGATGGCGCCCATCTCCTGCAGGAAGCCGCCGCCCCACACCCAGTGAGCCATGGGGAAATAAGCCAGTATGGTCCACAGCACGATGAACACCACGTAGCCCTTGAACTTGATCCTCTCGGCAAAGGCGCCCAGGATGAGCGCCGGGGTTATGAGCGCGAACATGCATTGGAACATAACGAACACAAGCTCGGGGATGCCCGTAGGCGTGACCGAAGACAGCGTGACGCCACGCAGGAACACCTTGTCGAAGCCGCCCGCAACGGCGAACAGCGGGCTGCCGGCCTCCTTGAAGCCCGTGCCGAAGGCCCACGAATAGCCCACGGCCACCCACAATATGCTCACCACACCCACGATGAACATGGTCTGCATGATTATGCTGAGCACGTTTTTCTGCCTCACCAGCCCACCGTAAAACAGCGCGATGCCTGGGATAGACATCAAGAGCACCAGGGTGGTGGCCACGAGCATCCACGCCGTGTTGCCGGTGTCGAGCGAAGGGGCGGCCTGCCCTGCGCCGGCAGCCCACGCCCCGGTGGAAAACAACCCTGCCATGGCAGCTGCCACGGCCAACCTTTTACCTATTATATATATATGTCCTTTCATGATTCTTGCCTCCAAACTGTTTGTTTTATTTTCCTTTTGCCTTTGCCTGTCACTCATGCCTCCTGCTCGGCGTTGTAGAGCGCAATGTCGCCGCGCTCGCCGGTGCGTATGCGCACGGCGTCGTCTACAGGTATTATGAATATGCGCCCGTCGCCAATCTCGCCCGTCTGGGCAGCGTTCAGTATGGCCTGCACCGATTTCTCCACGTTCTTGTCGCGCACCACGAGCGACACAAGCGTGCGCTCTATCGAACTGGTGTCATACACGATGCCGCGGTAAATGCGACCTTGGCGCGCCTTGCCGTTGCCGCGCACGTCGTAATAGGAGAACCATTCGATGCCGGCTTCAAGCAAGGCCTTCTTCACGTCCTCGAACCTTGACTTGCGGATAATTGCTTCAATCTTTTTCATAAGCTCTTTCTTTATTTTGCTTTTTATACCATATATGATATTCAAAAAGAAATATTTTTCTGCAAAATTACAACATTATGTCACAACAAACAATAGATACAAATCATTATGTAAGCGAAAATCAGAATCAACTTATAGTTATGCTACAAACCGACTGCCTTTGGTTTCACATTTGTTCAACAAGTGCCCAATCCGTCAAAGATTGTAACCTGCCTGGGTTGCCAATGAAAATATCTGCATTATTTTTCTTGAATCGGCCATCAACTTACAATATGCAACGTTTTGCCCGGCATTGTATTTAGGACACGAAGCAACACTGCCGATTTGCCAACAAACAGAAGCAATAAGCCGTTTTACTAAACGAAAAAAACACAAATATCGCTTGTTTTATTGCAAAATGTTGTAATTTTGCAAGCGACAAAAGCAAAAAGAAAGATATCACATAAATTAAATGTCAACGTGATACTGTTTAAATGTCAAAGCGTATGGATATGAAAGATGTTTTCAGCAGAGGGAGGCGGCGGGCAATGAAGCTCGCCTTGCCGGCCGCACTGTGCGGCTTCATGCTCCCTGCCGCAGCCCAAGACAAGATAGAGGGCACGGTGCAGGCCGACATAGTGAGCCAGTATGTGTGGCGCGGGCAAGACTTGGGCGACGTAAGCCTGCAGCCTACGCTCGGCCTGTCGTACAAAGGGCTGTCGCTCACGGCCTGGGGAAGCATAGGGCTTTCCGACCCCACCGACACCAAGGAGTTCGACCTCACCCTCGCATATAATATAGGTGGGCTGAACATAGGCGTAACCGACTACTGGTTCAACACCAACGACCGCTACTTCTGCTACGAGGCCCACGGCACGTCGCACGTGTTCGAGGCCAACATAGGCTACGACTTCGGCCCCGTGGCGGTGCAGTGGTACACCAACTTTGCCGGGAACGACGGCCTGGGCAAGAGCGGGCGCAGGGCCTATTCGTCTTACTTCGAGCTCAGCGCGCCGTTCAGCCTCGCCGGGTGCCAGTGGACAGGCACCGTGGGGGCCGTGCCTTACGCCACCGACTTCTACCAGGATGCCGGCGGGTTCGCCGTAACCAACGTGACGCTCAAGGCCACGAAAGACATCCGCGTTACCAAGTCGTTCGCCCTGCCGCTGTTTGCCGCCGTCACGGCCAACCCCAGCACTGAGAAAGCTTACTTCACGTTTGGGCTGACCCTTGCGCCATGACGGCTGCCCTGACGGGAAGCGCCAGCCAACAACCAACGTAACCATGAGATGGGAAGAAAAATAAAATTCACCAAGATGCAGGGGGCAGGCAACGACTACATATATGTGGACACGCAGCTCTACGACATTGCCTGCCCCGCCGACCTTGCACGCAAATGGAGCGACCGCCACACGGGGATAGGCGCCGACGGGCTGGTGCTGATAGGCCGCTCGGCGGTGCCCGAGGCCGACTTCACCATGCGCATCTTCAACGCCGACGGCTCCGAGGCCCGGATGTGCGGCAACGCGTCGCGCTGCATAGGAAAGTATGTGTACGACAAGGGACTTACCGACAAGGCTTCGGTAAGGCTGCTCACGCTGGCCGGGGTGAAGACGCTGGAGCTGCACACCAACAAGGACAACCGCGTGGAGAGCGTAACGGTAGACATGCAGGAGCCTTGCCTGGCCGACAAGGATCTCATGGCCACCGCCGAGGGATCGATGCTTGAGGGGAGCCTCACCGTGTGGGGGCAGACGCTGCGCGGCACGTTCGTCTCCATGGGCAACCCCCACTTCGTGATCTTCACCGACGACGCCGAGGCCGCAGACGTGGCCCGGCTGGGGAGCGCGCTCGAAAGCCACCCCCTGTTTCCCGAGCGGTGCAACATAGAGTTTGCCAGCCTGGCGGCCCCCGGCCGCATCCGCACGCGGGTGTGGGAGCGCGGCAGCGGCATCACCATGGCCTGCGGCACCGGGGCCTGCGCCACCGCCGTGGCGGCCGCCATCACGGGGCGCTCGGGGCGGCGCAGCAGCATAGTGATGGACGGCGGGGTGCTTGACATCGAGTGGAGAGAGGCCAACAACCACGTTTACATGACCGGCCCGGCCGAATTTGCGTTTGAGGGTGAAATAGAAACTTGAAAGCGGAGGGCAATCCCCCACCCCATTACTTAACACTTAACCAACAATACATAATACATAATACTTAACACATAATACTTAGATACAACCCCACATGGCTTTAGTAAACGAACATTTCCTGAAACTGCCGGACAACTACCTGTTTGCCGACATGGCGAAGAAAGTAAACGCCTTCAAGGTGTCGCACCCTAACGCCGACGTGATAAGCCTCGGCATAGGCGACGTGACCCGCCCCATCTGCCCCGCCGTGGCCGAAGCCATGCACAGGGCCGTAAGCGAGATGGCAACCCCCGAGGGTTTCCACGGCTACGGGCCCGAGCAGGGCTACCAGTTCCTGAGGGAAGCCATCGTGAAGAACGACTTCCTGCCGCGCGGCATCCACCTCTCACCGTCGGAGATATTCGTGAACGACGGCGCCAAGAGCGACACGGGCAACATCCAGGAACTTGTGCGCTGGGACAACAGCATAGGCGTCACCGACCCCATCTACCCCGTATACATCGACTCGAACGTGATGATAGGCCGCGCCGGCGAAATGAAGGACGGCAGGTGGAGCAACGTCATTTACATGCCCTGCACGGCGGAGAACAACTTCACCCCGCAGATACCCGACCGGCGGGTGGACATAATCTACCTGTGCTACCCCAACAACCCCACCGGCACCGTAATCTCGAAGGACGAACTGCGCAAGTGGGTGAACTACGCGCTGAAGAACGACACGCTCATCTTCTACGACGCGGCCTACGAGGCATACATCCAGGACCCCGACATACCCCACTCCATCTACGAGATAAAGGGGGCGCGCAAGGTGGCCATAGAGTTCCACAGCTACTCGAAGACGGCCGGCTTCACAGGCATAAGGTGCGGCTACACGGTGGTGCCCAAGGACGTGACGGCCTCAACGCTGGGCGGCGAGCGCATTGCCCTCAACCAACTGTGGTACCGCCGCCAGTGCACCAAGTTCAACGGCACGAGCTACATAAGCCAGCGCGCCGCCGAGGCCACCTACACGCCCGAGGGCAAGGAGCAGGTGAGGCAGACCATAGCCTACTACATGGACAACGCCCTGACCATGCGCAATGCCCTCAAGGCCCTTGGCCTGGAGGTGTTCGGGGGCGAGAACGCCCCCTACATCTGGCTGAAGACGCCCAACGGCGAGGACAGCCGCCGCTTCTTCGAGCAGATGCTCTACAACGCCCACGTGGTGTGCACGCCGGGCGTGGGCTTCGGCCCGAGCGGCGAGGGCTACGTGCGCCTAACGGCCTTCGGCAGCCACGAGGACTGCGCCGAGGCCATGGAGCGGCTCAGGAAATGGATATGACGCTGCGGCGGCCCGCCCGCGGCAATTACTTTCAGGACAGATAACAATTAAAAAACATAATTGAGCAATGGCAAACTTAAGATTCAACGTAGTAGAGAGCGCCTTTGGCAAGAAGCCATTGGAGGTGGACACGCCGGCCGAACGCCCGGCGGAGTATTTCGGCAAGTACGTGTTCAACCGCGCCAAGATGTACAAATACCTGCCCACGGCGGTTTACGAGGCCATGGTAAACGTGATTGACAACGGGGCCAGCCTCGACCGCTCGATAGCCGACGCCGTGGCCGAAGGCATGAAGAAGTGGGCCGAGGAGAACGGAGCCACGCACTACACGCACTGGTTCCAGCCGCTTACGGAAGGCACGGCCGAGAAGCACGACGCCTTCATAGAGCACGACGGCAAGGGAGGCATGATAGAGGAGTTCTCGGGCAAGCTGCTCGTGCAGCAAGAGCCCGACGCCTCGAGCTTCCCCAGCGGCGGCATACGCAACACGTTCGAGGCACGGGGCTACTCGGCCTGGGATCCCACCTCGCCCGTGTTCATCATGGACGACACGCTCTGCATACCCACCATCTTCATATCCTACACCGGCGAGTCGCTCGACTACAAGGCGCCGCTGCTGCGCGCGCTCCACGCGGTGAACGTGGCGGCCACGGAGGTGTGCCACTACTTCGACCCCGCCGTGAAGAAGGTGGTGTGCAACCTGGGCTGGGAGCAGGAGTACTTCCTCGTCGACGAGGGGCTTTACAACGCCCGCCCCGACCTGGTGCTCACCGGCCGCACGCTCATGGGCCACGACTCGGCCAAGAACCAGCAGATGGACGACCACTACTTCGGCACCATACCCGACCGCGTGCAGGCCTTCATGAAGGACCTGGAGATACGCGCCCTGGAGCTGGCCATACCGTGCAAGACGCGCCACAACGAGGTGGCGCCGAACCAGTTTGAGATAGCCCCCATCTTCGAGGAGGCCAACATCGCCAACGACCACAACATGCTGCTCATGTCGCTCATGAAGAAGGTGGCGCGCAAGCACGGCTTCCGCGTGCTGCTGCACGAGAAGCCCTTCGCCGGCATCAACGGCTCGGGCAAGCACAACAACTGGAGCCTCTGCACCGACACGGGCGCACTGCTCCACGCCCCGGGCAAGACGCCTGAGGAGAACCTGCGCTTCGTCACCTTCGTGGTGGAAACCCTGATGGGCGTTTACCGCCACAACGCGCTGCTCAAGGCCAGCATCATGAGTGCCACCAACGCCCACCGCCTTGGGGCCAACGAGGCACCGCCAGCCATCATCTCGTCGTTCCTGGGCAAGCAGCTGAGCGAGCTGCTCGACCACATCGAGAAGAGCGACGACGACGCCCTGCTCGGCGTGGCGGGCAAGCAGGGCATGAAGCTCGACATACCCGAGATACCCGAACTGCTCATCGACAACACCGACCGCAACCGCACGTCGCCCTTCGCCTTCACGGGCAACCGCTTCGAGTTCCGCGCCGTGGGCAGCGAGGCCAACTGCGCCTCGGGCATGATTGCGCTCAACACCGCCGTGGCCGAGGCCCTTACCGACTTCAAGCGGCGCGTCGACGCGCTCGTGGCACAGGGTCAGGGCCAGACGGCTGCCATCGTGAGCGTGCTGCGCGACGACATCAGGGCCTGCCGCCCCATTCGCTTCGACGGCAACGGCTATTCGCAGGAATGGGTGGAGGAGGCCAAGCGCCGAGGACTCGACTGCGAGACGAGCTGCCCGCTCATCTTCGACAGCTACCTGGCCGAGGACTCCGTGCGTATGTTCGAGGACTTGGGCGTGATGAGCCGCAAGGAGCTCGAGGCGCGCAACGAGGTGAAGTGGGACACCTACACCAAGCGCATACAGATAGAGGCGCGCGTGATGGGCGACATCAGCATGAACCACATAGTGCCTGTGGCCACCCACTACCAGAGCCAGCTGGCAAAGAACGTGCAGAACATGCGCCAGATATTCCCCGCCGACAAGGCCGACAAGCTCAGCGCGCGCAACATGAAGCTCATAGAGGAGATAGCCGAGCGAACGCAGGCCATAGAGACGGGTGTGGAGGAACTGACCAACGCCCGCAAGGTGGCCAACAAGATTGCCGGCGAACGCGAAAAGGCCATAGCCTACCACGACACGGTGGAACCCCTCATGGGGAAGATACGCTACCACATAGACAAGCTGGAGTTGGTGGTGGCCGACGAACTGTGGACGCTGCCAAAGTACCGCGAGCTGCTGTTCATCAGGTAGGGGCGCCGCACATCATTTACATTAAGACTTTAGCTGCAAAACTTGGGCGCAGAGGGCTGTGAAGCCGGGCTGCGCCTTTTGCGGCATACAGAAACTTGCAACCAAAAATCATCGGAACATGGGAAAAGGATTATACAACAGCGGATACGAACACGACGCCTGCGGCGTTGGGATGGTGGTAAACATCCACGGCAACAAGAGCCACGAGCTGGTGGAGGGAGCACTGAAGGTGCTCGAGAACATGCGCCACCGCGGGGCAGAGGGGGCCGACAACAAGACAGGCGACGGCGCGGGCATACTGCTGCAGATACCGCACGAGTTCATATTGCTGCAAGGCATACCCGTGCCTGAAAAGGGAAAATACGGCACGGGCATAGTGTTCCTGCCGAAGGACGGCAGGCGACAGCAGGAAATACTGAGCGTGATGATAGAGGAGATAGAGCGCGAGGGCCTGTCGCTGATGCACCTGCGCAGCGTGCCTACCAACCCCGCCTGCCTGGGCGAGACAGCCCTGGGCAGCGAGCCAGACATAAAGCAGCTGTTCGTAACGGGCGTGAGCGACGACAACGTGCCTACGTTCGAGCGCACGCTCTACCTCATACGCAAGCGCATGGAGCGACGGGTGAAGGACAACGACTTCTACGTGTGCTCGCTCTCGTCGCGCACCATCGTGTACAAGGGCATGCTCTCGAGCCTGCAGCTGCGCCAGTACTACCCCGACCTCACCAACAGGTATTTCACCAGCGGCATCGCCCTGGTGCACTCGCGCTTCTCCACCAACACGTTCCCCACATGGGGCCTGGCGCAGCCCTTCCGCCTGCTGGCGCACAACGGGGAGATAAACACCATACGAGGCAACCGGGGATGGATGCAGGCCCGCGAGAGCGTGCTCGGCTCTGAGGCCATAGGCAACATAAAGGACATATCGCCCATAGTGCAGCCGGGCATGAGCGACTCCGCCAGCCTCGACAACGTGCTGGAGTTCTTCGTCATGTCGGGCCTGTCGCTGCCCCACGCCATGGCCCTGATGGTGCCCGAGAGCTTCAACGACAAGAACCCCATATCGGAAGACCTGAAGGCCTTCTACGAGTACCACTCCATACTGATGGAGCCGTGGGACGGCCCGGCAGCCCTGCTCTTCAGCGACGGGCGCTACGCCGGGGGCATGCTCGACCGCAACGGGCTGCGCCCGGCGCGCTACACCATCACCACGAACGGCACGATGGTGGTGGCCTCGGAGGTGGGCGTGATGGACTTCGACCCCTCGGAGATTGCCGAGAAAGGCCGGCTGCAACCGGGCAAGATACTGCTCGTGGACACGCAGGAGGGCAAGATCTACCGCGACGCCGAGATAAAGGAGAGCCTTGCCGCAGCGCACCCTTACCGCCAATGGCTGGCGGCCAACCGCATACAGCTCGAGAAGCTGAAGAGCGGGCGCAAGGTGGACAACGCCGTGGCCGACCTCGTGCGCCGAGAGCTGATGTTCGGCTTTGGCGCTGAAGACGTGGAGAGCACCATCATCCCGATGTGCACCGGCGGCCAGGAGCCTACGGCGGCCATGGGCAACGACACGCCGCTGGCCGTGCTGAGCGACCGCCCGCAGCTGCTGTTCAACTACTTCCGACAGCAGTTCGCCCAGGTGACCAACCCCGCCATCGACTCCATACGCGAGAGCCTCGTGATGTCGCTCACCGAATACATAGGCCGCGTTGGCTCGGGCATACTGCGCCCCGACGCCTCCAACTGCAAGATGGTGCGCCTGCCCCACCCCATACTGAACAACACTCAGCTCGACATCCTGTGCAACATACGCTACAAGGGCTTCAACACCGTGAAGCTGCCCATGCTCTTCGAGTGCGCCAAGGGGGCTGCGGGGCTGCGCCAGGCCGTAGACAGCCTCTGCAAGGAGGCGGCGCGCAGCGTGGACGAGGGCTACAACTACATCATCCTATCCGACCGCGACACCGACCGCGACCACGCCGCCATACCATCGCTGCTGGCCGTGAGCGCCGTGCACCACTACCTCATCTCGGTGGGCAAGCGCGTGCAGACGGCCTTGATAGTGGAGAGCGGCGAGATACGCGAGCCTATGCACGCCGCCCTGCTGCTGGGCTACGGCGCGTCGGCCCTATGCCCCTACATGGTGTTTGCCGTGCTCGACGACCTCGTGAGGCGCAAGAAGGTGCAGGAGAACTACGAGACGGCCGAGGCCAACTACATAGGCGCCATGAAGAAGGCGCTGCTGAAGATCATGGCGAAGATGGGCATATCTACCATCCGATCCTACCGGGGGGCCAAGATATTCGAGGCGGTGGGCCTGTCGGAAGGCCTGCTCAAGGCTTACTTCGGCACCGACACGGCCACCATAGGGGGCATCGGGCTGGAGACGATAGCCCGCGACGCCATAGCCATGCACGACGCCGCGTTTGCAAAAGATGCCGAAACCGACTTCCTGCCCAACGCCGGGCAGTTCCACTACCGCAAGGACGGCATACGCCATGCCTGGAACCCTGAGACCATAGCCACGCTGCAGCTGGCCACGCGCACGGGCGACTACGGCAAGTACAAGGAGTTCGCCCGGCTGGCGGACGACAAGGCGGAGCCTATCTTCATACGCGACTTGCTCGACTTCAAGCGAGCCGCCACGCCGGTGGACATCGACAAGGTGGAACCGGCCGCCGACATAGTGAAGCACTTCGTGGCGGGGGCCATGAGCTTCGGCGCCCTATCAAAGGAGGCGCACGAGGCCATCTGCCTGGCCATGAACAAGCTCGGCACCCGCTCAAACACGGGCGAGGGCGGCGAGGACAGCGCGCGCTTCCATGCCGAGGTGGACGGCACGTCGCTCTGCAGCAAGACCAAGCAGGTGGCCTCTGGCCGGTTTGGCGTGACGGCAGAATACCTGGCCAACGCCGAGGAGATACAAATAAAGGTGGCGCAGGGGGCAAAGCCCGGCGAGGGCGGCCAGCTGCCCGGCTTCAAGGTAGACGAGGTGATAGCCCGTACACGCCACTCCATACCCGGCATATCGCTCATCTCGCCGCCGCCACACCATGACATCTACTCCATAGAGGATCTGGCGCAACTCATCTTCGACCTGAAGAACGCAAACCCCAAGGCCGCCGTGAGCGTGAAGCTGGTGGCCGAGAGCGGCGTGGGCACCATAGCCGCAGGAGTGGCCAAGGCCAAGGCCGACCTCATAGTCATCTCCGGGGCCGAGGGCGGAACGGGAGCCAGCCCGGCCTCGAGCATGCGCTTTGCGGGCATATCGCCCGAGATAGGCCTTAGCGAGGCGCAGCAGACACTGGTGAAGAACGGGCTGAGAGGCCATGTGCGCCTGCAAGTGGACGGGCAGCTGAAGACCGGGCGCGACGTGATCCTCATGGCGCTGCTCGGGGCCGAGGAGTTCGGCTTCGGCACGGCGCTGCTCATTGTGCTGGGATGCGTAATGATGCGCAAGTGCAACCTTAACACTTGCCCGCTGGGCGTGACCACGCAAAACCCTGAGCTGCGCCGCCACTTCATGGGCAAAAGCCAGTACCTGGTGAACTACTTCACCTTCCTGGCCGAGGAGGTAAGGGGCTACCTGGCCGAAATGGGATACACCAAGCTCAACGACATAGTGGGCCACACTGAGCTGATAGTGCGCAAGCCTGCCGAGAAAGGGAGCAAGCCTGCCATGCTCGACTTCGGCCGCCTGCTGTTCAAGGAGGCCACCAGCGGCCCGCTCTGCCACGCAGCAGGGCAGGCGCAGGGCATCGACAGCGTGCTCGACCGCCAGGTGATACGCTCGGCCCAGCGAGCCATAGAAGAGCAGGAGGAAGTGAACCTCGACTACGCCATCAAGAACACCGACCGAGCCGTGGGCACGATGCTCAGCGGGCTAATAGCATCAAGATACGGGGAAAGAGGCTTGCCCGACGCCACAATCAACGTGAAGTTCAAGGGGAGCGCAGGGCAAAGCTTCGGGGCCTTCCTCGTGAAAGGCGTCAACTTCAAGCTGGAGGGCGAGGCCAACGACTATTTCGCCAAGGGGCTCAGCGGCGGGCGAATGGCCATCCTGCCGCCCGTGAGGAGCAACTTCAGCGCAGAAGACAACACCATAGCGGGCAACACTGGGCTGTACGGGGCCACCTCGGGCGAGCTGTACGTCAACGGGAAGGTGGGCGAACGGTTTGCCGTGCGCAACTCGGGAGCCATCGCCGTGGTGGAAGGCGCAGGCGACCACTGCTGCGAGTACATGACCGGGGGCCGCGTGGTGGTGCTGGGCGAAACCGGCCGCAACTTCGCCGCGGGCATGAGCGGCGGCGTGGCCTACGTGTGGGACAAGCACCACGACTTCGACTACTACTGCAACATGGACATGGTGGAAATCAACCTCGTGGAGGAGAACTCCTACCGCAAGGAACTGCACGAGCTGATACGCCAGCACTACCTCTACACCGGCTCGAAGCTGGCGCTCCAGATGCTCGACGACTGGCCACGCTACGTGGAGGACTTCATCCAAGTGGTTCCCATCGAGTACAAGCGCGTATTGCAGGAAGAGCAGGTAAGGAAACTGCAACAGAAGATTGCCGACATGCAACGCGACTACTGAACAGCGAAGAGCGAAGAATCGGGGATTGAGGGAAACACTCCCGGCGGCCCACCGCAAGGCGTTTACCCAATCCCTGATTCCCAGCTCATGCCCAACAAAAGGACATTTTCTCAACTCTTAATCCTCAACTCTTAATCATTGATTATACATGGGAGACCCAAAAGCTTTTCTTACAATACACCGCAAGGAGGCGGGATACCGCCCCGTACACGACCGCATACACGACTTCGGCGAGGTGGAGCAAACACTTAATTCAAACGACCGGCGCCAGCAGGCCTCGCGCTGCATGGACTGCGGAGTGCCTTTCTGCCACTGGGCTTGCCCCCTGGGCAACCGCCCGCCCGAATGGAACGACGCGCTCTACCGCGGCGACTGGGAACTGGCCTACCGGCTGCTCAACTCCACCAACGACTTCCCAGAGTTCACAGGGCGCGTATGCCCTGCGCTCTGCGAGAAAGCCTGCGTGCTCAACCTTGTGGAGCATGAGCCTACCACCAACCGGGAGGACGAGGCCGCCATCACTGAGCATGCCTTCCAGGAGAACTACGTGCGCATACATAACCCCGAGCGCAACGGCAAGAGCATTGCCGTGATAGGCTCGGGCCCCGCCGGGCTGACCGCCGCCAACAGGCTGAACCTGATGGGGTATGCAGTGACCGTGTTCGACAAGAACGAGGATGCAGGCGGACTGCTGCGCTACGGCATACCAAACTTCAAGCTCAACAAGGCCGTCATAGACCGCCGCTTGGATGTGCTGCGGGCTGAAGGCATCGACTTCAAGCTTGGCAAGCGGATTGACCTGGCTTGCCTGCCCGGCGGATTCGACGCCTACATCATAGCGACAGGCACGCCCGACGCCCGCGACCTCGCCATCCCCGGGCGCGACCTGAAAGGCATACACTTTGCCCTCGACTTGCTGGCGCAGCAGAACAGGGTGCTGGCAGGCGCGGAAATCCAACGCGAAGAGCTGGTGAACGCCAAGGGGAAGGACGTGCTGGTGATAGGCGGGGGTGACACGGGAAGCGACTGCATCGGCACGGCGCACCGCCAAGGATGCCGCAGCGTTACGCAGATTGAAATCATGCCAAAGCCTGCGCCCGGGCCCGACGACCCGCAGCACCCCTGGCCCGAATGGCCGCGCACGCTCAAGACCACATCAAGCCACGAGGAGGGCTGCGAGCGCCGCTGGAACATCAACACGCTGCGCTTCGTGGGGAAAGACGGCAAAGTGGCGGGAGCCGAGGTGCAGGAAATAACGTGGAAGCCCAACCCCAAAGGCGGCCGCCCCATAATGGAGGCGATTGGCAAGCCCCAAGTGATAAAGGCCGACATGGTGCTGCTGGCCATGGGCTTCCTCAAGCCGCAGCTGCCACAGCTTGCCCCAAACGTGTTCGCGGCGGGCGACGCCGCCACCGGGGCCTCGCTCGTGGTGAGGGCCATGGCAAGCGGGCGCGACGCCGCCATGCATGCCGCCAAGTTCCTTTCGGCGGAACATTGATTGCATGGGGCGCACTGCAAGGCAAAGATGGGGCTGTGGCAGAATTGCCACAGCCCCATCTAACTATAGCGGGAAGCGGGCGGCTCAGCGGCTTATTACCACGCTGCCAAAGGCGGAGCCATAGCCAAACCAATAGCCGAGCGCGCCGCTCACGTTGGAGTGGAGGTTGGCGGTTACGGGGAAGAACGGGTTGCGCGACAGCTCCATCATGTCCTCATAGCCGCGCCAAAAGCGGTAGGCATCGCCGTCGATGCGCGCGAGCTTCACCATCACCGTATCGCCCACGGCGAAGTAAGGGGTGAAGTCGTGCTCCATGTTCAGCCGCCCCCGGTTGACCGGCATCCTGCCGTTGGCCGGGAGCATCTCGCCCGTGGCCAGCCCGAGGTAGGCAGGGCGATAGCCGTAAGGGCTGCCGAGCACCTGCGTGAACACCCTGTAGCGGTCGGCCCCGGCCCTGCCGCCGCCCACGTAGGCGTACAGTTGGCGCAGTGTGTCGGCCTCGGGTGCAGGCACAAAGGCGAGCGAGTCGATGGCGGCAGGCTCGGGTATGGTTGTCACGGCCTCGGCATGGATGCCGTCGGGGCAGTCAACGGTGAGGCGGTAGGTGCGCCCCGGCACGCCCCTCAGGTCGGATGTGGTGTAGACGTATGGCGGGAAGTAGCCCTCGTCGGCCATGCCCACCAGCACTGCCTCGCGCTCGCCGTCGCTCACGGTGACCCTCGCCCACCGCTCAACGCTGGCTGCAAGGTTGTCGGTAGACTGGTAGTCGTCGGTTATAGGCACCGTGCGCGACACCATCACCACCGGAAACCGCCCGCTGTCTATCCACCCCTCAACCACCAGCTGCGGCCCGGCCACGTCGTCAAAGCCTCGCCCGCAGGCCGCAAGCAGCAGCAAGGCCGCCGTGAGGGCAGCCATGGAAACAAAGAGAAACCTATTCATGTCAGAAACTGAAATAATAATTTACCGATGGCATCACCCGGAGGGCAAACGAAAAGGGGCGGTAGGCATACTCGCTCTCGCTTACCTTGAGGCGGTAGAAGAGCACATTGTCGTAGGCAGTGGCGTTGCACAGCGACACATTGACGCCGCTGCGCCTGCCGCCGCGCAGGCGGAAGTCGTAGCTCGCCGAGAGGTCGAGGCGCACGTAGGGCGGCAGCCGCTCGCCGTAGAGCGGCCCGTAGTCGGCCAGCACGTTGCCCCCCAGCACGTAGAACCGCTCCACGCGGGTGTAAGGAGTGCCCGAGGCCACCACCAGCGCGGCTCCAAGGCTCCAGCGGCGGCCCGCCTTGAGCGTGGCCACGGCGTTAAGCTCGTGGGGCCGCTCGTGGGCTGCTGGGCGCCATCCGTAGCGCTCCTGCCCATGGTAGCGGCGGCGCGCCCGCCCGTAGGAGTAGCCTATCCAGCCGGTGAGCCTGCCCTTGCGCCGCTCCACGAGCAGGCTTATGCCGTAGTTGTGGCCATCGCCGGTGAGCAGCACGTCGGCAGGCGAGTAGTCGTCGTAGAGAAAGTCGAACACGTTGCCGCCATACTCCACCTGACCGGTGAGCCGCTTGTAGTACAGCTCAGCCTCCACCCGCCATGCCCTGCGGCCTAAGTAAGCCTCGGCGGCGAGCGAGGCGAAAGCAGCGCGCTGCGGCTCCTGCCCGTAGCCCGAGGCCAGCCAGAACTCCGTGGGCAGGCCCACGTCGGAGAAGCCCGCCCTGAGCAAGTACTGGTGGCGCAGCCCGCCGCTGAGCGAGAGCCGCGCCCCGGGTGCCACGCGCCACTCCATGCGCGCCGTGGGGTCGGCGCCGAAGCGCACCCCACGCGCCGAGTAGAGCGTGGGCCTTAGCCCCGCCGACAGCGCGAGAGCCCGTCCAAGGGGCTGCCGCCAGCCCACCCATGCCGACACCTCGGCTGCCCGCTGCCGCCCCACCGAGGCTGCGCGCCCGGCAAAGTCGCCACCCACGCTTGGCTCCTGCGGCCTCAGGGTGTGCCAGGCGGCGTCGATGCCGGCCTCGGCCTTCCCCCAGCGGGCAGAAGCCTTGTAGCCAGCCGTGGCCACCGACGAGGGCAGCCTCAGGCTCACCGTGGCCTGGTCGAGGCTCAAGCGGTTGTGGTAGCGCGTGAAGTAAGCGCACTGCTCCAAGGCGAGCGCCCCTGACTCGTGGCGCCAGTGGAGGGCGGCCATGGCGTTGCCCCACTGCATGGACGTGCGCATGGAATAGTCGCCACCGGCGTATCCGGCGTCGTCGCCCCCGTAATAAGCCTCAAGCCAAACAAGGTTGCGCTCGTTGGGGCGCAGCGTCAGGGTGAGGTTGTAGTCGTGGAAGAAGTAGCTAAGCTCCTCGCCGTCTACCTTGAGCCAGCGTGAGTAGAGAAGGTTGGCGTAGGCGGCGCGCGCCGACAGCGTGAGGGAGGCGCGCCGCCCGGCAGGCAGCGTGAGCGTGGCCTGCGACGAGAGCGGCCCCACGGCCACGTCGCCCGAGGCGCGCCGCGCCACGGTGTCGGCCACAGCCATGTCTACAGAGCCGCCGAGGCGGTTGGCCGCCGATGGTTCGGCGGGCGACTTGGCAAGGCGCATGGAGGCAAAATGGGTGGCGTTGAACACGGAAAAAAAGCCCAGCAGGTGGGCCGTGTTGTAAATAGGTACTCCGCCGATGGACACAAGGTTGTGGGCGTTGTCGCTGCCCTGTATGTGCAGGCCGGCATCCATCTCAGCGCTGGTTTGTACGCCCGGCAGGGTCTGGGCGTAGCGCATGGGGTCGGCGTTGCCAAGCACGCGGGGCATGGAGCGCAGCAAGCCCATGCCCACGACGCTTGCGCCCGGCTCCGCCCTAAGTTCGGTGCGCACCCGCTGCCCGCTTACGTTCACCCCACGCAGCGTTTGCCGCAGCGTATCAACGCTGTCGGCCGCCGCCGGGATATGCCCGGCGGCGGCCGTACAGGCCAGGGCCAGCGTCAGCAATGGCGACATGGGCCGACCCGGAAAAGAGGTTCATACTGCTCTGCGGCGCGCGCTGCAGCCATCATGGGGCTATGCACTACCAATCTGCCCCGGCTCCGGGGTTTACCAAACCAACAAAGTCGCCAGCCAGTTCGGTGAAGCGGTCGATTACGCCCTGGAACGCCTCTTGGCTGAAGAACGAGCTGAAGGTGGAATACGACGTGCCGTCGGGGAAGGCCAGCACGAGCTGTGCGCTCCACCGCTCGCCATAGTAGCCGTAGCTTGCGAAGGGGTAGAGCTTGAGCGAAGCGCTGGGAGTGGAGCTTCTGTCGAAGTAAACGCCGATGTTCATGAGCCGGTTTGCGTTGTTGATGTTTTCCTTGAAAGCGGCCTCATTGTGGTCGTTGTAGTTGGCATCCTCAATGTAGCGGCTGAAGGCAGCCACGTCGTCAATCTGCCCGCTCACCTTAACGCGGTCCAAGATGGCAAGCTCCAGCATGGTGATGTTGCCGTTGGCGGTAGCCTCGTTGGTGATGTCGCCGCTAGCCTCAGCCTTGAGCGACACGAGTGTTTCGCCCGCCACGGAGAGCGACTCCTCGTAGGCGGCGGTGCGTCCGGCACTGTAAGCCACGCGGTCAATGGCCCAGCGGTAGTCGCCAGCGGTGAGGGCGATGCTCAGGTCTACGTCAGCATCCTTGTAGTTGAAGTAGCCGTCTGGCCTGTTGATGTCTACGCGTGATTCCATATCGGCTTCTGCCAAGAAACGCCCGTCCTTGGCCAGCCTTATGTTGATGCGCTCGGGGAGCACGTAAGTGTTCTCCACGCGCTGAGTGTAGCTTCTGGAACTACCTGCGTGGCTTACTTCAAAAGGTGACTCCTCGTCGTATTCGTCAATGAGGATTGGAAAGTCTGTGCCTGAGCAGGTAAGGCGCAGGCTGCACGGGTCGCCGTTGCCGGCGGTGAAGTTGAACTCAATGTAGTTCACGTTGCTGGCCGTCTGCACCCAGCGTCCGCCGCGAAGCTCAAACTGGCCGTAGAAGTTTGACATGACGTAGATGTTGCTTATCACATCATCTGCTGGGTTTCCTTCGCAAAGGCTTACGCAGTAGTCGAACCATCGCTCCACCTCGCTGCCGTCGGCCGAGGTGCTTTCAACATACTTGAAAAGGTCAACCACCTCTTCAAAGTCGGTGGCGCTGATTTTCGACATAATCTCGTTGGCGGTGGCCTCGAGCACCTGTTTTTGTTTCAGGGTGTCGAGCGCAGCGGCACTTCCGCCTCCGTCGGGCGTTTCCTCGCCTCCGCCGGGCGTTCCATCGTCGCTGTCGTCTTCGCCTTGTGAGCCACCTCCGCCGGGGTTGCCGCCCTGTTCTGTTGCGGGTTCGTCGTCATCGCCGCACGACACCATGGTCATGGGCAGCGACAGAGCCATGAGCATCATGGCCATGAAACTGATTTTCCTCATACTTATAATTTTCCTTTTAACGTTAATGAATATTGCCGGAGCACAGTTGCACAAAAAAGGTAAAGAAGCAAGGCCATTGCTCTGCCTCGTCTTACATTTTCCTAGTTGCGATTGCAAATATAATTAAAAATCGGCGAACGCCAACCTGAAGGGCCATTTATTTCACGAAAAAACTTTCACTTCGCTGATTTTGAACGATATGCATAAGAAACACAAGAAAAAGGAAAATTTATAGGAATTGCATGGTGTTTATAAAAACCTACTGACCCAACAAAACGGGAACGGGGTGTGGCAAAAACAAAATCGACTAAGCGTAGACATTTTATCGCTTAGCCGATTTCTTCGTACCCAGACCCGATAAAGTACCCAGCAAACAAAGTGTACCCAGATGAAACTAAGTGCAAGAAAATCAGAGGTAGCCAAAGTAGTATATTAACCCTTAGTTTCATAAAAAAGACTATATTTTGCCGTTTTTGGCTACCCTTTGGCTACCCAGATTAAAAGAAATGCCTACCTTTGCAAACAAAGGAAATAAAGAGCAAAGAGTATGGCACAGAAAAAGGACATAAGGAGCGATAACACCTATCTAATAAGCCAAGACACCACCGACAACCCAAAGTTGGGGGCAAAGATACTTTCAGATGGTAGGGAAAGTCTATTTTTGGATTATTACTTTGGCTATCAGATGGTTTATAATGAAAAGCTGGATAAGCAGGTAGCTAAGAAAGACAGGAGAAGGGAGTTTCTGAAACTCTACCTTTGGCAAGCACCCAGAACACCGCTTGAACGCCAACAGAACAAAGAAACGCTGGAACTTGCAAAGAAGATTAGGTTTGAGCGTGGACAGGAATTGTTAGAGAGCATGGAGGGCTACAGGCTCAAAAAGGAACGTGATATAAATTTCCTTGATTACTTCCAAGCTTATATTGACAAGTACACCAAGAAAGATATTAGGATGGTGGAAATAGCCCTTAAACGCTTCATTGACTTTCTGAACGACACGCCAGAGTATAAGAAGTATGCAAAGAAGATAAAGCCAGAACAGATAACTAAAGATATGGTTGAGGCTTTCACAGAGTACCTACAGGGTAGAAGCGTGGGCGAGGGTGCTAAAAGTATATATGCACGGTTTAAGAAAGTGATAAAGTATGCCATAGAACACGATGCCATGTTGAAGAACCCTTGCACGGGCATAACTATAAAGGTTGACGACCAGCAACTAAGAAAAGAGGTGCTTTCACCAGAAGAAATACAACAGTTGATAGCAACCCACTATGAACACGAGAACCCCAATATAAGACGGGCTTTCATCTTTTGCCTCTATTGTGGGCTAAGATACTGTGATGTGAAAGACCTTACATTTGCCAACGTAGATTTCTCCAACAAACTATTGAAGTTTGAACAGAACAAGACAAAGGGGCATAGTGCCAGCAGCGGTGTTGTTATCCCTCTGAATGATGGTATATTGAAGTTGATAGGAGAGCCAAGCAGCCCAGATAACAGGGATGAACTTATATTCCCTTTACCAAGTTATGAAATGTGCCTAAAAGCCCTTAGAAGATGGGTAAAACGGGCTGGAATAAACAAGCATATCAGTTGGCATTGTGCCCGGCATTCCTTTGCCGTGAATATCCTTAACAATGGTGCTAATATTAAGACGGTGGCAAGTCTGTTAGGACATAGCGGGCTGAAACATACAGAAAAGTACACCCGTGCAATAGATGGTTTGAAGCAGGAGGCAATAAACAGTTTACCAGAACTTAAATTGTAGTTGATATGGAAGAAGCAAGGACAAGTAACGAGCCTCAACAAAGCATAGATGGATTACAAAAAGAATTTGAGCGACTTTGTGATGAGCAAGACCAATTACCAACAGAGGGATTTGCCCAAGTGTTTGAAGTGCTGGATGGTTTAGAAGAAGCGTTTACACCTCAACACCCTTATACTGAAAATGAAGAAGCTATAGACAAAGCACTTGAAATAACAGGGCATAGTACTGATGAGGCTTTCTGCAAAGCATTCAAAAGGAATAATCAGATAATAATAAGAGGCAAAGAAATCCAAGAAGAAATATTAAGCAGTTTGCCTACTCCACAAGGAATTACCCTAAAAATGATAACAGGAGCTAACATTGATGAATTGCAAATACAAGCACCGCCTAAAATGGGAAATGGGGAATGGTTGTTTTATCCTATAAATATTGTCGCTCCACCTCACTTAATGAATATTATTGATGATATAATACAACGTGATGGGGAGCAAGGGAAAGGACTATTTGCAAACCATACTGACATACCAGAAGAAGATGAAGCAGAAGATGAATTGTTGATGATAGATGCTTTTGGGTTAAAATGTAGCCTTTTGCCATATTGGGATGAGCTAAAGAAATACAAAGTGGTTGGCGATGATGGTTTTCTAAAAGGGAACTTCAAAAAGGAGCTACTAATAGGCATTAATCAAGAAGTTTCTTTTGTAAAAGACAATACCGACAAACCAGCCAGAATAAAGAACCATATTACCCAAAAACTAAAGGTTTATGATGAGATACCCGTTTGGGGAATATTCTTTCAGATATTGATTTTGCAAGGGCTTTGTAGTTGGCTGGAAGAAGTGCCGCTAAATGAGGGCGATAATGGGTATAAGGAAGCCCAAAGCCTATATAATTGGATAACTGAAAGACTGTTAGAGAAACTGACCCGCTTTTGCTTAATGCCTTTTGGCAATGGGGATAAACAGATGTTGAAACCTTTGTGTGATTATCTATACACGACAAAGGCAGGGAAAGCCATACAAGCACATATAGCAAATAAAATACACGGCAAAGCGGGGCAAGATAAAAATACACAGGTTATAGAAGCTCAAAGTATCAGCCCAGAGCCTCAACCGTTATTAACTAATAAACTCAAAGAAACAGGAGATGAAGCAAAAAACAAGCCTACACCATTACCAGAAGTACTAAATACTGATGAGGCTAAATCGATACTTCAAAAAGCCATTAATGCAGGTTTTTGTGATGCTAACTACCAATGGGGAAAGACAAAAGCATTATTGGCATACTTTGCTGACCGTGTAAGTGAATATTTGGAATTGGGGAAAGGTGAATATGACGGTAAGGCAAAAACTTCATGGAAGCCCTTTGAAAGTTTATTTGGTATTAGTGGGCTATCTGGAGCAAAACGAGATTACCAAAAAACAGGAACTTTGCCAGATGGTTACAAAGATGTAGATACTCTGTTTGAGTAGCCTATAGTTATAAGGATTACACCCCTATATGTGCCCCATGTGGGTATCATATAGGGGCTTTTTATTTCTTTTACCCTCTAACTTTGCCCTTGTATTCAGATGGATAGCGAGTGCAAGACTATTCCAAAAGATTACACGGGCAAAGACGGGTGAGCCTTGCACCTCAACCCAGAAAGCCCAGACCTCTAAAAGATAGAAGTATGGCAGAGGAATTAAAACAGGTTGCCGACCTTATAACGGCAAATACAATCTTTTGCACTAAGGAAGTGCTTACCAGCGATGAGGCGGCAAAGTATATGGGAGTATCAAAGAGTTACCTCTATAAGCTGACAATGAGGCAGCAGATACCCCACTACAAGCCGATGGGAAAGATGTGCTACTTTAACCGTCTGGAGCTTGAACAATGGTTGCAAAGTAACCGTGTATCTACTTCCACCGAGATAAGCCAGCAGGCACAGGCTTACTGCATGAAGAAAGGAGGTGCAAGATGATACTCACAGACTATTACCGCTTTGAACGTGTTGCCAAAAAGGCTAAACACAGAATGGATTGCACCGCCTCAACTGAAAGTTATCCAGAATTTGAGAACAGGCGGGCGACAAAAGCCTATAGAGAAACCGAGAAAAGGGATGCAATCAAAATCGGTGATTTGATAATATATTGGGTTATTCCAGATAATCACATGAGAGCCGACAGGAAGCGTAAAGCCGACAGAAGCATTACCATAAAAAGCGATAATCTAAGCAGCGTATATAATTGGCAGCGTGAGGGCGATTATTGGTTTGCTTTTGGAGACTTCAAAGGAACTACAGACGCTTTACTTTTCATTTATCAAGTGAAAGAAGTGGATGCAACCATACAGGCAGGAGCGGTTATTGAAGTCTTTGTTGCCCGTGGTAAGTCCAACGAGTGTAACACGCTTTGCAACCTTTATTCAGACGGTGAACTTGATGAGGAAATGAATGCTTTAAGGCAGCAAGTTACCAAATCAGTAACCGAGCCAGAAAGGCCGTGAACACTCTATATTAAGTTGTATTCTGTTACCAAATCAGTAACCGTTATGTATGACACGGTAAATTTCAGACTACTACAGAGCGAGGCGGGCGGCGTGGATTTCCTTACTGAAATGCCTTGCTTTCTGGAGAATGTAGGAGAACACTACTACAACGGTGAAGCGGTGATAACAGGAAGCCTCAACGGGCTAAAGATAAGCCTCAACAGATACCAGATGAAAATCAAAGATGGGAGTTTGTGCAAATGGCATTTGGGTGACAATTTTCAGACGATGGGGCGGGGCGATACTCAACGGGCGATTGAAAAGTTATCAGACACTTTGCACGTGCCAATGAGTAAAGCCACCGTTACCCGTCTGGATGTAGCCCAAAACTTCATTACCAAACACCCGCCAGAGGTGTATCTTAGCCACTTAGGGATATTGAAGTATGCAACTCGCTTACAAGAGCCAAACGGCATATATTACAGCCAGACAGGTGGGCGGCTTTGCTTCTATGATAAGAACCGAGAGCAAAAGAGCCACAGAGAACCGATACCAGAACTGTATGAGGGCAGGAATGTACTAAGGTATGAACAGCGGTACACCAATAGAATAGCCTCACAGTTTAAGGTTAGCGAGGTTACAGGGGCAATGCTTTATGATGAGGCTTTTTATATCGGCTTGCTGAACCGATGGAAAGAGGCTTACAAGGCTATCCAGAAGATAAACGATGTATCACTAAATTTTCAAGCGATGAGAACTAAACAGCAGCTTTATAAGATGGGGGTGCTTTCTCTGATTGAACAGGCAGGCGGGCAGCTCCAGATGATAGAGCAAATCAATGAAGCCCAGAAGCGGGGTGAGTTATCCAAGAAACAAGCCTTTGACCTTAGACAAGCTATTAACGAGGCTTGCAAGATAAGGGATGGTTTGACCGTGCCCAATGAGGCGATAAAGGAACTTGATAAGAAAGTGAGTGAGGCAGTGAAGTATTACCGATAATTACAGAATCACTCTATATTAACGTGAGTTCGATGAATTATAACTATTTGTAAATTTGGTGATTAGCGAAAATTGTTGTAACTTTATAGTGTTCA
>CALUEY010000012.1 GCA_944319915.1 uncultured Prevotella sp. | reverse complement strand
ACCAGGCTGACGAACTCCTTGGACTTTCCATGAACCATTATAATGTCAAGTTTGCAACGGTATAATTAACTAGAGCCCTTTTTTAATTATCCCAGACAAAGATAATGCAAGCGAGCGGAAAGTGAGCTTGCTCACAATTTCCCGAGCGCAGCTTATTTTCTGCAAAGATACGCATTTTTTTGCTTAAACCCGGCCTCCGGGCAAATTTTTTCTGCATGGTGGCTTGCTTCCTTGCGCGGCCCATGGCAGGTGCGAACGATTATTACAAAGTATGGGCAGGCTGGCTGCATCTGCCGGCTCGCTTTGCCGAACAGCCTGGTTTTAGATAGCCGAACGGCCTGTTTCGCACTGTCAAACGGCAGGTTTTGCAAGCTCAAACGGACTGTTTTGCAACTTGTTGAGGCTCAGATGGTTGCGTAGTGATGCCCATCTTGCGAAAAAACTTTACACGCATTGTTTCCACGTGCTGCCCCTGCCGCCGTGCTTGCGGCATGCACGGAGCTGCCTTTGCGCCTCGGTCGCTTTTGGTTCATGATGGTTCAGCAATGTCAGGAAAAGCGAATAATAAGGAGAAGAGCCGCACTGAAGCCAATTTGCCATGGCTTCGGTGCGGCTCTTGTTGCCTAAGCGCAGGGGCTGCGGGCAGTGTAGGTCAGGCTGTGGCTGCGGCCAGCCTTTCGGCTTCCTTGCGGGCGGGCTTGCCCGTCTCGGTGGTGGGTATGCGGCTTACGGGCAGTATGGCGCGCGGCTGCCAGTACTTGGGCAGGGCCTGGCGGCAGGCTGCCTCGGCCTCTGCCGTGCTCCCGCCCTCAATGAGCAGCACCACGGCCTCGCCAAACTTGGTGTCCTTGCGCTTTGTTATTACGAACGGCGTGTGCAGGTGTGGGGCGAGCGCGCGCTCCACCTCTTCGGCCTGTATCTTTATCCCGCCGCTGCATATCACGTTGTCCTTGCGGCCTATGATGCTGAAGCGGCGCCCGTCGGGGGCCATGCGGGCAATGTCGTTGGTGGTAAGCGTGCCTTCGCAAACCTCGGGCGCGGCGATGACGAGGCACCCCTCGGGCGACAGGCTCACCCTAACGCCGTCGAAGGGGGTGTACCATTCCGACGCATCAGGGCCGCTGAGGCGGCGCAGGGCTATGTGCGACAGTGTCTCGGTCATGCCGTATGTGCTCCACACTGCATTAGGGAAGTCTTTCAGCTCGGCGGCCATAGGCTCGCTGACTGCGCCCCCGCCTATGATGAGGTGGCGCGTTTGCCTCAGCGTGGCGCGCTCGGCCGGCACTTGCAGGGAGTTGAACACCTGTGCCGGAACCATGGCGGCAAACACGGGCGCGGCCTTAAGCCCGGCCAGCGGATGCCCCGTGGGCGGCACGCTGATGAGCCGCAGCCCGCACACCTCGGCCCTTACGGCCATCATCTTGCCCGCGATGTAGTCGAGCGGCAGGCATAGCAGTGCCGTGTCGCCCTCCTCGAGGCCGAGGAAACGGCACGTGGTGAGCGCCGATGCGGCCATGCGCCGCTTTTCGACCCACATCGGCTTGGGCTTGCCGGTGGAGCCGCTGGTGTGTACGAGCAACCGGTCGGCCCCGTTGCGCCACTCTGCCAGGAATTCTTCGAGGGTCATCATTCGGCATTGAACCATATAGAGTTGTCGCGCATCTCTATGGGCATGGGTATGTTGTCGGTGTATAGCAGGCCCGTGCCGAGGCCCTGCGCCATGGTGATGCGGTCGCCGTAGAGCTTGGCGGCGAGCTGGCTCACGGCGTTCAGGCCCACGTTGCTTTCGAGCGCGCTGGTTATCCATGAGCCTATGCCGCGCTCCTTGGCAAGTAGCGCCCACTCTTCCACGCCGCGCATGCCTCCGTGGAGCGACGGCTTGAGCACGATGTAGGCCGGCTTTATGATGTTGAGCATCTCGCGTTTCGTCTCTGTGTCGTTGATGCCTATAAGCTCTTCGTCGAGCGCTATGGGCAGTGGCGAGTCGCGGCAAAGCTCGGCCATGTCGCCCCAGCGGCGGGTGCGGATGGGCTGCTCGATGGAGTGCACGGCATACTGCGACAGCAGCTCGAGCTTGTAGAGGGCCTCGTCGTAGCGGAATGCGCAGTTGGCGTCGAGCCTTATCTGCATCACCCGCGGCGAGAAACGCTCTCGGATGCGCTTTAGCAAGTCCATCTCACCATCGAAGCCGATGGCCCCTATCTTTAGCTTTATGCATCGGGAGCCTTGCTCTATCTTCTCTTCCATGCGGCTGAGCATCTCGTCGTAGTTGCCCATCCACACCAGCCCGTTGGTAGGGATGCCGGCCTCGCCGCGGCTGAAGGCCGTGTCGAAGAGCTTCGGTGAGCCGGCCTCTAAGTGCAGCAGGGCCGTCTCGAGGCCGAAAAGCATCGACGGGCAGTCGGCCATGGCCTCGTAGTCGATGGCCCCTTCGCGCTCAAACTTGGCGCAGAACGCCCGCAAGCGTTCCTCGTAATCAGGGCCGGCGTCGCAGCTCAGGTCGGGCAGCGGGGCGCATTCGCCCACGCCCTTGCGCCCCGGGGCGTCGGCATAGGTAAGCTCAATGAACCACGATGTCCTCGTGGTATATACTCCGCGCGACGTTCCGGCAGGCTGCTTGAAGTGGAACGTGCGCTTGGTGATGTTGGCCTTGTACTTGTTCATAAGTTCACTGCTGTTCATGGAGTCATGGCAACTTGGGGTATTTGCTGAAGTCGGGCTTGCGCTTCTCGAGGAAGGCGCGGCCACCTTCCTGCGCCTCGTCGAGGAAATAGTAAAGCATGGTGGCGTCGCCGGCAAGTTCCTGGATGCCGGCCTGGCCGTCAAGCTCGGCGTTGAGGCCCGCCTTTATCATGCGCAGCGCCAGCGGGCTGCGCTCCATCATCGTTTCGGCCCACTCTACGCACTCGTCCTCAAGGCGGTCGGGCGGCACCACCTTGTTTACCAGCCCCATGCGCTCGGCCTCCTCGGCGCTATACTGGCGGCACAGGAACCATATCTCGCGGGCCTTTTTTTGCCCCACGATGCGCGCGAGGTAGCTCGCGCCGAAGCCAGCGTCGAACGACCCCACCTTTGGCCCGGTTTGCCCGAAGATGGCATTTTGGCTGGCGATGGTGAGGTCGCAGACGAGGTGGAGCACGTGTCCGCCGCCGATGGCATAGCCGTTGACCATGGCAATGACGGGCTTGGGCAGGCGGCGTATCTGCATCTGCACGTCGAGCACGTTGAGCCTCGGCACGCCGTCTTCGCCCACATAGCCGCCCCGCCCCTTTACGTGCATGTCGCCGCCGGAGCAGAACGCCTTGTCGCCGGCACCGGTGAGGATGACCACCCCGATGCGACTGGCCTCGCGGCAGTAGGCGAAGGCCTGGCTCATTTCCCACGTGGTGCGCGGCGTGAATGCGTTGCGGTAGCGTGGCCGGTTGATGGTTATCTTGGCTATGCCGCCATATTCCTCGAACAATATCTCCTTGAAGTCAAAACCCTCTATGGTTTTCCATTCTCGTTTTTCCATGTAGATTAATCTTTTGTTGTTTTTTTTGCCGGCAATGGCTCATGATTGGCCTTGGCGCGGCCATTGTACGGTGAGGGCTCTGTGCCGTGCCTGGCGCCGATGGCTGCGCATTGCCTTGGCCGATGCAAAGGTAATGCTATTTTGCCGAACATACGTAAGGGCACCGGGCGTTTTTGCATAAAATGTAGTAAAGGGCAGGTAAAGCAGTGGCGCGCGAAGTGTGTCAGGGCGGTTTGCCTCATGGGGGCTTTACTTGTGGGCTCTATAATAAAATATGAGGTGGAAATAAAAGTTCCGCCCTGCCGTTCATGATATGAGGCAGGGCGGAAACTGAAGACCACGGCATAGGCCGGGCAGGCCGTAAGCATTAGCCGGCTGTGGCTGTGTAAGTCAGTTATTTTTTGTTCTTTTTCTTGATTGTATAATTATTTTTGATAGCATCAAGAAGTCCTTGCATCATGTCCTCATCAACCTTGGCTTGCATGGTGTCTTCCTTCTTTTTAGATTTGGATATGTCATGCAGAACAAAGCAACCATCCACCTTCGTGATTTGCGAGTGGGCAATGGCGTTTCTGATGTGCGTCATCAGTTCGTATATTGGTGAATAATTGGCTCTTTTTGTAAAATAAATCTTGTTCTTTTCATTCATGGCTTTTGGTATGGGTGGTACATAGCAGAGAGTTATGTTGTTGCCGTTTATAAAGCTGCGCCAAGCATTATTTGTTATGTTAAACTTTCCTCCTCTGTTTTCTTTGACGCAATTAGCCCAATCCATGAAATTGTAGAACATTATTTTCTCTTGTTCTGACAGTTCGTTGTTCTTTTTAATCATTTTATGAGCAATTTTTTTGCAAGACTTCCTGCCCTGACTATGTAAAGCCCCGGGGCGTTGACATTCACGGTGTTTTCGTTGCCATCGTATATCAGGTTTCCGCCTGCATTATACACCATCACGCGTAGCTTTTGTCCGCCGGTTTTTATTGTTATTTGCCTGCCATCTGCGGTGACGGCTATGCTTGTTGTTTGGGTGGGAGTGCTTATGTCCGATGCTACATCCCATTCTTTTATTTCCCAGAAGTTCTTCCACACATCGGCTGCCTGATAATCTGAAAGCGTGCCTTTTGGTACATAAACAATGGTGTTGAGATAGTTGTCGATAGACCATTCTTCGGTTTGCGGCGGTGTGGGGCATTTCAGATAAATCTCCGATGCAGACTCGATTGGATGGCTTATTCTTTCGATGCTGTCACCATAAACGATTGTTTTGCAAGAATCCGGTAATTCAAAAGCTTCGTAGTAATTTATGAAGTCATCAGATTTCAAGCAGCCTCCAAGTTCTATTCTTTCTAAGCTTGCGGAGTGTATTTTATCTTCATCAAACGTTACTTCTATTGGTCTGCCAATATATAACTCTTTTATTGGCAATTTGTTTATTTCATAATATAAGCCATTGACTTTTCCGATGTATAGCTCTTTAGGACTGTCTGATATGTAAAATTTAGTGATGGGTGGAACAGGGTCATCATATTCTTCTATGAATATTCCCACATACGTGCCAGGACGCTTATAAGGAATTTCGTTTACTCCAGATCCTAATGTGAAAGAGTTATGGTAAAAATGCAGATGGTTCAATCGTTTTTACGCTATTAGGAATTGTGACGGACTCGAGAGAGCTGCATCTATAAAAAGCAGATAATCCAATCTTAGTCACAGTTAATGTTCCCCCTTTATATATAACGGTTTCTGGTATGGCAACATCACCGCTATACTTGTTGTCGCCAGATGTTATTTCCACGGTTGAGTCTTGAAGGGAGATAACATTGTAATACATCCCCTCGGCCTCGAAGTCGTAGGCCGAGGCTTGCATTGATGCCAGCAATGATATTGCCAGCACAAACACTTGTCTTGTAAAGTTTCTCATATCTATTTAATGTTAATTTGTTTAAGTTCCTATGTCAATCTGCCTCGGTGGCTGGGCAGCAGGCAAGGCAGCAAGTTTTCCATTCTTCTTCGTTTTGCTTTGGCCTATGGCTAAGGCAAGGCAAGCTAATGCATTGTTTGCTTGCTCGCATATTGCCGGGCGCAGGTTAGCTGGATGCAAAGATAATGATAATCATCAAGCCGCGGCGCAAGAATGCGCAATGGGAATTGATACATGGTGTGGCGGATTTCATGGCACTCTGCACTGCAATGTATCGCAAATTGCACAAAAAGACGATACTAACCATGGCATATACAAATATTATGCGTATCTTTGCAGTGGATTCCCGCTACGGCGGAATCCGAGACATGATATAGAAAAAGAAGCGTTTTTGCTTTGTCCTTTATCCGAAATTCGCCAAAATTTTCCAGAAGGAGAGAGCCGTCACAAAACGCCTCGGCTTGTCGTATATCCACTCCCGACAAGGGAATATCGATATTCGATTAAGGCGTGGGAGTGGACTGTTTGTTTCTGGAAGGGCGTTTGGCGATGCCTCGGATAAGATAAACTGAACTCGTCCTGCGCTTTTTTTCATGCCTGTAAACTGAGTTGTTTGCCGCCATGGGGCGTGCGGCTGGTAAACCAACAAGCGAGAACTACATGATTCACGTTGGAAAGATGATAAAAGCCGAGTTTGACAAGCACCCCAAGGCGCATACCGTGGTGTGGTTTGCCGAACAATTGAGTTGCGGGCGCAACAACATCTACGATATATTCAGCCGCAAGGCCATTGACACCGACCTGTTGGTACGCATATCTCACATACTGCAACACGATTTCTTCCTTGACATATCGTGCGAGATGGCACGGGCCGGGCTGACAGATACCGTCGGCAATGGCTCGCAATGAACTGCGAGGCGCAAAACGCGAAGACCGCCTCCCAGGTAGCGAGGCTACATGAGAGGCGGTCTGTAGGCTGTTGGCATCAGTGGCAGTGTCACTGACGTCAGCCTTTCCCTATCGTTGCGCTCAGCCGCGCGTAGTATTCCTGCATGGCGCGCTTGTCATCCTCAGCATCTGTGAACACTTCAAGGAGCATGGGCCTTGCCGATTCTCGTGTGAGCAGGGTGATGATTCCGAGCTGCATCTCCTGCATGTTGGCGGCCCGCAGGTAGCCCACGTCGTTTTGCGAGCAGATGCCTTGTGCGTTGGTCTTGTGATGGGCGGCCACTATTGTGTCGCGGGCCGCGCTTTGTTCCAGTTCGCGCAGCAGGTGGAAGATGCCTCCGCAGTGGTTGTTGAGCAGCACTATGCGCAGGTTGCCGCGCAGCGAGGAGTTCCAAAGGGCGTTCTGGTCGTAGAAGAAGCTTAGGTCGCCTACGACGCCGAGCACAAGCCCGTTGGTGGCGATGGAGAACCCGGCGGCTGTAGAGAGGCTGCCTTCTATGCCGTTGACGCCGCGGTTGCACCATACGTAATGGTTGGAATATATGTTTGCCAGGCGCACAGCCGAGCTGTTGGCATAGTGTACGTGGACATTGCCGGGCAGGTCGTCGAGTTGCTCTTCCAAGTATTTCACTGCTGCCATCTGCGAATATGGCGGCTCGTAGTCGGCGGCATTGCGGTCGGCGGCGGTCAGGGCCTGCCTCCAGTAGTCAATGAATGCGCTCCGTTCGGGGGGCATGTGGCCGCAGGATCCGGCCTCGTCGCAAGCATCGGCGAGGCTTGACAGCAGGGCGGCGATGCCGCCGGGGCTGCCGCACTCCACGGTGACGGTGAGCCACATCGTTGGGTCGGGCAGCTTGCTTGCGTTGGCAGTGATGACGTAAGTGGGGGCTTCGGCCTGCCGCAGGAAGTGGCGCAGCCGCTTGCTCACGACGGTGTCGCCCACGTAGACCACAAGGTCGGGCCATAGCTGGGTGTCGCCCCTGGTGGCGTGGAGCACCTCATCGAAGTGCATTGCGCCTCGGCAGGCCGACAGCGGCTCGCCAATGACCACCGCGTGGTGCGACAGCCTGTCCACCGTGGCAGCCACGGCGGCATCCTCGGCGGTTTGGCCGAACACCACCATCGGCCGGGCTGCGGTAGCGAAGGCTGCCTCAAGGCTTGCGCAATGCACCTGCCCGCCGCTTGCTGGCATCAGCCTGAACGCCCGCTCTGCTGGCAATGCTTCGGCGGTGAACTCGAACAGCGGCTCGGAGATAGGCACGTTGATGTGGACGGGGGCAGGCTGGCGGTGGGTGCAGAGGCACAAGGCTTCGTTCACGAGGCGGTTGCAGTGCCAGCGTTCGGTGGCGTTTGCCGGTTCGGGCAGCGTCACAGCCTTGCGTACGAAGCGGCCAAGAGCATCGGCTTGGGGCAAGGTTTGGCCATCGAATTGGTCGATCCAAGCCGCTGGTCTGTCGGCGGATATCACCACGAGCGGCAGGTGCTGGTAGCAGGCTTCGGCCACGGCGGGAGCGAGGTTGAGCAGAGCCGAGCCGGAGGTGACGCATACCGCCACGGGCTTGCGAGTGGCCTCGGCCATCCCCATGGCCACGAAGCCTGCCGAACGTTCGTCGGTCACTGGTGTGCAGCGTATGCTGCCGCACTCGTTCAAGTTGTGTACTATGGGAGCGTTGCGGCTGCCCGGGCATACCACGGCAGCCTCAACGCCATGCTCGATGAGCAGGGAGGTAAGTATGTTTACGTTTTCCTTTGAGCTGAACATAAGCTAACGATTATCTGCTGCGGGCTGCCCGCCGTCGCCGAGCACGTGCCTCATTGTTTCCATCTTGGCCTCGGTCTCTGCCCACTCCTGCTCCTCGGTGCTGCCGGCGAGCAGTCCGCCTCCGGCATAGAGGAGGCAATGGCGGCCTGATACGTGCATACAGCGCAGCGATACGTAGAGATGGGTGTGGGCGTCGGGGGCGAGCGGTCCCATGAAACCGCTGTAATAACTGCGTGGCGAATGCTCGCAGGCGGTAATGAACTCCATCGTGGTGGCCTTGGGCATGCCGCATACGGCGGGGGTGGGGTGGAGGGCGTAGAGCAACCGCCCTATGCCTGCACTCCTGCGGAGCGTGAAGGCGAAGTCGGTGCACAGGTGGACGATGTTAGCCGCGCGCGCTGTGTGCGCCCTGCTGCGTTCCACTTCTTCCGCAAAAGGTATCAGTGTGGCCTCGATGTAGTCGGCCACGATGCGCTGCTCCTCGGTGTTCTTTGCGCTCCACGCGATGCCGCCGTCGGCGCCCCCGCCGGGCATGGGCGGGTCGTCGAAGCCCAGCGCCGCTCCTTCGAGCTTCATCGTGCCGGCCAAGGCCACCGTGCGCCACGAGCCGCCGGAGCCTTCGAGCAGCGTCTCGGGCGTGGCCGTGAGCCACGTGCCGCTCCGTTCGGTATGTACGAGTGCCACGAACATCCTTGGGTAGAGGCGGCAGGCGCGCAAGAACAGTTGCTCTGCGTCCACCTCGCGCGCCATTGTTTCGGCGGAGCGGCGCGCCAGCACCACCTTGGCCAGCGAGCCGTTGGCCAGCCGGGCGTGGCAGGCAGCGAAGTCGGCGGCGTAGAGCCTGCGCTCCTCGGCCAGCTCGCCGACGGGGCGCGCAGCCCTGCCGGCCACGCAGTCCTCACGCCTGAGGGGGAGCGTATGCGTGCGGTCGGGGTGCAAGAGCAGCAGCGGCTCTCTGCCGGTGATGCGGAACGGAGCCAACACGAAGCCGCTCTTGCCGTCGAGCAGGCGCAGGTCGTGCAGCTCCTCTGGCTGTCCATGTAACTGCTCCGCTATGGTGTAGCTGTCGGCGTATGGCAGCCTGAACATTGCCAGTGCGCTCATTTGCCAGCCTCCGCAGGTTTTTCAATCATGAAGTTCATCACGCTCACCGTGGAGAGCACTGCCCCTTGTGAGTCGGTTATGGTTACGTTCCACACGTGGAGCGTGCGGCCGCGGTGTACTATGCGCGCCGTGGCGGTTACGGTGTCGCCCACGTAGGCGCTCCTTACGTGGCTTCCGCTGACGTTGACGCCCACGCACGCCCTGTCGGGGCAGAGTGCCGACGAGCCTACCCCGGCCAGGTATTCGGCCAGGGCGAGCGAGGCCCCGCCGCTGAGCAGTCCCATGGGCTGGCAGTTGCGTTCGTCGACGTGCATCGTTGCCATGCAGGTGTTGTCGTCAGGAGTTGACACGAAGCGCATCCCGATGGCTCCGGCCAGGTTTGGCCTCTGCCTTATTATCTCGTTCATTCTCTCAATGTCCATGTTGCATATATATAAACTATGTGTGGCGGCATGGCCTGTGCCGTCACACCACAATCAGCCTTCCGCACTGGCATCGGCAATCGTGCAGTGCGCTGCCATTGGTTTATGCAAAGGTACAAAATTATTCAGCCAGATGCAAGTGTAGCGGTTATTTTATTGCAGATGCAGCCCGTGTGTCACTTGCCCACGAAGCCAGTCTCCCTCAGCCACTCTTCGGTAATCTGCGGCCACAGTGCTGTCGAGCCAGGCTGGCCGCGCAGCGCGATGCCGTGGCCGCCGTGGGGGAATACGTGGAGCGACGACTCTTTTATGCCGGCCGCCAGCAGGGCCTTTAATATCTCCACGCTCCCCGTTGGCGAGGCAGTGCGGTCATCGGCGGCGTGCAACAGCAGCATCGGCGGTGTATGCTTGTCTATCAGGCTGTCCAATGGGAAGCGTGTGAGCAGTCGTTGCACGCTCGGTTCGCGTGTGCGCCATGTCGCTCCTGTGTTTCTCATGTATGCCACGGGGCTTATCAGTACGGCGAAGTCGGGGCGGTGGCTTACGGTGTCGAGGCTGTCGCCGCAGTCACTGTAGTCTTCGTTTACTGTGCTTGCGCAGGCGGCCACGTGCGCTCCTGCACTGCAGCCCATCACGCCAATCTTGTGCGGGTCTATGCCATAGTCGGCGGCGTGCGCCCTAACCCATTTCACGGCCCGCTGTGCATCGGCTAGCGGGGCGATGGTGGGGTCGGTTACGTCGGGCTGGTTGGGTAGGCGGTGGAGCAGCACAAAAGCCGTCACGCCAAACGTGTTGAGCCACTTGGCCATGCTCACGCCGGCCGTTTCGTAAGCCTGCTTTATGTATCCCCCGCCCGGTATTACGATTACGGCTGCGCCTTGGCGTTCTTCCTGGCCCGGCAGGTACTCGTAGAGCCTCGGCTGCTCAGCGCGCCAGATGCGGTTGCGGGCAATTGAGTCGCGGTGATCGTTGCCAGTGGAGTGGGGCATGGCCTTCATGCCATAAAGGTTGATGCGCTTGTGCGAAAACAAGTCCGATTGCTGTGCCATGGCGCAGATGCATGATGTCATGAGCATCATTGCCGGCAGAAATATCCTTGCCCTTGTCATGTTCTTGTATCTTGTATGTTGGTAAAATTGCATTGTCGTCCGTTGGTTCCGCAAAGATACAATTTTATATTGTTGCGGCAAAAGAATGTTGTTGTGTTTGTCTTTTCAAGGAAGCCGGTCAGTCGCATTGTGATTTTGTAATCTCTCCAGCGCAGTAATGCGGCTGGAGAGATTCTTCTTGTTTTTAATATGGCGAATTGCTTAAGTTTATTCTGCCATCCATGAAAGTCAGGTATTTTATTATTGGATCTTCCGAAGGTTTGTCGTCTGCACCATATTCAATGGTGTTTTGGCGCATCCTAAGTGAAGTGACGTCTTCTTTTTCCATTCTTATTACGTCTTCCAGGTAATACCTGTTGTTGTATGCAAGTGTTGCGGTGTTGTCCTTCAGAACAACAACAGTTACGTAAGGCGGTTCGCTTGACATGGCAACGCCTGTGAATACAAGTGCTGTGTAGCCCTTGCCCATGTCAATCTGATAGAACGCCTTGTGACTGTTTGCTAAGTTTTTGTTTTCGCAGAAAAAGTACACAAATCCGTCGTCATAGTTTGCTGAAAGCAGAGTTGTGTTGCCGCTTTTGATTTCAATCACATTGTAGTCGCCTGACTCTTCGTCCCATCCCTTGTATCTTAGGCAGTTTACGGTGTAGTTCTCTCCCGATGCCGTAGTTACGGTCTCCGAGTGCTTCAGCGTATATGGTGTTAAGCCTGTGCGAGTCTCGTCGTTCTCAAAAGGTATGACAGGCTGTTCATATGCAGGCACTTTTCTGCTGCTGGCAATTGGATAAATCTGTTCTTGTGCATATGAATTAAAACTAATAATGCACATTAGTAGTATAAATACAATTTGTTTCATAATATAACTATTTGTAATAATAAAATTTTACTTTCCCTTTTTTGTCTGCTCCAAAGCTGTAGCTGAATGATTGTGATGCGTTACGTTTCTCATATCCAGTGTCCATAGTGCATGGAACTTTTTCGCCCCAGTTGGTGCTATATGTCTCTTTGCCGGGAACAATGACAACAACATGCCCATGACCTCCAGGATTTTGATATCCAGCAACTACAAAATAGCCATTGTTTGCATATCCTTGAGCTTCAGAAAGGGTTATTTCTTTCCATAGTGAAGGATTTTTCGCCCAATATGAAACCATCTCGTTTGCAAGACAATTCATGCCAGGTGGTAAAGTTCCATATAAGTTCTTAAATGCGGCTTGGACTCCTTTATTGCATTTAGCATCAGTTCCTGGGATACTTCTTACAGCTTTAGCAGCAGCGTTCTTTATTTGCGTAGTAGTGCGTATGTTTGTTTGGCTAGAACTGCCTCCACCACCATAAGGCGGACCTACAACGACAGAGCCACCACCACCGGTGCTACTGCCGCCACCGATAATTACGCCTCCCTGATTGCCGACATCGCCCTCGTCGGGGTCTTTTCGGTTGTCATTCTCGTTATGTTGCACGTGCATGTGGGCATCTAACTCGTCGCATGGCATCGACGCGTCGCAAATGGGGCATGGGCTTATGCACGGGTCGTCTTCGCACGGCCATGGCGAGGTGTACTCGAATCCGTCCTCGTCGGTGCAGTGGTAGATAGTAGAGCCGCTTTCGTTGCCCATGTTCTGGGCAGAGAGCGTGGCAGTGTCGAGCATGAGCCTCCCGCTTTTCATTACAGGAAGCAAATTTAGCAATAATATTGCTAACAGCAAAACTTTTTTCATAGCGCACCTCTTCTTTTTATGATTATGGCACGGAATCGGCTGCTGCCTGCCGTAACGTGAGCCACATACATGCCGTCAGGAACGTTTGGCGTGATGGTAAACGAGTGATGGCCTGCGGCAAGTGCGCCTGTGGTGGCGTTGAGCACGTTGACGCCTGCCTGGCTGTAGAGGCAGATGCGTGCGGAAGCCACGTCTTCCGTCAGGTCGAAGCTGAGCGTTACGTCGCCCGAGAACGGGTTGGGGTAGGCTTTGAGTCTTGTTTCCGTGCTGTCTGCAGCAGCATCGCGGCCTTGCGCTCCGACTTTTGCCAGTGATATGTACATCGGGCGTTCAGGCTCGCGCTGTGTGACGGAGTAGAGGCGCAGGCTACCCGTAAGGCTTCCGCCCATAGAGGTGATGTCGTCGGCACTCTTGAAGCGGTAGAGCACAGGGTGCTCCTCGGTGTAACGCTCATGGCGGCGCATGGCTCCCTCTTTGAATATGAGCTTGCCGTCGGTGCCGACCGTCGCCGCGAATGAAACGGTGTCTATGCCGTCGCACCACTTGCCGCTTATCACGCCGTCGGCCATGGTCATGCTTATCGAGAGCGGGCGCTCGTTGATTATATACTTGCCGCTCCAGTCGTAGGTGACGAGCGAGCCTTGGTACTCGCCAGGTATTGAGGCGATGTCGGCCACCATCGGCTCGATGGCAGGCATGGAGGCTGGGGCTTGCACGGCCTGCTCCATGTGGGCGGAGAGGCTGTTCCATGAGTTTTCGGGCAGTTCACGCATCTGTTCCTCTATGGCTGCGCCATAGCTCAGCTCTGCGGCGCGCCCAAGTAAGAACGATGCACGGGCCGTGTCGCGCTCCACGCCGTAGCCGTTGCGGTAGCACAGGCCGAGCATATAGAGGCACGGGCTGTGGTCGAGGTCTACACCCTTGGCGAACAGTCCGGCCGCCTTGGCGTAATCCTGGCGGCAACCCAGGCCCTTGTAGAGCATGTAGCCCATGTCGTAGTAGCACATTACGGAGCCGGCCCTTGCCCCGGCATCGAAATAGCGGGCAGCCTTGGCAAAGTTTTGCCTGAGGCCGCATTGCCCGTCTTTATACATCATGCCGAGGTTGTGGTAGGCATCGTGATATCCGGCCTCGCCGGCGCGTTCGAGCCACATGGTGGCCTGCGTGCTGTCGGCATCCACACCGATGCCTTTCATGTAGGCTATTCCGAGCGCGTTCATTGCCATGGCGTTGGTGTCGCGTGTGGCAGCATTGGCAAGTGTTGATATGGCTCCGGCCATGTCGCCGCCAGCCTCCATGCCCTTGAGTACGCAGATGGCCTGCGTAACGTCGTCGGTCTGCGCGGCGGCGGGGATGGCTACTGCCAAGCAGGCGGCAATGGCTGTCTTGATGGCTATGATTGCTTTCATGGTGATGCAGTGCTTAAGTGTTGTTACCATACGTACTCCTTTCCCACTTCCTTTTTCCTTGCCTCCATGCGCTTGCGCTTCCCGAGGGAGTCGTAAAGGCGCACCATTTCAGGCATGCGCTTGCTGAGTTCGGCAAGGTACTTTTTCTTCGACGTGCCGTAATACTTATATATGTCGTTTATCTTCTGTTGCTCCATGTAGTACATATATGCCTGTGCGCAGTCGCGAGCGCTGTCGAGCCTTGCCGTCATGCCAGCTTCGCAGAGCTTGTTCCATGTCTGCCGCATCAGCGATGTTACCTTGCCTGCGTTCTTGTGCGTGAAGAAGCGGTCGAGCTGCTTGGCGTTGAGCGACTGGCGGAGTGCGTTTATCTCGTCGTTCCACACGTTTTTCCTCGGGTTCTTGCGCAGTTGCCCGGCAATGTCGAGAGCTTTTTGCACGATGTATGAGCGCTGGGCCTCGTCGAGGTTAAGTATGGGCATCAGTCGCATGGCAAAGCTCATGTTCTCGCCTGAGATGCCTTTGTTGAACGGGATGAGGCGCATGTCGATGGAGTCTTGGAACGCGCTGTCGATGGCCAGCTTCGCGCTTGCTCGGCGGGCGGGCGACTTCTCGTAAATGTAGTCGTAGGCGGCCTTGCGCCGTTCGCGCAGCATCACGAGGTCTGAAAGCTCCTTGCTCTTCGACTTCGGCACGTAGTACTTTATGCACAGCGTGGCAAAGGCTTCCTCCCCGTAAGGCGCGAGCGCCGGGCCAGCTCCTTTTTGTGCTTTTCTGTCGCAGCGCGTTCCTCGTCGGTAAGGCCGATTCCTGGCTGGGCGTTTGCGGCCTGTGCCATCGTAGCCGCAATTGTCATGATTAAAATAGTTTTGTACATAAATTAAATTTTTGAAACGATTGCAAAATTATAGGGTTTATATTCACTCATGACTACCAGTTTTGGTAGTTTGGCATTGAATATTGCCCATAAAACTTTGTGTTTTGATATGATTCACGGCTTGAAGCGGCCATTGCTGATGGCTTCAAATCGGTAATTTTACATTACAAAAGTCTCATTCCGGCCGGTGCCGGCCGGTGCGGGAATGCAAAACGGCCCATTTCAGGGCGCAAAACGGCACGTTTCAGGGTGCAAAACGTGCCGTTTCGCGTTGCAAAACGGTACGTTTTGCAACGCCTTGACGCACAGGCTGTTGCGCCAAGGCGGTGCGGTGGTAACGAAAGTTTACAAGCACGGCGCGGCCGCATAGGTGATAATAAAAGTAAAAACCGCCGCGCATTCAAAATAATTTCGTAAATTTGCAGCTACAATCAGAATGACATCCGAATTATCATGAACGTTTTGGAACTGAGTGAACAGGAAATAGGCAGGCGCCAAAGCTTGCAGGAGCTGCGCGACATGGGCATCGACCCATACCCCGCAGCGGAGTACCCCACCAACGCTTTCTCCACCGACATAAAGGCAAACTTCCGCGACGGGGACGAGCCGCGCGAGGTGTGCATAGCCGGGCGCATGATGAGCCACCGCGTGATGGGCAAGGCCAGCTTTGCCGAACTACAGGACTCGAAGGGTAGGATACAGGTGTACGTCACCCGCGACGACATCTGTCCGGGCGATGACAAGGACCTATATAATAAGGTGTTCAAGCGCTTGCTCGACATCGGCGACTTCATCGGCGTGAAGGGATTCGTGTTCCGCACGCAGACGGGCGAGGTGTCGGTGCACGCCCGTGAGCTTACGCTGCTCTCCAAGAGCCTGAAGCCGCTGCCCATCGTGAAGTACAAGGACGGCGTGGCCTACGACAAGTTTGACGACCCAGAGCTGCGCTACCGCCAGCGCTACGTTGACTTGGTGGTGAACGAAGGCGTGAAGGACACCTTCCTGCAGCGCGCCACGGTGATACGCACCATCCGCCGCGTGCTCGACGAGGCCGGCTACACCGAGGTGGAGACGCCCACGCTGCAGGGCATCGCAGGCGGCGCCAGCGCAAGGCCGTTCGTGACCCACTTCAACGCGCTCGACACCGACATGTACATGCGCATTGCCACGGAGCTTTACCTCAAGAGGCTGATAGTGGGCGGCTTCGAGGGCGTGTACGAGATAGGCAAGAACTTCCGCAACGAGGGCATGGACCGCAACCACAACCCGGAGTTCACCTGCATGGAGCTCTACGTGCAGTACAAGGACTACAACTGGATGATGGCCTTCACCGAGAAACTGCTGGAGACGGTGTGCATAGCCGTCAACGGCAAGCCCGAGCGCGAGATTGACGGCAACATAGTGAGCTTCAAGGCCCCTTACCGCCGCCTGCCAATACTCGACGCCATAAAGGAGAAGACGGGTTATGACCTCTCTGGCATGGACGAGGCCCAGATACGCGAGGTGTGCGGCAAGCTCGGCATGGAGATCGACGACACAATGGGCAAGGGAAAGCTCATCGACGAGATATTCGGCGAGTTCTGCGAAGGCACGTTCATACAGCCCACGTTCATCACCGACTACCCCGTGGAGATGTCGCCGCTCACCAAGATGCACCGCTCGAAGCCCGGGCTGACCGAGCGTTTCGAGCTGATGGTGAACGGCAAGGAGCTGGCCAACGCTTACTCCGAGCTTAACGACCCCATAGACCAGGAGGAACGCTTCAGGGAGCAGATGCGCCTGGCCGACAAGGGCGACGACGAGGCCATGGTGATAGACCAGGACTTCCTGCGCGCCCTGCAGTACGGCATGCCGCCCACGAGCGGCATCGGCATCGGCATCGACCGCCTGGTGATGCTCATGACGGGCAAGACGTTCATCCAGGAGGTGCTCTTCTTCCCGCAGATGAGGCCCGAGAAGAAGGCCCCGCGCAGCTCTGCCGAGGAGTGGGCTGCCGTTGGGGTGCCGGCCGAGTGGGTGCCTGTGCTCAACAAGTGCGGCTACTACCTCGTTTCCGACATCAAGGACGTTAACCCGCAGAAGCTCCAGATGGATGCCTGCGGCGTTAACAAGAAGTATAAGCTGGGCTACGAAAACCCCAAGGTGGAGACGTTCGCGGCGTGGATTGAGGCTGCCGCGAAATGAAACAACGGGGCATTGCGGGCAGCGGCCCTTGTGCGAGGGGCGCTGCCCGCAGCCTTGACAACAACCAACAGAAACAATGTTCGACTGCGGTAAAATTGCAATCATCGGCGGAGGCAGTTGGGCTACGGCCATAGCCAAGATTGTGGTGGGGCATACCCACCACATCGGCTGGTATATGCGGCGCGACGACCGCATCGAGGATTTCCGCCGACTGGGCCACAACCCGGCCTATCTCATGGGTGTGCGCTTTGACATCGATGAGATATTCTTTTCGAGCGACCTCAACAAGATTGCCGACAACTATGACACGCTTGTGTTCGTCACGCCGTCGCCTTACCTCAAGAACCACCTCAAGAAGCTCCGAGTAAGGCTTAAGGACAAGTTTGTGGTGACGGCCATCAAGGGCATAGTGCCTGACGAGAACCTCGTCTGCTCGGAATATTTCCACCAAGTTTATGACGTGCCTTACGAGAACCTGGCTTGCCTCGGAGGCCCCTCCCACGCCGAGGAGGTGGCCCTGGAGAGGCTGTCGTACCTCACCGTGGGCTGCTCCGACCGCGACAAGGCTCAGGCTTTCGCCGACGTCCTGTCGAGCGAATACATCAAGACGAAGACCAGCGACGACGTTGTGGGCATAGAATACTCTTCGGTGCTGAAGAATGTCTATGCCATTGCGGCCGGCATCTGCAGCGGCCTGAAGTTCGGCGACAACTTCCAGGCCGTGCTCATGGCCAACGCCGTGCAGGAGATGGCGCGCCTGCTCTATGCCGTGAACCCGCTGGAGCGCAACGTGTACGACTCCGTATACCTTGGCGACCTGCTCGTGACGGGCTACAGCAACTTCTCGCGCAACCGCACCTTCGGCACCATGATAGGCAAGGGATACAGCGTGAAGAGCGCGCAGATAGAAATGGAGATGATAGCCGAGGGGTACTTCGGCACCAAGTGCATGAAGGAAATCAACCGCCACCTGCACGTGAACATGCCTATACTCGACGCCGTTTATAACATACTCTACGAGCGCATAAGCCCGCAGATAGAGATCAAGCTGCTCACCGACTCGTTCAGGTAGAGGCGGGGGTCGCCCCCTGCGGCTTGCAGCTTGGCCCATCCTAAGGAAACAAACACTAACCCTATAAAACACCAAGTCAATGAAAACAATCAGCTTAGACATCACCAAGGCCGCACAATTCCTGGCCGACGGTGCAGTGAAGGCTTATGAACCAAAGGTGAACGAGGCCCGCAAGGCTCTTGAAGAAGGCACTTGCCCGGGCAACGACTTCCTCGGATGGCTCCACCTCCCGTCGTCAATCACACCCGGTTTCTTGAAGGAAATACAGGACTGCGCCAACACGCTGCGCGCCAACTGCGAGGCTATCGTCGTGGCAGGCATCGGCGGCAGCTACCTCGGGGCGCGCGCCGTGATCGAGGCTTTGGGCAATTCGTTCGGCTGGCTCGTGGCCGATGGCAAGAACCCGGTCATCCTTTTCGCAGGCAACAACATCGGCGAGGACTATCTCTCTGAGCTTACCGCATACCTCAAGGGCAAGAAGTTTGGCGTGATAAACATCTCGAAGTCGGGCACCACTACCGAAACGGCCCTCACGTTCCGCTTGCTGAAGAAGCAGTGCGAGGACCAGCGGGGCAAGGACGAGGCCCGCAAGGTAATCGTGGCTGTTACCGATGCCACCAAGGGGGCGGCCCGCGCGGCTGCCACGAAGGAGGGCTACAAGACCTTCGTGATTCCCGACAACGTGGGCGGACGCTTCTCCGTGCTCACGCCTGTCGGCTTGCTGCCCATAGCTTGCGCCAGTTTCGACATAACGAAGCTCGTAGGTGGAGCTGCCGACATGGAGAAGGCGTGCGCCATCAGCGTGCCTTTCGAGCAGAACCCTGCCGCAATTTATGCCGCAGTGCGCAACGCGCTCTATGCCGAGGCAGGCAAGAAGATAGAGATAATGGTGAACTACCAGCCCAAGCTCCACTACTTCAGCGAGTGGTGGAAGCAGCTTTACGGCGAGAGCGAGGGCAAGGACGGCAAGGGCATCTTCCCCGCATCGTGCGACTTCACCACCGACCTGCACTCCATGGGGCAGTGGATCCAGCAGGGCGAGCGCACCATCTACGAAACCGTCATCAGCGTGGAGCAGCCCAACCACAAGCTGCTCTTCCCCTCGGATGAGGAGAACCTGGACGGCCTTAACTTCCTTGCCGGCAAGCGGGTTGACGAGGTAAACAAGATGGCTGAGCTTGGAACGCGCCTCGCCCACGTTGACGGCGGAGTGCCTAACATACGCATCAGCGTTCCTACGCTCGATGAATACTACATCGGCCAGCTCATTTACTTCTTCGAGATTGCCTGCGGCATCAGTGGCAACTTGCTCGGGGTGAACCCATTCAACCAGCCTGGAGTGGAGGCATATAAGAAGAATATGTTCGCGCTTCTCGACAAGCCAGGCTATGAGGCCGACAGCAAGGCCATCAAGGAGAGGCTTGCCAAGGAGGCTTGACGCACAAGGGTGAATAGCGATGTATCAGGATAAGATAGACAATTACTTGAGTAAGAACGGCTTCGGGGCTTTCTGCCCTAAGGCCGTTCTTTTCGACATGGATGGCGTGCTATACGATTCCATGCCAAATCATGCGCGCAGCTGGCGCGAGTCGATGGCCGAGTTCGGCATCGACATGCCCGAGGCCGAGGCTTATAAGTACGAGGGCATGCGCGGGGTGGAGACCATCAAGCTGAAGGTGCGCGAGCAGTTGCACCGCGAGATAAGCGACGGCGAGGCGCAGCGGATGTATGCCGAGAAGTCGAGGCTGTTCTCCTTGTGCCCCCAGGCCAAGATCATGGATGGCGTGGTTGAGCTTCAGCGCATGATAAAGGCCGACGGACTGAAGATTGTGGTGGTGACGGGCAGCGGCCAGCATTCGCTGCTTGAGAAGTTGGTAGACGATTTCCAGGGGCTTGTGAGCCCCGACCTTATAGTGTCGAGCTTTGACGTAAGCCGCGGCAAACCCCACCCGGAGCCATACCTGAAGGGGCTTGCCAAGGCTGGGGTGGAGCCTTGGGAGGCCGTTGTGGTGGAGAATGCGCCGCTCGGTGTGCGCGCCGCCGTGGCCGCAAGGATATTCACCGTGGCGGTAAACACTGGCCCGCTGCCTTCCGAGATGCTTTCCGCTGAGGGCGCCGACCTCGTGTTTGGCAGTATGGCAGACTTCCGCGACCACTGGCGCGAACTGTATAAAGGGTAGCCAGCGGGTTGGAGCCGCAGGCTGCCAAGAAGGCTTGCGCAAACTGTAAATGGCTGTCCGGGGATTCGCTTTTCGCGTTGCGAACTTCCGGGCAGCCATTCCTTGTATCTTGGCTTATTGCCTTTTGTTATCTTGCAAGTGCAATCATTCTTCCTCTATTGCGCTGGTGTCGAGCTGCGTGTCGCGCTCTATGCTCATCTGCCCGGCCCTTGTCACCGACACTACGAGGGGTATGTATTCATCGGTTTGCGGGTGGCTGACGCTTGCGGCAAACCTTAGCGTGCTGCCCTCCACGCGGTCGAACACCAAGCCCTCAAGTATCCCGGTTTGCCGGTAGTCGTCGTCGAGGTGCTTGTCGAAGGTGTTTTTGGTGAATGTTTTCTTGAAGAAAGTGCTTCCGTCAGCGCGTCTCACCACCAGCTCTATGCGGTTGTCCACAAACTTCTGGCCCGTCTCGTCGGCCACCATTGCCAGGCTGTCGTCGGCAGTGCGGCGTATTTCGCTGGTCATCTCGCTGCCGTTCCATTCAAACTTGCGCTCCTGCGTGTAGTCTTGCATCCTTATCGGGGCAGTGGGCTTGGCCTTTTCCACCTTTGTCGTTATTATGGTGTCGGTTTCTTTCTTGCCGCCGCACCCGCATACTGCCGCCGCCATCAAGCCAATGGCCAGCGTTGGGATAATGTTTCTCATTGTGTGTGGATATACGTTTTATGCTGCAAAGTTACAAAAAAATGGCGATACAGCCCTGCCGATGCCTCCTTTTTTAGCTTTTGCCGCCCCCTTGCGGTGGGTTGGCTGGCATTGGGCAGGGCTGCCAGTGCTGCCTCGTGTATGTGCAAGAGGGCGCTTCCACTTGCGTGGAGCGCCCCCGGCTATCCTAAAAACATCGCGTTTGCCTTGTTGCCTTTGCCTATTGAAGATGATTACCAATTTCGGACACGCTTGTCCGGTAACACTATATTAACCTAAATCACTATGATTCATCGCCATTGGGCAGCTCTTTGCGCCCTTCCGGCCTGGCCGCATTGCGGCGCTCCGTGTCGGCTTTGTAGCTCTTGTACTGGTCGGCCGTCATGATGGCTTGCAGCTCTTTGTCGTATGCCTCGCGCCGTTCGGCAAACTTCTTGCGCATTTCCTCGAACTTTGCCATCTGCTCTTCCGTGGGCCTTGGGCGGCGGTTCATGGTAGAGTCGCGCATTGGCCGCTGCTTGTGCAGGCCAGGTGCTCGCCTAAGCCTTGGTGCGCCGCCGCGGAGATTGCCCGTGCGTGGTACCCTTCTAAGCATCGTGGCGTCGGCATATTTCGTGTTAAGCTCCAGCAGTTTCTTTTTCTGTGCCTCGTCGAGACCGTATTTCTTGGCCACGTATTCAGTGCGTTTCATTATGCTGGCCGTCCTTGCCGAATCCTGGCTTTGGGCCATGGCGGTCGCTCCTATCATCAATGCGGCCACTATTCCAAACATTGTTTTCCTCATGTGTCTATTCTTTTGTTAATGTCTGAGTGTCATTTATGCCACTTGGTTGCAACCGTTATTATGACGCGCGGCGCGCCTATAGGTTTAATCGCCTGCGGCAATAATGTCATTTGTTGTAGGTTTTAATCCGAATCGGCAGTCAGGCTTCACACAGATTTTGTGCTGCTGCCAGACAGATTGCTTCCCGCTTTTGTCGAAGATGTATCGGGCTACATCGAGAAAAAACGGAAAGCAAGCTGGCGGCAGCAGTGCGGAAGATGGGTGAAGAGCCAACAAACAGTGTTATGAGTGTGGTTGACGTTCTAACGACCGATTTGGGTTTAATGTCTTTTTGCATTGTTTTCTCGGGTCAGCGATGCAATATTGTCATGCCCGCAGTGCTTGTATACCGATATTTTCAGTATCTTTGCAGATGTCAAGCGGCTCGCCGCAGGCGGTACGCGAGCTGCATATATATAATAGGTATGAGACAGATATTGCTATTGCTCATGTTGCCCCTGCTTGCCCTTGGCTCCTGCTCGCAGCGCAAGGAGGCAGACGCGGAGGCTGCTGCCGCTGCCATCGACACTGTGCCGATGCTCATAATGCAGGTGCAGAAGTGCTCGCGGCTCTACACTGCGGAGTACTCTATCCACAAGATTGTGACTTACGATGACATAGTGAGGCTGAAGGGTAGTGTGCAGAAGCGCGATTTCAACATACGGCTGCCGCTCGGCGACCGCAAGATAGCCATCCCCATGGACGCCAAGCTGAAGGCTTACATCGACTTCTCCGGCTTCTCCGAGCGCAACGTTGAGCGGCGGGGCAAGAAGATTACCGTCATCCTGCCCGACCCGAAGGTGGTGCTTACGTCCACGAAGGTAGACCATGCCAATACCAAGGAGTTCGTATCGCTCACCCGCTCGCGCTTCAGCGATGCCGAGATGGCCGACCTTGAGCGGCAGGGCCGCGCCGCCATCATAGCCAGCATACCCAACCTTGGCATCATCGAGAGCGCCCGCGCCAGCGCAGCCCGCGTGCTCATACCTATGGTGGAGCAGATGGGCTATGCCGAAGGCGACATAACCATAACTTTCCGTAAGGACTTCACTGGCAGGGACCTTGGCACCCTGCTCGACAATACAGCCATTGAACAATGAGAAAGGCACTGCAAAGCATATCAAAGCTGCGCCTGGCGGCCATCGTGGTCGTTGTGGCGGCGGTGGCCGTAGCCGCCTTCTGGGTGTCGCGCACGGTGAGCCGCAGCAGCGTGAGCCTCGGCTCAGACAAGAAGATTGACATCACGCCCGAGCAGATTCGCTCCATCAGGGCCATCGGGCAGTGGGAGTTCCTGTCTGTCACCAACGAGGAACTGGTGGACACCGTGCGCCGGGGCCTCTTCACCGACGACCGCCTTGTGCGCATCTACTACGGCACCATGCGCCTTGGCGTTGACCTCCACCAGGCCAAGCCGGGCTGGATAGTGGCCAAGGGCGACTCGGTGGTGGTGACGCTGCCGCCGGTTGGCCTGCTGGACCACGACTTCATCGACGAAGCCCGCACCAAGTCGTTCTTTGAGAGCGGGCGATGGTCGGCGGCCGACCGCGAGGCGTTGTATCGCCGCGCCTACCGACAGATGTTGCAGGCCGGGCTTACCGATGCCAACATACGCAGCGCCGAGAGCAATGCCGACGCGCAGTTCCGCAATATGTTGCGGGCAATGGGCTTCGAGAACATTGTGATAAGGTTTGAGAAGCGGTAGGCCGTTCACCGGCGCATGGCCTCCAAGCCAACGATGAGCAGCGCGCCGTCGCTTACGCGGAAGCGCACTTCCCACTGGCCGAAGGGCATCCCGTATGTGCGCTCCGGGTCGTCGTGGAAGTGGGGCCGAGGGTCTTGCGCCAGCGTGTTCGTCAGTGCCTCAGCCTCGCCGGCGGGCATGGCGGCGAGCAAACTCCTTTCGTCCACCACTTTAAGTGTGCTCCAGCGCTCCGTGTCGACGAAGCCGCTGCGCGCCCCAGCGTGGCTGTCGGTGAACGCCACGTAGGGCTTTATGTCGTAGATGGGCGTTCCGTCCATGAGGTCGGCGCCAGCCACGGTTATCACAGGGCCACCTTTTGCGTAGGTGTCCATGCCGATTATCCTTGCCGACGACAGTCCGAGGTTGTTTGGTCGGAACGGCGAGCGCGTGGCAAACACCCCCATACGCTCGTTTCCCCCGAGGCGCGGAGGGCGCACGGTGGTGTGCTTTGGGGCGTCTACGTTGGCCGAGAAGCCCCAGATGAGCCACAGATAGTCGAAGCCGTCAAGCCCGCGCAGGGCATCGGGGCTGTTGTAGGGTGGCTCCATTACAATCTGCCCGCGCAGCTCCTCCACCACGCCGCTCTGCCGCGGGATGCCAAACTTCGACGTGAACGGCGAGCGGAAGCGGGCTATCGGTTTTATTTCCATGATGCAAAGTTACTCATTTTCCGGTGATGCCGGTAGCGGGTGGGCGCCCAATTTCTGTAAAACAAATTCATAAAACGCATGATTCCGCGTAACATACTGAATCTCAATACATTGCAAAACGGGCCGTCCTGCATTGCAGAACAGCCCGTTTTGCGGTGTCGAACAGTCCGTTTCGCGGTGCCGAACGGCCCGTTTTGCAGCCCTGTTCGGCACAAACCTGCTTTTCGCAGGGCTTTTGTAAGGCTTTTTCTTAGTCGAGGCTGAACGTGGCCGTGCCTCTCACGTCGGTCTCGCTGGCGCATACGTAAGCCTTGAAGCGGCCCGGCTCGGCAGTCCACGAGTGCGTCTTGTCCGACCAGAACTGCAGGGCTCCGGGCGTTATTTCGAAGCTCACATCCTTAGTCTCGCCAGGTTGCAGCTCCACTTTCTCAAATCCTTTCAGCTCCTTGCGGGGCCTGTCTACGCTCGCTTTCTCGTCGCCGATGTATAGCTGCACTGTCTCCTTGCCTGCGCGCTTGCCGGTGTTGGTTACGCTTACGGTGAGCGTAAGCTTGCCATCGGCCGTGAGCGATGAGGTCGAGAGCCTTGGCTTGCCATACTTGAAGGTGGTGTAGCTCAGGCCGAAGCCGAATGGGAACTGCGGCTCCACGCCCTTTGTGCCGAACCACCGGTAGCCCACGTATATGCCTTCCTTGTAATATACCTGCCCGCCAACGCCGGGGTAGCCCTCCTCGCCATATTGGAAGCAGGGATAGTCCTGCTGCCGCTTTCCGAAGGTAACGGGCAGCTTGCCGCTCGGGTTCACCTCGCCGGTGAGGGCGGCGGCCAGCGTCTTGCCCGACATTGAGCCGAGATACCAGCAGTGCATCAGGGCCTTCACGTCATTGATCCATGGCGTGGCGTAAGCGTTTCCGCCGAAGGTAACCACCACGATGTTCTTCTGCACCTTGGCCAGTGCCTCTATCAGCTCGTTCTGCCCGTAGGAGAGGCTGAACGACTTGCGGTCGGAGTTCTCGCAGTCCTCATGCCCGTTCTTGTTCAGTCCGCCAATGAATATTATCAGGTCGGCCTGCTTGGCTTTCTCAAGAGCCTCGTCGCGCAGGCGGCGCAGCGAGTCGGGGTCGAGCTTGTCGGCCTTGGCGTAGAGCGCGCGCCCGGCGTAGTAGCCGCGGGCAAAGTCTACCTTGTCGCCAAAGGCGGCGCGCAGGCCCTCAAGGGGCGATATGTCGCGCTTGGTCTTCAGCTCCGAAGAGCCTCCCCCGGCGCTCATGTTGCGCACGGCGTTGTCGCCCACCACGAGTATGTGGCCATACTTGGCGGCGTCTATCGGCAGCGTTGCCCCCTCGTTGCGCAGCAGCACCATGCCCTCTTCGCCTATCCTTTGGCAAGCCTCGTAGTGGGCCTCGGAGCACTGCGAGCCTATCACCTTGCGAGGGTTCATGGCTGTGCGGAATATCGTGCGGAGCACGCGCGCAGCCTTGTCGTTGAGCACCGCCATGGGCACCTTGCCCTCGCGCACCATCTGCTCGAAGGGGTCGGCCAGGTAGTACGTGTTGTAGCCCAGGCCCTTGTCGGTGGTCTTGCCATCGGTGCCGGTGCCCATCTCGATGTCGAGCCCGCCCGTGGCCGACTCCCACGTGTCGTGCGTGCCGCCCCAGTCGCTCACCACGGCTCCGTCAAAGCCCCACTCGCGCTTCAGTATCCCGTTGAGCAGGGAGTCGTTGTGGCAGCAGTGCTTGCCGAGCCAGCGGTTGTACGACCCCATGATGGTCCACAGGCCGCCCTCCTTTACGCACTTTTCGAAGGCCGGCAGGTATATCTCCCTGAGGGCGCGCTCGCTAACGTTGACGTTCACGGTCATGCGCCCCACCTCCTGGTTGTTCAGCGCAAAGTGCTTCAGGCAGCACGCCACGCCGTTGGCCTGCGCCGCCTTTATGTAGGGTACGGCCATCTCCCCGGCCAGGTAAGGGTCCTCGCCCATGTACTCAAAGGCCCGTCCGTTGAGCGGCATACGGGCTATTGTGGTGCCAGGGCCGAGCATCACGTCCTTTCCCCGGTAGGCAAACTCCTCGCTCACGGCATCGCCGTAGAGGGTGGAGAGGTCGCGGTTCCAGGTGGCGGCGAGGCACGTCAGCGACGGGAATGCCACGCACGAGTCGTTGGTCCAGCGCGCGGGGCTCCACGAGTTCCACTCAATTTCCTCGCGCACTCCGTGAGGCCCGTCGGAATAGTTGAGCTGGCGGATGCCTAACCGCGGCACTCCCGCCGATGAGAACTTGCTCTGCGCGTGGAGTATTTGAACTTTCTCGTGGAGCGTCATGCGGCTTAGCGCGTCCTGCACGCGTTCCTCCACCGGGGCGTTAGGGTCGAGGTATACGGGTGTTTCGCTTTGCGCCGCGGCCTGCAGCGTGGCCGCAGCGGCGATGATCTGTATGAATAAGCGTTTCATTATTTGTAGTTTTGATTGTTCATAAATTTACTGTAACCTCCTTGCCGCTGTATTCCACGAACTTGCCCTCGGTGGTGTCGGGGTTGAGCGCCACCGGTTTGCCGGGCGTAACGAGCACTACGCGGAAGCTGCGGCGGGCAGGCATGCCGCTGAACGAGCCGCGCCTTGCGCCTATGGTGAGGCTGCGCTCGCTGTCGTCATAGCTTATGTCGATGGTGGAGTAGTGTCCTTTCTCGTAATTGTAGTTGGTGCCTTCGTCCTCGTAGAGCATAAAGTTGCCGTCGGCCCCGGCGTAGACGTACAGGCAGATGGAGTCGGCCTGACGCTCGTCGCTCCACTGTATGGCCGGCCCGAAGGGCAGTATTGCGCCCTCGCGGACGAACACCGGTATGCGCCCGTATGGCGCGTCGACAGTGAGGCGTTGGCCTCCGGCGTTGTGGCGGCCGCTGTACAGGTTGTACCACCCGCACTGGCGGGGAAAATAAACCTCGCGCGAGCGCGCCTTGTACTTGCCCACGGGGCAGGCCATGAGGGCCGGGCCGAACATCCACTGGTCGCCGATGCCGAGCACCCGGGCATCGTCGGCGAAGTCCATGGCCAGTCCGCGCAGCATGGTATAGTCCTTGAGCCACACCCATCCGGCCATGGAGTAAAGGTAAGGCATGAGCCGGTAGCGCAGGCGGTGGTAGAAAGTGATGCTCTCGTAGGCCGGATGCCCCTCGGGAGCAATGTTCCACACCTCGCGCAGAGGCCACTGGCCGTGGGTGCGGTAGAGCGGGATGAAGCAGCCAAACTGGTTCCATCGCGCCTGCAGTTCGCGCCATTCGGCGAGGTCGGCGTTCTCGCGGCCTGTCTTGTCAAACAGTTTTTGCGCGGCCACATACCTTTTTTCCACGCAGAAGCCTCCCTGGTCCATGCCCCAGAATGGTATGCCCGACATGGAGAAGTTGATGCCCGCCGTCATCTGCGCGCGCATATCCTCCCACCGTGTGCCTATGTCGCCGCTCCACGTGGCCGTGCTGTAGCGTTGCAGCCCGGCGAAGCCGCTGCGCGTAAGCAGGAACACGCGTCGGTTGGGGTCCACGGAGCGTTGCCCGTTGTAGATGGCGTCGGCGTTCACAATGGAGTAAGCGTTGAAGTACTCGTCGCTCGTTCCCAGCGCGGTGGGGCCGCAGAGAGCCTTGCGGTAAGGCATAGGCGTGCAGTCGCGCACGTTAGGCTCGGAGGCGTCCATCCACCAGGCATCGATGCCCTTGCCGTATTTGGAGTAGAGGTTGTCGTCCATCTGCTGCCAGAAGAGCTTGCGTGCGCCGGCCGAGTAGGCATCGTAGAAGGAGCCTACGTAGCCCGGGCCTACCCAGTCGCGTATGGAGTCGGCCACCGCCCGGCGGTACATCCAGCCGTGGGAGTCGAGCGCCTTGTAGTTGTCGGTGTTGCAGTAGAACTTTGGCCACACCGAAATCATGAACCGCCCGTGCATGGCGTGGATGCTGTCGAGCATCAGTTGCGGGTCGGGGTAGCGCTTGGGGTCGAAGCGGTGGCTGCCCCACTGGTCGTCCTCCCAGTAGTTCCAGTCTTGCACTATGTTGTCCACGGGTATGCGCCTGCGGCGGAATTCGGCCAGCGTGGAGAGCACCTCGGCCTGCGTCTTGTAGCGTTCGCGGCTCTGCCAGAAGCCCATGGCCCACTTGGGCATCACCTGTGCGCGGCCCGTAAGGCGGCGGTAGCCGCTGATGATGCTGTCCATCGAGCTGCCGGCAATGAAGTAGTAATCCATCTCGGGGGCCATCTCGCTCCAGATGGAGATGCGGCCTTGCTCCTCGTCGGTTTGCGGGGTGGCTGCCCTGAGTCCGCAGTACGATGTGCCTCCGTCGGGCTGCCACTCTATGCGCAGGGGCATGGGGCGGCCCTTCTCCATGCGCATGGTGAACTTGAACGAGTTGGGGTTCCACGCCGTGCGCCACCGCTCAGGCACCACGAGGCTGTCGCCGAGGAACACCTTTACGTAGCCGGCGTAGTAGAGGATGAAGTGGTAGGTGGCCGACTGCGGCGCGGCTATCGTGCCTTCGTAGGTAACGGAAGAGCCGTCGAGCTTGAAACCCTTGGGCAGGTTGCCTATTACGCCCGAGTGCTCAAAGTATATGGAGTCCTCGCGGCGCACGAGCGTTTTCCCGTTCTTGTCGGTGTAGGTGCCTGTTAGTGCGCCGGGCTGTCCCTGCTTGTCGCGCAGCGCGAAGGCGTGGCACAGCTGCCTGTAGTCGTTGGGGTTGCCCCATCGGCAGTAAGAGTAGCTGTCCCAGAGTAGGCCGTAGCCCTTGGTGCTCATCACGAACGGCACCGACACCTTGGTGTTATACTGGTAAAGCTCCTCGTTGCGCCCTTTGTAGTTCATCTCTTCGGCCTGGTGTTGGCCAAGGCCGTAGAAAGCCTCGTCGGCCGGGCTGTCGAAGAGGGCGCGCCAAGTGTAGCCCGTGCGTTGCTCTTCGGAGAGCTTGTTGTATCCAGACGCCTTGCCCCAGTTCACCTCGCCGGGGGCCGATGGGCGGTAGCCATCGGGCAGTGTGGTCTGCGGCGACACGTATTTCGTGAACGTCTTGCCGCCGCTTGCAGCCTCGCGCAGGAGCACGCGGCCCGACTGTTTGTCGCGGAACACTATGGCCCCGGTGCTGCGGCTTACGCTTATGCGCAGCTTGCGCGTGGTGAGGTCTACGGTGTCGCCGCGCTCGGTGGTGATGCACTGCCCGGTGCATTCCTGCGGAACTATGGCGAGGCTCTTGCGTCCGGGCGGCAGTTGACTGCCTGGGGCCGCCTCCACGCGTATGATGCCATCGGTGATGACGGTCAGCCTTACTGTGCCTGCCGATGTAGGCGAGGTGCTTGCGATGGGGATTGTGATGCCCTGGGGCGGGCGCGTTGGCGCGGCTGCCCCGGCGCATATCGCGCCCATCAGGGCCAGGCCGGCCAGCAATGTTTTTCTTTTTTCCATATAGTTTCAGTTTGCTATGTGTGGCGCCGTTAGGGTAAGGGCGGCGCGATGGTTGCGGTAGTAGGGTTAGCCTTGTGGCTGCATGTTGGCTTGGGGCAGGCCCGGGGGCGGGCGGCCTGATGCTTTTAAGCCACTACAAAGGTACTGATTTTTTCCCAAACCAAAGGCGTGCAGGAGTGTTTTTTAGCTCGGCGGCGGAGCTTTTACTGCTCGATGGATAGATGATTTTTGTTTACAAAACTCCTGGCCGGTGCAAACGGCGGTGCAAAACGGCCCTTTCCAGCCCGCAAAACGGCCCTTTTGGAAGGCAGAAACGGCTTGTTTTGGCATCTAAAACGGATCGTTTTGCAACGCCTTGGATATCAAGGAGTTATCTAATGTTGGCGGGGCTATGAAATATTTTTACATGATTAAGGTGCCGTATGCACCGCAATATCGTTAAACAAAATTAAAAGCGAGCGCAATATCCCGCGTATGCAGGATTAAAGTAGTATTTTTGCAGAAAATGCGGCTCGCAATAGCGGTTCCGCCCGTGGCCATGCAAGCGTTGTGGGCTGTGCCGGCAAGGGGCGCCAAGGCGGGCTGGCGGCATTGAGAAAACATAACATTAACTATATCTAACGAACTAAACGAACAGTTATGAGGCTGAAGAAACTAATCTCACCAATCCTGTGCGTGGCGATGCTCGCGACGGCGTTGCCGGCCGGGGCGGCGAACGAAAGCAAGCCGTCGAAGAAGAGCGTCATCACGGCCATGCGCGTGGCCAACGACTATTTCATGAACAAGTGGAGCGACCCGGGCCAGGTGATACCTTACCCCTCGCGCAAGAAGAACTACGAGGCCAACCTATGGACGCGCGGATGCTACTTTGAGGGGCTGATGGACCTTTATGAGGTGGACCCGCAGCAGCGCTACATAGACTATGCAATAGAGTGGGGAGAGAAGCACCACTGGGGGCTGCGCGGCACAAAGAACGGCGTGCTGCCGCGCAATGCCGACAACCTGTGCGCCGGCCAGACTTACATCTACCTCTACCAGCTCGACCCGAAGAAGCCCGAGCGCTACATAAAGGCCATACGCTCGGCCATCGACACGATGATGGCTTCAAGCAAGATTGACGACTGGTCGTGGATTGACGCTGTGCAGATGGCCATGCCGATATTCATACAGATGGGCAACCTTACGGGAAACACGGCTTACTATGACCGCGCCTACGATATGTATATGTACACGAAGACGAAGCACGGCGACAACGGACTTTATAACCCCAAGGACTCGCTGTGGTGGCGCGACGCCGACTTTGACCCGCCATACAAGGAGCCTAACGGCGAGGACTGCTACTGGTCGCGCGGAAACGGCTGGATAGTGATGGCCATGGCGCGGGTGCTGGAACTGCTGCCGCCCGACGAGAAGCACCGCAAGGAGTATGAGACCATGCTTGTGTCGATGTGCAAGGCCCTGAAACCGCTGCAGCGCGAGGACGGATTTTGGAACGTGAGCCTGCATGACCCGTCGAACTATGGCGGCAAGGAGCTTACGGGAACCGCAATGTTTGCTTACGGCATGGCATACGGCGTGAACCATGGGCTGCTCGACGCCAAGGAGTTTGCGCCAGTGATTTACAAGGCGTGGAACGCAATGGTGAAGGACTGCCTCCACCCCAACGGCTTCCTGGGATATGTGCAGGGCACCGGCAAGGAGCCTAAGGAGGCGCAGCCCGTTACCTACGACCGCGAGCCGGACTTCGACGACTACGGTCTCGGGGCTTTCCTTATGGCTGGTGCCGAGATAACGAGGATGAAGTAAAGGCAACAGTATAAAAAGCAAAAGGGTGAAAAGGCCTGGCCTTTTCACCCTTTTGCTTTTCAGAAGCTGTTTTGATTTTATTAGAACAGCTTCTTAGGCTTTCTTGCTGCTTTCGCGTATCTTTTGTATCGTGGGTATCACCTTGTGGATGGGCTTGGCCTGGCCGTTGATGTGCTTGAGCAGTATGCGGCAGGCCGTCTCGCCCATGAGCAGGCTTTGGTCTTCGATGGTGGAAAGGGCGGGCGAGGTGCATTCGGCGTATTCCACATCGCTGAATCCTATGAGAGCCACGTCGGCGGGCATGGCGAGGCGGCAGGCCTTTACAGCCTTCATGGCGGCAAAAAGCAGAGTGTCGTTGAGGGCGAGGATGGCGTCGGGGCGCTCCTCCTGGCTGAGCAGGCGCATGGCTGCGCGGGTGGCAGCCTCGGTGTTTATGTCGGTGTAGGCCACGAGGCCGGGGCTCACGGGCAGGCGGCAGTGGTGCAGGGCTTCTATGTATCCGTGCTTGCGTTCTTTCACCATCTTCATGCGGCTGGGCCCGCAGAGTATGGCTATCCTGCGGCAGCCCTGGGCGGCAAGGTGGCACGTGGCCTTGTAGGCCGCCTCAACGCTGTCGGCCGTCACTGAAGAGAAGTCGGGCGTGGGTATGTCGCGGGCTACGAACACCACTGGCAGGCTCTCGTCTGCGAGGCAGTGAAAGTGGCCGAAGTCTTCGGTCTCTTGCGTCACGCTTGCTATTATGCCCGCCACGTGGAGGTTGCGCAGGCTCTGCACGTTGCATCGCTCTTCCTCGTAGCTCTCGTGCGAGTTCATGCTGATCACGGCATACCCCTCCTGCGCCGCCACTTGCTCGATGCCGTCGAGGATTGACGAATAGAACAGCGTTACGGCGTGGGGCACTATCACGCCGATGAGCGGCAGCTGCCCGCTGCGCAGGCTGTCGGCAATGAAGTTCTTGGAGTAGTTCATGTCGCGGGCGGCCTGCACTACTTTCTCGCGCGTGGCCTTGCTTATGGCAGGGTTGCCTTGCAGCGCGCGGCTCACCGTGGCTATGCTGACGCCGAGCCTGGCGGCTATGTCCTTGAGCGATGCGGCACTTCTTGTGGTCATTGTAGTGGGGTTGCGGTTGTGGGAGAGTTGTAAAGGCTTGCGCCGTAAAAAAAAGACATCCGCCACCGGGAATGGCTGGCGGCCAATGGCCGGGCTTTCCCGATGGCGGATGGTGCTTGTGGTATGGCTGCCCGCGCGGCACAATGCGTGCTGGTTGCCATGCTTTGGGCGGCGGCGTCAGGCTTCCTCTTGTGCCTCGGCCTCTTTCAGACGGTTGTCTATGTTGTCGCCTTCGGTGGGCTTAAGCTCCTCGTCGAAGTCGGTGATGCCGTTGGCCACGAGGATGTTGTACCACTGCAGCAGCTTCTTGATGTCGCTGTTGTGAACGCGGTCGCGGTCGAAGTCGGGCAGCACCTTTGCGAAGTATTCACGCAGTTCGTCGCCAGACGCCTTCCTGTAGTCTATCGATGCGGGCTTGCCCTGCTCAAGGTTCTTTATGCTGGTGAGCACCTTGTGCAGTGGCACGTCCTCGGTTTCGGTGAACATGGCTATGTCGGCCAATGACGTTATGCGGTCGGCGGCAAATGCCGGCAGCCTGCGGTGGGTTTCGTCAAGTGCTTCGATTATCAGGCTGTTCTTTGCCCTTGACACAAGTTTGTAAAGCCCCGGCTTGCCCGAGATGGATAAGATGGTCTGTAACATGCTTGTCGTTTATTTCAGTTTGTTGATAAGTTGTTCTATTTGGATGTCGATGTCGTGGAGCCCGTCGTTGATGATGGTGTAGTCGCAGCGGCGCTCCACCTCGGCCTGCGGCAGCTGCCGCGCCATCCATTCGCGCGCTTTGGCCTCGGTGATTCCGTCTCTGGCCATCACCCTTTGCAGGCGGAGGCTCTCGGGGGCGGTCACTGCCACTACCATGTCGACAAGTTGGTCGAAGCCCGACTCGTAGATGATGGCGCATTCCATCCACCTTGCGCCGCTCAGCTTGAAGTCTTCGGCCACGGCAGGATGCACTATGGCGTCAATGGCCTTGGCGTTGCTTTCCGAGGCGAGGAGGAATGCGGCCACCTTTGCCTTGTCCAGGCGGCCTTCGGTGTATGTGCCTTCGCCTATGAGCTTGGTGAGCGACTCCATGATGACGGGCGAAGTGCGCATGAGCCGCTTGGCCGCGCTGTCGCAGTCGTACACGGTGATGCCCCGCTCTGCCAGCTTGTGGCATACATAGCTTTTCCCGCTCCCTATGCCCCCGGTGATGCCTATTTTCATTCTTCTTCGATTAGATAGTCAACCTGGGTGACGTTGAGCGACGGGCGCGATATGCCGTTGGGCATGGCCCTTAGGTAGATGTTGCATTTGTCCGACGGGTTCTTGCGTATTTCGTTGTAGTCGGCCACGACAACGAAATCTTTCGGTGACATGGCCTTGAACTGGCTTACGCCCGTAACGAACCTTACCGTGACTTTTGATGGGAACGTGCGCAGCACCTTCCCATCGGGCATGTTTATGCCATTGATGGGTATGTCGGCGATTTGCTCTTCGGTGAGCACGTCGGTGTGGAAATCCACTTTCACCTTTTCTGGCACGGCCTTCACGCCGCGTATCTTTTGCAGCTTGCAGGTTACTGAGAGCGTGTCGCGGAAGTTGGCGTAGTTCAATGGTTCGGTGTAGATGGCACTTATGCTGTCCAGTTTCTCCTTGGAGGCATAGATGCTCACGCTGTCTGGGAAGTATTCCACGTGGGAGATGAAGTAAAGATGCTCGGGTATCACTCGCCCCGTCCACTTTACAGGCACCCGCTTGCTAAGCCCGTAGTTGTAAAACAACTCAAGCTTGTCGGGCTTGGAACCAACGATCTTGGTTGATGCGGAGAGCTGTTGGTATGTCAGCCGCTGCAGTTCGGCTGCGGTGATGGCACTGTAGCCGTTGCCTTTGGCGTATGTCTTGAAGTTTATGGTGATTGGGCGTGTGCCTTCGCCGTATAGGTAGCTGATGAGCATCAGGCCCTTGTCGCGCAGTGTAACCTTTATTGTGTCGGTGTCGTCGGATGTCAGCACCACATTCTTTGGCACGTTGACGATTCTCACCGGCACCTCCACTTCCTGCTCGTAGGTTTCGTTGAGCGTCATCATCAGCCAGAAGATGCCTGCCAGCGCAAGGAAAAACAAAAAAGTCAGAAACTCCTTGTTCACTGAGCTGAACAAGAAGTTCCTGGCCATTTCCTTTATGTTGCGCCGGCTGCCCATTTACTTTGCAATCTGCGAGCTTGTCGGGTCTTTGAATATGTAGCCCTTGTCTGCCTTTATTACAACGCCGCGCGCAATCTCCACTTCCACGATGTTGGCAGCGAGGTCAATCCTCTTCACCGTGCCGTAGATGCCTCCGCCCGTCACAACCGATGTTCCCTCGGCTATTGAATTCTGGAACTTCTGGATTTCTTTCTGCTTTTTCTGTTGCGGCCTAATCATGAAGAAATACATGATGGCGAACATGGCGACCATCAGGATGATGAAGCTCATGCTGCTTCCTCCTTGTGTGGCCTGTGCGGCCAGGATTGTCGTAGTCATACTTGTGCTTGTCTTTATTTGTTGTTTTGTTAGTTTTCGTTTTCAGGCTCGGCCTCAGGCTCATTGCCTCCTGGCGTTGCCGGTTCCCCTGCCTTTGCGTCGGCGTTGGCCTCGGGAGTCTTCTCCTTAAGGTTCTTTGGCTCGTTCATGTGCTTCATTAGGCGCCCGGTGTTTATCAGGTGCCGTGCGATGGCATCGAGCATTCCGTTGATGTAGCCTCCGCTGCGCGGTGTGCTGTAGAGCTTGGCGATGTCTACGAACTCGTTGATGGTGACGCTTATGGGAATCGTCGGGAACGTCATGATTTCCGCCAGTGCTATCTGCATTATCACGATGTCCATGTAGGCCAGTCGGTTGAAGTCCCAGTTGTGCGACGCCTCGCTCATGTATCTTTGGTATTCGTCGGCGTTCATTATGGTGGCGCGGAAGAGTTTGCGTGCGTAGTCGCGGTCTTCCTCGTTGTCATATTCGGGCAGCAGTTCCTGCTTGGCTCCGTTTTTCTCGTCGAATCGTTTTATTGTCTTGAGCACGAAAGTGTCCACTATCTCCTTGTCGTCGTTCCAATAGAGGCTTTGTTCCTCAAGCAGGGCGTCCAGCTCCTCGTTTTCCTGTATGAGGGTGCGGTATATCTTGCGCCACAGCTCGCGGTCGGCGGCGTATGAGTCCTCCGTGCTGGCCATGTAGTCGTTGTAAATCTGGCTGTCGGTTATTTGCTTGTAAAGTTTCTTTATGAACTCAACGTCGTTGTCCCATGTCTTTTTCTGCGTCTCCATGAAGTCGTTGAGCATCTTGTTCTCTTCGAGTTGGAGCGCAAACCTGTTGTATGCGAACTTCTGCGATGGCAGTTGCGTGCCTTCGCGCTTGGCCCTGGCCTGTGCCAGTTCGAGGTGCTTCCGGGCCTCCTTCGTTATGCTCACGATGAGTGCGAGCAGGTAGTTGTAGAGGTCATAGGCCTTCGAGAGACTGAAGAACAGCTCTTTCTCGGCGGTGTCGATGTTCTTGTTGCCGTTTTGATAGTACGCGTAGGTTAACTGGACTATCTTTATCCTTATTATTTCTCGGTTGATCATATCTTCAGATGTAGATTCTCTAATCCTTGCTTATGCCTGGCCCGGCTTTCGCTGGCCATCGAGTGCAAATTTAGATAAAAATCCTTTATGATGCAAGAAATACGTTATCATATTGAGTTTTTTTTAGATAATACTTGCCCGTTTGGATAAAAACGACTACCTTTGCACCGCTTTTTCAAGCACATCGATGTATATTCGTGTGATGGTGAATTAAGCAACCGAGATTAAAACTTAATTTAGAGTAACACATTTAAGAAATGAAAGAGATTACGCTCGAAGGCACAAAGCGTGCCGAGACTGGCAAGAAAGCCACGAAACTGCTCCGCAAGGAAGGCATGGTTCCCTGCAACGTGTATGGTGAGAAGAGGGGTGAGGACGGCCTGCCCGTTGCCCTTTCCTTCGCAGTGTCGGAGCGGGAGCTTCGCAAGATTGTCTACACTCCCCACATCTATGTGATAAACCTCGTCATCGATGGCGAGAGCCACACAGCCGTGCTCAAGGAGTTGCAGTTCCACCCCGTTACCGACGCTGTACTCCACGTAGACTTCTATGAGGTCAACGACCAGAAGCCAATCACCATCGGAATCCCCGTCAAGCTCAACGGACTTGCCCAAGGTGTGCGTGATGGTGGCCGCATCAACCTCTCCATCCGCAAGATCAACGTCACTGCTCCTTACCAGGTTATCCCCGAGCACCTCGACATTGATGTCACCTCGCTGCAGCTCGGCAAGAGCATCAAGGTGGGCGACCTCCACTTCGAGGGCCTTGAGCTTGCCACTCCGGCCGATGTCATCGTATGTTCAGTCAAGGCCACCCGTGCGTCGCGTTCGGCCGCAGCAGCAGAAGCAGCCGGTAACTGATGGACAAATACTTGATTGTTGGGCTGGGGAATGTCGGGCAGGAGTACGACATGACCCGCCACAACACAGGATTCATGGTATTGGACGCTTTTGCAAAAGCGTCCAATATTGTTTTTGACGACCGCCGTTACGGCTTCGTGGCCGAGGCCAGCCTGCGGGGGCGCAAGCTCATCCTGCTCAAGCCGTCAACGTTCATGAACCTCAGCGGCAACGCCGTGCGCTATTGGCTGGCCAAGGAGAAGATAGACGTGGAGCGGATGCTCGTCGTTGTTGACGACCTGGCACTGCCTTTAGGTACCCTCCGCCTGAAAGCCTCGGGCAGCAATGCCGGCCACAACGGCCTGGGCAACATACAGTCGGTGCTTGGCACCGAGCGTTATTGCCGCCTGCGGGTGGGCATTGGCAACGACTTCCCGCGCGGCATGCAGGTGGAATGGGTGCTCGGCCGCTACAGCGACGACGAGCTTAAGGCGCTCACGCCTGCCATCGACACGGCATGCGAGGTGATAAAGAGCTTTGTGCTCTCGGGAGTAGACTTCACGATGAACCAGTATAACAATAAAAAGTAAATGGCGAGCGAGGCAAGGATAGACAAATGGCTCTGGGCGGCGCGCATCTTCAAGACGCGCTCCATCGCCGCCGACGCCTGCAAGAACGGTCGCGTCACCATTGGTGGCGCCAATGTGAAGCCATCGCACATGATAAAGGCGGGCGAGACGGTAAGCGTGCGCAAGCCTCCCATCACATACTCGTTCAAGGTGCTCCAGCCGATAGAGCAGAGGGTGGGGGCCAAGCTTCTGCCGCAGATTTACGAGAACGTCACCGCCCCCGAACAGTACGAATTGCTGGAGATGACGCGCATCAGCGGCTTCGTCAACCGCGCCCGCGGCACCGGCCGCCCCACGAAGAAAGAGCGCCGCTCGCTCGACGCTTTCATCGGCCCATCGCTCGAGGGCTTTGACGACTGGGATGCCGACGACGAAGATTGATTCAGGATTATCTTTTAACTAAAAACTTCATCAGATTATGAAACCATTGAGAAAACTGTTGGTGGCCGCCGCGGCCCTGCCCTTGCTCGTGGCGTGCGACCCCGCAGGCGACACTTACGCCGGCATCTTGGGCGGCAACGCCAACAACAACACCGCGGCCTATGCCAACACTGCCTATGCCTACGTGGGCTTTGGCTCCTACGGCTCGTGGCACATAGAGGCCGGTGCAGGCTCCGAGTGGTGCAGCTTTGCCGCCACGAGCGGCCGGGGCGGCATGTTCTACACCATCCCCGTGCGCCTTTCGGCCAACACCACCGGCTCGGCGCGCTCCTCGCTCTTCACCGTGAGGGACGACGAAGACGGCGGCGATGTGTATTGGTCGTTCCGCCTGTGGCAGCATGCCACCCGTGGCGACGGCAGCCTTGGCAGCTCGCCACTCGTTAGCGCCATCACCGGCGACGACGGCAGCAGCATTTCGCTGCGCTACGACACGCTCAGCCGCCCCACCATGCTCCTCATTGAGAAGGCCGGCGCCACCATCAGCCGCCTCGAAATAACATACGGTGTGAAAGACTCTTCCATAGCCGTTACCGACGGCAGGACAACCCTGCGCGGCACGTGCGACCAGGGCTACCAGCCCGAGCGGATTGCCTCGCAGACCGACACCGTGGGCTATTACCAGCAGCTCATGCTGCCAGGGAGCTATGAGGCGTTCAACGTTGAGCGCCATGCCGCCGGCGGCGAGGTCATGGCCCAAGCCCTGCTCTACACCAATGGCAGCTTCCGCACGGGTGAGGCCGACGGGGAGTACACTGCCGACAGCCTCAGCTGGCTACACCGCAGGGCCGACGGCACCCAGCGCCTGGAGCGACTCAAGCTAAGCTACAGCGAGAACAGCAACCGCTGCCAGACAGTGGACGTAAACCAGCTGCTGCTCGGCGTTGAGGAGTGCAACCCCTACCAGCTCATAGCCTTGTTCCGCGACGCGCGCGGCAGCAAGATCATCTCCGAGGCGGCGGCTACCGACGGCAAGTACACCGTGGCAACTACGCTCAACGCCGACAAGAGCGTAAACACGATGACCGTCACCGACAAGGACGGCGCAAGGGTGACATACACGTTCGACTACTACACCGCGCTGCCCTGATGGTAAACCTGGCAATATTCGTTTCGGGCAGCGGCACCAACTGCGAGAACATCATACGCCACTTTTCCGCAAGCCAGTCTGTGCGCGTGGCCCTCGTGCTGAGCAACCGCGCCGACGCTTTCGCCCTTGTGCGCGCCGCCCGCCTGGGCGTGCCTACGGAGGTCATGGGCAAGGCCGACTTTGCCAACGAGGCCAAGCTCATGGGGATGATGTCGCGCCATGGCATCGACTTCATAGTGCTGGCCGGCTTCTTGCTCATGGTGCCGCCCTTCCTTACGGAGCGCTATCAGCGCCGCATAGTCAACATCCACCCCGCATTGCTGCCCAAGTATGGCGGCAAGGGGATGTATGGCCACCACGTGCATGAGGCCGTGCGGGCCTCGGGCGACAAGGAGACGGGCATCACCATTCACTACGTGAGCAACGTGTGCGACGGCGGCGAGATAATCTTCCAGGCCAAGACCCCCGTGTTGCCTACCGACACCCCCGACGACATAGCGGCCTCGGTGCACCGCCTTGAGCAGCGTTACTATCCTGAAGTGATAGAGCGGGTGATCAAGGGGCTGGCCTGACAAGTTTTGGATGCAAGCTCATCCATGGTGAATACTGCCCCGGAAGCGCATTTGCATGGCTTCCGGGGCAGTTTTGTTGTTGTGCCTCTATGGTGGCGCAGCCCTTTGGCTCGCATTGAAAAATGTTTATTAAGCAGCTTCGGGGAATGGCTTGTTCCTGTCTGGTTTCCCATCCGCATGCAAATGGCGGAACCTCGCAACGGTTTGCGTAAGTTGCTGACACTAAGTGGGTTGCGGTGTTGGTGTGCCGATTTTTCAGTTGCCGAAAGGGGCAAAACGATGGCAAAAATACTTGAAATCTGCCTTTTGGGGTGCTTTTGTGGCTTGCGGAATGTGCCGTTTGGCGTTATGATATGTGCCGTTTGGCCTTCCAATACGGCCTCTTTTGCAATGCCGAACGACGTGTTTTGCATCAAGGTGGCTGCTTTGTTGAGCCAAAACGGGCCGCGGGGCGCAGCCTCGTTTCTATTTTGCCAGTTTGTGGCGATGCTTTTTTCGGCACATTTTCTTTACATTTCCGATGCGGATTCCAGATTGGGATTTTCGCAGCCGTGGCGCCTCGTCACAGTGCAGTGGGCGTGGCCTGCAAGCCTTGTCTTCGGTGTTTTGGCAGAAAAGCGCCCGCTCGGGCTCCATAAGTGCGGGATTTTTATTACCTTTGCAGGCTGGTAAGCATCATCCCGGCGAACGAGAAAGAACTTTCGCCTCGCCGGCTGTGTGCATGGGCGCGCATGGGCGCGCGGCCATCCCGCCACGGTTGGCGGGTGGAGTGCTTGTCTAACCTCCATTAAAAAACAAGGAAATGAACAAAACAAGAGTACAAGTGAGTGTGCTGTTCATGCTGTTCGGCATACTTTTCTGCGTTTGCCTGATAACGGCAAACGTGCTTGAGACCAAGCAGATGGCCTTCGGGCCTGTGACAATCACCGGCGGGCTGCTGGTGTTCCCCGTGTCTTACATCATCAACGACTGCGTGTGCGAGGTGTGGGGGTTCCGCCGCGCGCGGCTCCTCATCTGGGTGGGCTTTGCCATGAACTTCCTCTTCGTGATGTTCGGCGCGCTGGCCGACGCCATCCCAGGTGCACCCTATTGGACGGGCGAGAGCGGTTTCCACGCCGTGTTCGGGCTTGCCCCGCGCGTGGCAGGGGCGTCGTTCGTGGCCTTTCTCGCAGGTTCGTTCATCAATGCCTACGTGATGAGCCGCATGAAGCTGTCGCAGGGTGGCCGCCACTTCTCCGTGAGGGCCGTGGCGAGCACAGTGCTCGGCGAAACTGCCGACTCGGTGGTGTTCTTCCCCCTGGCCCTCTCGGGCGTAGTGCCGGTGAGCCAGATGCCCTCGCTCATCATCTCGCAGGTGGTGCTCAAGACGCTCTACGAGGTGGTGGCCCTGCCGCTCACGGTGCGCGTGGTGCGCTTCACCAAGCGTCATGAGGGCGAGGACGTTTACGACAAAGGCATAAGCTACAACATTTTCAACGTGCGGGGCATATAAGCCCGCGCCACGGCATAACCGCCATAAATACAGCAAGCAAATGACGAACACAGACAACCGCAAGGACGAGGGGCTGCACGCCCTCGGGTCAAAGACGAAATATTCAATGGACTATGCCCCCGGGGTGCTGGAGACCTTTGCCAACAAGCACCCCGAGAACGACTATTGGGTGCAGTTCATCTGCCCCGAGTTCACCTCGCTATGCCCCATAACCGGGCAGCCCGACTTTGCCGAGATACGCATAATGTACATCCCCGGGGAGCGCATGGTGGAGAGCAAGAGCCTTAAGCTCTACCTCTTCAGCTTCCGCAACCACGGCGATTTCCACGAGGACTGCGTGAACATCATCATGAAAGACCTCGTGAGGCTGATGCAGCCCAAGTACATCGAGGTGGTGGGACTGTTCACCCCGCGCGGCGGCATCAGCATCCATCCTTATGCTAACTATGGCCGCCCCGGCACGAAGTATGAGCAGATGGCCTTGAGGCGGCTGGAGAGCTATGCGGGCTGAGGCTCCCCAATGTCCGCCACGCCAGGCGGCGGGGAGGTGGTATATTATATTGAAAAAGAGTGTCCGCAGTCTGCCATGCAGGGAGCTTTGCGGATGTTCAAGCATGATCATGGCATAGATGGCACACCGTTTGCGCAAGCATAGGTCGGCAGCGATGCCCTTTCACCGCGAGGGCAGGGGGCTGGCGGGGGCCTTGAGGAGCCTCGCCGTGCTCGTGCTGTGGCTGCTCGTGGCCCTCGGTTCTACGGCCGGGGAGCGCAAGAAGGTGGGCGTGGTGCTCAGCGGCGGCGGTGCCAAGGGCATGGCCCACATAGGCGTGCTCAAGGTGATAGAGCGCGCCGGGATACCCGTTGACTACGTGGTGGGCACCAGCATGGGGGCCATCGTAGGCGGTCTTTACTCCATCGGCTACGACGCCAATGCGCTCGACTCGCTCGTGCGCTGCCAGGACTGGCGCTACCTGCTTTCCGACATGGTGGAGCCGCAAAACCAGAGTATGCGCGAAAGGTATAACCAGAGCACCTACCTCCTGTCGCGCCCGGTAATCCGAACCACCGGGCTGGCTGCCGAGGGCGGCCTCTTGTCGGGACACAACCTGGCCAACCTCTTCGCATGGCTCACCGTGGGCTACCACGACTCCATCAGCTTCGACAACCTGCCCATACCCTTTGCCTGCGTAGCCACCGACATGGTGGACTACTCCGAGGTGGTGTTCCGCAGCGGATGGCTCTCGCAGGCCATGCGGGCCAGCATGGCCATACCCGGAGTGTTCACCCCGGTGCGCATCGACTCGATGGTGCTCGTTGACGGCGGGCTGAAGAACAACTACCCCGTGGACGTGGCGCGGGGCATGGGCGCCGACCTCATCATCGGCGTGACGCTGCAGAAGCCGGCCCGCACGGCGTCGGAGCTTAACAATGCCATGGACATTCTGATGCAGCTGGTGGACTTCAGCGTGAAGAACAAGTTTGACGACAACGTGAGCCACACCGACGTGCAGGTGGCCGTGGACGCAGAGAAGTTCACCTCGATGAGCTTCTCGACCATGGCCATCGACTCGCTCATAACCATCGGCGAGGAGGCTGCCATGGCGCAGTGGCCCTCGCTCATGGCCCTGAAGCGCGCCCTGGGGCTCGACTCGGCCTACACCCCGCCGCCACGGCACAGGGCAGCAGGCGCAGCCAAGCCGCACAGCGTTAGGCTCGCCGTGGTTGACTTTGAGGGCGTGAGCGGCGGCGACAGCCGCTACCTGCGGCGCAAGTTCGGCATTGCCGAGGGCGACAGCGTGAGCGCCGCTACGCTGGAGGCCGTCATGACGGCGCTGCGCTCCGACCTCATGTACTCCTCGGCCGACTACAGCCTGCGCCAGATGGCCGGCGGCTACTGGCTGCGCATTGTGGCCGGGCGGCGCAAGGTGACGCAGCTCAACCTCGGGGTGAGGTTCGACACAGAGGAAACCGTGGCCCTGCAGGCCAACAGCGACTTCCGCCTGCCTACGCGCCTGCCGGTGGAGGTGTCGGTGACGGGCCGCCTGGGCCGCCGCTACATGGCCAACGTTGCTGCCACGGTGATGCCTGCCAACAGGCGCAACTGGACGGTGGACTACACTTTCCGCTACAACGACATCAACATCTACAACGAGGGCAGGCGCGACTTCAACGTTACGTACGACTATCATTCCGTGAGGCTGGGCCTCATAAGCTTCAACCTGCGCAACTTCACGCTCGACCTGGCCGCCCGGTGGGAGAACTTCAACTACGGCACCATGCTCACCGCCGATGACCGCAGCGGCATGGTGTTCGGCGACGAACACCTGTACAGCTACAACCTGTGGCTGCACTACAACTCTGAGAACGACCGCTACTTCACCACGCGTGGCGCATCGCTCGAGGCCGGCTATTCGCTCTACACCGACGACTTTGTGCATTACCGCTCGGCCGACCCCGTACACGTGGTGGGCGGGCGCTGGCGCTTCGCCCTCAGGCTTACTGACCGCTTCGCCCTCCAACCCTCGGTGTATGGGCGCGTGCTGCTCGGCGGGGAGAAACCTTGGTGCCTGAGCAACTTCATAGGGGGCGACTTTGCCGGCCACTACGTGGAGCAGCAGATGCCTTTCGCCGGCATTGGCAACATCGAGATGGCGCGCAATGCGCTCGTGGCCGTGGGGCTTAAGGCGCAGCAGCGCATCATGGACAACAACTACGTCATTGCGCGGGCGTCGTTCGCGCTCGATGCCGACAAGATGCGCAGCCTCTGGCAAAGCCCGCTCCTGCACGGCTACCAGCTGTCGTGGGCCTACAACTCCATGTTTGGCCCCGTCAACGCCAACCTCGGCTATTCGAGCAAGAGCAAGCGTGTGTTCTTCTACCTCAACCTTGGCTTTGAGTTCTGAGCCGCCTCGGCGTGCATTGCTTGGCCGTGGTGCATAATGCCATGTGGGGTTTGCAGAAAGCGGGCTTCAGCCTTAAGCAAGCCTGTTTTTGGCTTGGCAATGTGCGGGGGCAATGAAAATAACTCCCCTGTTGCTTGGTTTGTTCCGATAATATTCGCTATATTTGTGGCAGTAAAGCCGCCGCGCCGATGCTTTGGGGCTTTAGGCGGGTGGGCTTGCGGCGTATTGCCCTGCGGGCGGCACGCAGCAAGCGGAGTTAATTTAAATAATTATGTGTGCCATAGTGAGCCAGTCTCATTGTTTAAAGTCAGGAGGATGGTTATGAAGAAAAGAATCCAGTTCAGTCTCGTTTATCGTGACATGTGGCAGTCGTCAGGCAAGTTCCAGCCACGCAAGGACCAGTTGGAGCGCATCGCCCCGGTGATAATCGGCATGGGGTGCTTTGCCCGGGTGGAGACAAACGGCGGCGCCTTCGAGCAGGTGAACCTGCTTGCGGGCGAGAATCCCAACTCCGCCGTGCGCGCGTTCTGCAAGCCGTTCAACGCCGCAGGCATAAAGACCCACATGCTCGACCGCGGCCTCAACGCCCTGCGAATGTATCCCGTACCCGATGACGTGCGCCGGCTCATGTACAGGGTGAAGCACGCACAGGGCGTGGACATAACCCGCATATTCTGCGGGCTCAACGATGTGCGCAACATCATCCCAAGCATCAAGTGGGCCGCCGAGGCAGGCATGACGCCCCAAGGCACGCTATGCATCACCACGTCGCCCATACACACCGTAGAGTATTACAGCGAGATAGCCGACCGCCTCATTGAGGCCGGCGCGCCCGAGATATGTCTCAAGGACATGGCGGGCATAGGCCAGCCGGCCATGCTCGGCGCGCTTACCAAGGCCATAAAGGACAAGCACCCAGACATAACAATACAATACCACGGCCACTCGGGTCCCGGCCTTTCCATGGCCTCTATCCTCGAGGTTTGCAACAACGGAGCCGACATCATCGACACGGCCATCGAGCCGCTCAGCTGGGGCAAGGTTCACCCCGATGTCATATCCGTGCAGAGCATGCTTAGGAACGAGGGCTTCGACGTGCCCGACATAAACATGGACGCATATATGCAGGCCCGCTCGCTCACCCAGAAGTTCATTGACGACTGGCTGGGCTATTTCATCAACCCCGCCAACAAGCACATGTCGTCCTTGCTACTCGGCTGCGGGCTGCCCGGGGGCATGATGGGGTCCATGATGGCCGACATGGGCGGCATACGCAACGTAATCAACGGCATACGCCGCAGCAAGGGCGAGGCCGAGCTGAGCATGGACGACATGCTGGTGCGCCTGTTCGACGAGGTGGCCTACGTGTGGCCGCGAGTGGGCTACCCGCCGCTGGTCACCCCATTCTCGCAGTATGTCAAGAACATAGCCCTGATGAACCTCCTCACCATGGCCCAGGGCAAGGGCCGCTTTGTCATGATGGACGACTCCATGTGGGGCATGATCCTCGGCAAGAGCGGCAGGGTGCCGGGCGAGATTGCGCCAGAGCTTGTGGCCCTGGCCGAGAGGCAAGGGCGCGAGTTCACCGATGCCGACCCCCACACGCTGCTTGCCGATGCCCTCGACGGCTTCCGCGCCGAGATGCAGGATAACGGCTGGGAAACTGGGGCCGACGATGAAGAGCTCTTTGAGCTGGCCATGCACCCCGAGCAGTACCGCAACTACAAGGGCGGGCAGGCCAAGAAAAACTTCCTCGCCGACCTGCAGAAGGCCAAGGACGCGCGCCTCGGCTTGCAGCTAACGCCCGAGCAGCTAACGGCGCTCAAGCACGCCAAGGCCGACGCCATAGTGGCACCGCTGGGCGGCCACCTCTATTACGAGTTTGGCGGTGCGGGCGAGTGCGCCCCTTGCCTTGAGCCGTTCATAGGCCAGCACTACAGCGAGGGCGACACTTTCTGCTACATACAGGCCAAGTGGGGCGAGATTGTGCCTGTGCCGCCGTGCCTCGGAGGCAGGCTCGTGGAGATAGTTGCGCGCCAGGGCGCAAACGTGCGCCGCGGCGACATCCTCGGCTGGATAGAGCGCGACCGCTGACTTTGGTTTTTGGAACTGCTATACAAAACTGATTCAAACGATGCAATCGCAATTTGTAACAGACCTTATAAATAAGTATTATCCCGCCGACGACGACCTGCGCCGCCTGCTGCTAAGGCACAGCCGCGACGTGGCCGACCGAGCCCTGGCCATAGCCAGCCGCCACCCCGAGTTGCGGCTCGACCTCCAGTTTGTGGAAGACAGTGCCATGCTCCACGACATCGGCATCTTCATGACCGATGCGCCCGGCATCTTCTGTCACGGCTCAGACCCCTATATCCGCCACGGCATCATCGGGGCCATGCTCGTGAGGCAGGCTGGCTACCCCCTCCATGCCGGCGTGTGCGAGCGCCACACCGGCGCCGGCATCACCCGGCGGCAGGTGGAAGAGCAGCGCCTGCCCCTGCCACCGGCCGACTATGTGCCTCTGACCATGGCCGAGCAGGTGGTTTGCTATGCCGACAAGTTCTACTCAAAGTCGCACCCCGACCGCGAGCGCACCGTAGGGCAGGCAGCCAAGAGCCTTGCCAAGTTCGGACCCGAGGGCGTGGCCCGCTTCATGCGCTGGGCCGAGATGTTCGAGTGAGGGGTAGCTGCTGCCCCGCGCCCCCACCTTACGCTAACCTTTACGGTACGTAAGGTGGGGTGCTGGGCGCGAGGCTGCTTCCACCAGTGACTCGGGCTGCGAGACCCTCGCCAGCTCATCGTTGCCACATAACTACTGGCTGTCAGAGACGAGGAATATGGCATTCTTTATCAAATTTAAGATGGGGGAATAAGAAAAAGTACTACCTTTGCAAACACATTTTACATATTATCTTAGAAATAAGAAAGCCGTATGAACTGGATTATTCTGATTGTTGCCGGATTCTTTGAATCCGGCTTTGCTTTTTGTTTAGGGAAGATGAAAGAAGTGTCAGGCACCGAATGGTATCTTTGGGGTGCTGGGTTTCTCGCCAGCCTTGCGCTCAGCATGACGCTGCTTGCCAAGGCGGTGCAGACGTTGCCCATCGGCACGGCCTATCCCGTGTGGACGGGTATCGGTGCAGTAGGTACGGTGGTGCTCGGCATCGTGTTTTTCCATGAACCTGCATCATTCCTCCGCTTGTTCTTCATCACCACGCTGATTGCTTCTGTTGTAGGATTGAAAATGGTATCACATTAAACCTTGCCACGCATGGATTGGATAATCTTGATTATCGCCGGATTGTTTGAAACGGCGTTCGCCTTTTGCCTTGGCAAGATGAGAGGTAAGAGAGGTAGGGCATACCACTTGTGGACAGCCGGTTTTGTGGGTTGCCTCGCTGCCAGCATGTGGCTGCTTGCCGTTGCCGTGCAGACGCTGCCCATCGGCACAGCCTATCCCGTATGGACAGGCATCGGTGCTGTGGGAACGGTCATGCTCGGCATCGTATGCTTCCACGAGCGAGCTTCGTTTGCCCGTATCTTTTTCATGGTCACACTGATTGCTTCTATTGTTGGTTTGAAAATGGTTTGATGCAGAGTGATATGTTTAGAGAAATGCGACGTAAGCGGCAATTGTTGCCGATTGAAGAAAGTGTGGGCATCCTCGAAAGGATGACTAACGGAACGTTGGCTCTCCATGGCGACGATGGCTATCCGTATGCCGTTCCTGTCAGTTATGTGTATGCCGAGGGCAAGATATACTTCCACACTGCCGTGAAAGGGCATAAAGTGGATGCCATACAGCGGAACGCCAAGGTTTCGTTCTGCGTGGTGGAGAAGGATGACGTTAAGCCGGCCGAGTTCACCACTTACTTCCGCAGTGTGATAGTCTTCGGCAATGCACGCATTCTGATGGATGAGGGAGAAAAGCAGCTTGCCTTGCGGTTACTGGCTGACAAATATTCGCATGGTGAGGTTGGCTTGGAGGCTGAAATAGCCAAAGGCTTCAATCATTTGCTGATGGTGGAAATCACGGTTGAGCATATTACTGGCAAGGAGTCTATAGAATTGGTCAGAGAAAGAAACGACTGCTCTTGGCATTGATAAATGGCTGAAAATATAGGATGTTCACTAAAATCTATCACCAAGGTAAATAAAAACATTAAAAGATAGGGGATTAACGAAAAAATCCCCTATCTTTGTAATCGGATTGAGGCAACTCTTTCCAATACATATTGAAAATAAGAGGCGTTATGTTTCTTATAATATGTTTGCTCTAGTTAATTATACCGTTGCAAACTTGACATTATAATGGTTCATGGAAAGTCCAAGCAGTTCATCTGCCTGGTC
>CALUEY010000011.1 GCA_944319915.1 uncultured Prevotella sp. | reverse complement strand
GCGCCGATGGTACTGCGCCGCAATGCGGGAGAGTAGGAGGCCGCCGCCTTTTTGTTGACATGGTTCCCGTGTGGCCAATCGGCCGCACGGGAACCTTTTTTTTTGGCTGGGAGCGATGGGAGGGCAGGGAGCGATGGGAGGGCTGGGAGTAATGGGAAAACTGAGAAGACTGGGAGAGCTGGGAGCAATGGGAGAGCTGGTAGATTGTGGGCAATGTGGGTTTCCTTGGACGTACTTTGCACAATAAGTTTTGTTCAGTGGCGTTATTTATATAGTCGGCATGTTGCTGCCGCATTGTAAAGTGAAATTGAGCTTAGTATAATTTATAAGGTAAAATCGATGCAGTGGACCGACCGGATAAGACAAGTGAGGGTGGTGCTCGTGGTAGCCGCAGTGGTGATAGCCGTGGTGTCACTCTCCGTCTCTCACATCCTCGTCGAGGATCTGTCGGCCGAGGAGCGCAACCGCATGGAGATATGGGCTCAGGCTCTCCACGCCCTCAGCAACGCCGATGAGGACACCGACCTCACCCTCGTGCTTAGCGTTATACGGAGCAACAACACTATTCCCGTTATTGTTATGGATGCCGCTGGCAACGTGGCAGATTTCCGCAATGTCAGTATTGATGCCAAGAATGCTGCCGACTCCGTCGCATACGTGGCTCAATTAGGCCGCCGCCTGTACCATTCGGGCAAATACATAAAAGTGGATTATGGTGAATCTGCTGCCGCTGCGGATTATCAGCTCGTTTGTTATGATGAATCAACCATGCTGAAGCGTCTTTCTTCATACCCTTACGTGCAGCTTGGTGTTGTCCTCATTTTTGTCGTTGTAGCTATCTTTGCCTTGCTTTCCTCTAAGCGTGCGGAGCAGAACAAAGTATGGGTGGGCCTCTCAAAGGAAACCGCCCACCAGCTCGGTACGCCCATATCGAGCCTCATGGCCTGGGTGGAGATGCTTAAGGAGGCATATCCCGATGATGCGCTCATACCCGAGATGGACAAGGATGTAAAGCGGCTTGAGCTTATAGCCGACCGTTTTTCCAAGATTGGCTCTCTCCCTGAACTTGTGCCTTGCTCCATGAACGAAGTGCTGACCCATGTGGCCGACTACATGGACCGCCGCACTTCGTCGCGTGTGGCATTGGTTCGTGAGTTTCCCGACCATGATGTATGCGTGCGGATGAGCGCGCCGCTTTTTGAGTGGGTCATCGAAAATCTGTGCAAGAACGCTGTTGATGCTATGGAGGGCAGCGGTACGCTGTGCATACGCCTCTTTGATGGGCAGGAGCGAGTGGCCGTGGAAGTGGCCGACACTGGCAAAGGCATACGCAAGAAAGACCTTAGGAGTGTATTCACGCCCGGTTTCACCACCAAGAAGCGTGGCTGGGGCTTGGGACTTTCGCTTGCCAAACGCATTGTAGAGGAGTATCACCGTGGCCATATCTTCGTGAAGAGCACCGAGCTGGGGCGTGGCACTGTGTTCCGAGTGGAGTTGCACAAGCGTTAAGGCAGTCTTGTAGGCAGTCATATCATCGCCAAAGGAGTAAAAAAATGCAATATGATTGCCGGATATGAAAAATAATTCGTAACTTTGCAGCCCGAAATATAGTGTCTGCACGTGGCGTGGCCGATGGCCACAAGGTGCGGGGCAGGTCGCTGCTGACATACGGAGACTGGCAAATGGACGGTTTTGAATCACTGAAGATAGACCTTAGGAACATCGGCGAGGACGGGCAGACGTTTAGCTTCAGCCTCGGCGACAGCTACTTCGAGGCCGTTGGAGCCCCCGAAGTGAGGCGAGGTGATGCCGCTGTGACGCTTGCCGTGAGGCGCGTTGCCACAAGCTATTTCGAGCTTGTGTTCCACATCGATGCCACCGTCACCGTGCAGTGTGACCGCTGCCTTGACGACATGAGGCTGCTGATAAGCACCGACGGGCAGCTTACGGCGCGCCTCGGCGAGGGAAACCTGGTTGCTGACAACCTCGTTGTGACCGTGGCCGAGGACGATGGCGTGATAGACGTGGCGTGGAACATCTACGAATTCTTGGCTTTGGCCATACCCATAAAGCACGTCCACGCCGATGGAGAGTGCAATCCCGCCATGGTGGAGGCACTGCGTGAGCATGCAGCCGCAAATCCCGCAGACGCACAAGGGCCGCAGGCGGCAGACCCGCGGTGGAGTGGATTAGAGAAATTAAAAACAATAATTAAAGATTAAAGAAAATGGCACATCCTAAAAGAAGACAGTCTAAGACTCGTACACGCAAAAGAAGAACCCACGACGGAGCTGTAGCTCCCACGCTGGCCGTATGCCCCAACTGCGGCGCATACTACGTTTACCACCACGTATGCCCCACCTGCGGCTACTATCGTGGCAAGGTAGCAATAGTTAAGGAAGAAGTGGCAGAATAATGGAGAAAATAAACGCGGTAATCACCGGCATCGGAGGCTATGTTCCCGACTATGTGCTCAACAACGATGAGTTGTCGCGCATGGTCGACACCAACGATGAGTGGATTATGACGCGTGTGGGCATCAAGGAGCGCCGCATACTCAGCGAGGAAGGTCTCGGCACGTCTTACATGGCGCGCAAGGCCGCCAAGCAGTTGCTCCGCAAGACGGGCGTAGACCCCGACACCATCGATGCTCTAATCGTCACCACCTCCACGGCCGATTACCAGTTCCCGTCCACGGCATCGATCGTATTGGGCAAGCTCGGGCTTAAGAACGCCTTTGCGTTCGACTTTTGGGCTGCCTGCTGCGGTTTCCTCTATACGCTCGACGTGGCTTCGTCGATGATACAGAGCGGTCGCTACAAGAAGATAATCGTCATCGGAGCCGACAAGATGTCGTCCGTGGTCGATTATACCGACCGCAGCACCTGTCCGCTCTTTGGTGACGGTGCCGCCGCCGTGCTCGTAGAGGCCACCACGGAAGAGGGCGTGGGCCTTATGGACTCACACTTCCGCACCGACGGCAAGGGCCTTCCGTTCCTCCACGTAAAGGCAGGAGGCTCCGTATGCCCGCCGTCACCGTTCACCGTTGACCACCGCCTGCATTACCTCTATCAAGAGGGGCGCACGGTGTTCCGCTATGCCGTGACGAGCATGAGCGATGACTGCGCTCTCATTGCCGAGCGCAACGGCCTCAACAAAGACAACATTGCCTACATAGTGCCTCACCAGGCCAATATGCGCATCATTGAGGCCGTGGCAAAGCGGCTTGAGGTGCCTATTGACCACGTGATGGTCAACATAGAGCACTACGGCAACACGAGTGCCGCCACCATCCCGTTGGCCCTTTGGGACAATGAGAAGAAGCTGAAGAAAGGCGACAACCTCATCTTCACCGCCTTCGGCGCAGGCTTCGTCCACGGCGCTTCCTATGTGAAGTGGGCCTACGACGGCAGCTCCGTTCACGAGGCGAAGTGAGAGAGTAGCCACAACGTAAGAAAAGCCACGGCGCGCCGCCTGCATTTGCAGGCGGCGCGCCGTGGTGTTATATACATGGTGTAGCATTTTCGACCAAAATCTGATGTTCCACCTCAAAGCATTGTATTAACCCGAATCATACCCCTAAAAAATCGTTAGGCGCTAAACCAATATTATTGCTTTATCGGCATATTCGCACTTATGCCATGTGTCGCTTACTTTCAGTGCGCCCGTGCTTGAGGACTGCGCTGCTGCCGACTATGGCTTGCTTTACTTGAGCTATGGCGGGATGATGGAGCTGCCGTGGACGTTTACGGTTACCACTCCAGCTGGTGGGTCGTATGGTAATCAAGAAACTGCTTATCCAGAACTTGCATAGCTCAAGGGTGTTATATGGAGCGTCAAGGACTTTCCACTCAACTGCGCTGCGCAGGGGAGGGAATAGGAAATATGCTTACGCGGCGGCATTCGCAAGTGGTTTCCCATGCTTGTGAATGGCTGGGTATGGGCGTGAAACGAAAAAACTGCAAGCCCCGGCCTGTGTGGCGCAGGGGCTTGCAGTTGCATGGCTGCGTTGCTGCCAGGGCCGCAGCAGGCTGCGGCTTCTGTGGCAGGTCAGTGCGGCGTTTAGTTGCTTCCGCCGGTGTGCTCGCGGTTGAAGGCCTCAGCCTTGATGCTCACGGTGCCATACTGGCGGCCGGTGGCGGTGCCGCTGAGGGCCGACACGGTGACTGTCTCCACCTCCTGGGTGCCGCTTACGCGCAGTGCGGTGCCGAAGGGCAGCGTAACGTTGAGCGGGTAGGTGCCGGTTACGGTGGCCACTGAAGAGCCTGTGCGGCGGGCCACTATCTCTTTGAGGTAAGCGCAAACCTTGTTGTTGGCAGACGCTGAGATCTCGGTACCCATGTGGTAGGTGTACGATGCGTTGTCAACTGTGATGCTGGTGCCGCCGTAGAGGTTGTCCCAAAGGCTCCTCTCGAACGAGAGCTGTTCGGTGGCATTGGCAGTGGTTACGTTGGCCACGAGGTTGATTACGTAGGAAGTCAGCTGGTCGGCCTCTACGGTTACCTTGTTGCCGTTTACTGTGTAGGCAGCGTTCACCCACTGGTTGTTCACGAGCTTGAGCACGCTGATGGAGCCGCTCACCGATGCGTCGATGTCATAGGTAAGCGAGATGGGCTGCTGCAGCTGTGCGTTGGGGTCGGAGCATTTCACCTCTGTTCCAATGAGCGTCACGGTTTCCTGTGCGCGGCCGCTTGCGGCTTCGTCCATGCTGTAGAGCGGGGTGATGATGATGGTGCTCCCCTCGGGCAGCGTGTTGGCCGGTACCTCCACGTCTACGGTTACCTTGCCGGCCTCGTTGCCGGTGATGGTCTCCGACTCCACGGTCTTCTCCGTCACGGTGTTGGCTTCAACGGTTACCGTTGTGCCGACGTTGGCCAGCGCGAAGTTGCACACGGTGTTGGTGGCGGTGTTGCCAGCGGCCACAGTCACGGTCATCTCCTTTGTTATCTTGCCGCTTGCCTCGGCAGTGATCGTGTGGTTGCCAGCGGTCACGTTCTCGAAAGCGAAGGTGCCATCGGTCTTGGTCTGCACGGCGTTGCCGTCAAGCTTCACTGTGGCTGCGAGCACCGTTCCGTCCATGTTAGTCACGCGGCCGGTGATGCTGTTTGACACTGATACCGTAGGCGGCACCACGGTCTCATAGTTCGGGTCAGGGTCGCTGCAGCTTACGATTCCGGCGGACATCGTCACGCCGAGGAATGCGAACATTCCGATCTTTACGATTTTCTTCATGCGTTTTTAATTTATTTGTTAAACATTGAGTATCCTTTTGTTGTTGCCTTTCCGTTGCCCCTTGGCTGCCTTTCCGGGCCGTGGGGCCGTCCTTGGGCTGCGGGCGGGTCGGTGGCGGGGCTAAAGCTGTATTTGCAGCATCATGCCGCCGCTGAAGTACTTGCCGTTTTGCAGGCTAGCCTGCACGAAGAGCAGCTTCCATAGATAGCAGTCGGCGCCTATGTTTATGTCGTCGCCGGTGTATTCAACTATGCCGCGCAGGTTTGGCGCGAAGGCCGGGCGGTATGTGAGGCCGCACGTGATGCCCTGCCACTTCTTGTTGCTCTCTTCCTTGTACCACCTATATGCCACGTGCGCCCCCAGCTCGTGGCCTCGCAGGCTGAAGTGCTTGGTGGCCGCGCCGTAGTAGTTGCGGAAGTAGTCGGGCGTCTCGCTGCTTGAGAAGTGGTAAGGGTCTGTGGTTCCCACGGCTATTGCCGGCATCCACTTGCCCTCCTTTATCACCCTCAGCTTTAGCGACACGTGGCGGTCCTTCATGAAGTAGCGCGCCTTGCCGCCCCTCATTCCCTTCATCAGCGTGCAGGTGTAGGCAAGCTCAATCCAGTCGAACGGGGCGATGGCCAGGAAGTGGTCGGTTGTGTGGTACTTCGTGGCCACTCCGTTGGCGTCGTTGTAGCGCATGGCGTCGGGCAGGAACTCCTTGTTGAGGAAGAAAGCGCCTATGCGCGCCATGCCCGCAGGGTTCATCTCGGCCGACGGCGTATGTATCAGCCCGGTTATGCCGCCGTATTCCTCGGCGGCCGTGGGCAGCGTGCCGGTTGCCAGCAGGAGCGTCATTGCAAACTTCAAGCCGTGCTTCATCACTCTGCTTCCCTCCCCCTTATCTCAAAATCGCGGGTCATGTTGTTCACTCCCCAGTGCAGACTGTCGCGGCAGAACCACCCCTCGCGTTCGTTCTCCTCCGGGTCGGTTTCGTACATCTGCATGGCGTAAGGCTCGGCGGAGAAGTTGTTGGTAAGGCGGAAGTTAGACGCCGGGCGCACGTTGACGGCCCTTTGCCTGCGCCTGTATGGCGGTATCATCATCACCACCTTGAAGCCCGCGTTGGCCTCCCACTGGTCGCTGTACTCGCCGAACACGCCCACGGTGCAGTGCGTGAAGTGGCGCATGGCCTCCACCGTTGCCCCATAGTCCTCGTAGATGTAGCGCCCCCCCCTGAGCCTGAACTCGGTGTTCCAGCGCGGCAGGTAGAAGTCGGCCTCCATGGTGCCGGTGACGCGCTCCATCCTGCTTGCCGTCCACCCTGTGGCCATCGAGCAGAAGCCCGTCACCCCGGCTTGCGCCCTGAGGGCCAGCCACTCGGTGGCAACGTACATGGCCTTCACGTCGACGCCGTAGCGTTCGGAGGTGAAGAGGCCGCCGGTGCCTTTGATGAAGAACCGCCCGCCGAAGTGCCATTCCTTTGAAATGGAAGCCACGTTGAGCCTCACCTTCTTGTAGTAGTCGCCGTAGTCGTTGTATACAGGCACCAGCACCTGCACGCTTGCCTGCCAGTGGCGCGGGAAATACCACTTCGCCCCCGGCGTTAGGTTGAGCAGGATGTCGTACACCTTGTTGTGGGTAATGTCGCGGTAGTTGAAGTCCACGCCGCAGAAGAAGTCTGCGCGGCTCTCCGTCAGCCACCGCTGCGCGTTGGCCTCGCTACAGCAGCATAGTGCCATGGCGATGTAGAAGAGGCAGCGTTGCACCCTGGCAGGGCTTTCCTGGGCCATGGCCGGCCCTTGGCTTGGTGAGTGCTTCATCGTTCTGCGTGTGAGTTCCCGCGCCGGTGGCGGCCTGCGCCGCTCAGCCAGCCGAGGCCGGCCACGGTGCGGCACGATGTTGCCGCCGTGCCTCTGCCGCTTGTGGCGGCAAGGCCCGACGCCGTGAAACTAATATTTTGAATACACTTTCTCATGTAACCAAGGCTTTGCCGGCCGTGTCAGCTGGTACTGGCGTGGGCGAGCTTCACGTTCTCCTGTTGCATTGCCCTCCTTGTTTCAGGAGGCGTCCAATATGGCGAAGTGTGGCTTCGCGTTCCATTCTCTTGCGGTGGCAGGCGGTGCCGGCATCCCGGCTTGCGTTTTTGTGCATTGGGGCGGTTTGCTGTTGCCACTCTGCCATGTTTCCGTTGAGTTTGGCGGCAAATGTACTGCTTTTTTCCGAACTGCCAAAACTTTTTTGTCGATTCTTTTTGCACACATATTAATAATGTAGTTGTGAGGGTGTGCGCGCAAACAATGCGGCTTTTGGCATGGTGGCCTATCTCCTGCGGTGTGCGGGCGGCCATAGGGCCGCCGTGGAGTCCTTGTGGCTGATTCCGCGCTGAATGTTTGGCGTTCTGCCGCAAAAATGCTATATTTGCAACCTGATTCATAATGCTGCGGCGCATGCCGGCGGCCGCGGCCATCATACAAACGCAACAATGACAACCATGCACAAGGCAGGATTCGTGAACATAGTGGGCAACCCTAACGTGGGCAAGTCCACGCTTATGAACCAGCTCGTGGGCGAGCGCATCTCCATTGCCACGTTCAAGGCGCAGACCACGCGCCACCGCATCATGGGCATAGTGAACACGCCCGAGATGCAAATCGTATTCTCCGACACGCCCGGTGTGCTCAAGCCCAACTACAAGCTGCAGGAGTCGATGCTCGCCTTCTCGGAGTCGGCCCTGCAGGACGCCGACGTGCTCCTCTACGTAACTGACGTGGTGGAAGACCCCACGAAGAACCGCGACTTCCTCGACAAGGTGGCGAAGATGAGCGTTCCGGTGCTGCTGCTCATCAACAAGATAGACCAGACCGACCAGAAGACGCTCGGGCAGATAGTAGAGCGCTGGCACGTGCTGCTGCCCAAGGCCGAGATTCTGCCCATATCGGCGCTCAACAAGTTTGGCACCGACGTGCTGTTAAGGCGCATCGGCGAGCTGCTGCCCGAGAGCCCGCCTTATTTCGGCAAGGACCAGCTAACCGACAAGCCCGCCCGCTTCTTCGTGAGCGAGATAATCCGCGAGAAGATACTGCTCTACTACGCCAAGGAGATACCCTATTCGGTGGAGGTGAGGGTGGAGAGCTTCAAGGAGGACGACACCCACATACACATCAACGCCGTGATCTACGTGGAGCGCGACTCGCAGAAGGGCATCGTGATAGGCCACAGGGGCGTGGCCCTGAAGAAGGTGAGCACCGAGAGCCGCAAGGCTCTTGAGCGTTTCTTCGGCAAGAGTGTGTACCTCGAAGTGTTCGTCAAGGTGGACAAAGACTGGCGCAGCTCCGAGCGCGAGCTCGACAGCTTTGGCTACAACCCCCAGTGAGAGGGCGGCTTGGCGGGCGCAAGCGCCGCGCCCCGCGCCCATCAGACGAGTGGCGGAATGGGGCGGGTAAATATTAATGAATTACCAAACAAGACAAGCAGATGGCAAACTTAGTAGCGATAGTAGGACGGCCCAACGTGGGCAAGTCTACACTTTTCAACCGCCTCACCCAGTCGCGCCAGGCGATTGTGAGCGATGAGGCCGGCACCACGCGCGACCGCCAGTACGGCAAGTGCGAATGGAACGGGCGCGAGTTCTCCGTAGTTGACACCGGCGGATGGGTGGTAAACTCCGACGACATCTTCGAAGGGGAGATACGCAAACAGGTGCTCATAGCCACCGAAGAGGCCGATCTGGTGCTCTTCCTGGTAGACGTGACCAACGGGGTGACCGACCTCGACATGGACGTGGCCAACATACTGCGGCGCACCAAGCTCCCCGTAATCCTCGTGGCCAACAAGTCTGACGACAACGCACAGCGTTACTACGCCGCCGAGTTCTACTCGCTCGGCCTTGGCGACCCCTATTGCGTGAGCGCCATATCGGGCAGCGGCACGGGCGACCTGCTCGATGCCGTGGTGGAGAAGCTGCCCAAGGCCAGTGGCGAACTGCTGGAGGAGGGCATCCCCCGCTTTGCCGTGGTGGGCCGCCCCAACGCCGGCAAGAGCAGCATCATCAACGCCTTCATAGGCGAGGAGCGCAACATCGTAACCGAGATAGCAGGCACCACCCGCGACAGCATATACACGCGGTACGATAAGTTCGGCTTCGACTTCTACCTCGTAGACACTGCCGGCATACGCAAGAAGAACAAGGTGACCGAAGACCTTGAGTATTACTCGGTGATGCGCTCCATCCGTGCCATAGAGAACAGCGACGTGTGCATCCTCATGATCGACGCCACGCGGGGCATAGAGGCGCAAGACATGAACATCTTCCAGATAATACAGAAGAACAACAAGAGCCTCGTGGTGGTGGTGAACAAGTGGGACTTGGTGGAGGACAAGACGCAGAAGGTAATCGACACCTTCACCGCGGCCATACGCCAGCGCATGGCCCCTTTCACCGACTTCCCCATAGTGTTCGCCTCCGCCCTCACCAAGCAGCGCATATTCAAGGTGCTCGAGACGGCCAAGGACGTTTACCAAAGCCGCAAGATGCGCGTAGGCACCACCAAGCTCAACGAGGTGATGCTGCCGCTCATCGAGGCTTACCCGCCACCATCAATCAAGGGGAAGTACATAAAGATAAAGTACTGCTCGCAGTTGCCCAACACCCAGATTCCGTCGTTCGTGTTCTACGCCAACCTGCCGCAGTACATCAAGGAGCCTTACAAGCGGTTCCTGGAGAACAAGATACGCGAAAACTGGAAGCTCACAGGCTCGCCCATCAACATCTTCATACGGCAGAAGTAGCATGAAAGGGCGTTTCATCGCATCGCTGTGCGCCGCCTTGGCCCTGCTTGCCGCCTGCAAGGACGAGCCAAAGCCCGGGCAGCTGGCGGCAAAGGCTGCCGAGGAGGCCTACGGCCACCTCATAGGCGGGCGTTATGCCGACTATCTAGGCTTCGTGGCAGGGGCCGACAGCCTGCCTGCTGACTACCGCGAGCAGCTGCTGGCCAACGCCAAGCAGTTTGTGGCATGGCAGGAGGAGGAGCACGGCGGCATCGACTCCGTGCGCGCCCTTCGCGCCGTGGCCGACACGGCGGCCCGCCGCGCCAGCGTCTACCTGCTGCTCTGCTTCGGCGACAGCACCAAGGAAGAGGTGCTCGTGCCAATGGTAGGCGGGCCGGAGCGGTGGCAGCTTAAGTGACGGTGGGCAGCCAGGGCCTTGCCACCGGCACTGCGAAATAATCCTATAATGTGCGTGCGCCAGCCGGGCGCGGCGCATACCGGTATGCCAAACGTGCCGTTCCACACTGTGGGGCGGCACGTTTGGCATTGTGATACGCCCCGTTTTGCAGCGCAAAACGGGGCGTATCATATCTTTGTATCTGACAGATGGTTACACTGAGGTTGCCGTTGTGTGAAGATGTTTTATAATTTCAGCCTGCTTACTTCACCTCCACCATCACCACGGGCTGCTCTTTCACATCGTCGAGCGGGGCCGTCTGGTACTTCACCTTGCTGAAGTCTATCGCCTTGAGGTCTATGCAGCGAATGGCCGAGTTGCGCATCGTGCGGTAGTATATGCGGCGGTTGGTTATGTCGGTGGCCGACGTCCACTGCGTGGCGCTGGGCAGGTTGGCGTGTTGCTCTCCCTTGGCCGTCTCGATGCCTATGGGTATGTCGAAGTTGTTCAGTATCTGGAAGCACTGGCGCACGGCCTCGGCAGCCGTCTTGGCCGGCGGCGTGGAGGCCTGGTAGAAGGCGGCGCGGACAAAGCGCGAGGGAGGCGTCACGTCGCCCGGCAGGCCGAGGAAGCCGCTGCCTGCGCCGAACGACGTGAGGCTCAGTCCGCCGAGGTCGTTATGCGCGGCTGTGCCGGGCAGCAGGTTTACGTAGTTGTTGAGGTTTGTGATCTGCCACTCGAAGCCCGGCGAGTTGGTGAGCACGCCCAGAGGGTTTTCGAAGAAATGGGGCTTGCCGTCCGTTATCTCAAGCACCACCTGCCGCCCTGAGGCATCGGTGAATCGCCAGTGGGCCGTAGAGGCGCGCGGGTCCACCGCCACGACGTGCGCCCCGGCCACGGCGGCCTTCACTTCGTCCACCGTCCGGCAGCTGCCCAGTATCCATGGCACGAGCTGCAGGTCGGCTATTGAGTTGGCCTTGGCCTTCTCGCTGTACGCCTCGTACCCGCCGTATCGCGGGAAGTAGAACAGGCCTGCCGACAGCCCGGCCTCGTTGAGGCCCTCGGCCACGAACTCCTCCTGTTCCACCGCCAGGCCCACGTAGCCGTACTTGGCCTCAAGCTCCATGCCTTGTTTCACTCCTCCCGGCACGTAGGAGAGCTGGGTGTAGCCTCTCGGCACTATGACGTAGCGGCTCTTCAGGTCGCTGCCGCCCCATTCTATGGTGCGCGCCGGTATGCACGCCCCGTCGGCTGAGCGCAGGGTGATGCCCGTGCAGGCCGTTGCCTGCGCGGCATACGCCGCCACCATTATGGCGGCGCACATTCTGAGTGTCCTTGCTATCATGTTAGAATGTTTTATGTTAGGCTCGTTGTCGAGCGTTTGTATTTTACAAAGATAATGCAAGCGAGCGGAAACGAAGCTTGCTCCGGGTTTCCCGGGCGCAGCCTATCTTATTGCAAAGATAGCGAAAATGTTTGGAATAACGATCAATAATTCTCTTGTATTCTTTGATAACGGCTATATTTCGCTTGTACATGACCGCATGGGCGGAGAAAAGGTTTGAATATTTATTTTTATTGTTAATGCCAAGGTAAGATAAAGGATTAAAGATATAGAATGTACTTAACCAAAATCGGTCATTAGACCGCCGAATTCTTGTTTCCTGCTCTGTACCTAGCGTTTCCAAACGCGTCCATCTCTTGCCGGCATCTTGTCTGCCGCTTTGTCTCGACATAGCCCGTTATGCCTTCTACAAAGACGGCAGCCAATTTGCGCGACAATAGACAGAAATCGTTTCGGACTCTAATGACCGATTTGGGTTAAATTCAACCACCATCGCAAAGAAAACCGTTAGAAAATTGGAGATTATCGAAAAAATTATTTATTTTTGTAATCGGATAGAGGCAACTCTTTCCAAGACATGCGAGAAAAAAGAAGAAGCGTTATGCTTATCTTGTGAATTGGAAACCTAGGAAACTTTCAATTACGCACAAGGATAGCATAGTGGTTCTCACGCTATGGCGTGGGCTGCTATTACTACATTCGTGCGTAAGGTTTTCCTAGGACCTCCAATTCAGAACGTGGTAGCATTGCAGTTCCACGCTTCTAATTTATAGACTTCCTGAATCAGGAGCTGGTCGGGGCAAAATAAAAATGACATGGAAGAACTGATAGGAAAATTCCAAACGATTGTCATGGACTTTTCGAAAATTCCAAAAATCGGAACCGAGCCGACTTGGCTGGAAATATGCAGATACCCTCAAAGCCGGTTTGAGGAAGTCTGCAGTAGAATTTTCGCTTTTTTATTTAATCCAAAAGCAGAACATGGAATGAAAGACCTGTGGGTATCTGCGCTTCTGTCCGCCATTGGCAAATCCGGCTGGTATGACTATAGGCATGACATAAGTGTCAACACGGAAGAATACGCCGAAGGAAAACGGATAGATATCACCGTGGTAGCGGACAACTATGTGGTGGCCATTGAAAACAAGATAACAGCGGGCCTATATAATCCTCTTGATGTTTATAAAAAACATCTCTGCAAGGCTTATCCTAACAAGAGACAAGCTTTGGTCGTCCTGTCCATGAAACCTATTCTGAACACCCACTCACTCACAGAAAATGGTTTTCAACAATGCAGTTACAACGACTTGTTTAAAGAAGTCAACAGCAACATAGGAAATTACATCTCAACCGTAAATCAAAAGTATTTAACTTTCATGTTTGACTTTATGAAAACTATTAACAACTTAAACCTCACAAGCACTCAGTTAGAATACGATTTTTTTAGCAAGAACAAGGAGGCCATTGATGAACTCATCAAAAGATATGAGTGTTATAAGGCAAAAATACTTTCAGATCAGACAGAAGCTATTGCCCAACTGAAAGACACCATGAGCAGGCTGACGGGAGCCGGCTGGTGGGCGTGGCAGAATTGGGATTTGGGGGTCACGTTCAACGAAAACGGACATAGGATTGGGATTGAGTCGCATTTTCAAGAAGTGGGAGGAAATCCTATAGCTCGTTTCAATGCCTGCATTACCACCTGGAGCAAAGAAGACTGGGTGCCATATCGGGATGCCATACTCAAAGATTTTGCCGAATACAATCCTGCTGTAGAGGAGCCCGGCACAGGAGGTAACTCTAACAGAGTGTTTGTGTGGATATATAGCACCACCGATGGAAATCTGGATGCTATTGCCAATAAGCTGAAAGAAATATACGACAAGCTATCGAAGATAACAACTAACATCCACTGATATGTTACAATGGCGTTTTTGGCGAAGATTCCGTATCGCGCCGCACACAATGCTTAATGTCAGCAAAAGGGGAGCGTCTCTTTCTTTTATTTCCAAGTGGCTTAATGTCACGTTTGGGCGGCATGGCGTAAGGCTGTCTTCCGGACTGCGCGGAACAGGCCTATCTTTCTTTAAACACTTCAAATACAGAAAATAATATGGCAAAACAAAGTAATAACAGCGTGGACGGAATATTGGCAAAGGGAGTCATATTCGTCGTGATAGCTGTGGGTATAATATGGCTTGTATTTAGCTTCGCAACGCTGATTGCGCCTGCAGTAATATTGATTCTATTTCTTGTAAACTGGATTCGTTACTTGGCACAAGACAGAAAAGGGAGGGGCACTAACTTCTGGTTGTCCGATTACGAGCAGGAGCTATATGAAAAGACCGTCTATACACTGGCTCAAGCCGAGGAGGAAAGGAAAAATGTCAGAGAGTTGGTGGCCGCCAATGGAATCTCTCGAAATCAAGACGGGCAAATCAGCCAGAGAAGTTATGCGGGCAAGGGATTGAGGGAGCGAGAAAACGCAGCCAATTCCCTGATTGGCAAATATACTCCCATTTACAACGAAATAAAGTCCAGGCCGTATAGGAGATGGAAAAAAGCGAGAAGCCACTATTCCAACGCTTTCGGTTTTGGCCTTATCATTTTATTGTTGGCTGCAATGTTTGGAATCTCAACACTGAAGAACAACGATTCCGCACCATCCTCCAACGGTGCGCCTATCGTTTCGGCTTCAGTGCAGGAAACCGTCGATTCGACAAAAGTTGCAACGCAACCAGAAGAGGAAGCGAGTGAGCTGACCGAAAAGGCGGAACAACCTGAACAAACCAAAGAACCTGTGGAGGGCTCAAGTAAAGACGGCGACCTTTCGTCTTTCCTCAACGCCCTTTTGACATTATTGGGCATCTCGCTCGGAGTTATGGCCGGGGTGCTTGGAGCTCTGGCGATAATATGGCTTATCGGATGGTTGATAGGGCGGACGAGATTTAAGCTCAAGAATCCAGAGCCCCCTTTGGTCAGCATGGATAATGTGGCCACCTATATCGAGGCATACATGAAAGCGAGGGCAAAGAAAGAAGATGAACGCTTACAGAGGAAGAAGGAGCGGAAGCAAAGGCAGGAACAGAAAAGAATGGCGAGAGAGCAGGCGAAAGCGGAGAAAAACCGTATCGCAGAAAAGAGGTTGGAAGAAGCCGAAACTCAAAGAAATGTGGAGGAGGGGATTCCTGACGGGCTTGCAGCAGAGCCGGAGACAGCAGCTGTTCCTGTGGAAAACAATGTGCGCCAACGGTCAAAGGAAGAGAATATGTTTATTTCTTGGGCGGACAGCCTGAGGAATGAAGGTTACAGCATTACCGGCAATTGGGAAAACTGGGAGAATTCCGGTCCGTGGAAAAATCTTTCCGTGGTATCAGCCATAAATGGTGTTGGTGTGCGGGTGCTTGTCGAATACTATGTGAAGTCCAAGAGGGTTTATTTCGGCATCGCAAAGCTCGGTGTTGAAGGAGAAAATCCCCAAGAACTATTGGATAGTGAGACGTTCCAGAACATTGTCAGGGAAAACGGATTGACCGTCAAGAACAATGAAACGTGGTATTGTCTTAAATTTTCTACATTCGGCAAGGTATTCCAGGAGTATCGGCATCTGATAGAAACGATTAGCTGAATTGCAAAGCGAGGCGCGTGCAGGATGGCGGCGAACTGACGTCAAAAGGCTGCGGCGCGGGTCGCGCCGCCTGCCTGCCACGGCCTCTTCGGGACAGCCGGGTGGCCTGCCTGCCGCCGCTCACCTGCCTATCGTACCCTTGCCGTTCTTGCCCAAAGATTTTGCTTTTGGACGTTTTTCATGCTAAGGTAAATCCGACGGAAACAGCTGCCGCGAGTACTGGTATGGGGCAGTACCGGGTCGCCAGAGCAAGCGTGGATAGCGCGCCAAGTAGCCGTGCCTGTGTTTCATAGACTAGCTCCTGCTCACACAGTGAGAGGATTGCGCTCTTGCTTTCTCCACTTCCTCTTATAGCCGGGCAATGTCGGTCTTGTATTTTGTGAAATGGTTGTTGTCGGCAGTGGCCTTTTGTGCCTCGCTTCGGCAATATATGTCAGAATGTTTTGTGTGGCTTCCCCTTTATCACGCTTGCTCGCGCCGCTTTTCGAGCACGGCGCGGCGCATGTTCTTCAGCAGGTCGCTGGCGAAGATGAAGTCGGTTAGGTTTTCGTTGGGCGAGTCCATTATCTCGCTGCTGTGGCCTTGCCACTCCTTGCGCCCCTCGTGTATGAAGATGATGTTCTCGCCAATGCCCATCACGGAGTTCATGTCGTGGGTGTTGATGATGGTGGTGATGTTGTATTCTTGCGTGATGCCGTGCAGCAGGTCGTCGATTACGAGCGACGTCTTGGGGTCGAGGCCAGAGTTCGGCTCGTCGCAGAAGAGGTACTTGGGGTTCAGGGCTATGGCCCTGGCTATGGCCACTCGCTTCTGCATTCCGCCCGAAATCTCGCCCGGGTACTTGTCTTCGGCGTCAACGAGGTTCACGCGGTCGAGGCACGTGCGGGCGCGGCGCATACGGTCGCGCACCGTCATGTCGGAGAACATGTCGAGGGGGAACATCACGTTCTGCATGACTGTCATCGAGTCGAACAGCGCCGCGCTCTGGAAGAGCATCCCCATCTCCCTGCGCAGCATTATCTTCTCGCGCTTGGTCATGGCCGCGAAGTCGCGCCCGTCGTACAGTATCTCGCCGCTCGTGGGCGTGAGCAGGCCCACGAGGTTGCGTATCAGCACGGTCTTGCCCGAGCCGCTGCGCCCTATTATCAGGTTCGTCTTGCCGTTCTCGAACACTGTGCTTATGTCTCTGAGCACTTCCTTGTCGCCGAACGACTTGCAAAGGTGTCTTATTTCGATCATGTTTTCTTTTTTGGGGAGTTATGGAGTTCGGTGGTTGAGGCAGTCCGGGCGGATGCAGTTCCCCTGGCCCTTGCGCCACCTTAATCCGTTGCTCCGTTGGCTATGTTTGCCATGGGCATTTGCCTTGGCTCCTGCAACTGCCGGGCTGCCAGGCTCATCGATGCTTCAGCTCAGCAGCTGGGTGAGGAACACGTCGGAGCAAAGGATGAGCACGCTGCTGCTCACCACGGCGTCGGTGCTGGCCTTGCCCACGTTTACGGAGCCGCCCTCTACGGTGTAGCCGAAGTACGAGGGAACGCTCGAGATGATGAAGGCGAAGAAGAGGCTCTTGATGATGCTCATCCACACGAACCACGGGTTGAAGGCGTGCTGCAAGCCGGCGGTGAGGTCTTCGGGCGAGAGCACGTGGCCGATGTAGGCCGTGCCGTAGGCGCCGAGTATGCCGGTGGCCGACGAGAAGATGACGAGGAAGGGCATGATGGTTATCAGGCCCATTATCTTGGGCAGGATGAGGTAGCACGCCGAGTTCACTCCCATGATGTCGAGGGCGTCAATCTGCTGCGTAACGCGCATGGTGCCTATCTCCGAGGCGATGTTGGAGCCAACCTTGCCCGCCAGGATGAGGCACATTATCGACGAGGAGAACTCCAGCAGCAGTATTTCGCGCGTTACGTAGCCCGTGGTCCAGCGCGGCATCCACGGGCTTTGTATGTTGAGCTTCATCTGTATGCATATCACCGCGCCTATGAAGAACGATATGAGCAGCACTATGCCGATGGAGTTTACACCCAGCTGGGCCATCTCCTTGACGTACTCCTTGAAGAACATCCTCATCCGCTCGGGCCGTTGGAACGTGCGCCCCATCAGCTCCAGGTAGCGGCCAAGGCTGTTGAGCCATTTTTGTAGAATCATCCCTGTATGTCGTTAATTGCTGCAAAGTTAGCCATTATCCTATAGAAACCGAAATGTTGCGGTGGGTTTTTTGCCCGCGCCGCGTTAAAAATGGTGTATGGCAGGCTTCCCGCCCCGCCCGCGTATTTGCCGCGGCGAGTGCTAAATAATGTGCAATCGCTTCGCGGAGTCGATTTTTTCCACTACCTTTGCAGGCAGCAAGCCCCGCCGTGAGGGCCGCCGCAGGCGGCACGCGGGGCGCATACCAAGAAGCATGGAACAAACAAGCAACACATCAACGGGGCAGGCTGCCGAGGCAGTGAAGCCCGGGGGGATGGTGCTCCGCACCGAGGGGCTGGTGAAGCGCTATGGCAAGCGCACCGTGGTCAACGATGTCTCCATCAACGTGAGGCAGGGCGAGATAGTGGGGCTGCTCGGCCCCAACGGCGCGGGCAAGACCACATCGTTCTACATGACCACGGGCCTCATAGTGCCTAACGCGGGCCACATATACCTCGACGACCTCGACATATCGAAGTTTCCCGTCTACAAGCGCGCCCGGGCGGGCATAGGCTACCTGGCGCAGGAGAACAGCGTGTTCCGCAAGATGAGCGTGGAGGACAACATCCTCTCCGTGCTCGAGATGACCGGCAAGCCGCGCGACTACCAGATGGAGAAGCTTGAGAGCCTCATAAAGGAGTTCCGCCTGCAGAAGGTGCGCAAGAACAAGGGCGACCAGCTCTCCGGAGGCGAGCGCCGCCGCACCGAGATTGCGCGCTGCCTGGCCATCGACCCCAAGTTCATCATGCTCGACGAGCCTTTCGCCGGCGTTGACCCCATAGCCGTGGAGGACATTCAGCAGATAGTGTGGAAGCTGAAGTACCGAAACATAGGCATCCTCATAACCGACCACAACGTGCAGGAGACGCTCTCCATCACCGACCGGGCCTACCTCCTCTTCGAGGGCCGCATACTCTTCCAGGGCAGCCCCGAGGAGCTTGCCGCCAACAAGATAGTGCGCGAGAAGTACCTCAGCAACAGCTTCGTGCTGCGCAAGAAAGACTTCCAGCTTATGGAAGAGGAACGCAAGGCGCGCGAGGCGGAAGAAGAGGCGCAGGCGTAGGGTCAACTGAAGGGGAAGCCATGATTCCATTCTTAAGGGTTAAGGAATAAAAGAAGCCAGGGAGTCAAGACATCTGCTTGCCGCGCACTGTAAGGTGGCCGGATGGCATTCGTCTTGACTCCCTGGCTTCTTTTATTCCTTGGCTCCTGGAAAGCGACTCCTTGCCCCCTGGCGATTCTATATGGAGTAGTTCCAGTCCTTGAGCGCGTAGCCCCAGTTTTCCTCCACGAGGCGCACGGTGCGGTCGTCGTACCTGTAGGCGTTCTTCTTGTATCCCTTTTTCTTTTCGGTGTAGGCCCGTATGGCGTTGTCGGCCTCCTTGAAGCCCGGCAGGCCGAGCGCGTCGTAGATGTGGCGCGTCATGCCGTAGGCATCGGTCTCGTAGTCCTCGAACCTCACCTCTATGAGGTTGCCCTGCGGGATGAGGGCCTTGTCCTGCTGGTAGCGGTGGTATAGCTTTGTGTAGACGCTGAGTATGTTGCGCTCCAGCTCCTCGGGGCTTATGTCCTCGAGCTTCAGCGGCAGGATGGTGTTGCAGAAGAAGCTGCGCGTGCTCTCGAACACGGTGTAGGGGTTGCGCATGAGGTAGATGAACTTGGCGTCGGGGAACATCTTCACAAGCTCGCGCACGCGCCCCGTGTGGGGCGGGTTCTTCGACAGGAACTGCGTGCCGTGGGTGTTCCACAGGCTTATCTTTATCAGCTTGGTGAACACCTCCTCAAACACGCGAAGCTCCTCGGGCGTTGTCCGTTCGAAGGTGAGGAAGCGGTCGCAGTACTCCTGCATGTACTTGGGGAAGAACCAGAAGTTGTAGTACGTGTAAGGCATCATGTTGGCAAGGGCGAACTCCTCCTCCTGCGGCAGGTCTACGGCCAGCTCCATGTTGTCGGTGGGCCGCTTGTCGGGCATGAGCCATGCCATGTTCTTCTTGAAGAACGCCTGCCCGAACATCATCAGGTGGGGGAACACGGTTTGGTAAGTGGTGTTGTAGCCAAAGTGGCGGTCGCACGACAGCACGTTGTGCATGAACGTTGTGCCGCTGCGCCAGTGGCCCAGTATGAACACGGGCGGGTGCTCCAGCGGCTTGCCGGCCAGCAGGCGGCGGTAGCGCGCGTCCTGTATGGGGGTGAGCAGGCTCAGCAGCCGGCACACGCCCTTGGTGAGGATGTACTTGCGGCGGTAGCCCTTGTCGATGTCGCGCCCGGCGCACACCTTCTTGAACGTATCCCAGTCGGCACCCACGAGGGTGTTGATGGGCAGCTTGTTGAATTCGAGTAATCCCATGGTGCTATGCTTCGTTGATTATGTCTTCCACTGCCTGCTGCATCCGCTCGGGGGCAATAGGCCTTGCGCCGGGGGCAGCTTGCGCGCCGTTGCCTATGCACAGGCGCACGTCGGTGCCGCATTCCACATCGGCGTCAGGCGCTGCGCAGCAGGCCACTATAATGCCTCCGCCGGCCAGCCTGCGCGCCATGGCGGCGGCGTCGGCCCCTGGGTAGAGGCCGGGAGTGATGGCCACGGCATACTGCCCGATGTCGAACAGGCGGCGCTCAAGCGTGAGGGCGAGCGCGCTCTGCTGCTCGGCAGAGCCACCCCCAATCCAGTACACGCGCCCTTGCTGGCCTATGCGCCGCTCGCGCTCGGCCTGGCTCACCATCGACTGGCCCCGCTCCATGCCCTTGCGGTCGTCGTCGGTGATGGGCGTAAAGAGGTCGGCGGTGTCGGCCGGCGCCGTTATCATGCCCACGGCCGAGGTGTTGTTGGTCACGGGGTCGATGATGATGAACGACCCTGTGGCCTTGTTCTTCATGTAAGGGTCGAAGAACAGCTCCTTGTTCGTGGCAATCACCACCTTCCCTATCTCGTTGAGCTTCAGGGCAGAGGCGTTGCTCTGCTCCATCGTGTTCACGTCAACGCGGTAGCGTATGCCCTCGATGCGTGCGCGGGTGGTGTTGGTTGTCTGCTTCAGGTAGAACTGCTTGGAGGTGTCCATGGGTTCCTCGTCCATCCATACGAGCATGGCCTCGAAGCAGCGGCCCGTGTGCGGCAGGTTGTCGGGGTGCACGAGCATCTCGCCGCGCGACACGTCAATCTCGTCTTCGAGCGTGAGCGTGACGCACTGCGGCGGGAAGGCGTAGGCCAGGTTGCCGTCGTAGGTGACTATCTCCTTCACCCTGCTCTTCTTGCCAGAGGGCAACGCCATCACCTCGTCGCCCTTGCGCACCACTCCCGAGGCCACCTTGCCGCAGAAGCCTCGGAAGTTGAGGTTGGGGCGCAGCACGTACTGCACGGGGAAACGCAGGTCGGCCATGTTCTGGTCGGTGCCCACCTGCACGCTTTCGAGGAAGTCGAGCAGGGCCGGGCCGCCGTACCACGGGGTGCGCCCGGAGCGTTCCACCACGTTGTCGCCGTCGAGGGCGGAGAGCGGTATGCACTGTATGTCGGGTATGCCGAGCGGCTTGGTGAAGGCCATGTAGTCGGCCACGATGCGGCGGTACACCTCCTCAGAGAAGTCCATGAGATCCATCTTGTTTACGGCCAGCACCACGTGCTTGATGCCCAGGAGCGACACGAGGAACGTGTGGCGCCTGGTCTGCGTTATCACGCCGTTGCGGGCGTCTACGAGGATGATGGCCAGCTGCGCCGTGGAGCCGCCGGTAATCATGTTGCGCGTGTACTGCTCGTGGCCCGGAGTGTCGGCTATGATGAACTTGCGGCGGTTGGTGGAGAAGTAGCGGTAGGCCACATCGATGGTTATGCCCTGCTCGCGCTCGGCCTTGAGGCCGTCGAGCAGCAGGGCGTAGTCAATGTGGTCGCCGGCGTTGCCCATGCGCTTGCTGTCGCGTTCGAGGGCGTCGAGCTGGTCCTCGTATATCTTCTTGCTGTCGAAGAGCAGCCGACCAATGAGCGTAGACTTGCCGTCGTCCACCGACCCGGCGGTGAGCAGGCGCAGCAAGTCCTTTCGTTCGTCGTTGTCGAGAAACTCTTCTATCGACATCTTCTTGCCTTTCGGATTGTCGTTGTTGTTGCTTGTCTCTGTCATGATTTTTCGTTTTTGTCGGCCTTTCCGGCCTTTGTTTGCAAGGTGTTGAGGCTCAAGCGGTTGCCCCGCGGGCCGTCTTGGCCCGCAAAACGGCCTGTTTTGTGCTCCAGAACGGCCTGTTTTGCCGCGCCAAACGGTCTGTTTCGCCGCGCCAAACGACCTCAGCATGGCTCAAGAAGCATATTTGTAAATATGCTTTACCGCCCCAGCCGTGCCAGGCATGGCCTATTGCCAATGCTTGATTAGCTCCTTCGCCTCGCTATGCAGGGTTATGGCAGCTCCTTCGCCTATAGTCCATTGCCCTTGGCGCAGCCTTTTTTAATTTTTAATTTTTAATTTTTAACTCAAAAGTATCCCTCGCGTTTCTTCTGCTCCATGCTGGAGTCCTGGTCGAAGTCGATCACTCGCGTGGTGCGTTCAGACTTGGTGGTGGTCATCATCTCCTCCACAATCTTCTCAATAGTGTCTGCGCTCGACTCCACGGCGCCCGTGAGCGGCCAGCAGCCCAGCGTGCGGAAGCGCACCATCTTCATCTCTATCTGGTCACGGTACTTCTCGGGCAGGCGGTCGTCGTCGGGCATGATGAGCGTGCCGTCGATGTTCACCACAGGCCGCATCTTGGCGAAGTAGAGCGGCACGATGGGTATCTTCTCAATCCTTATGTACTGCCACACGTCAAGCTCGGTCCAGTTTGACAGCGGGAACACTCGTATGTTCTCGCCCTTGTTCACCCGGGTGTTGTATATGTCCCACAGCTCCGGGCGCTGGTTCTTGGGGTCCCACTGGTGGAACTTGTTGCGGAAGGAGAAAATGCGCTCCTTGGCCCGCGACTTCTCCTCGTCGCGGCGTGCGCCCCCGAAGGCCGCGTCGAACTTGTACTTGTCGAGCGCGTGGAGCAGCGCCTGGGTCTTCATGAGGTCGGTGTGCACCTTGCTGCCGTGGGTGAACGGCCCCACGCCCTCGCGGAAGGCCTTCATGTTAGACTCCACTATGAGCTTCCAGCCGTGCTCGCGCGCGTAGTCGTCGCGGAACTTGAGCATCTCTTTGAACTTCCACTTGGAGTCGATGTGCATCAAGGGGAAAGGCGGCTTGCCCGGATAGAAGGCCTTTTCGGCCAGGTGGGCCATCACCGATGAATCCTTGCCTATGCTGTAGAGCATCACCGGGTTCTCGAACTCGGCTGCCACCTCGCGTATGATGTAGATTGACTCTGCCTCTAATTGCTTCAAGTGGCTAAGGTTGTAGTCTTCTGCCATATCTGTTTAGTTTTGCTTCTTTATCTTCGGTAAAATGAGTTTGAGCACTTCTTCCACGCAGTCCTCCAGCGGTCGGGCCGACGTGTCGATGGCGAGCGCGGGCGACTGCGGGGCCTCGAACGGGGCCGAGACGCCCGTGAACTCGCGTACCTCGCCCCGCCGCGCCTTGGCGTAGAGGCCCTTCACGTCGCGCTGTTCGCACACGCTTAGCGGCGTGTTTACGTATACCTCGAAGAAATCGTCGGCGCCAATGATGCCGGCGGCCATCTGCCGCAGCTCCTCGCTGGGGCTGATGAAGGCCGCGATGGTTACGATGCCCGTGTCAACGAACAGCCGCGCCACCTCGGCTATGCGGCGTATGTTCTCGCGTCTGTCGCCGGGCGAGAAGCCGAGGTTGTTGTTTATGCCCGAGCGGATGTTGTCGCCGTCGAGTATGCGGCACAGTATGCCGCGCCGCTGCAGCTCACGTTCGAGCGCGATGGCCAGCGTGCTCTTGCCCGAGCCGCTCAGGCCCGTCATCCACACCATGAGGCCTCGCTGGCCCAGCAGGGCCTCCTTGTCGGCGCGGGTGAGCATCTTGTCGAATATGGGGTAAATGTGTTCCATGCGTTTGTGGCTTTGTCAGGCTGCCGGGGCGAACGGCCATATTAGCGGTATGAGGCCAACGGACACAGCCATGACTATCAGGTCCATCGGCACGCCAACCTTGATGAAGTCGGTAAACTTGTAGTTGCCCGCTCCCTGCACTATCAGGTTGGTCTGGTAGCCTATGGGAGTGGCGAATCCGGCCGAGGCCGCTATGCAGATGGCTATGAAGAAGGGCATGGGGTCTACGCCGAACTTGGCGGCCGTTTCAAGCGCGAGCGGGAAGGCCAGCGCGGCGGCAGCGTTGTTGGTTATCAGCTCGGTGATGAGCAGCGTTACGGCGTAGAGCAGCGCCAGCGCGCCCCATGCGCCGAGGCTTCCGCTTACGCCCTTTATGAAATTGGCTATGAGCGCGGCCAGGCCCGACTCCTCCATGGCTGCGCTTATGGCGAAGGCGCAGGCTATGGTGATGAGTATGTCCCAGCTGATGTATTTGGTGTATTTCTTCGGGGGGAATAGCTTGAGCCAGGCCATGACCACCGCCGTGATGGCGGAGAAGAAGAACATGTCCATCTTTACGCCCGGGAAACGCTCCTTCACGGCGGGAAGCTCGCCCACAGTGGCGCCCACTATCATGACGATGAGCAGGGCCAGGGCCGTCCACTTCTTCCAGGCGGGCATCGGCCGGGTGGGTATCTCGCGGCCATTGGTCATCATCAGGAACACCGACGAGTCGCCCCAGGTGCGCGTAAAGGCGTCGTCGGCCACGAGCACGAGCGTGTCGCCCTGCTGCAGGCGCACCTCGCCAAGGTTCTCGGTGATTACCTGGCCGCCCTGGCGTATCTCCTTCACCTCGGCACCGTAGCGCCGCTTGAAGTCGAAGTTCTTGAGCTTGCGCTTCAGCCCCGGGAAGCGCGAGGCCAGCACCACCTCCACCACGTGGCGGCCCGATGCCTCCTGCGCCTCGGCCTCCTCGTCCTCAAAGGTGTCGGGACGCTCGGCGGGCAGCAGCTTCTTGGAGGTGAGCATGATGAACGCCAGGCCCACTATGGTGATGGGCAGCCCGATGTAGGCAAGGTCGAACATCTTGAGCCCCGGCAGGCCGCGGTCGGTCATCATGCCGTGGACCACGAGGTTGGTCGACGTGCCTATGAGCGTGCACAGCCCGCCGAGGATGGTGGCGTATGACAGGGGTATGAGGAACTTGGTGCAGGGCAGGCCCACGCGCTTGGCCCAGTTCTTTATTATCGGGGCGAATATTACCACCACCGGCGTATTGTTGAGGAATGCCGAGAACGCGCTCACTATGGGCAGCAGGCGCAGCTGCGCCCGGCCCACAGTGGCCCCGGCGCCTGGCAGCATCTTCTTCACCACAGTGCCGAGGGCGCCGCTCTGGCGTATGCCCTCGCTCACGAGGAAGAGCAGCCCCACGGTTATCATGCCGCGGTTGCTGAAGCCCGCCACCATCTGCTTGGGGGTGATGATGCCTGCTGCCATGAACACCACTACCACCGAGAGCAGCACGATGCCGGGCCGCATCTTGTCGCGGATGAGTGCCACGAGCATGGCCGCGAGGCAGCACACTACGAATACTATCTCAAAGTTCATGGCTAAGGGCAGTTTGTGTTGGCGCCGAGGGGCGGCGCACTATGAACCAGGGGTTGTGCAGGTCGGGCTTGTTGTAGCGGAGCGGCCGGCCGTCGTCGGCGCGCACCACCTCGCACCCGGCGGCGCAGGCTATGGCGTTGCCAGCCGCCGTGTCCCACTCCATGGTGGGCGCAAAGCGCGGGTAGACATCGGCCTTGCCCTCGGCCACCATGCAAATCTTCAGCGAGCTGCCGCGCGAGAGCGTGGCCACGTGGCCGTGCTCGGCGCAGAGGCCGTCGATGCAGGCCTGCGTCTCGGCGTTCATGTGCGAGCGTGAGGCCACCACGGTGAAAGGCCTCGGGCCGCCCGCCAGTGGCAGCATGGCCGACTTGGAGGCCAGCTCCTCTGCCGAGGCGAAGCGCGCCTCGGTGCCTACGGCGGTGAGCTTGCCTGCCCCCATGCCCAGCGCGCCCCAGTAAAGCTCGCGCGTGGCCGGCACGTAGATTACGCCGAGCGTGGGCTGCCCGCCCTCTGCCAGGGCTATGTTTACGGTGAAGTCGCCGTTCTTCTTTATGAACTCCTTGGTGCCGTCGAGCGGGTCGACTATCCACAGGCGCTGCCACGAGCTGCGCTCGGTGTAGGGGGCGTGGGCGCTCTCCTCGCTCAGCAGGCTGATGCCCGTGGGCTTCAGGGCGGCGGCTATGGCGGCGTCGGCCCGGCGGTCGGCCCGCGTGAGGGGTGAGCTGTCGGCCTTCAGCTCGATGCCGAAGTCCTGCGTGGGGTCGGTGTAAACATCCATTATCTCGCCCCCGGCGGCTATGGCGGCGTTTGCGGCCACCGTGAGCAGTTGTCCTTTAGTTTCCATTGTTGGTTGTTTGTTTGTGCGTTGCGGCCTTCTGTGCAGTCGGCGGCGTGTGGCGCCAGCAAGGGTTGTACACTGCAAGGGCGCTGCCGAGGGCCTTGCGCAGGGCATTTCTGTCGCTTGCTCGGTCTGGCTTGTATCCTGCAAAGGTAACAAATTCTGTTTTGTGGAACAAAGATTGGCTTGCCAGTTGTTTGAATTTAACATAATAAGAGTGAAATATTTACTCTTTGAACACATTTGGCGGCGTTTAGGACACCAGCGGGGGAGACGGGCGGCTGCCTGCCAATGCCGCTGGGCAAGATGGTTGCCACGGCGTGGCCGATTGTGGCGGGGTGATGTTAAGTAATGGTGTTGATGACTTGTTTGCAACTGTTGTTACCTTGGGTACGATGACGTTAAAAAACATAAAACAGAATCACGATAAATCATTTGTAGGTAAAATTCGCTATATTTGTACTATATAATAATGAATATGGAGGGAAGGTTATGAAACACAAAATGTATTTATTACTGTTGATTGTTGCTTTCATTGCATTGCCTGTCATGGCGCAGGATGAAGAAACCGGAGAGGTGGTGTATGTGGATAGTGTGGATGCTTTCTCTCAAATGCTTCGGCAAGCCATTCCCACCCGGAGTGTTATGGCGGGAAGTGGGGCAAATGACACTATTTGGTCGAGGGAAAGGAAGTTCTTGGCTGTTATTAGCGATCCTTATGGCTATAAAAGTGAGGGTATTCTTCATTGCATCCGTATGGCTATGGATTGCTGGGAGGGCAAGATTGAAATATCAGACCCGGTATGCATTACGTTTATGTTTAATGACCAGATATCCCCGGATGTGGAGATAAAAACTACAGTGAAGTATTCAAGGGGAACAGCCAGAATGTCAATGCCATCGAGCCTGTATTATCAGGGGCGTAGAAAAATACTTGAAGCGGGTATAATAGAGATTAACCCATATATAGCATGGAATTCGTCGTGGGCATACGACCAAGGCCCTTATGGGTATGACAACATGACAACGGCCTTGCAGAGGCACATTGCCCATGTGCTGGGGTTTGGAACGAGTGTCGCCATAAGGGATGGCAGGTTTAACTTTGCAATACAGCGCATGGCCTCTGCCTTTGACAACATGGTGACCGATGGGACGAAGACGCTTGGCTCAATGGCTTTGCGGGGGAGCAGTGAGGAGATAGAGAGCTTCTTGAAAGAAGACTTGAAGCTGTCTGTTGGGGGAAAGGAGCTTCCTCTTTATAGTTCAGCTGAAGGCTATGTGCCTTATAGAACAGGGTGCTATTTCTCCTTGCCAACAGAGAACATAATGAACTATCCATACGACGACAGGACGAAACTGTTCCCGATAAGCAGGGAAACAGTTGAGGTGCTTGAGGCAATAGGGTGGAATGTAAAGCCGCATGGCATTTCTGTAAACGGAACGGGGCTTGACGCAACGGGATACGGCAGTATGTATGAGCTGCACTCTTTCACTGCCGTTGGCAGCGATGGGGCGGTGATGGCAAATGCCTCGTGGCAATATCAATTATATAATAATGTGTCGGGAAAGTATGAGACCGTGAGCACGGGGCAGGGCGAGGCTTTCATTGTGGCCACAAGTGATGTGGGCGCGGAATATATTGATATGTTTTCGTGCCAGCAAGGGCGGATAGTGTGCAACGCTGTGGTGGCGGGTGAGGATATGCAATGTGCATACCCCATATACCTGGAGGCAAGGCCATATTTCCGTGGCTACAAGATACACAACGTTGCTGAGGCTGACGCAAATTATTATACGTTTGATGTGGACTTGGACTATGCGGGTGCCACTGGTGGTTATGCGGCAGTTTGTGATAGCTATGGTTCATGCGTGAATTGCGGTTTGGCTCCAACAATACATTCCCCAAGGGTATATAAGTATGGCTCGGCCATGATAGAACTCTACTTAACAAACAGTTATGGCACTACCGCCAGAGCGTTGTATGTAGGAACGTATGATGAGCTGGGTGGTGGAAAGACGGTAGAGGCTGTGACAAATATAACTTCGGTTGAGGAACTTGCTGATGGTCAGTATGAAATTTACACTTTGAGCGGCGCAAAGGTTAACGTTGCGGATGGAGGCTTGGGCGTTTTGCCAGCTGGTGAATATATTGTGAAGAACAGGCAAAATAATAAATCATGGAAAAAATATATCGTGCGATAGTGTTGCTTGCGACTATTTGGACTTCGGCCAATAGTGCCATTGGCGCAGAGATTACGGTTGACAGCGTCAGGAAACTTCATGTGGTGGCCGTCGTTAATGACCGTATGTTTCAAGGCTCGGCAATAGCTGATGACAATGATAGTTGCCGGTTCTTTCTTGCCGATGACACAGGAAAACCTGTGGACATTGGCAATCTGGATGTCTCATGGCTGGCGCAATGCCATAGGTCTGGCCATCCGGAGCTGTTGAGTGAGTACGGGTTGAGCTATAATTCGTCGTTCGCGGCGTTTAGGTTGAAACCACAGATATGGGGCGTAACCTTTGGCAATGGCTGTTATTTGGGAAGTTATGGAGTTTGGACTACAATGAGCGATACTATTGCGATTGTCTGTAGGGTTTCATCGGGTTGGGAAATTGTGGAGCATGGAGTTCAGTTGAAGTTGGATGTGCTGCCGCCAACGCCGACGTTGAAGATAAAGTCGATAGCTTATGATGAAACATGCATTGATGGAGATGACCCGTTCTACAGTGCGTTGGTGACCATAGAGTATGATGGAAGTGATTTTGATTTTGCGGTGTCAACAATTCGAGACAATGGGGCGACTCCGCCGACATACGCAGATTATGACCTTTTCGATTCTCCAGATGAATTGCCAAGCACGGTGAGCTATTATGTGTATTATGGTAGTAGCTTCCTCTTTCAAGTGACAAATGACTATGGATGGAGCGGTACGGGCTGGGTAACGCCAGACTGGGAGGCATCAACGACATCAATAACTAATGCAAGGGTTGGTGGCGTTAACGTTTCGACAGGCAACGGCGTATGTAACATTTCGTCTGATGCGCCATTAGGCAATGTCTCAGTCGTAGGGTTGGGTGGTAATGTGTACTTTGCCGCTGTTGTCAATGAAAGCAATGTCAGCATTCCGTTGACAACAGGCTTCTACTTATTAAGAATACAGAAAGAGAGAGATGGGAAAGAGTTTGTACGTAAAATATTAATTAATTGATTATGAAGCAGACTGTTTTGCTTGCATTGATGTGCTGTATGTCAGCCACATTGTGCGCACAAGGAACAACGGCAGGAGTTTATGCTGTTGACGAGAGTCCGATTGTCGTTCCCAAGCCTGCTGCTCGGAATGTAGCCGGTGGTACGTTGATTAATGTCAATTATGTGGGAAGTGGCATAAATGACACGTTCAAGGGCGCGTTCGAAAGGGCATGCAAGATATGGGAGGAGAATATCCCAACGACATTGCCTATAAAACTTAATGTGACAATTGGACGGACTGCAGACCCTTGGTTCAGAGACCAAAGCTGTCTTGCCTATGTGAACACGATGGCCAGTGAGAATGGTTATGGTGACAAGGTGGAGGAAAAGCGAATCATTTGCATAAGCGGTACTTATGACCAAGAAGAGATGAGCATGGCTTACATAAGGGATGATGCAGACGCGACCATAACGTTTTGCCCTCGGGTAACCAATAGGGGATTGTTTAGTTATGAGCTTGAAAGCAATGAATGCGACCCTGGAAAATATGATTTTGTCACTGTTGCATTGCAAGCAATATGCAAGGCTGTCGGCTTCGTGTTTAAGGGAAGTTTAAGGGAAGAGTGACTGACGGGCAATTAGTGCCTTTGGAGCTGGCAAATACATATACAAGAAAAATTTGTGCTGACCACGACCTTGGAGACGTTACGTTGGGTAACTTGTCCATTGAAACTCGCCATCCGTCCAACGGAAAGGATTATGTCATGCCTATATATAACCCTACGGTGTTTGACAATAAATTTTCATTGGGGTATTTTGCCAAAGACCAAGATAATGCAGAGACAGCGTTTATGCAACCTGGCGTGGCTAAGGGTAGTGTCATAAGATATATAGGCGAAACGATGCAGGGCTTCTTTTGCCTGTGCAATTGGCATTTTGGAGTAGCGACGGGAATGGGTGGGTCTACATACGTTGACAGCCCCTCAACATCTGATGTGATTGCATATCAAGGCCAGAGCAGCACGAATGGCAAAAGGCAAGCTCTTTTGCAAGAGATTCCTTATGATGAGCAAGGCGATGTGGCAGACTATATTTCGAGCCATTTGGAGTCCGCAGGCGGGAGCAGGTCTGTGCTCATGGAGGACGGTACTTGGAAAGCTTTTTCAAGTTATGGGGATTTGGGTACCGCGGCAAACTACGCAAGGACAAGCGATGGGTATCTTAGGATAAAGGAAGTTACTTTACAACCAAGCATTGGCGGACAATATTATAATCGCTTTGTGAGGTATCGTTTGTACGACTTCCCGCCGCAGAAGCCTGAGGCTTCGATGAACGGCTACTCCCCAAGCCCCATGCTGGCAAATGCATCGCGCAGGCCAAATACTATCGCTATTCCTACAGCAGAGGATGTGTTTGTAGATGTGGAAATAGGCTTTAAGAACACTGAGGGGTGCAAGGATATCCTTGTAGAACAGACTGACGCAGACTATCCTGTTCCATATACATATTTTGTCGACCCCAACGATGGAAGTTTCATCGCGTTCATGAACAAGCGATATCCCTCAACATTCAGGCTTACATAATTACAACGACAACGGCGAAGTGATGGGTGACCCGCTGACAATAGACTTGACGGGAGAATCCGCGTCTGCCGCCAATGGTGAGTTGCGCCTGTGGATAATTGGCAACACTCTCCGCTTCAAGATTGACCCACCGCTGCCTGTTGGCGTGGAAAGGTCTTACTTGATACAAGGCGTGGGCAACTCTGCCTACATTAAGAAAGGCACGATAATCGGCAGTGAGGGGAGCATCGACGTGGACGAGTTGCCATCAGGCGTATACACGTTTACCACAATCGTGGACGGCAAGCCCTGCTCAGCCAAGTGGGCGAAGTAACAAGGCACCATCGGGCGTGTGCCGCATTAGTTAAAAATCCGTAATCGTTAGGCTGTTACACCTTTTATCCGTAATTTTGCAACTTGCATTTTGGACATTAACAAATACAAATACTATAGAGATGAACATTTCATTCGAAAACCCCGACAAAATCAATGGCCTGCTCACGCTCACCATTGAGAAGGAGGACTACGAGAAAGATGTAGAGAAGCAACTGAAGGATTACCGCAAGAAGGCTAACATGCCGGGATTCCGCCCGGGAATGGTGCCTATGGGCTTGATAAAGCGCCAGTATGGCGAAGCCGTGAAGGTGGACGTGGTGAACAAGCTGATAGGCGAGAAGATTTACGAGTACGTGCGCGAGAACAAGATACAGATGCTCGGCGAGCCGATGTCGAACGAGGAGAGGCAGAAGCCCGTTGACTTCAAGGCCGACGGCCCTTACGAGTTCGTGTTCGACATAGCCGTGGCTCCGGAGTTCAAGGCCGAGCTGGGCGAGGCCGACACCGTGGACTACTACGACATTGAGGTGGGCGACGAGCTTGTGAGCCGTCAGGTGGATATGTTTGCCTCGCGCGCCGGCCACTACGACAAGGTTGACGACTACGACGCCGAGAAGAACGACATGCTTAAGGGCAACCTGCGCGAGCTTGACGCCGACGGCAACGCCAAGGAGGGCGGAATCGTGGTTGAGGGCGCTGTGCTCATGCCCGAATATATAAAGGTGGACGACCAGAAGAAGCTCTTCGATGGCGCCAAGGTGGGCAGCGTGATCACGTTCAACCCCAAGAAGGCTTACCCCGACAACGACGCAGAGATAACATCGCTGCTGAAGATTGACAAGGAGAAGGCCGCCGCGCTGGAGTCTGACTTCACCTACCTCGTGACCGAGGTGCAGCGCTTCGTGAAGGCGGAGGTGAACCAGGAACTCTTCGACGGGGTGTTCGGCAAGGACGCCGTGAAGAGCGAGGAGGAGTTCCGCCAGAAGATTGCCGACGGCATCAAGTCGCAGCTGGAGGCCGACTCCGACTACAAGTTCCTGCAGGATGTCCGCAAGTACATGGAGGACAAGGTGGGCGAGCTGAAGTTCCCCGACGCACTGCTCAAGCGCATGATGCTCAACAACAACAAGGAGCGCGGCCAGGAGTTCGTTGACGACAACTACGAGGCAAGCATCAAGGAGCTGAAGTGGCATCTCATAGAGGAGCAGCTCGTTGAGGCCAACGCCATAAAGGTGGGCGACGACGACATCAAGGACGTGGCAAAGGAGATGGCCCGCATCCAGTTTGCGCAGTATGGCATGGCCAACGTGCCTGAGGAATACATCGAGAAGTTTGCCGCCGATATGCTCAAGGAGCGCAAGAACATCGACAACCTCGTGAACCGCGCTGTCGACGTGAAGCTCATCGCCGCGCTCAAGGGCAAGGTGAAACTGAACAGGAAAAGCATCTCGCTTGACGACTTCAATAAGATGATGCAGGAAAAATAAAGCTTTTTTTGAAAAAAAAGCCCTCTGAAAAGAAGGTTGTCGACTTTTTTTATTAACTTTGTTCCACGGAACAAACAAATAAGGTCGATGGCCTTCTTTTTTCGTTCCCACCATCCCAACAAAAACAATATACATTATATTATATATATGAACGACTTCAGGAAATATGCCACGCGGCATTTGGGAATCAACGGCCAGGCGCTCGACGGCGTGATGAGCGTGCAGTCGCAGTATCTCAACCCATATATCCTCGAGGAACGCCAGCTCAACGTCACGCAGATGGACGTGTTCTCCAGGCTGATGATGGACCGCATCATCTTCCTCGGCACGCCCATCGACGACTATACTGCCAACACAATACAGGCACAGCTGCTGTACCTCGACTCCGTGGACCCGGGCAAAGACATATCGATATACATAAACTCACCGGGCGGAAGCGTCACCGCAGGGCTCGGCATATACGACACCATGCAGTTCATAAGCAGCGATGTGGCCACCATCTGCACCGGCATGGCCGCCTCGATGGCCGCCGTGCTCCTCGTGGCGGGCGCCGAGGGCAAGCGGTCGGCGCTCACCCACAGCCGCGTGATGATTCACCAGCCGCTTGGCGGGGTGCAGGGCCAGGCCTCGGACATCGAGATTGAGGCAAAGGAGATAATGAAGTTCAAGAAAGAGCTTTACACAATCATATCAGAACACTCGCACACTCCATACGACAAAGTGTGGAAAGACTCCGACCGCAACTACTGGATGACGGCCGAGGAGGCACGCGAGTATGGCATGATAGACAGGGTGCTGAAGAGAAACAACGACGGGAAGCCTGCGCAGGAACAGGCCCACCAGTCAGACAACGGAGGCGGCGCGCAATGAAGAAAGTGTGCAACTTCTGCGGGAGGGGTGAGAAAGAAGTGGCCCTGATGATAACCGGCCTCAGCGGGTTCATCTGCAACGAATGCGCCGAGCAGGCTTACCACATAGTGGAAACAGCCGGGCTTGCCCGCAAGCAGGCGCGCAAGGAGGATAAGTTCCAGCTCAAGGAGATACCCAAGCCAAAGGACATAAAGGCTTACCTCGATGAGTACGTGATTGGCCAGGACGAGGCCAAGCGCACCCTCGCGGTGGCTGTGTACAACCATTACAAGCGGTTGCAGCAGCCCGACGACCCCACAGGGGTGGAGATTGAGAAGAGCAACATCATCATGGTGGGCAGCACCGGCACGGGCAAGACGCTCCTGGCGCGCACCATAGCCAAGCTGCTCGATGTGCCGTTCACCATCGTCGACGCAACGGTGTTCACCGAGGCGGGCTACGTAGGCGAGGACGTGGAGAGCATACTCTCGCGCCTGCTGCAGGTGGCCGACTATAACGTGGCCGCCGCAGAGCGCGGCATCGTGTTCATCGACGAGATTGACAAGATTGCCCGCAAGAGCGACAATCCCTCCATAACGCGCGATGTCAGTGGCGAGGGAGTGCAGCAAAGCCTGCTCAAGCTGCTTGAGGGAACGGTGGTGAACGTGCCGCCCAAGGGCGGGCGGAAGCACCCCGACCAGGACTATACGCAGGTGGACACGCGCAACATCCTCTTCGTGTGCGGCGGTGCCTTCGACGGAATCGAGCGCAAGATAGCCCAGAGGCTCAACACGCACGTGGTGGGCTACGACTCGGTGCAGAACGTGAGGAAGATTGACAAGGGCGACCTCATGCAGTACATCCTGCCGCAGGACCTCAAGGCTTTCGGCCTCATACCCGAGATAATAGGCCGCCTGCCAGTGCTCACCTACCTAAACCCGCTCGACCGCGAGGCTCTGGCGCGCATCCTCACCGAGCCAAAGAACTCGATAGTGAAGCAATATGTGAAGCTGTTCGCCATGGACGGGATAACGCTCACGTTCAGCGACGAGGCGCTGAAGCTCATCGTAGACAAGGCCGTGGAGTACAAGCTCGGCGCCCGGGGACTGCGCTCCATCGTTGAGAGCATCATGAGGGACCCCATGTTCGAGGTGCCGTCGACCGACGCCAAGGCGTTCGAGGTGACGCTCGACTACGCCAAGGAGCAGCTTGCCAAGTCGCACCTGCAGAAGCAGGCCTCCTGACCTGGCGCGCAACGCGGCCGCCACGTGCGCCACAATGAATAAACACGGTGGCAGGGATAGGCCTGCCGCAACAACCATACCATTATATATGACAGACAAGGTTAATCTTTCGGAAGCGCTCAAGAAGCATTTCGGCTTCGACAAGTTCAAGGGAGACCAAGAAGCCATCATACGCAACGTGCTTGATGGCAACGACACTTTCGTGCTCATGCCAACGGGAGGCGGCAAGTCGCTGTGCTACCAGCTGCCCTCGCTCCTGATGGAGGGCACGGCCATAGTCATCTCTCCGCTGATAGCGCTGATGAAGAACCAGGTCGACGTCATCACCAACCTCAGCGAGGTGCAGGGCGTGGCCCACTACCTCAACTCATCGCAGAACAAGGCCGCCATCGACCAGGTGAAGGCCGACATACGCGAGGGGCGCACCAAGCTCCTTTACGTTGCTCCCGAGTCGCTGACCAAGGAGGACAACGTGGAGTTCCTCAAGACGGTCAAGATATCGTTTTACGCCATCGACGAGGCGCACTGCATATCGGAGTGGGGCCACGACTTCAGGCCGGAGTACCGCCGCATCCGCCCCATCATCAACGAGATAGGGCAAGCCCCGGTCATAGCGCTTACCGCCACCGCCACCGACAAGGTGCGCTCTGACATCAAGAAGAATCTGGGCATCGTGGACGCTAAGGAGTTCAAGAGTTCGTTCAACAGGCCCAACCTCTACTACGAAGTAAGGCCCAAGACGAAGGATGTGGACAAGGACATAATCAAGTTCATAAAGCAGCACCAGGGCAAGAGCGGCATCATCTACTGCCTGTCGCGCAAGAAGGTGGAGGAGCTGGCTGCCATACTCCGCGCCAACGACATAAAGGCGGCTGCCTATCACGCAGGGCTCGACTCCGCCACGCGCTCCAAGACACAGGACGGCTTCCTCATGGAGCAGATAGACGTGATCGTGGCCACCATCGCCTTCGGCATGGGGATCGACAAGCCCGACGTGCGCTTCGTAATCCACTACGACATACCCAAGAGCCTCGAGGGCTATTACCAGGAGACGGGCCGCGCAGGCCGCGACGGCGGCGAGGGCCTCTGCATTGCCTTCTACTCGTACAAGGACTTGCAGAAGCTCGACAAGTTCATGGAGGGCAAGCCCGTGGCCGAGCAGGACATAGGCCGCCAGTTGCTACAGGAGACGGCGGCCTACGCCGAAACCTCGGTGTGCAGGCGCAAGATGCTGCTCCATTACTTCGGCGAGACCTACACGCAGGACAACTGTGGCAACTGCGACAACTGCCTGCACCCTAAGAAGAAGATAGAGGCCGGCAAGCAGTTGCTTACGGCTCTGAAGGCCATCGCCGCCATCAAGGAGAACTTCCGTTCGGACTACGTGATTGACTTCATCGTGGGCCGTGAGACCGACGAGGTGGTGGCCCACAAGCACCATTTGCTCGAGGAGTTCGGCTCGGGGGCCGACGACAGCGAGAAGATCTGGAACCCGCTGATACGCCAGGCTCTCATAGCCGGGTACCTGAAGAAGGACGTTGAGAACTACGGGCTGCTGAAGATAACGCCCGAAGGAAAGAATTTCATGAAGAAACCTGAATCATTTATGATAGTAGAAGACAACGAGTTCAACGAGGACGACGAGTCCTCTATCGACGGCGCGGGCGGAGGCACCAGCGCGCTCGACCCCACTCTCAGCGCAATGCTCAAGGACTTGCGCAAGAAGGTGTCGAAGAAGATGGACCGCCCGCCATACGTCATATTCCAAGACGTGTCCATTGAGCAGATGGCCACCGACTACCCCGTGACGCTCGACGAGCTGAAGAACATACAGGGCGTGGGCGAGGGCAAGGTGAAGCAGCCTTACGCCAAGGAGTTCGTAGACCTCATAAAGCGCTACTGCAAGGAGAACGACATCGTGCGCCAGGCCGACCTGCGTGTGCGCACCGTGGCAAAGAAGTCGATGCTCAAGGTGAGCATCATCCAGAGCATCGACCGCCAGATAGCCCTCGACGACATTGCCAACGCCAAGGGCATCGACTTCGACGAGATGCTCGACGAGGTGGAGGCTATAGTCTACTCCGGCACCAAGCTCAACATCGACTATTTCCTCGACGAGGTGATGGACGAAGACCACGTGGACGACATCTACGAGTACTTCAAGGAGTCGGAGACCGACGACCTGGAGACCGCCATCCGCGAGCTGGGCGAGGACTACACCGAGGACGAGATACGCCTCGTGCGCATCAAGTTCATATCCGACATGGCCAACTGACGGGCGGCTGAGGCCGCCAATCGGCATCAAATTCATCGCGGGGCGCGCGCCGGGTCACTCACCGGCGCGCGCCCCGCTGTTTTGCTGCTCCGGTGGCTCATGCTTCCATGTGGTGGCTTCCGGCCTTGCGCCTGCGTCCAGTATGCAGGCGCAAGGCTTTTTCGTTAGCTGCCTGCGCGGGGCAGCGGCGGCAGCTCCGCGCAGGCTGGTCGTGGCCACCGCAGTCGGTAAAGGCTTTTTACATTCCTCCTTCCAGCTGCCCGCCCGCCCCATCCCGCCTCGCAAAACGTGCTGTTTTGCACAGCCGGACGGCACGTTTCGCAGAGCCAAACCGCCCGTTTTGCATGGCAAAAACGCCTCTGATTTCAACTTATTGGTGCTCAGATGGTTACGTGGCTCGCCTTGGGCGTGCTGAGACTTTGATTTTTGTTTTACATAGTTTGAGCGTTTGCCTCCGTGGCCGCACTTGTGGTCGCGTCGTGGCGGAGCCGATGCCCCGCCGCGCCCTTGCCCCCAATTCATTGGGCTTGCATCTTGTCAGCTGCCCATGCCTTGCGGCAAGCGGAAAGGCAGGACGGCGGCAAGAATGCAAAAGAAGCCGAAGAGCATATAAAAACATCCGTAAAAACCGCACATTGCGCTGGATGCCCGATTTGGGGTTAACCCACCCTAAATCGTGTTAACGGGCAAAGAAAATGCAGCTTCGCGGTGTTAATGTGGAAAATTTGTGCTAAATTTGCACGCAATAATTTTTAAACTATCCAGTATGTCATCATTTATTGCAGATAAAATCGTTATGGACGGCCTTACATTCGACGACGTCCTCTTAATCCCGGCTTACTCAGAGGTGCTGCCAAAGACAGTGGAGCTGAAGACCAAGTTCTCGCGCAACATCGAACTCAACGTGCCGTTTGTCACGGCCGCGATGGACACCGTGACCGAGTCGCAGATGGCCATTGCCATTGCGCGCGAGGGCGGCATAGGCGTCATCCACAAGAACATGACCATCGAGGAGCAGGCCCGCCAGGTGGCCATAGTGAAGAGGGCTGAGAACGGAATGATATACGACCCCGTGACGATACGCCGCGGGTCGACCGTAAAGGACGCGCTCGACATGATGGCAGAATACCACATAGGCGGCATACCCGTGGTGGACGAGGAGAACCACCTCGTGGGCATCGTCACCAACCGCGACCTGCGCTTTGAGCGCCACCTGGACCGCAAGGTGGACGACGTGATGTCGAAGGACAACCTCGTCACCACTCACTTGCAGACCGACCTGGCCGCCGCCGCGCAGATACTGCAGGAGAACAAGATAGAGAAGCTGCCCGTGGTTGACAAGGACAACCACCTCGTGGGCCTGATAACATACAAGGACATAACCAAGGCCAAGGACAAGCCCATGGCCTGCAAGGACGACAAGGGCCGCCTGCGCGTGGCCGCCGGGGTGGGCGTAACCGTCGACACGCTCGACCGCATGCAGGCCCTGGTGGACGCCGGTGCCGACGCCATCGTAATCGACACGGCCCACGGCCACTCCAAGTACGTGATAGAGAAGCTCGTGGAGGCCAAGAAGTCGTTCCCGCAGGTAGACATAGTGGTGGGCAACGTGGCCACGGGCGAAGCCGCCAAGATGCTCGTTGACAACGGCGCCGACGCCGTTAAGGTGGGCATCGGCCCCGGCTCTATATGCACCACGCGAGTGGTGGCCGGCGTAGGTGTGCCGCAGCTGTCGGCCGTCTACGACGTTTACTGCGCGCTCAAAGGCACTGGCATACCTCTCATCGCCGACGGCGGTCTGCGCTACTCGGGCGACATCGTGAAGGCTCTCGCAGCAGGCGGCAGCTCGGTCATGATAGGCTCGCTCGTGGCAGGCACCGAGGAAAGCCCCGGCGAAACCATCATCTTCAACGGCCGCAAGTTCAAGAGCTACCGCGGCATGGGCTCGCTCGAGGCCATGGAGCAGAAGAACGGCTCCAAGGACCGCTACTTCCAGAGCGACACCAAGGACGTGAAGAAGCTCGTGCCGGAGGGCATAGCCGGCCGCGTGCCTTACAAGGGAACCGTGCAGGAGGTGATCTACCAGCTCGTGGGCGGACTGCGCTCGGGCATGGGCTACTGCGGCGCTGCCGACATAGAGCGCCTGCACGATGCCAGGTTCACGCGCATCACCAACGCCGGAGTGCTTGAGAGCCATCCCCACGACATCGCCATCACGAGCGAGGCCCCTAACTATTCGAGACCAAACGATTAAGTTCACACGCACAATAAGGATGAGGAAAGCACTGATGATTGCCGCCCTGCTCTTGGCAGCCGGGGCGGCAACCGCACAGGATGACCCCACGGTGATGACCATCAACGGCCAGCCGGTGTCGAGGTCGGAGTTTGAGTATTCTTACAACAAGAACAACGCCGAGGGCGTGATAGACAAGAAGACGGTAGAGGAGTATGTAGACCTGTTCATAAACTACAAGCTCAAGGTGGCCGCCGCCATCGACGCCAAGCTCGACACGCTCACGTCTTTCAAGAAGGAGTTTGCCCAGTACCGCGACCAGCAGGTGCGCCCGAGCTTCGTCACCGACGCCGACGTTGAGGCCGAGGCCCACCGCATCTACGACAACACTAAGCTGGCCATTGGGCCGAGGGGGCTGGTGAGGCCTGCCCACATATTCTTGTACCTTGGCCAAAAGGCCACTCCCGAGGAGCAGCAGAAGGCCAAGGAGCGCATCGACTCGGTTTACAACGCCCTCAAGGGCGGCGCCGACTTCGCCGAGATGGCCAAGCGTGTGTCGCAGGACCCCGGCTCAGCCGCCAACGGCGGCCTGTTGCCGTGGATAGGGCCTAACCAAACGCTCAAGGAGTTTGAGGACAAGGCATACGCCCTTAAGGACGGCGAGATGAGCGAGCCGTTCCTATCGCCTGCCGGATACCACATCATCCTCATGAAGGGCCACAAGCAGCTGGAGCCTTACGACACCCTTCGCACCAGCATCATGCGCTTCATCGAGCAGCGCAACATCAGGGAGCGCATAGCCCGCGCCCGCATCGACACGATAGCGGCGCGCTCCGGCGGCAAGCTCACGCGCGACGACGTGCTGGAGCAAAGGGCCGACTCGCTCATGGCGCTCGACTCCGACCTCAAGAACCTCATTCGCGAATACCACGACGGCCTGCTGCTCTACGAGATAAGCAACCGCACCGTGTGGGACAAGGCCGCCAAGGACTCGGCCGGCCTCGACGCCTTCTTCAGGAAGAACAAGAAGAAGTATGCGTGGGCGGAGCCGCGCTACAAGGGCATGGCCTATCACGTGAAGGTGGCCTCCGACGTAAAGGCCGTGAGGGATTGCGTAAAGGACCTGCCTTTCGGCGAGTGGGCCGAGGCTCTGCGCACCACGTTCAACAGCGACTCGGTGCTGCGCATCCGCGTGGAGAAGGGCATCTTCAAGAAGGGCGACAATGCCCTCATCGACCGCGAGGTGTTCAAGAAAGACACCGTGGTCGCCCCGATGAAGGATTATCCCATCGATGCCGTTTACGGCAAGTTGCTCAAGAAAGGGCCAGAGGACTACACCGATGTGATGGGCCTGGTTACTGCCGACTACCAGGACTTCCTCGAAAAGGAGTGGGTGGCCGGCCTGCGGCGTAAGTATGCCGTGGAGGTGAACAAGGACGTGTTGGCAACGGTAAACAATCATAAGTAGCAGATGATGAAGCAAGGCAAGTTCTTCTCGGCCATTCTGGCGGCGGCTGCTTCCTTGGCGGCTGCGCCCGGCATGGCGCAGGCCACGGCCGACTCCACAGGCTCCAACGTCGTGGACGAGGTGATATGGGTGGTGGGCGACGAGCCTATACTCAAGTCGGAGGTTGAGGCCATGCGCCTGCAGGCCGCGCAGGAGGGTACGCGCTGGAACGGCGACCCCGACTGCGTTATCCCCGAGCAGCTGGCCGTGCAGAAGCTGTTTCTGCACCAGGCGGTGATAGACAGCGTTGAGGTTACCGAGGCCGAAGTGCAGGGGCAGGTCGACAATTACGTTGACTTCTGGATTCAGCAGGCCGGCTCGCGGGAAAAGCTTGAGGAGTACAAGAAGCAGAGCATCACCCAGATACGCAACGAGTTGCACGACGTTGTGCACGACCAGATGACCACGCAGAGGATGCGCGAGAAGCTGGTGGAGAACATCAAGGTCACTCCGGGCGAGGTGAGGCGCTACTTCAAGGACTTGCCGCAGGACAGCATACCATTCGTTCCCACCGAGGTGGAGGTGCAGATCCTTACCCAGACACCGCGCATAGAGCAGGAGGAGATAAACAGGGTGAAGGACGAGCTGCGCTCGTTTACCGACAGGGTTAACAAGGGCGAGACGTCGTTCGCCACCTTGGCGCGCCTCTATTCCGAGGACCCTGGGTCGGCCCGGGCCGGCGGCGAGATTGGTTTCACCGGCCGCGGAACGCTCGACCCGGCGTTTGCCAACGTGGCTTTCAACCTCACTGACCCCAAGAAGGTGTCGAAGATAGTGGAGTCTGAGTTCGGCTACCACATCATACAGCTCATCGACAAGCGCGGCGACAAGGTTAACGTGCGCCACATCCTGCTCAAGCCCCACATCTCGGAGAAGTCGGTCAGCGAGGCTTTGCTCCGGCTCGACTCCATCCGCACCGACATCGTCAACGGGGTGTTCACCTTTGAGGACGGCGCCACGGTGATTTCCGACGACAAGGACACGCGCAACAACCACGGCCTGATGTCGAATGTCGTCGACGGCATGCGCACCTCGAAGTTCCAGATGCAGGACTTGCCGGCTGAGGTGGGAAAGGTCGTCGACACCATGAAGGTGGGCGAAGTGTCGGCTCCTTTCACTATGATCAACAAGCGGGGCAAGACCGTCTGCGCCATCGTGAAGCTCAAGAACCGCGTCGAGGGCCACAAGGCCACCATCACCGAAGACTTCCAGGTGATGCAGGGAGTGGTGCTCGCCAAGCGCAAGGAGGAGAAGCTCCACGAGTGGGTGGTGGACAAGATAAAGAGCACATACGTGCGAATCAACGATAGGTACAAGGACTGCAAGTTTGAATATCAAGGCTGGATTAGATGACCAAGAAATCAGTTGCGGCAAAGTTGCTCAGCGGGCATAGGACCACCATAGCCTTGGTTCTATGCCTGTTTGGGCTATGTGTGGCCCGCTCGGTGCAGCCCGCAGGCCAGCGCAAGGCGCGGGCCGGGGGCGATGACACACGCGTATACCTGCTCCATGCCGACGTGCTGCACTATGACCGCTTCAAGAACCCCGAGGCGCAGATACTCAACGGCAACGTGGCCTTCCGCCACAAGGGCGCCACGCTCTATTGCGACAGCGCCCATTTCTACGAGGCTTCAAACTCGTTTGAGGCTTTCGGCCACGTGAAGATGTACCAGGGCGACACGCTCTCGCTCTTCAGCGACTACGCCTTTTACGACGGCAACGAGCAGATGGCCCAGGCGCGCTACAACGTTGTGCTTAAGCACCGCAAGGCAACGCTCTATACCGACAGCCTTAATTTCGACCGGCTCTACAACGTTGGCTATTTCTTCGAGGGCGGCAAGCTCGTTGACAACGACAACGAGCTTACCTCCGACTGGGGCGAGTATTACACGGAGACCAAGGAGGCGGTGTTCAACTTCGACGTGCAGCTGCGCAACAAGAAGTTCTTCCTCACCAGCGACACCCTTTATTACGACACCGGCACATCGGTGGCTCACGCCGTGGGCCCTTCTGACATCACCTCGAAGAGCAGCCACATCTACACCGAAGACGGCTACTACGACACCCAGCACGACCGGGCGCGGCTCTATGCGCGCTCGGTGATGACCGACAAGGGCAAGCGGATGGTGGGCGACAGCGTGTTCTACGACAGCAACGCAGGCACGAGCGAGGCTTTCGACAACGTGGTGTACATCGATTCGCTGAACAAGAACATGATGACGTGCGACTATTACTGGTACGACGAAAACACCGGCTACGGCATGGCCACGAAGCGCGCGGTGGCCATCGACTACTCGCAGAAAGACTCGCTCTATATGCATGCCGACACGTTCAAGATATTTACTTACAACATCGACACCGATTCGGCCTACCGCAAGATTCACGCCTACAACAAGGTTAGAGCCTACCGCGTGGACGTGCAGGCCGTGTGCGACTCGCTGGTGTACAACAGCCAGGACTCCTGCCTCACCATGTACCGCGACCCTATCGTGTGGAACAACAGCCAGCAGCTGCTCGGCGAGGTGATAAAGGTCTACTTGAAAGACTCCACCATCAACCGCGCGCACGTCATTGGGCAGGCCCTCTCCGTGGAGCAGCTGCCTGACTCGGTAAACTTCAACCAGGTTACGTCCGACGAGATGTTCGCTTTCTTCCGCGATGGCGAGATATATGAGGCCGACGCCAACGACAATGTGCGTATCGTTTACTACCCCGTTGACGACAGCGACAGCTCGCTCATAGGGCTTAACTACACTGAGACCACACAGCTCAAGGTGTTCATAGAGAACAGGAAGATGAAGAAAGTGTGGATGCCAAGGGCCGAAGGCACGCTCTACCCCATGTCGCAGATTCCGCCGGTGAAGCGTTTCCTGCCCAATTACGCTTGGTTCGACTACGTGCGGCCGCTCAACAAGGACGACATCTTCAACTGGCGCGGCAAGAAGGCCGGCACTGAGCTGAAGGTGGTGAAGCGCAAGGAGGCTCCCCTGCAGCACTTGGGGGGCAGCCCGTCGGCGGCCGACTCGGTGCCTGTTGTGCGCGAGCAGTCGCGTGGCTCGGCCAAGGCGGCGCTCATAAGGTCGTTGTACGCAGCTGCCGACACGCTGGACGTATCGCCCGACTCGTTGTCTTCGGGGCAGTCCGACTCGTTGTCTTTGCGCCCAACCGGCGGACAGGCGGCACCCGACTCTGTTCCCCTTGCGCAGCAGGCCGATTCCGTAAGGCCTGCGGTGCAGGCTGCAGACAGCGTGCAGACCGCCGCTCCCGATGGCGCAAACGAGGCCAAGCAGGCCAGCGACGGTGCCGCAGCAGGCGAGGGCGGTGCCGCAGCAGCAGCCCCGGGAGTGCCGGCGGCAGCGGCGGCAAGGAAGAGGGAGGCCGGGCAATGAGCTTTTTCCGTATGCCCAAGCCTCGCGGCTTTAACCATAAATACATTTATTACGACGAGCGGCGCGCACGCTTGCGCGACATTGAGGAGCGTGCGCGCCGCGAGCTTGGCATGTCGCAGCCCGAGGGCAGTGGCAGCGCTGCCCGCCTTCGCGGAGCGTTCGCTGCCGGTGCCGGCCGCAGGCGCGCCCCAGGCCGTCGCGCCTCCGCCGGCCAAGGCCGGGTTCACACGGCCATCCTCGTGTTCATCCTCATAGCCATGCTTGCCATGCTGCGCTATCTCCTTTAATGGTTTGCGCAGCTCCATATAACGATGAAAGGAACAAAACGATGAGTGACATAATACAACTGCTGCCCGACTCGGTGGCCAACCAGATAGCCGCCGGCGAGGTTATCCAGCGCCCGGCTTCGGTAATCAAGGAACTTGTGGAGAACGCCGTGGACGCCGGGGCCACTGCCATCAACGTGCTCGTGGTGGATGCGGGGCGCACTTCGATACAGGTGATAGACAATGGCGGGGGCATGTCGGAGACCGACGCGCGCCTTTCCTTCGAGCGCCACGCCACGTCGAAGATACGCAAGGCCGACGACCTCTTCGCCCTCCACACCATGGGCTTCCGTGGCGAGGCCCTGGCCTCGATAGCCGCCGTGGCGCAGGTGGAGCTTAAGACGCGCCTGCGCGGCAGCGAGATAGGCACCCACCTCAGAATCTCGGGCTCGCGGGTGCTGGGCCAGGAGCCTGTGGCCTGCCCCGAGGGCAGCAACTTCCTCGTGGAAAACCTCTTCTTCAATGTGCCGGCGCGGCGCAAGTTCCTCAAGACCAACGCCACCGAGCTTGGCAACATCGTGGCCGCATTCGAGCGCATAGTGCTCGTTTATCCCCACATCCACTTCACGCTCCACAACAATGGCACCGAGATGATGTCGCTCAAGGCCGGCACCCTGCTGCAGCGCATCACCGACGTTTTTGGCCGCCGTATGGCCGCCGACCTGCTGCCCATCGACGTAGACACCGCCCTCTGCCGCATCACCGGCTTCGTGGGCAAGCCCGAGTCGGCGCGCAAGAAAGGGGCTCACGAATACTTCTTCGTCAATGGCCGCTACATGAAGCACCCTTATTTCCACAAGGCAGTGATGAACGCATTCGACCGCCTCGTGGCCTTGGGCATGCAGGTGCCTTACTTCATCTACCTCACCGTAGACCCCGCCAACATCGACGTGAACATACACCCTACGAAGACCGAGATAAAGTTTGAGAACGAGCAGGCCGTATGGCAAATACTGACGGCTGCCGTAAAGGACTCGATAGGCCGGTTCTGCGAGGTTCCTACGATAGATTTCGACACCGAAGGGCGCCCCGACATACCTGTGTTCGGCCAGCATGGCGACGCGGAGCTGCCTGCGGTAGACTTCAACCCGGCTTACAACCCATTCAAGTCGGCGCCAGCGGCGCGCCCCAAGGCCACCGAGGGGTGGGAGCAGCTCTATGCCGGGCTGCAGCCCGACGTGCCTGCCGAGCCTGCCGATATGTTTGGCCCGGCCACGCCCGGCAGCGGCGAGGAGGCCCCGCAGCCATCCGCCGACGCGCCTGCGGCGCAGGCAGGCGACAAGTCGCCTGCCCACTACCAGTACAAGGGCCGCTACATAATGACGGCGGTAAAGTCGGGGCTGATGATCATCGACCAGCACCGCGCCGACCTGCGCATACGCTACGAGCGGTGCCTGGCGCAGCTCGCCCAGCGCACCGCCGCCACGCAGCGCGTGCTCTTCCCCGAGGTGGTGCAGTTTGCCCCGTCAGACGCTGTGGTGCTGGCCAAGGTGCTGCCGGAGCTTGAGGCCATGGGCTTTGACCTTACCGACCTTGGGCAGAACAGCTATGCCGTCAACGGAGTGCCGGCCGGGCTTGACGGCGTTGACCGCGTGGCCTTGCTGCGCACGATGGTGGCCGATGCCGCCGAGTGCTCTTCGGCCTCGATGGATGCCATCAACAAGTCGCTCGCCTTGAGCATGGCGCGCTCGGCGGCCATCCCCGAGGGCCAGGTGCTCGACAATGCCGGCATGGAGAGCTTGGTCAACGAGCTGTTTGCCTGTTCCAACGTAAACTATACGCCCGACGGCAAGGCCATCATCTGCATCCTGCCGCAGAAGGACATAGAGAAACTCCTCGGCTGAGGCAGGCCCTGCCGGATGCCCCGGCATCAATCGAGGCTATGAACAACCTGCCTATCCAACGGCAAACTCGTCAAGTTTTATGCTGTAGCCAAGTCCTGGCCAGCTGGCATACAGCAGGCCGTCGGTCTCATACCGCGCTATGATTACTTTCTGCGACGGATTGATTTCGGCAAGGAAGTCGTATTCATCTATTGGCAAGCGGTATTCATGCGTGCCGCCGTCATGTTCTATCGCCAGCGTAAGCGCGGTCTTGCTGATTGACACGTCGACAATGTTATACTCGCCCGACATATCGGTTATGCCCGAAAGCATATCCTTTGCCTTTTGGAACACGGCACGGCCTTGGCATTCGTCCCACTCCTTCATGATTCTCGCCCACACCTTCTCCTCCATGCCTTGAGGGCTGTCAAGATTTATCATGCGCAGCGTTTCGGGCAGTTCAAATGCGTTATCCATATTAGGCAACGGCTCGAAATACAGTTCGCGGGCCTCGTGGTCGTAACCATATAGAAGGTAGCACCATTCGCGTTCAGCCCCTTTTCTGCGGCAGGCTTGCAGTATAGGCGGGTCGTCTTCGCTTTCCACAGCAAAGAAATTCATGTGTATCACGTCTTCCAGCGAGAACGTCAGCCTGTCGCTGCCGGCCTTTAGGTGTAGGGCTAAATAGAAGCCGTTGGTCTTGCGGCCGTAGCTTTGTTCTATCAGCAGCCACACATCCCGGCCTTTCGCGTAGCCGCAGCCCGGCTTGTGCCAATAGCTTCGCTTGCCGAAGCCAAACAGGCAAAGCTCCTTGGTCGCCTCGCTCTTGAAACTGTTTTCCGCATAATGCCTGAACAGTATGATGCAGTGGTTCAGCAGTCCGAACAGGTTGCCCGCAGGAGGGAGGCTTAGCAGGTTGCCTACAACCTCGTGTGCGTCGGCCTTTTCAGGATATAAGCCGTGCAGCAGGCTGTCAAGCTCTGTCATTATGCGGCGCGAAGCTCTTTCTACGCCCTCGCCGTAGATGTCAATCTTCAGTGCATGGATATATACCAGCGCCACCATGCCCCAGTAAACGTCGGGCTCGTCTGCCTTCATGTCGATGAGTACGGGGGCTGTTTCGGCTCTGAATTTGGGTGAGCAATAATCGTAAGCATCGGCACTGAGGAATGTCATCAGATTCTTGACCCATTCCGGATGCTTGGTGTCCATCTCGCCGACCAACGCCCCGTAAAAGTGCTTCAGGGCGCAGAACGTCCGCGCCAGCTTGTACATGCCGGCGTCGTCGAGGTAGAATGCCTGCTCCACCAAGTTCCACATCTTGCTGGCAGTGCCATCCTTTACGCCGCCGGCCACAAGGCGGTAAATAGTCATCCGGCCCTTATATCCCAGCGCCTTGGCCAATGCCGCGTGCGAAGGCGCCAATGCCCGGTTCTCTATGAGGCATTTCAGTATCTCTATTTTGTCGTCCATAGTGTATCGTTTCCGTCGTGTTTTGGTACAATGCTGCCATACCCTTTCCAAATATAGAGTTTTCTTTCGGCATTAATGAAATATTATCCGTATTTTTGCGGAAAAACAATAGGAATCGATGCAAAATCCACATAAAAGAGCGTCATGTTCAAATAAAATGCTTATCTTTGCGATGTCCGGCGGGAGAAATCGCCGGCTTCAGCAGGAAAGCGTTTTAGCTTTTGTCCCAAGGAACGAAATCGCCAAAATCACGACCGGAGGGACGGAAGGACATGACGCTCATCCGTTTTTGCGTATGCACTTACGGTAACGCAGCCGTATCCGCATATCAAGACGGCGTGGGAGCATTGTTTCCGTTCATTATCCGGTAAGGCGTTTGGCGATGCCTGTTTCTTGATGAGCGAAGCAAACAAGTCCTCACGCCTTTTCCTGTATTATTAACCTTGCCGACTTCGTGGACTTATAGGCGACTAAAAAACCGTGACGCCTATGGGATGATATTACATTTGGGCTTACTTTTATAGTTTAATCTCCATTGCGTTGAAAAGCATAATGATAATTATAACTTAACAATAATATTAACTGAACAAACAAACCGCGTATGAAAACTTTAATAAAGAAAATTGCCCTTGCCTGCCTCTCCTTTCTGGCGGCATCCGTTGCATCAGCCAACAGCTTCGAGTACGAAGGAGCTTATTACCATATAATTTCGAGCACAGACCTTACGTGTGAGATAACGTATAAAGAACCTCTTAAAGAAACCGAGACGTATATAGGCGACATCGTTATTCCCGAAACGGTGGATTATAATGGTAATGTATATAAAGTAGTGGGTATTGATAATTATGCGTTTTACAATTGTTCAGGCCTGACAAGCATCACTATCCCCGAAAGTGTAACATCAATTGGGAATGGGGCGTTTGACGGTTGTTCAGGTTTGACAAGCATCATTATCCCCGAAAGTGTAACATCAATTGGGAATGGGGCGTTTGACGGTTGTTCAGGCCTGACAAGCATCGCTATCCCCAAAGGTGTCACTTCAATTGGAGATTATGCGTTTTCCGATTGTTCAGGCCTGACAAGCATCGCTATCCCCAAAGGTGTCACTTCGATTGGAGATGGTGCGTTTTCCGATTGTTCAGGCCTGACAAGCATCGCTATCCCCAAAGGTGTCACTTCGATTGGAGATGGTGCGTTCAGAGATTGTTCATCGTTACACGAAATAATAGTAGATGATGAAAACCCAGATTTTGCATCAATTAAAGGTGTTCTTTACTCAAAAGACATTACTGAATTATATTGTTGCCCTGCAGGGTTAATGGAAACATCATTCACCATTCCAGAAACTGTTAACTCAATTAAAGACTATGCGTTCAGTAGTTGCGTAGGCTTGACAGAAATTGTCATCCCTGAATCCGTTACATCGATTGGTGAAAACTCATTTTCTGAATGTCGTAATTTGACAAGTTTAGCAATTCCCTCCTCGGTAACGACTATAGGCCAAAATGCATTTTGTTGCTGTCGTAGTTTAACGGAACTTTCCATACCTGCTTCTGTTATTTCAATGTACCAATGGCCTGTACCTGGTAGGTTCAATAGCTTAAATAGTTTTAACATTGAAGATTGCATGACACCCTTAGAAATATTTATAAGTGATGGTTATTTTGGCAATTATTTTAGAGAATTGTATATAGGAAGGAGCATTGTACTTAATGATGACAGCAGCAATGATGAGATATTAGTATCCAAGAATATGGAAAAAGTTACGTTCAGCCAATTTGTAACTTCAGTTGATGACATAGGTATGGATGTAGCCAAGGGTCTGAAAACAGTCGTGTCACGTGGACGCATACCGCCTACGATAGCCGATGACTTTTTCTCCTTAGACCAATACAACAATGCCACGCTGTATGTGCCCAAAGGTGCGATGCAGGCATACATAGAAGCTCCCGGCTGGAGATATTTCTATAACATTGTGGAGGGGATGCCCACGGGAATATCACAAGTAGAAAGCGCAGATAACGGTATGGCCGTAACCGCAGACAACGGATGTATTGTAATAAGCAATGCCCACGGTCTGGTTAATGTCTATGACGTATCTGGCGTATTGATAAACAGCGCAAACGCCGACAGCACTGACATACGGATAACCGTACCCGGTCATGGAATATACATAGTAAAGGCAGGAGGCAAAACACAGAAAGTGGCTATGTAAAAACAGAAACAAACAATAATGTCAAACTTTATAAAATAAATGTACTATGGAAATAAAATGCCCAAAATGTGGTTGTGAAGATGCCTATCACAACGGGGTTTGTTATGAATGCACGGATTGTGGTTACACATGGTCTGATGACAATGACGAATAATATGTCGCTCAACCGATAAAAAGAATAAAAACGACAAAATAGTATTAACTTAAAAACAATTTAGCCATGACGAATGAAGTGATTAAGGCAAACGGTGCCGACGTTTGGAAGAAAGTGATGTCAACAGCCCTTGCCGTCCCGGGAGTTAAGGTAGACAGGAATAAGTTCTTGAGAAACGAACTTGCCAACTGGTGTGATAAAGGCCAAATAGAGGAGGTAGTATCAACATATCCACATCACGTGTTGTCAAGAAAGATTATCGACAGGGTGGCAAAGTCTTGTATCAAAAGCCATTTGTACAAGGTCGTTGCAACGTCTGCCGTTGCGGGCCTTCCCGGTGGATGGGGCTTATTGGCAACCGTTCCTGCAGATGTAGCCCAATATTACTGGCACGTATTTGTGTTGTCACAGAAACTCGCATATCTGTATGGTTGGCCTGACTTGTGTGACGAAGACGGAAACTTGACCGACACGGCTTGTGAGATGTTGACCGTCTTTGTCGGCATAATGATGGGCGTAGCCGCAGCCAACACCGCAATAAGGGAAGTTGTTAAGGGATTTGCCGGACAAGTGGTGAAGCGGTTGCCACGCATGGCTTTGACCAAGGGGGCTGTATACCCATTGATTAAGCAAATCGCCAAATGGGTTGGCATAAATTTGACAAAACCTTTATTTGCAAAGAGCTTAGGCAAGGTGATACCCGTGTTGGGAGCCGGGATTTCCGGGACAATCACATACGTAACATTCTCTAAGGAATCGAAAAGGCTACAACGCAATTTAAAAGAGAATATGCAGCTTATCATCGACGCCCAAAAAGGGGCGAATGGTTAAGGTGTAGCACGACAGGAAGTCTCCGTTGCGAGAGACCTGACCTTTCCTTGCAACGGGGACTTCCGTGTTGTGGCGTATCAATGCGCCGCGGTTTTGATACTAAATCTGTTGACGGCGAAATTTGTCCTATGCGGCTTTTGCCTGTAAGCGCGTATGTCTTTATCTTTGCAGAAAAACACGATTATGCCGAGAAAGGGAATTAAAGTAAAGTATTTAAGGACTGAAAGGTTCAGGAACAAGAAGTCGGTCATAAAGATTGATTTCTATGAACACGGGATGGCCGAAGTCCATGTGGAATGCAAGGCTTGTTGGGGCTGTTGGAAAGGCCGTTGGCGTAACCACGACAACTTTTCCTACATACCGTTTGACGAGTGCAAGCTGGAGAGTATGTTTGACTATCTCAAGGCATTGAAAGTGCTCGACCGCGACAAGGTCGGTCGCAGGTGGTTCATCAGGAAGATGCGCCATTGCACGGGAAGGTTCTTGAAGTCCGACGGGAGGTTTGATTATGAGGAAACAAAAAGGATAGAGAGCGGCATCCTTCATTATTCGGGAATATACGTGCCGGCATTGTCTGAAAGCCAGCTTGCGCTGCTGACGACGGAATATCCGCGCACGGCTTACCGTGACAAGCTGCGTTGGGTGTATTTCCTTGAAGAAGAACCGGAGGTGAGATACCCAAGGTCGTTCGACCCGAGGATGACGTATACCGTGTTGAGCTTTGAGGAAAAGTTGGAGTTGGTGAAAGAGTTGCTGCCTGATTTCCATCGGCAAATCATGAAGGAGAGAGCGATAGACGACTGCACGTTGTCGATAGACTTGCGATGGGACGGGCCAACGGAGGCCAACCTTCGCGTGTTTGTCTCGGACAACACTTACGAGTTTTATACATTGCCGGTTTGACAGCAGGGGGTGCGCTCTGTTATATTATGGAAACGTAGAATTAACATTAGTCCCATTAAAACCAACGATTATGCCAGAAAGAGAGGAAAAAGCCAAGTTGTTGGGAATAAAGAAGTTCAGCAACAAGGAGTATTCGATAGAAATCAAGTTTTACGAGCACCGCTTGGCCTACGCCGACATTGACGACAAGCTGCGGTGGCGGCGCAGGCAAAAAAAGAACAGGCCGTGGATGACGTTTCTGTATTTCGACGAATGCACAATCGAAAGCATGTACGACTATTTCGACTGCCTTGACACGTTGAAGTATGACAAGGTGGCGCGGCGGTGGTTCATGCGCCAGTTGCGCTATTGCACCGACGGGCTGATGCGTCCGAACGGTTACATGGATTCAGAGAAGGTGTACGAGCGTATGTATCAAAACGAGCACAGAACGGCAAACCGGTATAATTACAGCTTTAAAGACAGCAGGAAGGCTTTGCCGCCGGAGCGGCTGAAGACGTTACTCGAAATGCTGCCCGAGGCCGCTTATGATGAAAACGTCTGCGTTACATTTCTCAGCGAAGGGGACGAAACAAAGATGATTGCTTGGAGAGACGGCAAATACGTCAAGGATATAGGCAAGCCGGAGAGTTTCAGACTTGAGCTGATACAAAAGGTGTTACCTGATTTCTTCGAGAAGGTAAAGCGTGAAAGGACGCTCGACAACTGCACGATAAAAACAACGATTACGTGGCTAACGCCGACGGACTGCGACCTGACCGTGGAAGTGCAGGACAACGACTATGTTTATTACAAAATGGATTAGTTTCTGGCGCCAGCATGAACCAACATGGCAGTGTATGACAAGGCTTACAACGAACCAATAACCTGCAAAACCATGCCGAAGATAACGAAAAGGGTAAAATACATCAGAACGGAGAAGTTCAGGAACAGGAAGTCAGCCATTGAAATAGACTTCTACGAACATGGTATGGCGGAAGTAAGCGTATGGTGCAAAACCTGCAAATGTTCATGGAACTCACGCAGGAAGAAGTGGACCAAACGTTGGCGCAACCATGACAATTTCGCCTACATACCGTTTGACGAGTGCAAAAGTGAAAGTATGTGGGACTACGTTAAAGCCCTGCAAGTGCTCGACCGCGACAAGGTGGCACGCCGTTGGTTCATACGCCGGATGCGCCATTGCACGGACGGACTGTTGAGGATGGACGGCAGACCCGACATTGACGCGGCAGAGAAGGAGGAAGACCGGCTGCAGCATCGCACAGAACTTAAAACCACAGATTTGGACGAGGCACAAAAGGCAGCATTGCTTGAAATGTGTCCAGAAGCCGGCTACAACGAGCAGGCCACCCAAGTGCATATCAGTGAGAGTTTCCCGATAAAGGCCAAGAACGTGCATCCAAACTATTTCGCCAGCATTAGGTTCGTGGCAATGCCGACGGAGATTATGCTTGATATGTTGGAAAAACTGTTCCCACAGTTCTACGAAACAGTGAAACGCGATAGGGACATACACAAATGCAACGCCAACCTGAAAATATACTGGCACAGCCATACAGAAGTGTCGGTATGGGCCTGCGTACAGGACAACGACTTCATCGTGTATTCAAAACACGCATAAAACAATTCAACACAACAAACAAACGACTATAGAAAAGAGTATTGGCAACAAATAAAACTACGAGATATGATTAGAGGAGAAACGACTTTCATTTGCACTCAGTGCAAGAATAAATTTACCGCTATGGATATAGAATACCATTGTATGGCACTTTCCTGTCCTATGCCATGTCCACACTGCGGAAGTATAAGGACTTTGCCATTGCATAAACTACAAGAATGGACATCACCATTGGAAAAAAACATAGGCGAAATTATAGAAACAGACGATGAAAAAAAAATGTCCGATTTTATCCATTTACAAAAGGATATGGAGAGAAGTGGAAAGAGAAAAAGGTAAAAAACGATAATAACAGTACAGCAGATTTTTGCCATACCGCAATTAATGCTTAGGGTACAAAAAACGCAGAGGATAATAAAATCTGAGAGGGACGATAACAAAAAGAAAGGAAAAGAGTTCTGACAACAAATAAAACCACGAGATATGATTTGGGGAACGACAGAATTCAGGTGCAGCAAGTGCAATAAGGTATTTACTGCGCCGAATGCAGAGTATTGTGCTACGATACTTTCAACACCGATGCCTTGCCCTCGTTGCGGTAGCATAAGGACTATGCCGTTGTTGGCATACCTTAATCCATTCAACATCTCGATTTATAGAAAGATATGGGAAACGATGGAGGAAAATGTGGCAAAACGGGAACGGAATGGAGAAAAGGCATGAAATGGCTTAAAAGCATAAACATTGAGATTGACTGGTTCTTGGTGTTTCTCGTTATTGCAGTGATAATATATGTCCCGTTTGCGTGCGTGTATTGCAGCATTAAATGGTTGTATTGTCAGCTGCCGTGGGTTTCCAAAAGGATAAAGGAAAAGAAGATCCTGGCCGCCAAGCTGGAAGAGCTGAAGAAGACGAAAATCCGCAAGATGGTCGCGAAAATCAAGGAACTTGAAGAAAAACTGGGATTGCAAGAGCGTCTGTTCCCAATACATTACGACCCGTTTTATTACAAAAATCCTAAGCCTGAAGAACCTGACATATACAGAGACGTGATTGAGAATACCGGACCAACCACGCTTGAGCGAATAGCCTACTACAAGGACTTGAGGCAGAAAGTAAAGAGCGGCTTCCGCAGTGCGGACATTATTGTTGCCGTAAATGTAAATAATGCCGATTTCATTTATAAAACCAAAGAATGCAACGTTTTATTATTCGTGCGCAATGAGTGTTACGCCTGCCCTGACGAAGCAAAACCTGCTAAAAGAGTTTTGCATGGAGAATACGAAGATGAAATAAGAACATTGGCCGAATGCGGCCCTTACCAAGATTATTTCGTAGTCAACGTTCCCGGACGGTTCAACTATCTGGCCGTGGTTGAAAACAAGGAAGAACGTTTATCCAAATATATTGATGACTTCAAGCAAAAATACAAGAAGCCTGTTCAAAAAGACATAGCTATATGAAACAGAAACCTCAGACAAATGAATTATCGAAAGGAATGCCCGGGCCAATACCCGCATGGCAGACTGAAAAGAACTGTGCCGAGGCAGACAACGCATATGGGCATGAGGCACCATGCCTACACGATACGCCGAAAAACGACGAGCGGCGTAATGAAACAGCCATTGATGAAGATGCTCAAAACGCTGTAGAACGGCAAGAGGCTTACTTTTTGAGATTAGTAAAGAAGGCACAAGCCAAAATGGCGGATCCATGCTTGGAAAAATTCGAATTTATTTGCCGCTATGGTGACAGGAAATGGATCGTTTGTATTTACCGCGAAGAATGCCCCGAAGCCTTTTTCTGCGAATATTCCATGTTCCATCTTTTAATGTTTTACGCAGACGCAGTGTTCGTGGAGGACGATTGTTGGATTCCGTATGCAGCAAGGGCGGCCCGTTATTTGCGCCGACTGCCCGTTGGTATATGCAATGGCGAACTGGCATATTTCTATCTCAGGGCGGCAGAGTGGTACGAACGAAAGGGAGATGGCAACCGAGCCTTGTGGCATAGGAAACGGGGCATAGCATACCAGCTGAAAACAGGCGGAATGGTGTTGGATGACATAAAGGAGTTGCTGTGTGAAATGGAAGATAACGAAACTTTTCATTTCTGCCTGTACGTGATGAGCCATATCTGTGAACAGGGCTGCTTCGGCGAGGATGAGTTTTATACCGGCTGGAACAGGGAACATTACGTGCTTGTAGAATACCTCCTGAAAGCTACAACAGAATGGCTTGTGAATGATGGAGAATGCCCTGTTTTCATTCGTTCGCTCATCCTGTTCCTAAAAGCGGTCTATTGGAAGCGGACGCGGCGTTTTGTCTTGGCCGAAGCCGCATTTGAAGATTACTTGTCGTTGCCGGAATCAGATGAAGACTGTCGTTGCATACACTCAGACACTATTTACGCCTTGTTGGGAGAATGTTACTTGCACGTTGGAGACAACGAGCGCGCCGAGGCGTCCTTCCAAAAGTTCCAGCCACGGGAAAACATACAGACTTTGCCGCCAAACGAGGAACAGGCGGACTGCTGGAATCAGGATCTGTACGATGCCATTGTAATCTATTGCTGCCAGCATAACATGACGGCTCCCTACTTGACTGAAGCCATAGACGCCTTTTTCACCCCACAAGAGGAATGCGAAGGATGAAATGGATTTATTGAAAATCTTGTTATTATCCCTTCAAATCCTCATGACCCCAAATCGTTAGGGCATCAATTACACTTACGGCATCGTTAGTTGGCTCTTCACCCATCTTCCGCACTGCTGCCGCCTGCTTGCTTCCCGCTTTTCCCGATGTGGCCCGCTGCATCTTCGACAAAAGCGGGAAGCAAGCAGTTTGGCAGCGGCACGAAATATGGTTGAAGTCTAACGACCGATTCGGGTTAAACGGTTTAACATCAATTCTACTGCAAAGTAAGGGTTGTCAAGTGTCAAATTGAGGCATAACCCAAAAATAAAAGGTAAAGCAGAAAAAACAAGGATGTGCCGCGATTTTTCACAGGCAAACAGCTAATTTTGTAACGGGACATTAAATAACAGTATGGCAGCAAATCTCTTTGGGCGGTATGTTTGGCTGATAGATACCTTACGCCGATATAAACGCCTGACATTTCAGGAAATCAGCGAGCTTTGGCAGGAAAGCGGGCTGGGCTACGGTGAGGAATTGCCGTTGCGCACGTTCCATAACCACCAAAAGGCTATCAAGGACATCTTTGATGTGTACATTGACTGTGACCGAAAGGACGGTTACCGATATTATATAGACGAGCCGGAACGATTGGAAGGGAACAACCTGCAAAGTTGGTTGATAAGTTCCTACGCTACGTTGAACCAGATTCAAGTGGATAACAAATTGGAAGACCGGATCGTTTTTGAGGATATCCCGTCTGGACAGACATGGCTCACGCCCATTGCCGAGGCCATGCGGCGCAATCATGTGCTGAGCATCACGCACCAAGGGTTTGGCAAACCTGAAGCCTGCACGTTTGAGATTGAACCATACTGTCTGAAAGTCGTGAAGCGCCGTTGGTATGTGGTGGCACGCAGCCCCTATTATTCAGGCCGGAACAAAGAGAAAGGCATCAAGCCCGCCGATGTTTACCGGGTATATGCCCTCGACCGTATCTCAGACATTCAAGACGCGGGCAAGACGTTCAAAATGAAGAAGGATTTCGACGTCAACCAATATTTTGAAGGATGCTGCGGGGTAATCACTTCGGATGAACCCATCCAGCGCATCGTGCTTCTGGCTTACGGTGGTTTTGCCAATTACCTGCGTACCTTACCCTTGCACGAATCGCAACGGGAGATAGGGAGTGACGACGAATCCACGCTCTTTGAATATCATCTGAAGCCGACTTTCGACTTCTATCAGTTGATCCTCGCCCAAGGCGACCAGGTGGAAGTGCTTGAGCCGGAATCCGTGCGTGAGGAGATGCGCAATTTCGCAAAAAACATGTTGGACTATTACACTTGGAAGGAGGAGGGAAAACCATGCAAGGAATAAATTTCATCGCCATCGACTTTGAGACAGCCACGGGCAAACGCGCTTCCATCTGCGAGGCCGGTATCTGCGTGGTGCGTGACGGAAAGATAGTGGAAACCCGTTCGTGGCTCGTCCGTCCGCAAGGAAATATGTACAGCTATTGGAATATGCAGATACATGGCATCCGACCGAATGACACCGTAAATTCACCGGAATTCCCGGAAGTATGGGCAGAAATCAGCAAATACCTGAAAGACATTCCAGTGCTTGTGGCTCACAATGCCGCTTTCGACATCGGCTGCATTCGTCACTCGCTGGAATTATACGGCATAAAGAAGCCCGATATTACCTATTATTGTTCCCTGCGAGCCGCACGCAGGCTCTATGACTTCGGCTGCAACAGTCTGGACTATCTTTGTGACCAATTCAAGATACCCTGCGGGCAGCACCATCGCGCAGGCGATGATGCTGAGATGTGCGCAAGGCTATTTCTGATGGAATTGGAGGATGCAGGATGCGTTTTGGGAAAAATGGAGCGTTGTAGTGGGAAACTATAAATATATTAGTCATTATGAATATAGGCGAATTTGATAAGGCAGCTCGAAGTGAGTTGTTTATAAATCATTGGAAGAATCTAAATGGTTCAAAGCTGTATTGGCAGATTGAGATAAGTCCGTTCTTGTCAAATCATGGCTTTCATTATGAATTATGAATGGTATAATGATAGAGTGGAGATTCATATCGAAGGGGCAGATTGGCGTCCTTTAAGGCAAATATTCAATGACAATTGGGAGTTGTTGAATACTAAAGTATAAAAAGCCAACTGAAGAGTAAAGGGTTGGAAAGCCTCAAGATGTATAAGATGTATCTGGCAGTTGGTGAAACGGATAGTGGCTGGACTACAGAAAGGGAAAATAAGCATCAAGAGGAAATGTATCGAATTCTAAAAGAATCTTTCTCGTAGTAATTAGGTTATGGCCATCCTCCATCTTTCCGGCAATCATGGTCAGCATCGGCGGCTCACTGGGCTGCCCGATGCAAACCCATCCCGCTGCCCCAAGGTTTCACTGTTCCGCTTGTCTTCCTTAAGCTGGACTTTCCTCTCGTCCAGCCATATGTCAAAACGGGAATCTGTCTTCTCGAAGTTCACAACGTCAAAATTGTCTATCAGCACATCCGGAAGGATGGCACGGAGTAACTGTTCGGATTTCATGCCACAAAGATAAGCAATACGCCTGATATGCGATGGCTTACCAACCGGGATTTTCCGCTGACCCGGTATTTTAAGGCAGCAAAGGCAAAAACTGGGACAAAAAGAAAAGTGCCAACTACCTGTATTTCAAGTAATTAGCACTGCTTTTCTTCAGTGGGCCATCCAGGGCTTGAACCTGGGACCTCCAGATTATGAGTCTGTTGCTCTAACCAACTGAGCTAAAAGCCAAAGTGCTGTGTATCAACCATTTAACTAACTCTCTTGAGAACTTGTTTATATCTATCAGTCAACAATAAGTCAACATTTGTCCTCTTTGCAAATATACACATAATTGATGAACAACGCAAATCACAAGTTAATATATTTCTGTTTTATCATCATGGACTTCATAGAAAACCGAAGGCAAATGTAAACAACAATATAATCATCCACTCATGCGGCGTGTGCCTACAACAAACGAAAGAAAAAGAAATGCAGCTTTTTTACAAGGATTTCAGGGTGATATTTATATATGTACCATATTGAAAGAAAAAATCCTGCATTCTGTTTACCATGAACAACGTCATCCTACAAAGAGAAAAGTTGCACATAAAGTGTTTATAGAAAATCCTTCAGTCTATCGGTAAGATATAGTGGAATGTTTATCAGGTTGTCATCCTTGCGTATGTTCCTTGTCGAAAAACGTATTGCTATATCTGGTTCATATTTCTTTCTGTATTCTGAAAGGCTTTTGGCAGTTACACTGTTTCCTGATTTAACCTCAACTGGTATAATACTGCCGTTATATTGCAGCATAAACTCTATCTCCGCAGTATTACCGGATGACCAGTAGAATTGCTCCTCACCGAACTGACGTACAAGAGAGGTCAAGACATAATTCTCGGACAATACTCCCTTAAACTCTGTCAACAGCCTGTCACCAAGCAAGACGGACGTAGGCTCAAGACGGAACTTTGAACGCAGCAACCCTACGTCGGAAAGATACATCTTGAAGTATGAACTGTTTTTGTATGCTGCCAAAGGAATGTGCGGAGTGTTGACGCAAAACACACGATGCGTAAGACCGGCAAGACATAACCATTCGATAGCGTTTTCATATTCACGTGCTCTTGCCCCTTTCTGTATTTCCGTGTAGCGGAACTTCCTGTTGTCACGCGCCAAATGTCCTTCAATATTATTCCATACGGCGAAAACACGTGGAATATCCCTTGCCGCTATATGTTTGGAGAAGTCAAGAGAATATGCTATGAGGATGTTTTGCAGAATGGCATCAACCTGTTTCCAATCGTATGTGTCTGCGTATAGGCTTACGGCTTCGGGCATTCCGCCAAGCACGAGATAGGTTTTGTATGCGTCAACCAACTTTGAATGGACTACTTCAGGCAGAGGCTCAATGTCAGTTATGTCTTGTAATATTTCCGCCAAGTCCGGGTTAGTTGCTGCCAAATATTCGGAAAACGAAACGGGATACATGTGCATGAAATCAACTTTGCCGACAGGAAACGATGCCCCTTGACGGTTCAAAGCCACGCCAAGTAACGACCCGGCACAAACAATGGCATACTCCGGTGTTTGTTCGCAAAAATATTTGAGACTGTTCAGGGCGTCGTTACATTCCTGTATCTCGTCGAGTATTACAAGAGTTCGCCCAGGTTCAATCTTCACCCCGGACACCATCGATAGCACGTTAATTAAGCGTTTTGGGTCTTTGGTACGGGCAAAGTCCTGCTTTATTTCCGGCATTGTGTCAAAATTGACATATACGCAGTTGTCAAAACAGTCTTTACCAAACTTGTTAAGAACCCACGACTTGCCTACTTGCCTTGCTCCTTGAAGCACCAAAGGCTTACGGAATCTACTGTCCTTCCATGCTGCAAGGTCTTTCAATATGTTTCTATATATCTCCATTCATGTCGATTTTTGGCAAAGATACACATTTTAGGTAGAAAAAATGCACACATTGATACATTTTATGCAAGACACAACTTAATATTAAATTTAATTAACAAAGTACAGCTGTTCATTTTCTCAACCTAAAATAGAAAAGCCATAATAAGAAATAATCTTTTTTATGGCAACTACACCTTTAATTATCTTATATGTTTTTTACTTAAATATGTACATAATGATGCTGATAGGTGAACCATTAATTCCGCTTCCTCAAAAGACGGCTCACATCCTTCACGTAAATGTCTACCCTGTTCTGAAGAAAAGCCCCAAATCTTTTTGATGGCTTCATTTAGAGGTGAAGGCACTATGTTAGGATGTTTACTAATTAAAGTTCCTAATGTGTCTTTCTCATCTCCACTGACTACCCTACAAACACATTCCAGTGCTGCTATTGAATGTTGGATTGCACCTGTAATTTCCGCTTTGGGTCTTCTTGACAAGTCTTTTATTGCTTCTTTTATTTCATTACATGATGTGCTAAGCTCCTTTTCATCTAATTCGATTTCAACCTCTTTTAAGACTGTTTCAAAAGAATCTTCACAACGTATAGTTATTTTCCCATTCTCAAGTTTCCATCCTATACCTTTTTCCGAGAAATAATCATTTACCTCTTGACTGAAACTTTTTTGACAATTCAAGTCTAAATTCTGATAGAAAAGTTCAATAATATCATAAACACGTGACCAATGACAACTTTCTATAACACTTTGAACTTCGCTTCTCATAAATTCATTTTCATTCCAATTATTCGGATCTGGACTTTCTTTTGTCGCAAAGCAGACTATTTTGCGGATTATCTTTAACCCGAAATATTGCTCCATCAATAGCAATAAATAGTTTCGTAATTCTAACGGTGCCTCGTACCTGATTTTTATCTGTTGCGCAAGAATGTTTATTCCCATACGCTTTGAAAACAACTCATTCATGATTCTGAATTTATTACTTATATGTGCTTATATGACAAAATAATTACTTAATACTATTTGTTCTACCTGTCGCTTAGCCTTTTCTAATATCACCTTGATTTCTTTGCAAGTATGATTATACAATTCTAATTTTTCATCAAATATTTTAGAATCTGTCATTATTAAAAGCAGCATTCCAGATCAATAGGAACACTGCTTTATCTTTTTATAAACAAATTATATTGCCTGCAACATAAACGCATACGAAAAATCAATGTATGAATGAGTGGTCTGATTTTCTATCCATGCTTGTTCTTTGTGACTCATGTTTGACAGTGAGGTCGCATTGTCATTCCTGAATGTCATATATACATTGTTTAGTAAATCCAGCTGTTCTTCACTAAAACATGACTCATCATATTGAATTTCCGACATGAGTTTAGTGCCCGCATTCCCGTTACCGAAATCTATAATTTCCGGATGGATGTCATCAATGAGGCTGTACACTTTGTCCCATCTATCAGGCACGGGGCCGAATTGGATTGCCTTATACGCAAGTCCGGTCATTCCTTCACCGAAATTTCTATACGATGCAAAATCAGTATAAAACAGCAACTTGTTCATCTGCGTTGTATATACGCCGTTAAATTTGTTTATAAAAAACAGGATTACATTCTTCAGCCTGCTTACTGACTGTTTTGCGTATCCATTGAATTTGTTTCGGACAGCATCACCAAAAATGGATTTCTTGACAAAGTATTCCTGTGTATATTGCGTTTTTTTCAGTTCCGATATTTTCTGCCTTATGCTTTCATAATCCTTTTCGGACAATACATTTCTTGCCGCGTCTACAAACGTTTCAAATGAATACGGACTTTGAATGCTGCGCAAAACACGACCGTTAGCCACATTCGGTATCTCGCCGTTTTCATACAAACGGTACTGATTTTCGCCGAACCCTAATATCAATGACATCTTGGATGCAGACAAACCATACTTCTGGCGCAACGGTTTCAATTCGTCTGCAAACGGGATACCATATCTTAAACGGTACTGATTAAACACCTGAGCTGTGTTTACCGTATCCATTTCCGTCGTAGTAAACATTTCGTTCGTATCCACGCACTTATAACACAAATGCGTGTATTCAAATTCTTCTTTCCGGAATGTAGCTTTACGCAATTCAGCGACTAATTCTACATCACCACCGGTAAACGGACTCTTGATTTTCATATCATTTGAATTTATATTTAAGCGGACGTTCTGCAATATGGAAGGAAATGCAAAATGCCCCACACTCTTCCAAACCTTTTGATATTTTTATATAGACATCATTATGCTTGACTTCTTTCCCGAACACCCACATTTCTCCTTTTCTATACAGGGTATCTTCCAACGGGCCGTCAACATAATTAGAAACTTCCAACTGCATTATTATTTCCTTTCGCTGCCTTGGTGTAATATCCAAGTCTAAGAGGGTTTGCATATTCTTTCCTCTGTCATCTCTGAAGTAAAGTCCAAATGTTTTGGCCTTCTGAAAGAATTGTTGCAAGAAACGTCTAACCTCATTTTCTGTCGCCATCAAACTTATTTTTGCCGCAAATATAATATTAAAATTGGAAATTAGCAAATAAAAGTATTATAAATCAACGTTAAAGTTGAAATACTATCTATACGCAGAACATATTAATAATTCAACCCGAAAGCCCAAAGAGGTATAACATTTGCATACCCGCTCTCGATGTCATCCTTTACGATATAACCTTCTTCGGCGTTTTCTATCTGCTTCTGCCCTTTCTTCCTGCCACCGATTTCAAACACTTTCTTGTCAATCTCAAAATAGGAAATGGACGAACTTGTAACATCGTTCATCACCCTCATCTGGTTCATGAAGAACGTCTCCCTTACGTTTCCTATGTCAGCATGTTCAGGCGAAAGAGCGTATATAAGATTGGTGTTGTCGAGATACAGTTTCTCAACTTTTCCCAATCCACGAATCCCTCCGGTAGAGTTCCTTAGCTGGATTATCATTCCGGCGCGTTCCATATAAACGAGATAATTGGGGATGTCGTTCCTGCTTATTCCAGTCGCTTCTGCCAACCTTTGCATTACAGGCTTGAATGGAACGCTCTTCGCCACGACCATCAAGAGGCTTTTCAGTTTCTTTCCCAAAGACACATTGGCTTGCAAGTGTGTAGGGATGTCAACTTCCATTGTCTGGTTGATGACTTGCAACAGCTCCATCTCGAATTCCTCATCACGCCCGAAAGGATAATATCCTCTGCGAAGATAATCTTTGAACAGCGGCAAGGGATGTTTAACGTCGGGCAATACGGCTTTATGGCTTAATATTTCATCCAAACTGTATGCCGGAATATTTATGCCATGGAACAAACGCAGGTACTCACGGAACGAAAGCCCTTGCATCTCGTAAATCGGGAACCTCCGGCTTAAGTCAGCCATTCCCTTGTATATGTCAAGTATTGACGACCCTGAGATGACTATCTGCAAATCCTCATAGCTGTCATAAATCTGCTTCACCTCCCTCGACCAGCCTTCATATTTGTGTATCTCATCAATGAAAAGGTGCTTCCCTCCCATCTTGACAAAGTAATCTGCTAGGTCGACAAGGCTGTGTTCGGAAAAATATATATGGTCTGCCGATACGTACAGTGTGTCAGCTGTATCCAAATTGAGCTTGATATGTTGTAAAATCATTGTCGATTTGCCAACACCTCTTGGCCCTACAATTCCGAACGCCCTTCCGTCCCATTTTATCCTGTCGTACTTATATCTGAGGAAGTCTGTAGGGGTTTTTCAGCTTTCTGTTGAAAAATTCATATAATCGTTCCATTCGTTCCGTTTGCATCTAATCCAAGCACAAAGATAATGTTTTTGCATAAAATTAATGCAATATTTTAACGTGAGTTCGACGAATTCAAAACAAAGCAAGCTGTGTGTCAAATGTACGTTGTACATAGATACACGGCT
>CALUEY010000010.1 GCA_944319915.1 uncultured Prevotella sp. | reverse complement strand
TTGCAATACATTAACTACATCAACAATAAGCCCATCGGAAAAATCAAGTACGCACTAATTTAATTCCGCCAACGGGTGGAGATTAGTTCATCTGGCTGTGTTTTGCTTGCTGCCCTTAAAGATTGACTGCCCTGCGGACAGGGTCTTGGCGGCGCGCTATCACGATGTGCCTGACGTTAGCGAAAATGGACGGAATAGAGGCGGTTTGCGCCCATGCATCTCACACGCTTCACACATGTGGAAGCCTATGCAAGAGCTTTGGTGGAGCTTCAGCGGGAGCCAACGTGAACAGCAATCCCCGTCTGCCGCTGACAGCGACAGGCGGGGATTGGGGTTTCACGGCAATTGCCTCGAAGGCCGGGCGTCAGTTGGCAGGCGTCCAGGTGTCGCTTATGGTGAACACATTCTGGAGCGTTACCTCGGCGGCTTCCTTCTTGGTAAGCTGGCGGCTCCACGGGGCGCGTCCGTCGGTCTTGGCACCCTCGCCGCGGTTGTTGTACTCAAGGTAGCGGGCGGTTTGCTCGCGGTGCTTCTCCCAGTTGTGCCAGCCCTCGGGGCGGATGTGGCTGCCAAGCTCGCAGTTCATGAAGAGCGTGTAGCCATAGTCGCGCCATGGGCGGCCCAGGTACACCTTGGTGACGCCGGGGTCGGCAGTGAGTCGGCAGTTGTTGAATACGTAGCCATACTTAATGTCCTTGGGCGTGGAGGCAGCTGTGACGTAGGAGTTGCGCTTGCTGTGGATGGTGCAATTCTCGAACCACGCCGTGGATGGGCCGAAGATGAAGTCGGTGGTGCCGTCGATGTAGCAGTCCTTGAAGTAGAGCCTGGTGCCGGCGGTGCCGGTGTAGATGGTGTCCTGGTTGCCGAGCAGGCGGCAGTTGATGAACGTGAGGCGGTCGCCCTCGGTGTGCAGGGCCACGGCCTGGCCCAGCTGTGCGGCGTTGTTCTCGATGGTTATGTTCTTGAAGGTTATGCCGTTGCCCTCAACGCGCATGGTGTACGAGCGGAAAGTGCCCATGGCGCGGTCAGTTCCGGGCATCTTGATGTTGGCGTGGTCGTCGTAAGTTATTATGGTCTCGTCGCGGTCTTCGCCCACTATCTCGATGTTGGTGAGCCACTGCGGCACGACCACCTTCTCCTTGTAGAGGCCTTTCTTAACGTAGATTACCTTGGTGTATTCCATGAATGCTCGGCACACCTCTATGGCCTCGCCGAGCGTGCGGAACTCGCCCGTTCCGTCGCGGGCCACGAAGATGGTGTCGGGGTTGTCGTACTTGTTTGCCGCACCGGCACCGATGAACGTGGCCAGGGCGAGAATCAGCATAGTTAGCTTCTTTTTCATGATTGTCAGTTTTTATGGTTTATGGGGTTTCTTCGGTCAATCCCTGCCGCATGGCGGGTGTTACATTATCTGGCTGACATCCTGCACGCCCGGCACCTTCTTGAGGTTGTCGATGATGGAGCGCACGTCGTCGCGGTCGTGGACGCGCAGCTCGATGGTGCCGTTGAAGATGCCCTCGCCGCAGCTTATCGCCACGTTGTGGATGCTGATGTTCATCTGCTCGGAGATGACGCGCGTCACATCGTTGAGCATGCCTATGCGGTCGATGCCATCGATGCGCACCGTGGCGTCGAAGTAGAGCTTCTTGTGCATGTCCCACTTGGCATCGAGGATGCGGTTGCCATAGCTGGCCTTGAGCTTGGCGGCCACGGGGCAGGCGCGCTTGTGGATTTCTACCTGCTTCTTGTTGTCGATGAAGCCGAGGATGTCGTCGCCGGGGATGGGGTGGCAGCAAAACATGAACTTGTATTGCCCAATGTTGTCGTCGGTGATGAAGATGGGCTTCTTGCGGTTGAACGTGTCGGGCAGCACGAGCAGCTGTGGCTGCTTGTCGCCCTCCTTTTTCTGCTTGCCCGTGCCTATGAACGGCACAAACTTGCGCCACTTGAGCCCGCCTTCTTTCTTTTTCTTGCCCTTAAGCTCGTCGAGGTCTTTCTCGCCGGGGATTATCATCTTCTCGCCGATGGCCTGGAAAAAGTCTTCGCGCTTGCTTACGTTGTGGAAGGCCATGAGCTTGTCTACGGCGGCATTGGTGTACTCCATGCCGTTCTTCGTCAGGAAGCCTGCGAGCGCCTCCTCGCCCCGCTTCTGAGTCTCGCGGTTCTCCCGCCGCAGTATGGCCTGGATCTTGGCCTTGGCCTTGGCCGTATAAACGAAGTTGATCCACGATGGCTGCACGTGCTGCGACTTAGAGGTGATTATCTCCACCTGGTCGCCGCTCTCAAGCTTGTGGCTCAGGGGCACGAGCTTGTGGTTGACCTTGGCCCCTATGCAATGGCTCCCGAGGAAAGTGTGGATGGAGAAGGCGAAGTCGAGCGCGGTGCATCCGGCGGGCATGGTCTTTATCTCACCCTTCGGGGTGAACACGAATATCTCGGAGGCAAAGAGGTTGAGCTTGATGGCATCGAGGAAGTCCATGGCGTCGGGCTGCGGGTCGTCGAGTATTTCCTTTATGGTGTGGAGCCAGTCGTTCAGCTCGCCGTCGTCCTCGGCTATCTCGCCGTTCTCGGCCTCCTTGTATTTCCAATGGGCGGCAAAGCCCTGCTCGGCTATCTCGTCCATGCGATCGGAGCGTATCTGCACCTCAATCCAGCGCCCTTGGTGCGACATGAGCGTGACGTGGAGCGCCTGGTAGCCGTTGGCCTTGGGATGGTTGAGCCAGTCGCGCAGGCGGTCGGGGTGCGACTTGTATATCTTGCTGATGGCCACGTAGATGTTGAAGCACTCGTTAATCTCGTTCTCGCGCTCTTTCGGGGTGAAGATTATGCGCACGGCAAGGATGTCGTAAATCTCGTCGAACGTGACGTGCTTGTTCTGCATCTTTGACCATATTGAGTATGGGCTCTTGACGCGCTCCTTTATCGTGTACTTGATGCCCATCTTGTTGAGGGCATCGCGTATGGGGGCAGTGAACTCGTCGAAGAGTGTGTGGCGCGAGGCCTGGGTGGAGGCGAGTTTCCGCTCTATCGACGCATACTCGTCGGGGTGTTCGTAGCGGAAGCTGAGGTCCTCAAGCTCGGTCTTTATCTTGTTAAGCCCAAGGCGGTTGGCCAGCGGCGCATAGATGTAAAGAGTCTCGCCGGCTATCTTGTACTGCTTGTTGGCCGGCTGGCTGGCAAGTGTGCGCATGTTGTGCAGGCGGTCGCAAATCTTTATCAGGATGACGCGTATGTCGTCGCTCATCATGAGGAGCAGCTTCTTGAAATTCTCGGCCTGCGCCGATGCGCGGTCGCCGAAAATGCCGCCGCTTATCTTGGTAAGCCCGTCAACGATGTTGGCAACTTTCTGGCCGAAGATGTTCTCAATGTCCTCGGTTGTATAGTCGGTGTCTTCCACCACGTCGTGGAGCAAGGCTGCACAGATGCTCGTCGACCCCAGCCCTACCTCCTCGCAGGCTATCTGGGCCACGGCGATGGGGTGCATGATGTATGGCTCGCCCGAAAGGCGGCGCACACCCTTGTGTGCCTGACGGGCAAAGTTGAAGGCCTTGGTGATGATGTCTACCTTCTTGCGGTGGCGCGACGCAAGATAAGTGTCGAGCAAATGCTGGAACGCATCGCTTATCATCTTGTCGTCGGCAGCCTCCCTGGCTTTTAGTTCTTGGTCGTTTGTCATGTCGTTAGTGTGTTTTAGGTGTGCATGGGAAATGCGGCGTCTCCTGCCCGCAGCACAATGTGCCGCAGGGCAGGAGACGCCTTGCCTTATCTAACTCTGAGCCGCTTGCCTGCGCGTATCGACGAGCTTTTAAGCCCATTGAGGCGCTTCAGCTTGCTCACGGTGGTGCCATAGCGCTTGGCTATGTGCGAGAGTGTCTGTCCGTTCTTTACGGTTATGTAGCGCGAGCGGCTGCGGCGACGGCGCGACGCTGTGCTCCGCTTCTTCGTGGATGACGGCGCCGACTTGTTTACCTCTACCTCGATGCGCCTCGCAAACAGCTCGCCAGCCTTGTAGTTATAGATAGAGTCTTCGTTGTCGATGAACTTACCCACCTCTGTCTGCGGCAGCCTGAGGCACGAAGGCTTGGTGGCTCCGGGTATGATGTCGCGGCGGTAGGCCGGGTTGAGGGCGCGCAGCTCCTCCATGCCAATGCCGCACACGGCAGATATCTGCTCAAGATGGACATTGCGGCTGAGCATCAGCGTGTCGGTCTTGGCAGGCAGGCGCGTGCTCATGGGGCAGATATTGTGGTCGCAATAGTAGGTCATGATGTAATTGGCGGCTATGAACGCAGGCACATATCCGCGCGTTTCCTTGGGCAGGTATGGATATATCTTCCAGTAGTCGCGCTCTCCGCCGGAACGGCGTATGGCCTTGTTCACCTGCTCCGGCCCGCAGTTGTAGGCCGCTATCACCAATGTCCAATCGCCGAACACCTTGTATAGGTCCCTGAGATATTGCGCAGCGGCATACGATGACTTGATGGGGTCGCGGCGCTCATCGACGAGCGAGTTTACCTCAAGGCCATACTGCTTGCCCGTGGGGAGCATGAACTGCCACAGGCCGGTGGCTCCGACGCGCGACACAGCCGTGGGGTTGAGGGCCGACTCAATCACGGGCAGATAGCGGAGTTCGAGCGGCAGGTCGTAAGCCTCGAGTGCTTCCTCGAATATCGGCATATAGAAATTGCAAGCGCCGAGCATATAGCTCACCGAATGGCGCAGGCGCCCGCTGTAGCGGTCGATGAATTTCTGCACCACCTCATTGTAAGGCATCTCGATGATGGCCGGTATCCTGCTCAGCCTGTCTACGTACACCTCTTTGTCGAACACGGGGTTGATGTCCTTCATGCGGCAGTCTTCGTCCTCGTCGAGGTAAGTCTTGGCCATATAAAGGTTCATCAAACTGTCAAGCTCGTAGTCCATGGCTTCGGGAAACTCTATTATCTCCTTGTTTCCCTTGCCGTCGGTAAGGCTTATCTCGTTGTCGCTGACGCTGTCCTGCGCCTGGGCGGCGCAGTGTCCGGCCAGCAGCAGTGCGACGGCGAAAAACTTTATCTTCTTGTTCATCTATATATATTAATATGTATGCATTAGGCCCTCAACCAATCACTTATGGAAGGAAGCAAGGCTCAGAATCTCAACTTGCACTGCACCCCGAACGACGATGCCTCGAGCACCTTCATCGACGCGCTGTTGTTTATCACCGCAGGCTCCACCTTCAAGCTCAAATCCTCCGATATGTCGAACTCCGACAACTCCGCGTCCACGTAGGCATCGATGACCGACAAGGCATATACCCCCAGGAGGCAGAAGAAGCTGAGGTCGCGCCAACGGCGGTACTTGTCCTTGCGGCTCTTGAATATCTGCTTGTAGCGCTCCTCGTTGGAACTGTCTATCACCCGCCCCAGGTGCAGGAACTTGTTGTAGCTCTGCGTGGTAGGGTCGCTGTCCATTATGTCGAGGTACGCCTGCGAATAGTCCTTGTACATCATGTTGTTCCAGTTCATGGCGTACAGGCAACCCATGAACCCTCCGTATATTATAGGCAGCTTCCAGTACTTGCGGTTGTAAATCTGGCCGCCGCCAGGAATAACCAACGCAAGCCACAACGCACGCTGCGGCTTAGGCCGCCAGGTTGTCCAGTCGCGCTTCTCGCGAGCCGGCTTGCCGCTGGCGGCAATAGGCTTCCCCGCGATAAGGGCTGCCTTGTCGGCGGCAATTGTAGAGTCGGTGGCCTCAAGCGCGCGGCCGATGCTCCGCTCAATGGAGTCGGTGGCAGCCTCGGCGCGGCTTATGCGCTCGGCTATGGAGTCAGCACGTGCCAACGCGGAGTCAGCCGCACTCACGAGCCTGGCGATGCTGTCGGCAACGGCAGGCATGGCTACAGAGTCGGCCAAGGTTGCGCCACGAGCCGCCGCATCCTGCATGGATGCCATAGAGGCCAAGGCCACGGCCAACGCCCATACTGCCGATATGAAGCTTCTCCGTATCAATGTCAGGCGTGGTTTTCCGTTTTCAGGTTGTCCAGCGCATTCATTATGCGCTCAAGGTCTTCCTCGTTGGCAAACGGTATGGTTATCTTGCCCTTTCCCTTTGGCGAGCAGGTCATCTGCACCTTGGTGCTGAAGAAGTCGGCCAAGCGGCTCTTCAACACCTCAAACTCCTCGGGCAGCGCGCTCTTAGCCGTGATTTTCTTCTTGGCCAGCTGCACGTCGTCGCCGTTCTTCAGCATCTGCACCATCTCCTCCACCTTACGGACAGAGTAGCCGTTCTTCTGTATTTCCTTGAAGAGCTTTATCTGAAGGCTCGGGCTGTCGAGCGAGAGCAGCGCACGGGCGTGGCCCATGTCTATCTCCTTGTTTTTCAAGGCCATCTGCACCTGGGCCGGAAGCTTGAGCAGGCGCATATAGTTGGTTACTGCGGCGCGGCTCTTGCCCACCCTTTCGGATATGCGCTCCTGCGTCATGCCAGTGGTCTCGGCCAGGTGCTCGTAAGCAAGGGCTATCTCGATGGCGTTCAGGTCCTCACGCTGTATGTTCTCGATGAGTGCCATTTCCATGACGTTCTCATCTTCAACGGTGCGTATATAGGCCGGTATGGCGCGCAAGCCAGCCAGCTGCGAGGCGCGCCAACGGCGCTCGCCGGCAATTATCTGATATCGGTCGTCGGCCACCTTGCGCAGCGTAATTGGCTGTATTATGCCTATCTCGCGTATGCTGGCTGCCAGTTCCTGCAGAGCCTCCTCGTCAAACTCGCGCCGCGGCTGGTTGGGGTTGGGCTCTATGTGGCTCAGTTCTATCTCATTTAGGTTCGAAGAGCCTTGTGTCCTCACCTCGCCCGTGTCGATGAGGGCATCAAGGCCACGCCCGCTCCCTATGTCGTCGAGGCCGCGCCCGAGCACGTTCCTGTCGTATTTCTTGTGTACTGCCATTGCTTACTTTCCCCCTTCGTCCTTGCTGTTCTTGCTTATTATCTCCTTGGCCAGCGCCAGGTGGTTCTTGCTTCCCGTAGAATCTGCGTCATACAAGATTACTGGCAAGCCGTGGCTCGGGCTTTCGCTGAGCTTCACGTTGCGCTGTATCACCGTCTTGAACACCAGTTCCTGGAAGTGGCGCTTCACCTCGTCGTAAATCTGGTTGGCCAGCCTCAGGCGCGAGTCATACATAGTCAGCAGGAAGCCCTCTATCTCGAGCCTTGTGTTTAGCTTGTTCTTTATAATCTTGATTGTGTTGAGCAGCTTGCTTATTCCCTCAAGGGCGAAGTACTCGCACTGCACGGGTATGATTACGGAGTCGGCCGCCGTGAGCGAGTTCACCGTGATGAGGCCCAGCGACGGGCTGCAGTCTATCAGGATGTAGTCATAGTCTGCGCGTATGGGGTCGAGCAGGTTCTTAATCACCTTCTCGCGGTTGTCGAGGTTGAGCATCTCAATCTCCGCGCCCACGAGGTCAATGTGACTCGGTATGATGTCAAGCCCATCGATGTCGGTTGTATATATCGCATCGCGCACGTCGGCGTGGTCGATGATGCACTCATACAGCGAGCAGTCCACTTGCTTTATGTCCACGCCAAGGCCGCTCGAAGCATTGGCCTGCGGGTCTGCGTCTACAACTAACACGTTCTTTTCAAGCGTGGCGAGCGAAGCCGCCAGGTTGATGGTAGTTGTGGTCTTGCCCACACCGCCTTTCTGGTTTGCTAAAGCGATTATCTTTCCCATTTCAGAATTTCTGTCAAACCGTAATACGTTTGAATGTTTGGTTTGCAAAGTTACATATTTTATGCGAGATAAAGCAATTAATGAGGCTTTTTTCGTATTTTTGCATCCGAATTTAAAAAGATGTATATGGGAAATAAGAAACCATTGATACTGATTTCCAACGACGACGGCTACCACTCAAAGGGCCTTGGCAGCCTCATCGAGATGGTGAGCGGCTTCGGCCGACTGCTCGTGTGCGCCCCCGAGTCGGCCCGCAGCGGGTTTTCACGCGCTTTCTCCGCCACCGCGCCGCTGCGCCTCAAGCTCCGCCGCCAGCGGGAAGGCGTGGAGGTGTGGTCGTGCAACGGCACGCCTGTAGACTGCGTGAAGCTTGCCTTGAGCGAGCTGTGCGGCGGCGAGCGGCCCGCCATGGTGATAGGCGGCATCAACCACGGCGACAACGCCTCGGTGAACTGCCATTACTCAGGCACCATGGGCGTAACCATGGAGGGCTGCATGAAATACATCCCCTCGGTGGCTTTCTCGCTGTGCGACCATCGTGACGACGCCAACTTCGAGCCGCTTGCGCCAATTATAAAAAAGATTACAAAGCGAGTGCTCGACGAGGGGCTGCCGCGCGGCGTTTGCCTCAACGTAAACTTTCCTCTCGCGGAGCGTTTTGCGGGTGTCAAGGTGTGCCGCATGGCCAAGGGCACTTGGGGCAGCGAAGTCGTGCGATGCCATCATCCACGCGGCTACGACTACTTCTGGATGGTGGGGCAATACACCAACGACGAGCCTGAAGCCGACGACACCGACAACTGGGCACTCACCCACGGCTACGTGGCCATAACGCCAACTACCATCGACGTCACCGACTACGAAATGTTACGACAAATGCAAAGCTGGGATTTCCGATGAAATACTATCTCATTGCCGGCGAGGCCAGCGGCGACCTGCACGCCTCGCGGCTCATGCAGGCCCTGAAGGCCGAAGACCCCGAGGCCAGATTCCGATTCTTCGGCGGCGACCTCATGGCCGCCGTCGGCGGCACCCGCGTGCGCCACTACCGCGAACTGGCCTACATGGGCTTCGTTCCCGTGCTGCTCCACCTGCCCACCATCCTCGGCAATATGCGCTCGTGCAAGCGCGACATAGCCCGGTGGCGGCCCGACGCCGTGATACTCATCGACTACCCTGGCTTCAACCTCAGCATAGCCAAGTACGTGCGCGCCCGCCTCGGCCTGCCTGTGTACTACTACATCTCGCCAAAGATATGGGCGTGGAAGGAGTACCGCATCAAGAACATCAAGCGCGATGTCAGCGAGATGTTCTGCATCCTGCCCTTCGAGACCGACTTCTACGAAGGCCGCCATCACTTCCCCGTACACTACGTGGGCAACCCCACGGCCGACGAAGTGGAGGAGTTCCGCGCCAAGTACGACGGCTCGTTCGCCGACTACGGGCGCCCAATAATCGCGCTGCTGGCTGGCTCGCGGCGACAAGAGATTAAAGACAACCTGCCGGCCATGATAGAGGCCGCAGCCGCCTTCCCCGCCTACCAGCCCGTGCTGGCCGCCGCGCCGGGCATTGAGCCTGCCTACTACGAGCCGTTCGTTGCCGGGTCGGGCGTGGCTGTGGTCTACAACCAGACGTATCCCCTGCTCGCCCATGCCTCCGCCGCGCTCGTCACCAGCGGCACGGCCACGCTCGAAACCGCCCTCTTCGGCGTTCCGCAGGCCGTGTGCTACAAGACCCCGCTGCCAAAGTTCATCGCTTTCCTGCGCCGCCACATATTGAAGGTGAAGTACATCTCGCTCGTAAACCTCATCGCCGGGCGCGATGTGGTGCCCGAGCTTGTTGCCGACACGTTCTCTGTGGCCAACATGCGCGCCGCCCTCAACGCCATCCTGCCCGGCGGCCATGGCCGCCAGCCTATGCTCGACGGCTACTCAGAGGTGCGCCGCCGCCTCGGCAAGCCCGGCGCGCCCACCAATGCAGCGAGAATAATGGTGGAACTGCTGAGGGAGGGAACAGACTGCCATCAATGACAATGTTACGCATCACGTGCTTGCGTCCACAGCCTACAGAGACGCTGGAAATGACAACGATAGCCACAAAAGAATGGCGATGCAGCAATTCGAACATTGCCATTCACTACTGGTTTATTACTCTTCAATATTTTCCCAATTAACCCGAATCGGCCATTGGAGGCCAAAGTGATTTCGTTCTGCCCGCGTGCAGATTGGCGATTCCCCTTGTTGAAAGAGTAGATAGCTACGCATGGACAAAGCGACTGACAAGATGCCGCAGGCCCGACGGAAGCACTTGGAAAGCCAAACACTGCCCAAGGAAAAGGCATTAGGCAGTCCAATGACCGATTCTATTTAAGGAAGTCCGTGCAAGGTGCTTACAATTTCATCGAACTTCTCACCTTTTATGTAAGAAACGAAATAGCCAATGTGATTCCCGTCGGCTTCAGAGTAAAGGAACGCCTTTTCGTATGATTTCTTTGAACGTGATATTATCCTTGATATTGACAAGTATTCCGTCAACCAATACCCCTGTTTCAGCATATACCAATAAAAAACCTCACGTGCTGTCCTGCCATTCCCATCTGCAAACGGATGCATGTATGCAAGCATGAAATGTATGATTATGCCACGCATGATGGGATGTATGAAAAACTTGCCGTCCTCATTCCCGTTGAAAAAAGAACATAGCTGCAATATGAATCCAGGGATGTCTGCATACACCGGCGGTATATGGACAAAAGTCAACCCCATTTTCTTAGGCCCTTGCTTGCCATCTCACAACAAGCCTTCTTACAATTCATGCAACGTGCCCTCGGGGAACAGCAATGTATATAGTCCACCGACTTTTCACGTACAACATGAATTGTAAGAGTATTAACCCCAATCACCCTGCACCTCCATCTCCTGCCCAGCTTTGCAAGCACCTGGACATCAAACGGTTGAGCATCGCGAAAGAAGAGATTGCACTACGCCACCGCGGGTTCACTCCCCTGCGCCGTCCTTATCCCTATAGCCCCTGTACCAAAGGGCGAAAAGCAGGCCGGAGATGATGAAGGCCAACACGGCAGCCATATAGCCCACCACCGTGGGCAGGCCGAAGGCGTTGCCCGAAATGAGCAGGAACGCCGTGCACACTGCCGTCATGAACATGGCGGGCAGGAGGGTTATCACGAACGGCTTGCCGTGGCGCACGAGATACACGGTGACGGTCCAAAGGGTGAACACGGCCAGCGTTTGGTTGGCCCAGCCAAAGTAGTTCCATATCACGTTGAAGCCGTCCTCGTCGGCTATGTTATACCACAGCAGGGCGAGCGTAAAGGCAAACACCGGCACGCAGATGTAAATGCGGCGGCGTATGGAGTGCTGCTCAATGTGCAGGAACTCGGCTATGATGAGCCGCGCGCTGCGCAGCGCCGTGTCGCCGCTCGTTATTGGGGCGGCCACCACCCCGAGTATGGCCAGCGCCCCGCCGAACACGCCCAGCCAGCCCTGCGACACCTCCGTGACCACCTCGGGGGCCTGCAGCGTGGCGGGCAGCCCCAGCTCGCCGGCCGCGCCGCCGTAGAAGAAGTACATCGACACCGTGGCCCATATCAGCGCCACCACGCCCTCGGTTATCATTGCACCGTAGAACAGGGGACGCCCCTGCCGCTCGCTCTTCATGCAGCGCGCCATGAGCGGGCTTTGCGTGGCGTGGAAGCCGCTGATGGCCCCGCAGGCTATTGTGATGAACAGGCAAGGGAATATTGGGCCGGCCGATGGGTTCATGTTGGCCAGCCCGTCGGTAAGCTCGGGCAGCTGAGGCCACTTTACCAGCAGCACGGCCATCAATGCCACGGCCATGAAGAGCATGGCGATGGCGAAGATGGGGTAGATGCGCCCTATTATCTTGTCGATGGGCAGCATGGTGGCCAGGAAGTAGTAGGCGAAGATGATTATGCACCAGGCGTAAACCCACGTAAGCCCGTCGCCGCAGAGCTTGCCCAGTATGAGCGCAGGGCTGTAAACGAACACCGCGCCCACCATGAGGAGCAGGAACACCGAGAAGACGAGCATCACCTTCTTTGTACGCTGGCCCAGGTAGCGGCCCACAAGCTCGGGCAGGCCCGCCCCGCCGTGGCGCACTGAGAGCATGCCGCTGAGGTAGTCGTGCACGGCCCCGGCGAAGATGCAGCCCAGCACAATCCACAGGTAGGCCGAGGGGCCGAACTTGGCGCCCATTATCGCGCCGAAGATGGGGCCGGTGCCTGCGATGTTGAGAAACTGGATCATGAAGATTTTCCACCCCGGCAGCACCACGTAGTCCACGCCGTCGGCCATGCTCACGGCAGGGGTTGGCCGCCCGTCGGGGGCGAAGATGCGCTCCACCACGCGGCCATAGACAAGGTAGCCCACCACGAGGGCCACCATACTCAAGCAAAATGTTATCATATTCTATTTAGTAATTAAAACTCCGCTTCAGCTTACAAGCAACCGCAAAATTACTAAATTCCGCTTAAAAAGCGAAAGATTGGGCATCAAAAAACAATACTTCAAAGTCGCAACTAGCGCTTAGGCCCAAAAAAGCGCGCAGTGCTGTCACAGCACCGCGCGCCCCGTAAGTACTCTATATGTTTCTATCATTAATAAAACCAACATTCACCAATGCCGGTATGTGTCATTTCTTGTAAACCTTTACCACCGTGCCGTCGTCCTTGCGGATGATGTTCACGCCCTGCGTGGTTGTCTCCGTGCGAACACCGCCAACGGTGTAGATTTCCTGCGAGTACTTGCCCTGGGCGTTCACTCCGCTGATGCCGGTCAGCACAGAGTTCGTTACACTGGCCTCGGCATCGTCGGCATAATAGCCAACGGCCTCCGGGCTTGCCGCGATTATGTTGCTAAGCTTGATGTTTGCCGTCTCGGGCAGCTCCTCGGTGGCCGTCACGCCAAAGGTGAACAGTGGGCCGCTGGTGCCGCTGATGGTGCTGTGAACGCCACCCTGCGGCATGGAGAAGAGCACCACGCGCACAGTGCCGTCGGCCAGCGAGCCGGCCCTGAAGCTGTAAGAGCTGTTGAGCCGCTCAGTGGGTGCAAAACTGCCCTCCTCGAGCGTAAGTCCTTGGGGCAGCGTGATGTCGCACTGCAGGTTCTCAAGCTCGGCCTCGTTCTGCAGTTCCACGCTCACGGTGGCCTTCTGGCCAGGGGCCACGGCTATGTCGCCCATGGCCATGGTAATCCTGTTGTCCTCGTTCACGGCCATGCCGCGGCTGTCGTCCATAACGTAAGCCTCGGTGCCTCGCGCGCCCTTGAAGCCGCTAAGCGTTATCGTCGCAGAGGCCGGCAGCTCGTCGGCAGCCTCTATGTCGAATGCGAGTATGGCCCCGCTGTTTCCGCTCAACGGCTCAGAGTTGGTAACGAGCAGCTTGCCCACGGTGTCAGAGCCTGTGAGCTGCACTATGGCGCCCTCGGCCGAACGCTCTGTGGCGGCGCACACCTTGGCGTTGCCTTCGCCTGCGGCCACGAAGCTAAGCCCCTCGGGCAGCACTATGGTGCCGGTCACCGACGACACGTCCACGTCGTTGTCCATGTTCACATAGACGGTGGCTGTGCCTCCCGGGGCTATGAAGAAGCGATCCATCGACACGCTCACGCCGCCCTCCTGGGCCAGCAAGCAGCCCGCGCCTGTGGCAAGGAGCAGTGCCGTGGCCGACATACGCCTTATCAACCTTGAATGTTTCATGTTCTTTAATCGTTAGTTACTTGATGTTGTCAATGGGGGTGAAGCCATGGCGCGGGCGCGCCCGCGCCATGGCCCCGGGGCAGCCGGTGCTTACTCGGCAGCCCCGTAGATGTTAGAAAGTATGGTCACGTCAATCACGTTGGTGGTGCCGTCGCCGTTGAGGTCGCCCTCGGCAGAGCCGTCCATCACGTACTGCCACATCAGCTCGAAGTCGCTTGCATCAACCACGTTGTCGCCGTTCAAGTCGCCTTCGGTGCGCGTAGCCTCGGCCTCAGCCTCGGCGGCTTCGGCGGCAAGGCTGTCAACGAGCGTCTTGAGGTTGTCGAGCTGAGCCTGCAGTTCCTCCTGCCCGGCGGCCAGGGTGCGGCTTGCATAAGCCTCCTCCACGCACTCGCTGATGCCATTGAGCTGAGCCTCGTAGCCATCGGCCACAGGAGCGTACTCGTTCTTCACGGCCTCAGTGTAGCCATCTATGGCTGCTGCCACTTCCTTGAGCTTAGTGCCAATCTCGGCTGCGGCTGCGGTCAATGCCTCGTAGGCGGCATCGTTGGCTGCGGCAGCCTCAGGGTCGGCATACTTGAACACCTTATTATATAAGTCAGCAGCCTCGTCAAGCAGAGCCTCACGGCTCTCCACCATCTTGCCCACGCTCTCGGTCACCTTGCCCTGCAGGGCGGTAATCTCGTCGTAGATATCCTGCAGGTCGGCTTTGGTCTCATCGGTCTTGCCGCTCCAGGCCACGGTCCAGTAAGCAGAAAGGTTCTTCAGCGAGTCGGCCACCTCTTTGTGGGCAAAGGTCTCAGCCTTCAGGTAGTCAACGGCCTCGGGTATGAAGGCCAGCTGCGAGAGGCAGTAGTCGAGGCTGTCGGGCAGCGTGGTGCGGCTGTAAAGGCCGCTGGCCAGGGTCTTCATGGTGTTGATGGAGTCACTCATGACATCAAGGCTGTCAGTGGCAAAGTTCTTCACATCTTCGTCATACCTGCTGATGTCCCGCTCGGCGTTGGCTATCAAGCCACTGGCATAACCATATTCTTCATGATAATAAGAATCTACAGTTTGGTCGAACACATTCTTTGCGGCTGTGTTGACGCTTGAGCGAGCCTGCGAGATGATGGTCAGCATAGATGAGAAGATTTCGTCGGCATCAGCCTTAAAGCCATCATAGTCGAAGTAAACGACGGCCAAATTGGCATTCTCCTTGGCCTCTTTGGCCTCGGCGTTGAGCTTGTTTATCTCGTCGAGCTTCGGGAAGAGGGCAGCCTCAGCATCGTTCACGGCTTCGGAAACCTCGTTGCCCTCGGCAGTTGCGGCAATGCCCTTGTAAACCTCAACGCTCTTGATGTGGTTCACGTAAGTGGTGTGCAGGCTGTCGTCAATCCCCTCCCACATCTTATAAAGGCTGTCGTTGGCAGCTAAGATTGCGGCGTCCTTGGCGTCCTGGGCAGACTTCCAAAGGTTTTCTATGTCGCCCTGAATGGTCTCGAGGTTCTTCACGGCGGTTCCGTTGTACTCTACCGACTTCACTTCGCTATAGTACTTATCGATGGTGTCGCGCTCGTTGGAGAGTTTCACCTGTATGATGGCAAACCGCTGCTGGTAGTCCTTCTGCACGTCGAGCTCGTTCTCATACTTAGCCGAGATGAGGAAGTAGAACTTGTCGTAAGTGCTCTGCACGGAGTCGGCCATGTCGTCCTGGAAGTTGAAAGCAGCATCGTTGAGCAGGCCGTTATACTTGGCTATGGTGTCGGCCACGGCCTTTATGTTGGCGTTGTTCTTGGCTGTCCACTCGGCTATCTTGCTCGTGTATCCCCTGAGGCGCAGGGTGTCCTTGTCGGCCTCGGCCTGCAGGGCCTTTATGTTGGCGTCGATGGCGTCGAGCCCGGCCTTGTAAGCGGGAAGCAGGGCCTCGGCAAACTCCTGCCCCTCAATGGAGGCAACTATGCCGCGGGCCACCTGCATGGTGTCGGTAGCCACCACGGCGGCGCGGGTGATGCTGTCCTGCTCGCTGGCGCGCATCAGCACGTTGTCAACAAGGGCCGAAACCTTTGCCAAGTCGCCGCCGAACTGGTCTTCAGACGTAAGCGTTCCCTGCGCGCAAGCCGCTGCTATGGAGTTGATCACGGTCTCCAGACTGTCGGTCACCTCGCCGCCGAGGCTGTCGGCAGCCCATGTCTTGGCATTGGCCACGGTCAGCTTGGCTATTGAGTCGGCAGCTTCCTTGATGTCGTCATAGTAGCCTTCGAGTTCCATATCCGCGATGTATGGCAGCTGCTCATCGAATGCGCTGAGGTTCAAGTCGTTCAGCTTGCCTATCAGCTCAGTCTCCTTTGCGCTCCAGGTCCAATCGAGTTCGCCCCCGGCCTGGTGCTCCTTGAGCAGGGCCTCAAGCTCGGCCTCCACCTCGTCGATGGTCTTAGCCTTGTCGTTGAGCTGGGTGTTAAGCCCAGTGAAGAGCGCTGTGAGGTTGCCCACGGCATATTTAGCCACATCCTTGGCTATATCGTTCCACTCGTTGCGGGTTTGCTCTATGGCAGTCTTCACGTTGTTGTACTCAGTAGGTATGCCGTCAACGCGGATGCAGCTGATGCCCACGTTTTGGTCAGCCCACACATAGTAGGTGCCGTCCTCGGGGAGCGTCACCTTGGCTGTGCCGGTCCGCCCTGCCTTGGTGGGCACGGCCAGCAGCGCGTTCTCGGCTTTGGCGCTGCGCTCGTCGCTGAGGTAGGCGGTGCGGTCGCCGCCAGATGAGCTGCCGTGGACTACGTATAGGGTAACCACGTCGCCCTTGTCGGCTGTGAACTCAAACACGCGGCTCGCCGACTCGGAGCTGAGGGTGCTCTTGCCTCCGAGCTTAAGGCGTGTGTTCCACGTCTTTCCGTCGGAGAACTCCTTTGCCCCATCGGCAAAGGCATTGCCGCCACCGCGGTAATACTTAAGGCCATCGTACTCAACGGAGCCGCTCGTGTTGCCTTCGTCAACAACCACGTTGTTCTTCCATTGAGCCATGTCCCACAGGTGGTTGCTCGCGAAGGCAAAGCTTGATGCCGCCGCAAGCAACGTCACAAATGATAACAGTCTTTTCATAAACGTTTAAAATTAAGTTGGTGATATGTTGTAATTGATTTTTCGACCACTATGTTCTCTGCGTGGGGATGCTTGCCCACCGGTATGCGGCGGCAACCCTTTGGAAGCCAGCCCATTTCTTTTTTCACACTTATGGAGTATCTCTTTTTCGTGGGCAAAAGTACGAATAAAAACTAAAATTACCCCCCCCGAATGCTAAATCATGTTAACGATGCACATTTTAACGAATCATCCGGCAATAAGCAGGCAGCCATAAGCCCCGCCAACAGCCAGCGCAAAGCAATGCCGCAGCCCAGCCCACGATGAATCGGCTGGCATCGGTGCAAAGGCTGAAATCGTAAAACATTTTCGCTGAACTGGCTTCCCTGCGCAACCCCTTGACTGCCAGCCCGTTGCAAAACGGGCTGTTTTAGCCCTCCAAACAGCCCATTTTGAAGTGCCAGACAGGCCGTTTGGCAGCACAAAACGGCCCCTCTTGCAAAGCAAGCCCGCCGCAGGCGGCCGGCAGCAGGGCGGATGTAAAGATTTATCCTAACAGAATCCACTCCCTGCACCTGCACAGTTGCAACCTTGCCATCGGCACAGCGCAGCCACACCAGGCAGCCAAATGATTTTTATAGTGGCGCCGCCGCTTGCCGTTTCGGCCAAAATAGCTAACTTTGCACCAAGCAACAAAACACAACAATGTACATTATATATATATTGGCAGGCACCATCATAGGCGCGGCGGCAGCCGCATGGGCCATGGGCAGGCGCCTGGCGGCAAGGAGCAGCGACATAGCACGGCTGCAAGTGGAGAACGGGCAACAGGCCACAGAGCTGCGTCTGACGGCGCAGCAGCTGGCTGAGGCCACCGCAAGGCTGGCGCAGGCTGAGGCCGACGCAAGGGCCACGGGGGCGCGGGCCGAGGCGCAGGCGCGCGAGATAGAGCTGCTGCGCCGCCAGGCCGACGAGGCCGCCAAGGCCCACGAGCGGCAGTTTGAAGAGCAGCTGCGCACGGCACGCGAACAGATGACCAACGTGGCGCGCGAGCTGCTGGAGCAAAACGCGGGCCGGCTAAAGGAGGAGAACGCCGAGAGCATGGGCCACGTAACCCAGCCGCTGCGCGAGGCCATCAGCGAGATGCGCCGCGCCATAGGCGAAAGCATGAAGGACTCGGAGCGCAACTCGGCCTCGCTGCGCGAGCAGATTAAGATGATGGTGGAGAGCAGCCGCGCCATAGGCGAGAAGGCCGAGAGCCTGGCCAACGTGCTGCGACGCGACAACAAGGCCGCCGGAAACATGGGCGAGATAATCCTCGGCGACCTGCTCGCCTCGCAGGGCCTTACCGAGGGAATACACTACGAGGTGCAGGCGCGCCTGCGCGACGAGAACGGCCGCGCCCTGAAGAACGACGACACGGGGCGCGAGATGCAGCCCGACGTGATACTGCACTACCCGCAGGGGCAGGACGCCATAATCGACTCGAAGGTGTCGCTCGTGGCCTACGAACGCTACGTAAACGCTGAAAGCCCCGAGGAAAAGGAGCGGTGCCTGCAGGAGCACATAAAGAGCCTGAGGCAGCACGTGGCCGAGCTGGCACGAAAGGACTACAGCCGCTACGTCAAGGCGCCGCGCAAGGCGGTGGACTTCGTGATAATGTTCGTGCCGTTCGAGTCGTCGCTGCAGCTCGCCCTGGCCAACGACCCCACGCTATGGCGCGACGCCTTTGAGCGCAAGGTGTTCATTACGGGCGAGCAAAACCTGCTCGGCATACTGCACATAATCCACATTGCATGGGTGCAGAACCAGCAGGCGGAAAACCAGGAGCGAGTGTTCGGCCTGGCCGAGCAACTGCTCGACCGCCTGGGCGACTTCGCAAAGCGGTTCAACGACCTTGGCGACACGCTCGAAAAGGCGCGCAAGGCTTACGACTTTGCGGGCAACAAGCTGCTCACCGGCAACCAAAGCGTGGTGAAGAAGGGGCGCGAACTGGTGGAGCTTGGGGCCAAGGAGAACCCTAACCGCAAGATACCCAAGCCCGCAGAAGAGCTTATGGCCCAAAGCTCCCAGCCCTCCCAAAGCTCCCAAAGCTCCCAGCCCTCCCAGCTCTCCCAGCCCTCCCAGCAATAGCCCATGCTCTACCTCAACGACGACATCTGCTCATTCAGCCTCGATGAGGCACTGCCGCTCCTTCCGGCGTGGCGGCGCAAGCAAGCCCTCGGCCTGCGCCGCGAGCTTGACCGGCGCCTCTGCGCGGCTGCCTACCTGCTGCTGTGCCGGGGGCTAAGGGCTGAGTACGGCATGGAAGAGCCGCCGGAGTTTGCATACGCCGAGGGGGGCAAGCCCTCGCTGAAGGGGCGGTCCGACATACATTTCAGCCTCAGCCACTGCCCTGCGGCAGCCCTGTGCGCCATCGCCAACGAGCCTATTGGGGCCGACATAGAGCGCATAAGGCCCTACAACGCTGAGCTGGCGCGGCGCGTGCTCAACGCGGCGGAGCTGCGGCTGGTGGAGGCTTCGCCCATGCCCGAGGTGGAACTGACCCGCCTCTGGACTATGAAGGAGAGCCTGCTGAAACTAACCGGCGAGGGCATAAGGCGCGACTTGAAGACCACGCTCTGCGGCTGCCGGGCCTTCTTCAGCACCACCGTCAACACCGCGCGGGGCTACGTGTTCACCGTTTGCACCGGGAAATGACCGAACAGCGCAAGATAATCCACATCGACATGGACGCTTTCTTCGCCTCCGTGGAGCAACGCGACCGCCCCGAGCTGCGCGGGCTGCCCGTGGCCGTGGGCCACGACGGACCGCGCGGCGTGGTCTCAACGGCCAGCTACGAGGCGCGCCGATACGGCGTGAGGTCGGCCATGGCCATGGCAAAGGCCAAACGGCTCTGCCCGCAGCTCGTGGTCGTGGAGGGCCGCCACGAGGCTTACAAGGCCGTGTCGCAACAGGTGAGGGCCATATTCAGCGACTACACCGACCTTGTGGAGCCGCTGTCGATAGACGAAGCCTTCCTCGACGTAACCAGCAACAAGCGCGGCATGGAGCTGGCCGTGGACATAGCGCGGGAGATACGACGGCGAATACGCTCCGAGCTGAGCCTCACGGCATCGGCGGGAGTGTCGTACAACAAGTTCCTGGCCAAGATAGCGTCTGACTACCGCAAGCCCGACGGCCTTACGGTGATTCACCCCGACCGCGCCGCCGACTTCATAGCGGGGCTTAAGGTGGAGCAGTTCTGGGGCGTGGGGCCGCGCACAGCCGAACGCATGCACTACATGGGGATATTCACCGGGGCCGACCTAAGGAAGTGCTCGCTGCGCCACCTCACAGAGGTGTTCGGCAAGATGGGGCGCACGTACCATGACTTTGCCCGCGGCATCGACCTCAGACCCGTGGAGACCGAGTACGTAAGGAAGTCAGTGGGCTGCGAGCACACGCTCGAAACCGACATAAGCACGCGCTCGGCGGTGCTCATAGAGCTTTACCATACGGTGCTCGAGCTTGTGGCGCGCATAGCCAAGGACGGCTTCGAGGGGCGCACGCTTACGCTCAAGGTGAAGTACGGCGACTTTACGCAAATAACCCGCAGCATCACCGTGCAGGGCCTGCTGCAGGCCAAGGACGAGATTCTGCCCGCGGCAAAGCGGCTGCTCGGCATGGTGGACTACTCTGCCACCCACCCCATCAGGCTCCTGGGGCTGTCGGTGTCGAACCCCTCGCCCGAGGCCGAGATGCACCGGGCAAAGTGGGTGGAGGGCTACCTTGAGTTCGAGCCGTGGCCCGACTGACCATTGCCACGCCCCATGCCGCGCGGCAATGAGGCAAAAGTGAGCCTTCAGGAAGAAGTTCAAAAGAGTTCAACGGTTTTGAACCGCTGAGCAAGTTTTTTTATTCCCATTTCCTTGGCGCAACCCGAAAAAAGAGTTAACTTTGCCGTCGGCTGCCCTCGCCATAGCGGCAGCCGATACTAATCACACTGAATCACAATAACTATTTATCCGATATGAAACTGAAAATCGTTGTACTTGCCAAGCAAGTTCCTGACACAAGAAACGTGGGGAAGGACGCCATGACGGCAGAAGGCACCGTGAACCGGGCCGCGCTGCCAGCCATCTTCAACCCCGAAGACCTGAACGCGCTGGAGCAGGCCCTGCGCCTGAAGGAGCAGAACCCAGGCTCCACCGTGGGCATACTGACCATGGGGCCTCCGCGCGCAGCCGAGATAATACGCCAGGGCCTGTACCGAGGGGCCGACACGGGATGGCTGCTCACCGACCGACTCTTCGCCGGGGCCGACACGCTGGCCACATCCTACGCACTGGCCACGGCCATAAGGAAAATCGGAGGGGTGGACATCGTGATTGGCGGACGGCAAGCCATCGACGGCGACACGGCGCAAGTGGGGCCGCAGGTGGCCCAGAAGCTGGGCCTGAGCCAGGTGACCTACGCTGAGGAGATACTGAAGTGCGAGGACGGCAAGCTCACCATACGCCGCCACATCGACGGCGGAGTGGAAACCGTGGTGGCCCCGATGCCCATCGTCGTGACCGTGAACGGCAGCGCAGCCCCATGCCGCCCCTGCAACGCAAAGCTCGTGATGAAGTACAAGCACGCCACAGCGCCCATGGAGCGCACGCCCGGCATGCCTTACGAGCGGCTCTACGAAGAGCGCCCCTACCTTACGCTCAACCAGTGGTCGGTGGCCGACGTGGACGGCGACCCGCAGCAGTGCGGCCTCAGCGGCTCGCCCACCAAGGTGAAAGCCGTGCAGAACATAGTGTTCCAGGCCAAGGAGTGCAAGCACCTCACGGCTTCTGACGCCGACATAGAGGGCATGGTGAAGGAACTCATCGGCGAAAAAATAATAGGCTAAAACAATTAAACACATGGACAACGTATTTGTATATGTAGAGATAGAAGGCACCGAGGTGCAGGAGGTTTCGCAGGAACTGCTCACCAAGGGCCGCAAACTGGCCAACGAACTGGGCGTGGAACTGCACGCCGTGGTGTGCGGAACGGGCATCAAGGGCAAGGTGGAGAGCCAGGTATTGCCATACGGCGTGGACAAGCTCTTCGTCTTCGACGGCGACGGACTGTTCCCTTACACATCGGCACCACACACCGACATACTCGTAAACCTGTTCAAGGAAGAGAAGCCGCAGATATGCCTCATGGGCGCAACGGTCATCGGCCGCGACCTCGGCCCGCGCGTGTCGTCGTCGCTCACGAGCGGACTCACAGCCGACTGCACGCAACTTGAAATAGGCGAATACGACGACAAGAAGAGCGGCAAGCACTACGACGGCCTGCTCTACCAAATCCGCCCCGCCTTCGGGGGCAACATCGTGGCAACCATCGTCAACCCCGACCATCGCCCGCAGATGGCCACCGTGCGCAGCGGAGTGATGCAGAAAGCACTCTACGACGGCCAGGCCAAGGGCGAGGTGGCCTACCCCGACGTGGCCAAGTACGTATCGCCGGAGGCCTTCGTGGTAAAGGTCATCGACCGACACGTGGAAGCCGCCAAGCACAACCTTAAGGGAGCGCCCATCGTAGTGGCCGGAGGCTACGGCGTGGGAAGCAAGGAAGGCTTCGACTTGCTATTCAAGCTGGCCAAGGAACTGCACGGCGAGGTGGGCGCAAGCCGCGCCGCCGTAGACGCCGGGTGGATTGACCACGACCGCCAGATAGGCCAGACCGGCGTCACCGTACACCCTAAGGTGTACATAGCCTGCGGCATATCGGGCCAGATACAGCACATCGCCGGAATGCAGGACTCGGGCATCATCATCTCCGTGAACAGCGACCCGGACGCCCCTATCAACAAGATTGCCGACTACGTGATAACCGGCACGGTGGAGGAAGTGGTGCCCAAGCTCATCAAGTACTACAAACAGAACAGCAAGTAACAACCATCTGCCGGCGCAGGCACGGCCCCGGGGCGCAACGCCCGGGCGCAGCCAAGGCCCCGGCAACATAAAAGCAACACCAATGTCCAACTATTATAACGATACACCGGAACTGAAGTTCCACCTCCATCACCCGCTGATGAAGCGCATCGTTGAGCTGAAGGAGCGCAACTTTGCAGACAAAGACAAGTATGAGGACGCGCCCGTAGACTTCGACGACGCCATGGAGAACTACGAGAAACTGCTCGAGATAACTGGCGACGTGGCCGCCAACATCATAGAGCCGAACGCAGAGAGCGTTGACGAAGAGGGGCCGCACCTTGAGAACGGGCGCATGATCTACGCCTCGAAGACCTACGAGAACCTCGACGCAACACGCAAGGCGGGCCTCTGGGGCGTAAGCATGCCGCGCCGCTACGGCGGGCTCAACCTCCCCGTAACGCCCTACTCGATGGCGTCGGAGATGGTGGCATCGGCCGATGCGGGCTTCCAGAACATCTGGAGCCTGCAAGACTGCATCGAGACACTGTACGAATTCGGCAGCGAGGAGCAGCGGATGAAGTACATTCCGCGCGTCTGCGCCGGCGAAACCATGTCGATGGACCTCACCGAACCCGACGCCGGAAGCGACCTTCAGCGCGTGATGCTCAAGGCAACTTACTCCGAGAAGGACGGCTGTTGGCTGCTGAACGGAGTCAAGAGGTTCATCACCAACGGCGATTCCGACATCCACCTGGTGCTGGCTCGGTCGGAAGAAGGCACCCGCGACGGCCGCGGCCTGTCCATGTTCATTTACGACAAGCGGCAGGGCGGCGTAAACGTGCGCCACATAGAGCACAAATTAGGCATCCACGGGTCGCCCACGTGTGAGCTTACTTACAAGAACGCCAAGGCCGAACTGTGCGGAAGCACCCGCATGGGTCTCATTAAGTATGTCATGGCGCTCATGAACGGCGCGCGCCTGGGCATCGCCGCGCAGTCGGTGGGCGTGTCGCAAGCCGCCTACAACGAGGGATTGGCCTACGCAAAGGAGCGCCGCCAGTTCGACACAGCCATCATCGACTTCCCCGCCGTCTACGACATGCTGTCGCGAATGAAGGCTAAGCTCGACGCAGGCCGCTCCATACTGTACCAGACGGCGCGCTACGTAGACCTCTACAAAGCCCTTGAGGACATAGCCCGCGAGCGCAAGCTGACCGCCGAGGAGCGCCAGGAGCAGAAGAAATACGCCCGCCTGGCCGACGCCTTCACGCCAATAGCCAAAGGCATGAACTCCGAGTATGCCAACCAGAACGCCTACGACGCCATACAGATTCACGGCGGCTCGGGCTTCATAATGGAGTACAAGAGCCAGAGGCTCTACCGCGACGCCCGCATATTCTCAATCTACGAGGGAACGACCCAGCTGCAGGTGGTGGCCGCCATACGCTACATCACCAACGGAACTTACCTCGGGATAATGAAGGAAATGCTCGCCTCGGAGGTTAGCGAGGACATGAAGCCGTTGCAGATACGCACAGGCAAGATGGTTGAGATGTACGAGCAAGCCGTAAACTACGTGAAGGAGGCCGGCAACCAAGAGGTACACGACTTCCTTGCGCGCCGCCTTTACGACATGACGGGCGACATACTCATGTCGCTGCTCATCATCGACGACGCGAGCCGCGCGCCCGAGCTGTTCCTCAAGAGCGCCAACGTATACGTGCGCCACGCCGAGGAAGAAGTAATAGGAAAGGCTGCCTACGTGAAGAGCTTCATAGCCGAGGAACTCGTAAACTTCCGCCAGCGCGAGGCCGCAGCAGAGTGACGAGGCCGCAAGGCTACCGAGAACAACCGGAAACAGCAATCCCCGCAGCATGGCTCAGGCCACGCTGCGGGGATTCTTTTTTGCCGTTGCGGCAAAGACGATGGCTCACAAAAGCCCTTCAGCCCTGCGCCGCACCGCCACCGTTGGGCAGGTCGCCGTCGGAGAAACGCTGGTAGACGCGCAGGCCGAAGTCGGGAACCACGGCGTAGACCTGCTCCATTATCTCGGCAAGGTGGTGCTCGTAGGGCTTCCACTCCTTCTGCCTTAGGAAGAAGTAGAACTCAAGCGGCAGCCCCGTGGTGGTGGCCTCAAGCTGCCGCACCATGAAGAGCATGTCGGTGTTCACGTCGGCCCGGGCGGCCAGGAACCGCTCCACGTAGCTGCGGAATAGCGTCATGTTGGCCACCCCGGGCGGCATCTCCGCCTCCTTGAAGCCATACTTGGCGGCCAGTGCGGCCCTCATGCCCTCGTCGGCTGGGCGTATGCTGCGGAAGTCGAAGTAAACCATGCGCTTCACCCTGCGCCCATCGCCCTGCCTCATGCCGCGCCAGTTCTGGAAGGTGCCGTCCACGAGAGCCTGCGGGGTGATGGTGAGAATGGTGTTGTCGAAGTTGCGCACCTTCACCGTAGTGAGCGTAATGTCCTCCACAATGCCGTTGATGTCGGCCTGCGGCACGGTTATCCAGTCATCGCGGTGCAGCATGTCGTTGCTCGTTAGGCGCACCCCCGCCACCAGCCCGGCGATGGTGTCCTTGAACACGAGCATCAGTATGGCCGACGTAGCGCCCAGTCCGGCTATGATGGTGAGCGGGTTGCGGTCGATGGCTATGGCCACCATGACAATAACCGACACGAAGGCGATGAGAATCTTGAGCACCCCGCAGAACGTATGGTAGTACTGCTGCAGGGCGGCGTGGCGCTTATACTCATAACTCTTGAACGCATCAACGAGCGACAGGCCGAGCAACATGGCCATGACCGTGATGTAGATGGCCGTGGCCCTGCCCAATATGTCCTGCGCAAGGGGCGTGCGCCAGAACACGGCGGGCAGCAGCTGCCACACCACCACGGCAGGCACTATGCGGCAGGCGGCCCGCAGCGAGTGGGGGTTGAAGAGCAGGTCGTCCCACTCTATGTCGGTGCGCGCGGCAAACTTCAAGGCCAGCGGCACGAGCACGCGGTGGCAAACGATGTAAGCCACCCACGCCATGAGCGCCGTGAGCAGCGTGGTCAGCACCAAGGTGGCCACTCCGGCCCACGCCACGCCCATGCCGGCGGCGGCGAGCCACTCCTCTACAGAACTTACGATTCCTTCCATGCTTCATTCTTTGTTAGGTGCGCCCGCAGTCAAGGGCGGCACAGTTCGTTGCACACGCGGTCCTGGAAGGCGCGCCCCTCGGAGCCTCGCCTCAGACCCTGGTTGATGATGGCAAAGCAGAGCACGTGGCCGTTGGCCGCGGTGCAGTAGCCCGCCAGCGAGCTTACGGCGGCCACCGAGCCCGTCTTTGCCCTCACGTTGCCTGCGGCGAAAGTGCCGCGCATCCTCCCGCGCAGCGTTCCGTCCTCGGCCGCCACGGGCAGCGACGGCAACAGGTGCATATAAATGTTAGTGTTGCTGTAGGCATAGCGGAGCATCGCCACCTCAAGCTCGGCCGACACGTAGTTGTAGAGCGACAGTCCGCTGCCGTCGGCAATGCGGTAGTCGGCAGGCCTGAGGCCCACCTTGTCGATGAGCCTGCGCACCACCGAGCGCGCGTGGCGGGCCGTGGCCGGGTGCGCCCCGGTGGAAGCCCCCAACTGGTAGAACAACGCCTCGGCGCAGAGATTGTCGCTCTCCTTCATCATGGGCATGAGCACCTGGTCGAGCGTATGGGTGCGCGTACACACATCGTAGGCATCGCCCGGGGCGCGCCCCTCCACGGTGTCGGCCTCCACCACCACTCCCTCGGCGCGCAGCCTCTGCACGAAGCGGGCGGCAAAGGCGTCGCGGCGCGACACGAGCAGCGGCGAGAGCACGGGGTTGTCGTCATCCCAGCACCAGCCCTCGCCAAGGCGGTCGGCGTCCTTCATCGTCTTGTCGGCCACTATGCGCCCGCGCAGCGTGTCTACGCCCATGCGCCTGATGCCCTCGACGAAGGCGGCCATGTCGTCGGCGTTGAAGCGCGGGTCGAAGCCGCCCACGAGGTAGACGTCGCCCTGCAGCGTGCCGTCCTCCACGTGGCCCGAGTAGCGCAGCTGCGTGCGCAGTTGGTAAGAGCCACCGAGGCAGTCGATGGCGGCAATGGCCGTAATCACTTTCATGGTGGAGGCGGGGCGGAGGGTCTGCCGCTCGTTGTGGCAGAAGAGCGCGCTGTCGGCCGTGAGGTCGTAGACCATCAGCCCCACCTGCGAACGCTCGAACAGCTCGCTGCCAACAAGGCGGGCCAGCCTCCCCTGCAAGCCGAGCGGCCAGGCCGGCTCGCGCTGCAGGGCCATGGTGTCGGAGCGGGCCGTGTCGGCAGCCTCGGCCACCAGCCCGGCATCCCTGCCCTCGCAGCCCCCTTGTGCGCCCTGAGCAGCCACGGTGGCAGCACACAATGCCAGCAGCAAGGCGGCCGCATATCTTCTAAAGTGCAAAATCATCTGGAACAGGTTTTTGTTGTCACCTGCAAAGTTACAAAAAAATCGGCCCACCGCCAAACGATGCAAGCCTCTATCGGCCACGGAAACCACCAGCCGCGCCACCACTGGCAACGGGCGGGGCATCACTTGCCGCACCACCATTGCCGCTTTCCTGTTGGCAGCTACCACTGTCCGCACCCAACAATCATCGCCATTAGTGTCGTGATTTTTCGCAAACGGCGGCGCGCCAACGCCAAATCTCACAACAACCTGAATGTCAGGCACTTGCCAGACAGCCTGTTTTGCATTGCCAAACCGCCCGTTCGGCAGCGCGAAACAGCCCGTTTGGGGATGCAAAACGGGCTGTTTCGCATCCCCAAACGGCAGCCATCGCCTTTTGCTCCCTGCCAAACCGCCATGATGTAACGATTTTTCAGCACTTTCACGTGCGCACAACCATCTGCATGGCGGTGCCTGCCACGACCGCTCACCAACCCGCCTCGGCCATGCCAAGCCATCCCCGATATGCTGCCCGAGGCCACGGCGGCAGGCGGCAGGCAACCCCCGAGGGGCAAAAAATGCGTCAGCACGGCTTAATAGTAAGCCCCGCCATGCCGCAGAATCAGTTTTTTTATGTACATTTGCAGCCATATAAACATACAAACGATATGGTTTTCAAGTACGATTTTCTGATTATCGGCGCCGGAGTCGCCGGTATGAGCTACGCCCTGAAGATAGCACGGGCGCACAAGGGCAAGGTGTGCATGATATGCAAGACCTCGCTCGAAGAGGCCAACACCTCGTTCGCGCAGGGCGGCGTGGCCTCGGTGACCAACCTGGAAGTCGACAACTTCGATAAGCACATAGAGGACACGATGATCGCCGGCGACTACATCAGCGACCGCCGCGCCGTGGAGCAGGTGGTAAGGAACGCACCTGAGCAGATAAAGGAGCTGGTGAGCTGGGGCGTAAACTTCGACAAGAAGGCCGACGGGCAGTACGACCTGCACCGGGAGGGCGGACACTCGGAGTTCCGCATACTGCACCACGCCGACGACACCGGCGCAGAGATACAGCGCGGGCTGATGGAAGCCGTGCGCAACAACCCCTACATCGAGATAAAGGAAAACCACTTTGCCGTGGAGATAATAACCCAGCACCACCTCGGAGTGAGGGTTACGCGACGCTCGCCCCACATACAGTGCTACGGCGCATACGTGCTCAACCCCGACACGCAGAAGGTTGACACATACCTGAGCAAGGTTACGCTGATGTGTACGGGCGGCTGCGGGGCCGTTTACCAGAGCACCACCAACCCCGTGATAGCCACCGGCGACGGCGAGGCCATGGTGTACCGCGCCAAGGGAACGGTGGAGGGCATGGAGTTCGTGCAGTTCCACCCCACCGCGCTCTACCACCCCGGCGAGACGCACCCGGCCTTCCTCATCACCGAGGCCATGCGCGGCTACGGCGGCGTGCTGCGCCTGCCCGACGGCAGCTCCTTCATGGAGAAATACGACAAGCGCCTCTCGCTCGCCCCGCGCGACATCGTGGCCCGCGCCATAGACAAGGAGATGAAGATTCACGGCATCGACCACGTTTACCTCGACGTTACCCACAAGGACGCGGAGGAAACGCGCCACCACTTCCCCAACATCTACGCCAAGTGCAAGTCGATAGGCATCGACATCACCACCGACTACATACCGGTGCGCCCCGCGGCCCACTACATGTGCGGCGGGATAAAGGTTGACCTCAACGGCGAGTCGAGCATTGAGCGGCTCTACGCCATAGGCGAATGCTCATGCACCGGCCTGCACGGCGGAAACCGCCTGGCCAGCAACTCGCTGATAGAGGCCGTGGTATACGCCGACGCCGCAGCCAAGCACTCGCTGGCCCATGTGGACGAGTACGACTTCAACGAGCAGGTGCCTGAATGGAACGACGAGGGCACCATGACCAACGAGGAGAAGGTGCTCATAACGCAGAGCGTAAAGGAGGTAGGCCAGATAATGAGCAACTACGTGGGCATAGTGCGCTCCGACCTGCGCCTGCACCGCGCCTGGGACCGTCTCGACATGCTCTACGAGGAAACCGAGCGGCTCTTCAAGCGCGTAAAGGCAAGCCGCGACATCTGCGAGCTGCGCAACATGATCAACGTGGGCTACCTCATCACCCGCGCCGCACTGGAGCGCAAGGAGTGCCGAGGGCTGCACTTCACCATCGACTACCCGGTACACGCCTACGACAAGAAGTAAGGGCCGGGCCGGCCGCTGCAGGGGCGGCCACCGCCATTGCTTGCCGCCATCCTACGGCACCACTCACAAGGGGAACGCCAGCACCGCCACGGCGGAAACGGCGTTCCCCCCATTGTCATACACTGGCCTCATCCCATGAACGGCCCTTGCCGAGGGGTGGAATTTTTCTCGCCAAAGGTGTCTTTTTGCGCGCCGCCGCCCCGATGGCCCATTTGCCAAGGGGGAATGGACGTCATGACGCCCTATAACATAAATAAATGCACCTTCCATTCTTCATTTAATGCTAACTTTGTGGGTGTTTTCAAATACCTAAAACTAAAGACAATGAAGAAAAGATTACTTCCTTTAGCCGCTACGCTTTCCGTGGCCCTGATGGGGCCGGGGGCAGGCGCGGCATGGGCTGATGCCGTTTCGCTGCCTATGGCCGACGGCACCTACGTCAACTGGAACGATGCCACCACGCTTGAAAACTGCAAGGTGGAGAACGACGGAGCCAACGTAGGGAGCACCGGCAGCAGCACAGTAGTTACGTTCGACGTAACCAACACTCAACAGCAGGACTACATCCTGCAGTTTGCAACAGGCGCCAAGGACGAGGCAACGCTCAACGTTACGCTCGCCGGAGAGGGCGGGAACGTGGTTGACGCCGACGTGACGGTGGTCGACACCGAATCATGGGATCCCACCACGCAGCACGCATTCTTCGTGAGCGACCTGCCCGTGGGCGACTACACGCTCACCTTCAAGGTTACAAACGCCACCGGCAAATATGCAGGCAACTGGGGAAAGCTGACCTTTACCTCCGCCGACGGCTACGACCGCGCACCCGGCAGCATAACGCTGCAGGACGGAACGTACACCGGCGGGCTGCGCTATGAGGACAACGGCAACGTGGGCTACATCACCAACGGTGGCACCGCCGCCTACACCTTCATATGCCAGGAGGCCGGAATATACAGCCTCGACATGGAAATGGCCCGCTACGACGGCGGCACCATGGGCATAACCGTTGCCAACGCGTCAACCGGCAAGGTGGAGGCAAGCACGCAGTTCGCCATCGACGAGAACGTGCCGGGTTCTTACACCCCGCAAAGCATAGCCCTGCCGGGCGAGATATCCGAGGGCCTGAAGACGCTTACGCTCTCCTTCGAAAGCTCATCGACGGGCTTCATAGCAAACTACCAGAAGGTGGAACTGAAAAAGATGGCCTCACAACTGGCCTCCATCACCGGCCTGGCCATCGACGGGCAGACCGTGACCAAGGGCGACGAGACCGACTGGCTCTGCAACCTGCCCATCAACTACGACGCCGAAACGGTGACGTTCACCGTGTCTTCGCAAAACTGCCAGCTCACCGTAACCGCTGCCGACGAGGCCGGCGAGCCTATAACCGTGACGCCGGGCGAGGCCGGCGCCTACTCAGTGCCTACCCCGGGAGCCAACAAGGCCACCATCGTGACCATGACGCTGACCCCAAACGACGGCGCAGCTGCGCCTCAGACCGCATACACGCTGCGTCTGTTCCGCCTCGGCGGCATAATGGTGTCGGCACTGACAGTTGACGGCGAGGAGCTTCCCGCTGAACTCATCGATGCACTCAACGCCGAGGGCAACACCGCCACGCTCACCGGCCGCATCTACACCGCGCTGCCCGCAGTGCAGGCCAAGATGAACGACGGCACCCTGATTGACGCCACGGGCCGGCTCGACGGCACCCAGGCCACATACTCACTGAGCGCAACGCAGGGCGACCTGACGCGCAGCTACACCCTCACCATCGACGGAATACATATATATAACAAGCAGGAAACCGACGAGACGGTGCAGCTGAAGTACACTTCGGAGGGCAAGACTGGCGACGGCACATGGAGCAACGGACTCTACACACTTACCTGCGAGAGCCTCGACGGCTGGAACAACAGCAGCTTCAAGTTCAACTCCACGGAGAACACGTGGGCCGTGCCGAGCGACGTGGTGGTAAAGCAGGTGGTGTTCAAGGACTTCAACGCCAACTACAACGCAGGCGAACTCGTTTCGCTGGTGGCTGGCGACGCCACTGTCTACATCCCATACAAGCACGACTACCAAGAGCCCGACGCCACGATGTATGACCTCGTGGTAAACCTTGAAGGCCACAAGGCCGGAACTCCCATCACCTTCACGCTCCAGGGAGGCGGCCAGCCCGTGGCTTGGTTCGAGCTCACCGTGCAGAAGCAGGCCATAGCCACGGCCCCCGAGGCCATCGACACCACCGTTACCTCTACCGAAAGCACCAACCACTGCGTGGTGGCGCTTACCTTCGACCGCGAGATGACCGACACCGAGGCAACCATAGGCGGCCAGACCGTGACGGCCAAGGGTGGCTCGGCAACGCTTTACTTCCCCGTTTGGGACCTTCAGTATGCCACCGACTACACCTTCACCATAGCCGCCGGGGCCGCCAAGGACACCTACGGCAACGGCAACGCTGAGCCTATAGACATAGAGATAAAGGTGGGGAGCAAGGCCGCCGTGGCCAAGGTAGCCTACGACTACGTGGTTGGCACGGCCGAGGAGTTCAGCTCTGCGATAGCCGAGGTGAACGCCGCCAACACATCGGCCGACGCCCCGCGCAAGACCATCTTCATAAAGAACGGCGACTATGACTTCGGGGCGGCCGAGCAAAGGCTCACCGCCTACAACGTTTCGCTCATCGGCGAGAGCCGCGACGGCGTGATGCTGCACGGCCTGCGCGAGGGCATAAGCAACCCGGTGCTCAACCTCCGCGACCGCACCGGCTTCTACCTGCAAGACCTCACCGTGCGCAACGACTGCGACTACGGCGCCGAGGAGCTAAAGGGAGTGGCCGTGGCCGTTTACGGAGGCAACAAGACCGCCATGCGCAACGTGCGCATGCTGAGCAACCAAGACACGCAGGTGACGGGCGAGCGCGCCTACCTTGAGGAATGCGAGATACACGGAACGGTTGACTTCATCTGCGGCGGAGGTGCCAACTACTTCTACAAGACCGCCCTCGTGCTCGAGAACCGAGACGGCAACTGCATCGCCGCGCCGTCCACCGGGGCCGGGCTCGACTTCGGATACGTGTTCGACCAATGCACCATCAAGCGCATGGACGGCGCCGACGAGGTGACCGACGGCAGCTTCAGCCTGGGCCGCCCGTGGCAGAACGAGCCGCGAGCTGCCTACATAAACACCACTATGGAGGTGCTGCCGTCGGCTGAAGGCTGGGCCTCGATGAGCGAGCTGCCCACCCATTTCTACGAGTTCGGCTCCGTCAACGCCGAAGGCGAGGCCGTAGACCTGTCCGGGCGCAAGAACTCGCCCAGCAGCACGAACACCTACAACCCCGTGCTCACCGCCGAGGAGGCCGCGAAGTATAACCTGCGCAACGTGCTGGGCGGCACCGACAGCTGGCTGCCCACGGAGGAGACGGCTGCGAGCGGCGCGCCCACCGTTACGATAGAGGGCAACACCCTGAGCTGGGCCGACCTTGACGACGCCCGCTGCTACGTAATATTCCGCGACGGGCAGTACGTGGCCAACGTAACCACTACGAGCTACGAGGTGGACGAGGAAGGCACCTACACCGTGCGCTCGGCCAACCGCAACGGCGGCCTGGGCGGCGAGTCGCAGCCCGTGGAATATGAGAAGGGTGGCGGCGTGGCCGACGGCATCGGCGCCATTGAGGCTGCCAAGGCCGCAGGCGAAAGCGCATACAACCTTGGCGGACAGCGCACCGAGGCCATGCAGAAGGGCCGCGTATACATAGTAGGAGGCAAGAAAGTGGTGAAACGATAGCCGGCAGGCCGCCCACCGCTGCCCCTCCCTTGGGCGGGCGCGGGGCGCGGCGGCCCGCCGCAACCAACGGAAAAGGCGCAACCCGCAGTTGGGTTGCGCCTTTTCTTGTTGCCCCGCCCGCATGGCAGCGGCACGGCGCGGGTGGCATAGCCAGGCTCACACGAGGTGGGCGATGTACTGGTCGCGGTCGCCGGGCAGCATGTCGATGACCGGAATCTCTATCATGGTGTAGCACCCGGGCTGCAGGCGCATCGAGGCGCGGGCCACGTTGACGAGCACCTGGGCCGTGAGGGCAGGGTTGTTGATGCTCATGGAGAACTCAAAGCGCTGGTTCTGCGTCTTTCCGCTCACGCCCTTGCGCGTCATCAGCACGCCGTGGCCCATGTCGCGCACCTCGTCGACCGATGGAACGGCGAACACGTGGGTCTCGTCGCTGGCGAAGTAGGGGTCGGCCTTTATGTCCTTGGCCACCTCATCGAGGCTGGCGCCGTCTTCAAGCTCAACGTATACCATGCGCCTGTGGATGCCCTCGCCCAGTGGTATGGTCATCGAGAGGGCGTTCTTCACGCCGGCCTTGGAGCGCACGCAGACGCTGTGGCCCATCGACATGCCGGGGCCGAAGTTGGTGTAGGAAAGGCCCTTGGGGGCGAGGCTCTGCATGAGCGCGCGCACGATGGAGTCAGACCCCGGGTCCCACCCGGCTGCTATCACCGACACGCGGCCATGCTCCTTGCACAAGGGCATCATGCCTGCGCGGTACTGCGGGATCTGCGTGTGGATGTCGAAGCTGTCCACGGTGTTTATCCCCAGGGGTATTATCTGGCGCGCATATTCCTCGCAGGAGCGCGTGGGGGTGGCCAGTATGGCCACGTCTACGCCCTCAAGCTCGCGTATGTCCTTCACCACGTCGTAGGCAGCCAGCTCCTGCGGCTTGCCTACAGAGCCGTTGCGGCGCACAATCCCTGCAATCTCGAAGTCGGGCGAGGCCTCCAGTGCCTGCACCGTGTAATGCCCAATGTTGCCGTAGCCCACTACGGCTGCTCTGATTTTCTTCATTTTTATAAGTGCCTTATAAGTTAAACCTATTCGTTTTCGCTTGCAAAAGTAATGCTTTTGCGCGAATCGCATTACTTTTGTCCGCTTAAAATTAGCAAAAAGTTGCACTTTGCAACAGCCCCAACCGGTCACCATACAGCATTGCCCGGCTTTCACGGCTGACCGCCATGCCCATCGCCTTGCCTTGCAGTCCAGCCAGGCAGGCATGGGTACAGAACAAGGCTGGGGCGCGATGGCGATTGGGGATAATTGCCGATGTTTTGCCATGGGCATACAATAAAACGCGGGCAAAGGGCGTTTATAATGTGTATATACACAAAACAGCCAACATACACGGACCAATGATAGAATACATAAGGGGCGAGCTGGCAGAGCTTACGCCCGCGCTGGCCACCATCGAGGCCTCGGGCGTGGGCTACGGCCTGAGCATATCGCTCAACACTTACACCGCCCTGCAGGGAAAGAAGGAGGCCAAGCTCTACGTTTACGAGGCCATACGCGAGGACGCCCACGCCCTCTACGGCTTCGCCACTAAGAAGGAGCGCGAGCTTTTCGAGCTGCTCATAAGCGTTTCGGGCGTAGGTGCCGGCACGGCGCGGGTGGTGCTATCGTCGATGACCCCGGCCGAGCTGTGCGCCTGCATCTCCACTGGCAACGAGCGCCTGCTAAAGGGCGTAAAGGGCATAGGGCTGAAGACGGCCCAGCGCATCATCGTAGACCTGCGCGACAAGATAGTGGCCTTGGGCATTGCCGACGAGATACCGGCAGGCGGCTCGCTCTCGGCCCCGGTGGACAACGAGGTGAGAGACGAGGCCGTGGGCGCGCTCACTATGCTCGGCTTTGCCCCGGCGCCGTCGCAGAAGGTGGTGGTGCAGATACTGAAGGACAACCCCTCGGCCCCAGTAGAGGAGGTGGTGAAGCTGGCGCTGAAGCAAATAAAGTAGGCACCAGGCGTAAAGATATTTCGCAACAGCGACCTTGCAGCATAACCATCTGAGGGCCAGCGTGTTGCGGAACGGGCCGTTTTACCGTGCGAAACAGGCCGTCTGGCAGCGCGGAACGGGCCGTTCGGCAAGGCGAAACAGGCCGTTTGGCAGGACGATGCCGCCCGCACGGCCCGGCAGCGGCGGCTTTGTAAACATCTTTCGCAGTCCATGGCCGCAGCCTGCGGCACCCCGCCCTGCCCCGGCCGCACACCAAACAGAGTAACAACCAATGAAGAGAACGCTCTACATACTCATATCGCTGCTCAGCGTATGCGCGCTGGCCATGCCCCCACAGGACGACAAGACCGCCCCCAAGCGGCCCGCCCCCAAGGCCCAGCCCAAGCTCGCCGCCGAGGATGAGCCTATACCCGACTCGCTGCTCCACCCGCGCTGGCGGATAAAGAAGACCGCACCGCTGATGGTGGAAGACCTCGACACGATGGCCGCCGACCTGAGGATGCCCGACAACATAAAGCAGGAGGTGGAGTATGACGACTCGCTCGACGTGTACCTCGTAGGCTCGAAGATAGGCGACTCCTACCTAAACGCCCCGGTGATGATGACGCCCGAGGAGTACCGCAAGTGGAGCGAGCGGCGGGCCATGCAGCAGTTCTTCCGCCAGAAGGACGCCGAGAACGTGGCCGCCAAGGGCAAGGAGAAGTTCTCGTTCACCGACATGAAGTTCGACCTCGGCCCAGCCGAGAAGATATTCGGCCCGGGCGGGGTGCGCATAAAGACCCAAGGCACGGCGGAGCTTAAGCTGGGCATGACTATGAAGGACATCGACAACCCCTCGCTGCCCATACGCAACAGGAAGACCAAGGCTTTCGACTTTGACGAGAAGATAAACCTCAACGTGAACGGAAAGGTGGGCGACAAGGTGAACATGAACCTGAACTACAACACCGACGCCACCTTCGACTTCGACACGAAGAACATAAAGCTGCGCTACGAGGGCAAGGAAGACGAGATAATAAAGCTCGTGGAGGCGGGCAACGTGTCATTCCCCTCCAACTCGTCGCTCATCAAGGGCGCAAGCTCGCTGTTCGGAGTGAGGACCGACCTGCAGTTTGGCAAGCTCAAGCTGCAAACCGTAATCTCGCAGAAAAACTCCACGACAAAGAGCGTATCGTCGAAGGGCGGCACGCAGACCACGCCGTTCGAGATCGACGCATCCGACTACGAGGAGAACCGCCACTTCTTCCTCTCGCACTACTTCCGCGAACGCTACGACCAGGCCATGTCAACCCTGCCCAACGTGATGACGGGCATCAACATCACGCGCGTGGAGGTGTGGGTGACCAACAAGACCGGCACAACAAGCAACACGCGCAACATCATAGCCCTCACCGACCTGGGCGAGGGCAAGAACACGTCGAACCCGATATGGGGCGGCGGGGCCGACGTGCCGCCGCAGAACGCGGCCAACACCGAATACTCGGCCATGACCACGCAGTATGCCGCCGCGCGCGACATCGACCAGGCCAACTCCGTGCTCGACGCCATTGCCGGGTTCACCGGCGGCGTGGACTACGAGAAGGTGCAGAGCGCAAGGCTGCTCACCTCGTCGGAGTACACCATCAACAAGGCCCTGGGCTACATCTCGCTGCGCACCACGCTGCAAACCGACCAGGTGCTGGCCGTGGCATACGAGTACACGCTCGGGGGAGTGACCTACCAGGTGGGCGAGTTCGCCTCCGACAACACCAACACCGGCGAGGCAATCTTCGTGAAGTCGCTCAAGAACACCAGCAACACGCCCGAGATGGGCAACTGGCGGCTGATGATGAAGAACGTTTACTACCTCGCCTCGACCGTGGAGAAGACGAAGTTCCGCCTCGACGTGAAGTACCGCAGCGACACCACGGGCGTTTACCTCTCCTACATACCCGAGCAGCAGGTGAAGGACAACATCATAATAAAGGTGCTCGGGGCCGACCGCCTGGACAACAACAACAAGCCGCACTCCAACGGATACTTCGACTACGTGGACGGATACACCGTGAGCAACGGCCGGGTGTTCTTCCCAAAGGCCGAACCCTTCGGCTCATACCTGCGCGACTACCTCGTGAGAGCCGGCGTGCCGGCCGACAAGGCCGAGGCTTACGCCTTCACCGAGCTGTACGACCAGACCAAGACCTCGGCCAAGCAGGTGGCCGAGAAGAACAAGTACATACTCACGGGCCGCTACAAAGGCTCGTCGGCCAACGTCATATCGCTCGGCGCCTACAACGTGCCGCAAGGCTCGGTGGTGGTCACGGCGGGCGGAGTGGTGCTCACCGAGGGGTCCGACTACAGCGTGGACTATTCCGCCGGCGAGGTCACCATCCTCAACCAAAGCATAATCGACGCCGGAACGTCGGTCAACGTGAGCCTTGAGAGCAACACCGACTACGGCATGACGCGCAAGACGATGTTCGGGCTCAACTTCGAGTACGATTTCACCAAGGACTTCTTCATCGGCGGAACGTTCCAACGGCTCCACGAGCAGCCCCTCACCTCGAAGGTGGCCATGGGCTCCGAGCCGCTGAACAACATCCTATGGGGCCTCAACATCAACTGGAAAAAGGAGAGCCAGTGGCTCACCAACATGCTCGACAAGCTGCCCTTCCTCCACCTCACGCAGCCATCGCAGATATCATTCACCGGCGAGTTTGCCCAGCTCATAGCCGGGCAGGCAGGCGGAACGCAGGACGACGCTTCCTACATAGACGACTTCGAGAACACAAAGAGCGGCATCGACGTGTCCGACCCAAAGTCGTGGTTCATATCGAGCACGCCGTCGCTCTTCCCCGAGCACGACGACCGCACTGGCCTCTCCAGCGGCTTCAACCGCGCGCGCCTGGCCTGGTACAACATCGACCCGCTCTTCACCTACCAAAGCAGCACCCTAACGCCAGACCACATCAAGAGCGACCTCGAACAGCTATCAAACCACTACGTGCGCGAAGTGTACGTGAGCGAGCTTTACCCCAACCGCGACCAAAGCACGTACAGCGGGGCCACATCCACCCTCGACGTGCTCAACCTCGCATACTACCCCACCGAGCGCGGCCCATACAACTTCTCTACAAGCCTCAACCCCGACGGCTCGCTGCAGAACCCGGCAGGCAAGTGGGGCGGCATGATGCGCAAGCTCGACACCAACGACTTCGAGACGGCCAACATAGAGTACATAGAGTTCTGGCTGCTCGACCCCTTCATATACTCGCGCGAGCAGGGCGACGCATCATCCTACGGCGGCGACCTCTACATAAACCTCGGCGAGGTGAGCGAGGACATCCTGCGCGACGGCAAGAAGTTCTACGAGAGCGGTATGCCGGTAGACGGCACCAGCAGCTTCACCACCACACAGTGGGGCAAGATTCCGGTGCAGGCCACGCAGACTTATGCCTTCGCCACCACCTCAGGGTCGCGCGCACTGCAGGACGTAGGCTTCAACGGGATGAACGACGAAGAGGAGCGTTCGTTCGAGCCTTACGCCGAATTCAACAGCTTCGTGCAGACTCTGGCCAACGACAGCCTGCGCCAGGCATGGACAAGAGACCCCGCAAACGACAACTACCACTACTTCCGCGGCTCCGACTTCGATGCCGCGCAAACATCCATACTCGACCGCTACAAGCGCATAAACAACCCCCAGGGCAACTCGCCTGACAACGACAACAACAACGAGAGCTACGACACATCATACAAGACCACGCCCGACGTGGAGGACATCAACCAAGACTACACCCTCAACGAGTACGAACGCTACTACCAGTACAAGGTGAGCATCCGCCCCGAAGACCTCAACGAGGCAAGCATAGGGCGCAACTACCTCACCGACATACGCGAGTACACCGCCCACCTGCGCAACGGCAAGCGCGAGACGGTGCACTGGTACAAGTTCCGCATACCCCTCAACTCGGCCGACGCAGAACGCATTGGCTCCATAAGCGACTTCACATCGATACGCTTCATGCGCATGTTCCTCACCAACTTCCAGCGCCCCGTGGTGCTGCGCTTCGGCAGCCTTGACCTCGTGCGCGGCGAGTGGCGCACCTACGAGCAAGACCTCGGGGGCGCGGGAGGCACCTCGACGGCCAGCACCGGCACGCTCGAGACCAGCGCGGTGAACATAGAGGAGCACAACGACCGCCGCCCGGTGAACTACGTGCTGCCCCCCGGCATCAGCCGCGTAACCGACCCCTCGCAGCCGCAACTGGTCGAAAGCAACGAGCAGGCGCTCTGCATGACGGTCAACAACCTGTCGAGGAACGAGTCGAAAGCAGTCTACAAGAACACCAGCCTCGACCTCCGCCAGTACAAGCGGCTACAGATGTTCGTACACGCCAACGCCTTCCTGCAGAACACCACCAACCTGCAGGACGACCAGCTCGCAGTGTTCATCCGCCTCGGAAGCGACTACAAGAACAACTACTACGAGTACGAGATACCCCTGAAGCTCACCCCCGAGGGGCAGTACGACAAGTACTCGTCGGCCGACTGCGCCGAGGTGTGGCCCGCCGACAACATGCTCGACATAGACATGAGCGTGTTCACGGCCCTGAAGAAAGCCCGCAACCAAGCACGGGCGGCGGGCGGCGCGTCGTACACCACGCTCTACTCCGAGTACGACAGCGACAGGCCCGGCAACAAGGTGAGCATCATGGGCAACCCCTCGCTGGGCGAAGTGCAGACCATGATGGTAGGAGTGCGCAACATATCGGGCGCGCCCAAGTCGGGCGAGGTGTGGGTAAACGAGCTGCGCCTGCTTGAGTTCAACAACAAGGGGGGCTGGGCCGTGTCGGGCGCGCTCAACCTCCAGCTGTCCGACTTCGGCACGGTGGACCTCACGGGAAAGATGATGACCGACGGTTTCGGGGGCCTGGAGGAAGGCATAGCCGAGCGGTCGAACGATGACTACAAGACCTACAGCTTCACGGCCAACCTCGAGCTGGGCAAGTTCTTCCCCGACAAGGCCAACGTTAGCATACCCCTCTACTACTCGGTGACAAAGGAAGAGACGCGCCCAAAGTACAATCCGCTCGACACCGACATGGAGCTTGACGACGCGCTCGAGTCGACGGCAAGCGAGCACGAGCGCGACTCGATAGAGGCGATAGCCGTAACCAAGACCACCAACACCAACTTCTCGCTCTCCAACGTGCGCGTGGGCATCAAGACCAAGCGCCACCCCATGCCCTACGACCCGGCCAACTTCTCCTTCAGCTACAGCCACTCGCACAGCTACACGAGCGGCGAAACCACCGTATACGAGAAGGAAGACGAGTGGAGCGGGGCGATGAACTACAGCTACACGCCCGTTTACAAGGCATACGAGCCGTTCAAGAAGCTAAAGGGCAAGAGCAAGTGGCTGAGCCTGCCAAAGTCGTTCGCGCTTAACTACCTGCCGCAGAACATATCGTTCAACACCGAGCTTACGCGCAACTACTACGAGCTGCAGGAGCGCGACATGGAGAGCACGGGCGCATCGCAGCTGCCGCTCAACTTCAGCTCGCAGTTCCTGTGGGACCGCGAGTTCTCCCTGCGCTGGGACCTCACCAAGAACCTGCACATGAACTTCCAGTCGGCCACCCACGCCGAGGTGGAAGAGCCCTACACCCCGGTGAACAAGGACCTCTACCCCGACCAGTACCGTGTGTGGAAAGACTCCGTGAAGCAGAGCCTCCGCGAGTTCGGCACGCCGCTCGACTACCAGCAATCGTTCACGGCTTCCTACCAGCTGCCGCTTAACAAGCTGCCCATATTCGACTGGCTCAACGCCGACGCCTCTTACACGGCCACCTACTCGTGGGTGCGCGGCACCGAGCTTGACGACGGCACCTCGCTCGGCAACACCGTAAGCAACAACCGCAACCTCAACATCAACTCCACCCTGAACATGGAGACGCTCTACAACCACGTGCCATTCCTCAAGAAGGCCAACGAGGAAGTGGGCAAGCCCAAGCCCCGCAAGGCAAAGGCCGCCAGGAAGCCGCGCCCGCTCACGGTGTCGCAGAAGACGGCCAAGGACAGCCTGCTCACCCAGACCGCAGCCGACAAGAAGCAGGCCGGCAAGCTGCCGCTGGGCAAGAACACCTACCAACGCGAGATAACGCTCAAGCCCGACACCACCGTAACCGTGGCCCACGGCAAGAAGAGCCGCCGCCTGCGCGTTACGGCGCGCACCAAGGACGGCCGCCCATACAAGCTGAAGTACAAGGTGATAGACGACAACAAGATACTCATACGCAACCTCGACACCGTGCAGATAAAGCTGAGCATAACGCCCAAGGAGCCGCTCGAGGAGCAATGGTGGTACAAGCCCGCCCAGTATGCGGCCCGCTTCCTCATGATGGTGCGCAACGTGGGCATATCCTACCGCAACCAGTACTCCATGTCGCTGCCCGGCTTCATGCCTAACGTGGGCGACATGCTGGGCCAGCGCACGGGCGGCGCGATGTCGCCGGGCCTCGACTTCGCCTTCGGCTTCGTGGGCGACAGCTACCTGCAGAAGGCCTACGACAACGGGTGGCTGCTAAGCAACGACAGCGTGGCCACCCCGGCGAGCACCAACGCCAGCGAAGACCTGCAGGTGCGCGTGACGCTCGAGCCGCTGCCCGACCTCAAGATAGACCTCAACGCCAGCCGCACGGTGAACAAGTCGCGCAGCATACAGTACATGTACGACGGCATGCCCACCACGCAGAGCGGCTCGTTCAACATGACCACGATAAGCCTCAAGGGCGCCTTCGAGGGCATGGGCGACGCCAGCAACGGCTACCACTCGAAAACCTTCGAGAAGTTCTGCGCCTCGCTCGACGGATTCCGCGCGAGGGTGCAGGCCCGCTACGCCGGCACGCGCTACCCCGCCGGGCTTACCGACGCCAACGGCATCAACCTCGGCGGGGCGCAGTACAACCCAGGGCTGGGGCAGGTAAACAAGTACAGCGCCGACGTGCTCATACCCGCATTCCTCTCGGCCTACACCTCGAGCGCAGGCTCGTCGCTCGACATATTCCCCGCCCTGAAGCGCATGCTGCCCAACTGGACGCTGAAGTACAGCGGCCTGGGCAAGCTGCCGTGGATGCGCGACCACTTCAAGAGCGTAAACATCAACCACTCCTACAAGAGCGTGTTCGCCGTGGGCAGCTACGCCACCTACAGCTCATGGCGCGAATACATGGACGGCCTTGGCTTCATCACCGACGCCACCACGGGCAACCCCATCCCCAACAGCATGTACAACGTGAGCACCGTGAGCATCAACGAGGCCTTCTCGCCGCTGCTCGGCATCGACTTCACGCTCCAGAACAACCTCACCTGCAAGGTGGAATACCGCACCACGCGAGTGCTGAGCCTCAGCATGACCAGCATACAGATAAACGAGGCGCTGAGCAAGGACTGGGTGATAGGCCTGGGATACAAGATAAGCAACTTCAACCTCTTTGGCAGCAGCACGTCGCGCAAGATAAAGAAGACGCAGCGGGGAGGCCAAAAGGCCACCGCCGCCAAGCAGGCCACCACCACGCGCACGCGCGGCAGCGGCGTGAACCACGACCTCAACCTGCGCCTCGACATCTCTTTCCGCAAGCAGGCCAGCATCACGCGCGACATCGCCACCGTCACCAGCTCGGCCAGCAGCGGCAACTCGGCGTTCAAGCTCTCGTTCGCGGCCGACTACACCTTGTCGCGCCTGCTCACCCTCAGCGCCTACTACGACCGCCAGACCAACACCCCGCTGCTCGCCAGCAGCAGCTACCCCACCACCACGCAGGACTTCGGCCTGAGCCTCAAGTTCTCGCTCACGCGATGAAGGCGGCCCCGCTCATGGAGATTTTTGTAAGGATTTTTACTCGAAAAGCCCTCTTTCTGTAACAAACTGACGGCCAAAGAGTTGCGCAAAGCTGAGAGATAGCCTTGCTATACGGGCCGTTCCAGGGTGCGAAAGCGGCCATTTGAGGATGCAATACGGCCCGTTTGGGAATGCCAAACGGGCCGTATTGTCCGCAGGGGGCGGCAGTGTAATGATTCTTTACGCCCGGCGGCGGCTCCAGCTACTGCCCCCTTGCCTGCCTCTCGATGTCGGCACGGCTCTTCGACTTGGTTACGAGCCACACCCCGCTGAACACAAGCACCACGGCCACGGCATGGCCCGGGCTGAACACCCCGAGGCCCGCCACCACCGACACCACCACCGACACCACCGGCTGCAGGTAGTTGTATATGCTCACCACGGTGGGCCTTAGCGTGCGCTGGCCCGTCATCATGAGTATGTAGCAGAGGAAAGTGCCCACCACCACTACGTATGCCGACTCCCACCAAGCCGAGGCCGGGGTGGCCGCCACGTCGACGCTGGCCAGCCGCCCGGCGGTGAACGGCAGCACAACGGCGGCTGCGAAGGTGAACATCCACTTGTTTACGGTGAACACCGAGTAGCGCCGCACGAGCGGGCGGAACAGCGCCAGGTAGAGCGCAAAGGAGAACTGGGCGAAGAGGCAGAGCAGGTCGCCGCCGAGGTTGCCCTCCTTGGAGCTTGTGGCCGAGGCGCTGCCGAGCACCAGTATGAGCGCGCCGCTGAAGCCGAGGAGCACCCCCGTGGCCTTCTTGCCGGTGACCGGCTCCTTGAGGATGATGGCCGAGAGCACCATGGCGAAGATGGGCGCCGAGGTGGTTACGATGCTGGCGTTGATGGGCGAGGTGATGCCCAGGCCGATGATGTAGCAGCACTGGTTGAACACAAGGCCCAGCAGCCCGGCGAAGAACAGGCGCACGAGGTCGCGCGCTGGCACCCGCTCGCGCCTTGTGAAGAGCGAGGCCAGCCAAAACAGGGCCGCCGCGCCGCAAACGCGGAGCGTCACCAGCTCCACGCCGCTTACGCCGTGGTTCATGGCGTCCTTGCCCACAGGGGCCATGAGCCCCCAGAACACGCAGGCGAGCAATAGGCACAGGTGTGCCACGAGTGGTCGGTTGGTATCCATTGTAAATACAGTTAAACGTTAAAAGTTGAAAGTTAAAAGTTAAAGCCGCAGCAGCGGTGCCTAAATGAGCCTGCAAAAGTACACAATTTTGGGCGGAAATCGCTATATTTGCCATTAAGATTTCAACAAGTGCGGCTTATGCAGAAATACGCAGACTACATAGTGCAGATAGAGATCGACTCGCTGTGGAGCGGCACGAAGCACATCGTGTGGAACCTGGACCCCAAGGTAAACATCCTCAGCGGCATCAACGGAGTGGGCAAGAGCACCATCCTCAACAAGGTGGTGCGCGGCCTGATGCAGGGCGGCGAGTTCCCGAGCCACATGCTCAAGGGCGTGCGCATCAAGGTGGAGCCGGAGGACGCCCGCTGGATACGCTACGACGTGATACGCAGCTTCGACCGCCCGCTGATGAGCGGCGACCTCGTGAGCAAGATAGTAGACGCATCGGTGACCACCGAGCTCGACTGGCAGCTGTACCAGCTGCAGCGCAAGTACCTCGACTATCAGGTGAACATAGGCAACCGCATCATCGAGGCACTGTCGGGCGGGGCGCCCGACGCCGCCGAGCGGGCGCAGCGGCTGTCGCAGCCCAAGAACAAGTTCCAGAACATGATGGACAGCCTCTTCGCCGAGACGGGCAAGCGGCTGATACGCTCAAAGAACGAGATCATGTTCTCGCAGATAGGCGAGGAACTCACCCCCTACCAGCTGTCGAGCGGCGAGAAGCAGATGCTCGCCATACTGCTCACCGTGCTCATAGAGGACAACCAGCACTACGTGCTCTTCATGGACGAGCCGGAGGTGAGCCTGCACGTAGACTGGCAGCAGCGGCTCATCGACCTCATCGTGGAGCTGAACCCCAACGTGCAGGTGGTGCTAACCACCCACTCGCCCGCCGTAATCATGAACGGCTGGATGGACAAGGTGACCGAGGTGAGCGACATAACGCTCTGACGGGCATGGGCTACCACCAAGTAAAGGAGGCCGGAGATGAGCAAGAGACTTAGGGAGAACATCACGTCGCGCTACGTGGAGGCGGCCAACAGCCTCGCCTCGAAGCGCGCCAGGCGCAAGATAGTGGCCTACGTGGAGAGCTACGACGACATACTGTTCTGGCGGACAGTGCTCGACCGCTTCGAGGACGGCACGCGCTTCTTCGAGGTAATGCTGCCCTCGCGCGGCACGCTGAAGCGCGGCAAGAAGTCGGTGCTGATGAACTTCATCAGCGAGCGCGTGGGCCGCGACATGATAGCCTGCGTAGACGCCGACTACGACTACCTGCTGCAGGGGGCCACGCACACGTCGGCCAAGATACTGGAGAGCCCTTACGTGTTCCACACTTACGTCTACGCCATTGAGAACTTCCAGTGCTACGCGCCCGGGCTGCACAACGTGTGCGTGATGGTGACGCTCAACGACCACGCCATCTTCGACTTCGAAGACTACCTGAGGCAGTACTCCGAGGTGTGCTACCCGCTGTTCGTGTGGTCGGTGTGGATGTACCGCACGGGCAACTACAACGACTTCTCGCTCACTGACTTCTGCAAGGCCATCGACCCCGGGGGCTTCAACGTGGCAAACCCGCAGGCTTCCATTGACCACCTGCGCGGCAAGGTGAGGCGCAGGCTCCACTTCCTGCAAAGCCGATACCCAAAGGCCAAGGCATCATACAACCAGCTCGACGGTGAACTGAGGCGGCTGGGGGTGACGCCCGAAACCACTTATCTCTACATACAAGGCCACCATATCTTCGACACCGTGGTGGTGCCGATACTCACCAAGGTGTGCAACCGCCTGCGCATGGAACGCGAGAACGAAATCAACCGCACGTCGGTGCACCGCACGCAGATGAGGAACGAAATTTCGTGCTACGAAAACAGCATTGAGAACATTGGCTCAATGCTGAAGAAAAGCGTTGGCTACATGGCTTGCCCGCAGTTCAAGCGGCTGCAGGCCGACGTGGAGCGCTACCTCGCGCAGTGCTACGCGCAGGCTCCCAACACCCCCGGGGCAGGTGGTCCCGGCGGCTGCCGGCAAGGCTCAGCCCCCGAGGCAGGGCTTGGTCAGACATAGGTTTCGAGGAACTTTATCTTTCCGCTCACCATCACGAAATCCGTGGTGGCGGGCAGCAGCACTGTCTCGCCCGCGTTGAGCGTGGCCCGGCTGCCGTCGTCGAGCGCAAGCACGCCCTCGCCTTTCAGGCCTATCAGCACCACAAAGCTGTCAAGCTCGGAGTAGTCGAGGGCCATAGGCTCGTCGAGATCGTAGAGGGCCGTGCGGAAATACTGGCATGATATGAGGCCCACAGGCTCATTGCGGGCAGGCAGGTAGGCAGTGTGGTAGTCTTCGGCCACCTCGTAGTCTATAACCTCGGCGGCCTCAGCGGTGTGCAGCTGGCGCAGCCTGCCGTTGCGGTCGGGCCGCTTGAAGTCGTAAATGCGGTATGTTATGTCGCTCGTCTGCTGTATCTCGGCCAGGAAGCAGCCCGCCCCTATGCTGTGGATGCGCCCCGAGGGTATGTAGAAGCAGTCGCCCTCCTTCACGGCGTAGCTGTTGATGGCGTCGCAGATGGTGTCGTCCTCCACGAGCCGCTTGTATTCCTCGGGCGTGATGCGCCTGTTCAGGCCCACCATCAGGCGTGCCTCAGGGGCGGAGTCCATCACGTACCACATCTCGGTCTTGCCCCTCTCGTAGCCATTCCGCACGGCGCTGGCATCGTCGGGGTGCACTTGTATGGAAAGGTCGCGGGCCGCATCGATGAACTTTATCAGCAGCGGGAACTCGTCACCAAAGCGCGCGTAGTTCTCCTTGCCGAGCAGCTTGTCCTTCAGCTCGGCCACGAGGGCGTTGGCGCCAAGCCCATCGTAAGGTCCCCCCGCCACGGTAGTCTCGTGGCCTTTCACGCCAGATATCTCCCAGCTTTCGCCCACTTGGTCGAGCTGGCTGTCCATGTGCTTGAACGGTATTATGCGTTCGCCGCCCCAGATGGTCTGCTTCAGCAGTGGGTTGAATTTGAATATGTTTGCCATTGTCGCTTTGTTTATGTACACGTCAGTTCTCTTTCCAGAAACCGCGCGTGAACAGTACGAGTACGGTCATTATCTCAAGGCGCCCTATGAGCATCAAGAGCGAGCAGAGCCACTTTACGCCTTCGGGCAGCGAAGCCCACGACATGGTGGGCCCTATGGTCTTGCCCAGCGCCGGGCCAACGTTGCTTATGCTGCTCAGGGCAATGGTTATGGAGTTCGTGTCGTCCACCCCGGAGAGTATTATCACCGTGGCCGCAAACAGGCAGATGAGGATGTAGGTCACGAAGAACGCCAGCAGCGACGGCACGTGGCCCATCTGTATGTTCTGCCTGTTAATCTTTATCGGCAACACCGCGTTCGGGTGGAGTATCTGCCTGAACTCGTTGCGTATTATCTTCAGCACCATCACGCCGCGTATGCACTTGAAGCCGCCGCTCGTGGAGCCTGCGCAGGAGCCTATGAACATGCAGAAGCCTAGCACGACCCACGTGAAGTGGGGCCAGCTGCCCGCGTCGTCGGTGAACATCCCCGTTGTGGTGATGAACGTCACTGTCTGGAACAAGGCGTACCTCACGGCCTCCTCAAGCCCGTAGCCGCTGCGGCTCACGAGGAAGTAGGCTATAAGCGCCGTCGAAAGGGCTATCACCCAGCAGAAGAGCTTGAACTCGGAGTCGGCAAAGAGCTTCTTCACCTGCCCCTTGAACAGCACCACGTAGATGAGCGTGAAGTTCATGCCGGCCAGCACCTGGAACACCGTGGCGATGTATTCTATGGCCGGCGAGCCGAAGTGGGCAAGGCTGTCGTTGTACGTGGCGAAGCCCCCCGTGCCGGCAATCGACATGGAGAAGCACACACTGTCGAACAATCCCATGCCCGCCAAGTTGAAAGAGAGCACGCAGGCGGCCGTGATCACGAGGTAAACCATCCATATCCACTTGGCGTCGGTGCTCAGCCGGGGGTGCATCTTGCTCTTGAGCGGGCCGGTGGACTCGGCGGCGAACACCTTGATGCTGCCCCCCACGACCGACGGCAAGATGGCAATGGTGAAGAACACTATGCCCAGTCCGCCTATCCAGTGGGTGAGCGAGCGCCAGAAGAGGATGGTGTGCGGCAGGTGCTCCACGTCGTCTATGATGGTGGCGCCGGTAGTAGTGAAGCCCGACATCGTCTCGAAGAAAGCGTCGGTGACGCTCGGCACGTAGCCGCTGATGAGCAATGGCAGCATGCCAAAGGCGCAGAACACCACCCAGATGAGCGCCACCACGAGGTAAGCCTCGCGCCGGTTGAGCTCGTTGCCTGCATTGCGGCCTAAGTACCTCAGCGCCACGCCGCCGCCGGTGGTGAGCGCCATCGACACGAGGAAGGCCATCACGTCGTCCTCGCCGTAGCATACCGCCATGACGAGGCACACGAGCATCATGCCCGCCTCAAGGAAGAGGAGCTGCCCTATGATCTTGGATACGATGCCGAACCTTACCATAGCGAGGCTGCCTTGAAGTATTTCTCCACCTTGTTCATCTTCTGCTCGTGGCAGAACACCATCACTGTGTCGCCCGGCAGTATCTGCGAGTTGCCGTTGACGAGCATCCCCGCCTCGCCCCTCACAAGCCCGCCGATGGCCACCCCGAACGGAAGCCCGAGGCTCTTCACGGGCTTTTTCGTCACTGGGGCGCCCTCCTCGGCCGTAAACTCGGCCACATCGGCGTCCACCATCATCAGCGAGCGCAGGTTGCTCACCTTTGCGTCGAGCATCATCTGGTAGATATGGCTGGCCGCTATGGTCTTCTTGTTGATGATGGTGCCGATGTCCAGCTCCTCAGCCATGTCCACATAGTCGAGGTTCTCCACCATTGCGATGGTCTTGCGCACGCCGAGCCGCTTGGCGGTGAGGCAGGCGAGGATGTTTGTCTCGGCGTTGCTGGTGAGCGCCACGAAAGCCTGCGTGTTCCTTATGCCCTCCTCCGTGAGCAAGCTTATGTTGCGCCCATCGCCGTGAATCACCATGGTGTCGGTTTCGCTGAGCAGCTCGTTGAGCCTGGCGCACCGTTGTTCGTCGGTCTCTATTATCTTCATGTCGAGATACTTAGGCGCCGTGAGCGCGGCCCTGACCGACGTCTTGCCCCCACCCATGATGATAACGTTCTTCACGTCGGCGTATTGCTCCTTGCCCACTATCTTGCGGATGTAAGGTATATACTCCTTGGTTGTCATGAAGTAAGCAAGGTCGCCCATGCGCAGCTCGTCGTTGCCGCCCGGGATCAAGGTCTCGCCCTCGCGCTTCACCGCCACGATGTGGTAAGGGTCATCGGGTCCGCAAAGCTCCTTCAGCGGGCGGTTGAGTATTTCGCAAGTAGCCCTGAGCTTTATGCCGAGCATCACCAAGGCGCCCCCGTGCACGTCCCATCGCTGCCGCACCCAGCTCATGCGCAGGCCGTTATTTATGTCGATGGCAGCCAGTGCCTCGGGGTAGATAAGCGAGTCGATGCCCAGTTCCCTGAAGAAGGCGCCCATTTTGGGCGACATGTACTCATAGTTGTCAATCCTTGCCACGGTTTTCCTCGCGCCGATGGCGTGGGCCATGATGCACGAAGTCATGTTGCGGCTCTCGTCGGGAGTCACTGCCACGAACAAGTCGGCGTCAGGCACGCCGGCCTCCTTGAGCGTAGCGATGCTCGTAGGCGAGCCCTCCATGGTCATTATGTCATATTCGCCGCCCGGCCCTTCGAGCCTTGCGGCGTCATCGTCGAGCAGCACGCAGTCCTCGTGGTCGCGCGACAGGAGCTTGGCCAGGTGCGTGCCCACTGCTCCCGCTCCGGCGATTACTATCTTCATATTGCTTGTTTTTTGTCAGTGTCGTGCGGGCGCGGGGCTTGCTTCCCCGTCTCCCCGCCATCATGGCAGATGCCGGTTATGGCCCGCTTTATCCCCTCCTTGTCGATGCCCGTTATCTGCATGAGCTGGGCCACAGTGCCGTGCTCCACGAACGAGTCGGGCAAGCCGAGGCGCACCATGCGCGGGGCAAACCTGTGGTCGGCCATCCACTCGAGCACGGCCGATCCCATGCCGCCGTTGCGCACGCCGTCCTCCACGGTAACGATGCGGCTGAAGCGCGCGCCCACCTCGCCGAGCAGATGCCCGTCGAGGGGCTTGAGGAAGCGCAGGTCGTAGTGGGCCACGCTCAGCCCGGGCGTTTCCCCCTCGGCCTCGGCTATGGCCTCGGCGGCGGTGTTGCCTATCGGGCCAATGGTTATCACTGCCACATCGGCCCCGTCCTTCAGCTTGCGGCCAGTGCCTACGGCCACCTCCGCGAGCGGGCAGTGCCAGTCGGCCAGCACGCCGCGGCCCCTGGGGTAGCGAATCACGAACGGCCCCATGCCCGGCAGCTGCGCCGTAAACATGAGCCTGCGCAGCTCGTGCTCGTCCATTGGCGAAGCTATGGTGAGGTTAGGCACCGGCCTCAGCGCGGCCATGTCGAACGCCCCGTGGTGCGTGGGTCCGTCCTCGCCCACCAGCCCAGCCCTGTCGAGGCATATCACCACTGGCAGGCGCAGTATGGCCACGTCGTGGATAATGTTGTCGTAGGCGCGCTGCGCGAACGCGCTGTAAATGTTGCAGAAAGGCTGGAGCCCCTCCTTGGCCATGCCGCCGGAGAACGTAACGGCGTGGCCCTCGGCTATGCCCACGTCGAACACGCGGTCGGGCATCTCCTTCATCATTATGTTCATCGAGCAGCCCGTGGGCATTGCCGGCGTCACCCCCACTATCCGTGGGTTCTGCCGCGCCAGCTCCAGCAGCGTGTTGCCAAACACATCCTGGTACTTGGCCGGCTTGCCCGCCGCGTCGTCGCAGATGCGCTCGCCCGTGTCCACGTCGAACCGGCCCGGCGCGTGCCACACGGTGGCCGCCTTTTCGGCAGGGCTGTAGCCCTTGCCCTTCACTGTGTGCAGGTGCAGCAGCTTGGGGCCCTCCATGTCCTTGAGCTGCCTCAGGATGCGCACCAGCTCCTTTACGTTGTGCCCGTCGAACGGGCCGAAGTAGCGTATGTCAAGGCCCTCGAAGATGTTCTGCTGGTGGCTGAAGGCCGCCTTCAGCGCGTTGCCCAGGCGTATGAGGCCCTTGCGGCGGTCGTCCTCAAGGTATCCGCGCGAGCGCAGCCACTTCGACAGCTTGAAGCGCAGCGCGTTGTAAGTCTCGTTGGTGTTCAGCCCTATGAGGTACTGCTTCATCCCTCCCACGCTGCGGTCGATGCTCATGTTGTTGTCGTTGAGCACTATGAGTATGTCGTTGGGCGTTGACGACACGTTGTTGAGGCCCTCGAAGGCCAGCCCGCCGCTCATCGCCCCGTCGCCTATCACGGCCACCACCTTGCGCCCCTTGGCCCGCCCTGCGCCTTGGCCGGCCTGGGCGTTCTCCTTGCGCTTCTCGGCCACGGCCATGCCCAGCGCGGCCGAGATGGAGTTGCTGGCGTGGCCGCACACGAACGTGTCGTACTCGCTCTCCATGGGCGAGGGGAAAGGCATGATGCCGTGCAGCTTGCGGTTGGTGCAGAAGGCCTCGCGGCGCCCCGTGAGGATCTTGTGGCCGTAGGCCTGGTGGCCCACGTCCCACACTATCCTGTCCTCGGGCGTGTCGTAGACGTAGTGCAGCGCCACGGTCAGCTCCACCGCGCCGAGGCTCGACGCGAGGTGGCCGGGGTTCACCGACAGCTCGTCGAGGATGTCGCGCCGCAGCTCGTCACAAACCTCGGGCAGCTCGTCCACCGCCAGCTTGCGCAGGTCGCAGGGATATTCGATGTGGGCCAGCAGGCCCAATCCGTCGTGTTTCACAATAGGGCGATATAGAATTAAACCGTGCAAAGATACGCTTTTATTTCGACAAAACGCCCTACTGCGCAAAAAAATGCCTACCTTTGCGAATAAATGCAAACCTCACACCACACATGAGATACGCCATCATCGGGACAGGAGCCATAGGAGGATTCTATGGCGGCAGGCTGGCAAGGGCCGGCCACGACGTGCATTTCCTGCTGCACACCGACTATGAGTATGTACGCGCGAACGGCCTTAGGGTATGCTCGTGCGACGGTTCGTTCACCATAACCCACCCCCACGTGTATGCCTCGGCCGGGCAGATGCCGCAGTGCGACGTGGCGCTCGTGGCACTGAAGACCACTGCCAACGGCCTGCTGCCCGGCCTGCTCGCGCCGCTGCTCACCGGGCGCACCCTCGTGGTGCTCATACAGAACGGCATAGGCGTGGAGGCCGACGTGGCCGAGGCCATCCCCGGGGTGCAGCTGGCCGCCGGCCTGGCCTTCGTGTGCTCCACCAAGACCGGCCCGGGCCTCATAGAGCACGCCTCGGGCGGGGCCCTGACCATAGGCAACTACTCATGCCGCGACGCCTCGCTCATCGAGGCCCTGCTGGCCGACCTCGCCTCGGCGGGCATCAGTGCCTCGGTGGCCGACTATGCCGAGGCGCGCTGGAAGAAGGCCGTGTGGAACATGCCGTTCAACGGACTGGCCTCAGTGCTCGGCCTTACCACCGACCGCATCATAGCCTCGCCCTCGGGCGAGAGGCTCGTGGGCGCGCTCATGGCCGAGGTCATAGGCGCGGCCCGGGCCTGCGGCGCAAGCTCGATAGACAGCGGCTTTGCCGACAAGATGATGCTCATGACGCGCCGCATGCCGCCCTACTCACCCAGCATGAAGGTAGACCTCGACCTTGGCCGCCCCATGGAGATACAGTATCTCTACACGCGCCCCATCGAGGAGGCGCGCCGCCGGGGCTTTGCCATGGAGCGCACCGAGGTAATAGAGGCGCAGCTGCGAACCATCGAGGACAGCCGCAGGCTGGCCCCCGCGCGCTGAAAGGCGCGGCCCGGGAGCGCGGCTTTGGCGAAGCGGCCACTTGGGCAGGGAGCGGAAGCCCCGCCGTCTTTGCAAAGATATTTCCCCATCCGCACCGTATGCGCCAATGCCTTGTGGGTCAAGCAGTTGCCCAACGTGCCGTTTGAGCCTGCCGAACGGCCTGTTTCGCCGCGCCGAACGGCACGTCTTGCCTTGCGGTTTTGCATGGGGTGGTGCGCGGGGGTGGCATTGTAAGTATATTTCATGGCGCAAATGTATATGCACGCTAAACGACCGGAAACCCTGCAAGAGTTTGGAAAAAAAGCCTTACCTTTGCATAAGGCAACGATGTTTCATTATTTTAATGTATCGACAAATGCTCAATGCTTTAACCATACGCCTCATTGTGACAGTCACGGTGGCAGTGCAGTTTCTCTGTGCCTGTTCCGGCAGCCTGCGCAGCGGGGAACTGTTGGCCCAGGCCGACGGTGTTGTTGAGAACAATCCCGACTCGGCCTTGGTGCTGCTCAGGCAAATAGGGAGTACGGAGGAGTTGCAGGGCGACGATGAGCGCGCACTCTATTACCTTGTGCTCACCCAGGCGCAGTACAAGTGCTACAAGCCTACCACGGCCGATAGCCTAATGCCTTTCTGCGTCAGCCATTTTGCTTCCTCTGGCGACAGTTACAACCATGTCCGCGCCTTATATTACAATGCTGTGACAGGCAGGCCTAGCCGCAATCCCGATGAGGCCATAAACCTGTTGAAGGAGTGCGAGCGTGTGGCCACTAGCACCGGCAATCTGCTCTATCTGTTAAAAGTGTATGAACTTTTGGGCAATTTAAATGACGATGTTGGCAATTATCGGCTTAATTTGAAATATGCAAAATTGTTTTTTGATAAGTCAAAGGAATATGGTAATCCTTATTATATGGCTCATGCTATTTCAAATGTTGCCAGAGCCTATGCCCTTCTGGAACATGGTGACAGCGCGCTGGTTTGTATAAAGCAGGCCTTGCCTATTGTCAATAGGCTCGACAGCGACACGAAGGCACTCATCTTGGCCAATGTCGGTATATGTTACCATGAGAATGGCGACGACGCCAATGCCAAGCGCTATCTGCTCTGGTCGCTGCGTGTGAAGCCGCGCGACAATGCCCTGAAGGTGCTTGCCGATATATATAACAAGGAGGGGAAGCATGCCGAGGCCGAAGCTTTGTGGCAGCGCGCGCTCGCCATGAGCGACCCGCCCACCCGCATTTCCACCCTCAAGTCTATGGCCGCCTACCAAGCATCGCTTGGCGATTACCGCAAGGCATACGCGTCGCGCAGCGAGGCTGCCCACCTTTCAGACTCCATAGGCAAGGCCATGCAGGACTCACGTGTCACCGAGCTACAGCTCCAGTATGACCACCAGCTTCATGTAAGCAAGTATTACCGCCTTGCGTTTTGGGGCGTCGTCGCGGTTGTTGCCCTGGCCGTGGCGGCGTCTCTCGTGGCAGTGGCCTTTCGCCACTATGTGCGCATGGCCAAGGTGTCGATGCAGGACAAAGACGCACAGCTCGAAGATGTTCGCAAGCGGTATGGCGAGCTCGAAGCCCTCCACTCCTCCGATGCCGCCAAGCTGGAAGAGCTTGTGCGACTGTTCAGCGACCTTGGCGCGTCCACAATGAAGCTCATGGCCACTGGCAAGGCCGTATGCGAGGAGATACAAACCAAGGGTCGTATGCCTTATTCCATGCCCGATGCCGAGAAAGGCTTCATCTTGTATTTTGCAGTGCAGAATCCTGACGTGTTCAATGGGTGGCTCGTTGCATACGACAAGCTCACCCTCTCTGACATGCTTTTCCTTGTCTTTGATGCCATGGGCTATACTGTCAAGGAAATTTCCGCCATCCTTTGTATATCCGAAGGGGCCGTGAGGACACGCAAATACCGGCTCAACAAGTCAAAAAAGAAAAGATAGCGGGCTTGCCTTTGTCACATTTTCCTCTTGCTAAGCCTATGTAAAATATGTTATAACGTATTGTGAATGAGTGAATTGCTGTGTAAAATGTCTGTGTGACAGAGCTTGAGGAATCTTTCTCGATGTTTCCATTTTTTGCGATGTTTTAGTTACCTTTGGATCACTGACAGAAACAAAAAATAAAAATGATGAAAACAAGATTCAAGATTCTTGCCGCAGCCATCATGGCATGTCTGGCTGTAATGTATGTTAAGGCCGATGGTCTGAACGTTCATGTTGTGAGTGGAACGGATGTAGGTGATGGAAGACCTCATTATAATGTCACCGAGGGTGACACAACAATTGTCTCAGCCGTGTTCAATAGCACAACCAAGGTGCTGACCATTGGTTATGCAGGAGCCTGTGCTGCCTCAAACATTAATATATATAAGAACGGCAATGTTGTGTCGTCGATGGTTCATACCGCGCGGCCGGGCGATGTCGTTGACTTCAATCTTTCTGGAAAGGGCAAAGGCGAGTATGAGGTGGTTGTAAATACCTTTGAGGACGAAACCCTTTCAGGACGTTTCTTCATAGATGACTGATGCCATGAGGCACGTATTGGTAAGTGTAGCCCTCGGCCTGCTGCTGTGCGCCCTCCCGGCGCATGGCGGCAAGGCCGGTGGCGACGTAGGCGACGAGGTAATAGCCCACTACGCCAAGCTGGGCGATGCCGAGAAGCTGCGCGCCGCCCGCTTCCTCGTGAGCAACATGAGGCTGCACAGCTTCAAGGACAGCCCCTTGCTCGACAAGTATTATGCCGGCATTGAGCAGATAAACAAGAAGTACAAGTACCCTGCCTGCGTGGAGCAGTACGACCGCCTCTACGAAGAGCTAGGCCGGCTTGCCGACGTAAAGGTGAGGAGCGATGCCGATGCCCTGACCGCCGCCGGGCTGATAGAAAACATCGACATGGCCTTCGCCGACTGGCGCAATGGCCTGTGGGCGCGCCACCTCACGTTCGACGAGTTCTGCGAGTACCTGCTGCCCTACCGCGTGGGAGGCGAGAAGGTCACCCCGGGCTGGCGCAAGCGTATGCGCGACAGGTATTTCTTCCGTGCAGAAGCATTGAAGACGAGCGATGACGTTTGCCACTCGGCTTACTGGGCAACGTTTACCGTAAACGAAACCCTAAAGCGGCTTGGGCTTAATGTGCGCAGGGTGCTGCCACAGTTGGACGTGGATATGCCGCTTCAGGCTTTGGACAACATACGCATGGGCGAGTGCCGCGACTATTCGGTGTTTGCAGCCTATGTGATGAGAGCCTGTGGCATACCGGTAGGCGTTGATTTCACTCCGCAGTGGCCCGACCGTGCGTTGAACCATTACTGGAACGTTGTGCTCGACAACACAGGCAAGAATGTTCCGTTTCTTGGTGCGGATTCAAACCCAGAGTATTCCACAAAGCCCGGCCAGAAGATGGCAAAGGTCTACAGGCTCACGTTTGCCCGCCAGCCGCAGAGCCTCCACGCGCTCAATTCCAAGTGGAACGAGCGTGTACCCGATGTGCTCAACTCCCCGTTCATGAAAGACGTTTCCGACGAGTATTTCCGCGGCAAGAACCTTTATGTACCCCTTAACGATTTGCATCGTGACGACAAGTTTGCATACATCGCGGTGTTCAACAACCAAGAGTGGGTGCCGGTGGATTTTGCCGTTGTCAACCATAAAGACCGCAGTGCCACGTTCAAGTACCTTGGCTGCGATGTGGTTTACCTGCCGGTGTATTGGGGCCGCAATGGCTGCATTCCTGCTTCCGACCCTATCTTGCTGCCAAGCGTGGAGCGGGCGAGGGCTCTCGTTCCAAACAAGGCGAAACCGCAGACAATACGCATAAGCCGCAAGTACCCGTTGTTCAGGCGTGTGCTCGGTTTCAGGCGCATGATGAAAGGCGGCGTGTTCGAGGCAGCCAATTCGCCCGATTTCTCCGATGCCGTCAGGTGTGCCGTGATAAAGGGCGTTCCGCTGCGGGGCTACGACACATTGGCGGTTAGTGGAACTGATGGCAAGCTGTACCGCTATTGGCGGTATGTTGCCCCAAAGAACCGCAAGTGCGAGGCGGCTGAAATAAGCTTCCTTGCCGCAGGCAAGGAGGTGGAGACCTCAAGCATACTGTGCGGCGGCAAGGCCGATGTTTCGGCAGGCAAAGCCTTCGATGGCGACAAGCTTTCCTATTATGGCAGTGCGTCGGCAAAGGATGCGTGGGTTGGTGCAGACATGGGCAGGCCAGTGGCAGTGGACAGGATAGCATACATCCCGCGCAACGACGACAACGATGTCGTACCCGGCCATACATACGAGCTTTCTTATTTCGATGGCGGGGTGCAGAAGTCTGCCGGGGTGCAGACGGCCACAAGCGGAACGCTCGTGTTTGAGAACGTTCCGTCGGGCGCGCTTTACATCCTCCACCATCTTGACGGCGGCACGGAGGAGCGCATATTCACATACGAGGACGGGAAAATAAATTGGTATTGACAATAAACCTCAATCAATAATTTAAATTTCAAGACAAATGAAGAAGTTTGTTTTTAGTTTCGCTTTACTGGCAATTGCTTATGGCGTGTGTGTATCTTGTACATCAGATGATGATTATTATGCTGGTGGAAAGCAATATTCTTATTCGGCAGGTGAACTTGCGGAAATTCAAGAAATGCAATCTGAGTATGGCGTGGATTTTGAATTTAGGAAAAGTGGGGACAGGCCACTTCCGTCTTTGGAGCAAATGGAAAAACTATGCAAGGCGGTGGCTATTATGCAGCATGGCGCAAAGCATTTTGTGAAAAAAGGTAATGCTGCTTATTTTACAAGTGAGAGGAAACGTAAGACAAGAATTGGTGTGGATAGCGAGTCTTATTCAGGTGAGTATACAACACATGACAGTAACAACGGGTATGGCATATTTGAGTATACAATTACGTGGAGTAATGTAAATCCAACATGGGGAACAGGAAGCGTTGATTATAGTATTCTTTCTGAGCCTTCCATTAGTGGAATATATTTTGAGTACGGTTTTGATTATAGTTATGTCGGGGGGAATGGTGGCATCTCATATACCATTTATGTGACTGCAAGAGATAGTATGACAAATGGTGAAGCCGGTAAATTTAAGATAACTGGTGAAGTCCACTGAAGTTAAAAAAATGATGAAACCTCGACGTTTATCAGTAATTATATTCTTTTTCCTTTTACTTAACTTGCAACTGTGTTCCATTGCGGCAACGGTTTTGGGTGGCGGTGGCATCTATTTGCATTTAGACAACTCTTCCTATTTACTTGGCGAGGATTTGCGCTTTTCCGCCACAGTTCTTAGAGATTCTGCAAGTGAAGGCATTGACAGCATGCTCCATATAGAGTTGCTGGCTCCAGAGGGTTACGTGGTGGAGTCGCGCGTTTATGGGATGAACGGCGGGCGATGCCATGGCAAGATATATCTGCGCCCATCGCTCTTGTCGGGTCTGTTCGAGGTCAGGGCATACACATCGTCCATGATAGAGGCCTCCCCCACAAATTATTACACAGCGGTAGTGCCGGTGCTTGACGGCAGCATCCCCGGAAACCTTAGCATATATGACCGGCAGCGCAAGGGGAGCTCTCCCGGCGGCGTGGGAAAAAGGCCGTTTGGCAATATGAAGGGTGTGTCGCAGGGTGGTATTGCGATAGAATGTGACACGATTGAAGTTAGGTCACCTTGCAAGTTGAGGCTGCGGTTGAAAGGGATGCCTGGCTCGCGACTGTCGCTTTCTGTGACTGATAGTTGCAGGTCATTGGGCGTTGGTCGCCGCGCCACTATCGCCGATTTTGCAGCCTTTGGGTGGATGGGGCATGCAGCAAGCAATGCGACTTTAACGGATGATGGTGGCAACGCGGATTCTGATGGAGAAAGTCTTGATGGTGCGCATCCGTTCTTCAGCCCTGCCCCACGGGCTTATTCCGAGGAGGAAGAGGCTTTGGCCAGTATCCCGGGCGTGAAGATCGTTGCGCCATTGCTGCCCAAGACCAATACGCAGGTGGTAGGCATTACCCATTCTGCCATTCACACCACCTTTGACAACGAGATTAGGTGGGCCAAGGCTCACGGCATGGAACGCGTCGACTTTAGGTCGGAACATTCCGGATTGGCTTTCCTCTACCTTCTCCGTAGCATTTGCAGCCGTTACCGTTTTCCGTTTGGCTCTCCATATAAGGTAAGGATTGTGAGCGTAAAGGGCGATTATTCAGGCGACAGCCTTGTGCCTGAGTGCTTGCGGATATACGATGGCGGCGAGTTCCGTATGGATGACTATGGCGAGGTGATAATTCGCACAGATAGTGCTATCTGCGAGGCTTTCTCATACTCACGCCACGCGCCTTATTACGACATGGGCAGGCGCGGCGGCAGTTTATCGATAGGGTCGCGGTCGGCTTATCCCACAGGTATGCCGGCGATGGTCATCTGTTTGGTTCCCAAGGCCGTGTCGGGTGGCACCTTAACGGCTTTCGATGCCAATGTGGGTGATGGCGCAAAGCTATTGCACCAAGATGGCAATGGCTCGTATACAGCAGGTCAATGTTATTGCGGACGCGTTCTCTACTGGAATCCAGACATCGTACTTGATGGCAATGGTGAGGCCTCTGCGGAATTTAATTGCTGTGACTCGTGCAAGGGGCTTTCCGTCTCCGCCGAGGGCATCGCGCCCGGCGGGCAGCCAATGGTGTACAGACAAATAATTGAAAAAAACAAATAAGCAAGACAAATGAAAACAAAACGCATTCTTAAATTGTTAACCCTTGGGATTATCGGGGTTGTAGCTGTAAGTTGCAGCAGTGAGGACGAATATTTCGCAAATGGCTCTGAAACAGAGAATGTTCAAACGAAAGTTAGCGAAATTGAGCGCATGGCAAACGACTTCGGGCTCTCAGTGACAGTAAATGCTCAGGCTTTGGAAAAAGCAGGTTGCAAAGTCAATATGGATAGCCTTGAAAGTTTCTTTCGGTCAATGGCTGCTATAAATGGTACATATACCTTGGCGTCAAAGTCTGATGGTTTGGCAGAGCAGAAACCAAAGGCAACGAGAGCAAGGACTCGCTCCGCTCAAAATGAGAGCTATGATCTTGGAGGGTATGAGGAACCTGGTTTTTTGCGAGGATATTGTATATTGCATTATAGCATAGATAAAGATGGAAATTATTATGGAGTGTCTGTTGATGCGGATATTCAAGGTTATGCAATGACAGGTGTTAGTTATGGTGATGTCGATGCATACGTAGACGGGAATAATGTGATTAGAATATCTGGTACAGTAACTTATGAATATGAAGATTTTGATGCTTTCCCATATGATGATGATGACTTGGTTGTATTAAAATATCAAGTGGAAGGAACCTTTAGTGATGGAAGTGGTAGCGTGACTTGGAGGTCAATTCCCCAATGGAATTTTTAAATCGTTTGGTAGTCCGAAATTAATGATTGCCTGTTGTTGTCCGATGTAAAAAATTCACACTTATGGTAAGATCCCGTGTTTATGGAGCCACGAGAAATTATTTGTCTCTTTTCTCGGTTGCCATGTGTCTTGTGTTTTGCAGCGCATCGCAATGTTGGGCTATTGGTAAAAGCGCAACGAGCAATCACGCCCTCGACTCGCTCCGCCGCTTCGTGGGCAACATAGACGCTTTCAACCGCCTGTTCCCTCAGGAAAAAGTTTACCTGCACTTCGACAACACGGGCTACTTCCGGGGCGAGACGATGTGGTTCTGCGCCTACGTGCTGCGAGCCGACCGCCGCTCGCTCACCGACCTGAGCCGCGTGCTCTACGTAGAGCTGCTCGACCCCACTGGCGAGGTGGTGCAGGCGCGCAAGGTTCGGCTGGAGGACGGGCGCGGCAGCGGCTCGTTCAAGCTCGACAAGCTGCTCGCCTCTGGCTTCTACGAGGTGCGCGCCTACACCCGCTACATGCTCAACTGGGATGCGGCGTGGGCTTTCTACCGCGTATTCCCCGTGTTCGACGCGCCCAAGCGCGAGGGCGACTACAGCCGCCCGGCGATAGCCGAGCCTGTGTGGCGCAAGCGGTTGCCGAGCAGCCGCGAGGCCGACACGCTCAGCGCAGGGCCAATCAACGTGGCGTTCTACCCCGAGGGAGGCCGCCTCGTGCAGGGGCTGCCCTCGCGCGTGGCCTTCGCCGTTACCGATGGCGAAGGCAGGCCGATGGACTGCACTGGGCGGCTCACCCTTGCCGACGGCACCGGAGCTGATGTGAAGACGCTTCGCGAGGGTCGTGGAGCGTTCGCCTACACACCCACTGCCACTCCCGCCAAGCTCACCATTGCCGACGGCAGAGGCCGAGAGCGCACATTCTCCCTGCCCGCAGCCGATGCGTCGGGCTGCGTGATGTCGGTGGACGCGGTAACGGGCGACTATATAGATGTAGACATCCGCCGCACGGCAGACTTCCGCGAACCCCTTGCCCTCGTGCTGCTCAGCGGCGGCAACGTTGACGCGACTGACATAATCGGGGGCGACGAGCAAGAGGCTCGCCGCCGCTTCGCCCGCGCCGACATGGCCGACGGCGTTAGCCAGCTGGCAGTCATCGACGGCCACGGCCGCATAGTGGCCGAGCGCATGGTGTTCGTCCACCCCCACGGTGGCATCGAAACCATACGCATCGCGGCTGCGGGCAGCCTCTCGCCCTGCGGCAAGGTGAGGCTTGAGGCGCGGGCGCGCCCCGGCGCCACGTTCTCGTTGTCGGTGCGCGACGCCGCCACCGATGCCAACGGCGTGCAGGGCGACGCCGCCACGTGGCTGCTGCTCTCGTCGGACCTTCGCGGCTACGTGCACAACCCCGGCTACTACCTTGAGGCCGACGACGCCGAGCACCGCCGCGCCGCCGACCTGCTGATGATGGTGCAGGGCTGGCGCAGGTACGACATAGGGCAGATGGGAGGCTCTTGCGGCTTCGCCCGCCGCCACCCGGTGGAGGACGGCCTTTACCTCTACGGGCAGCTGCGGCAGGCCAAGAAGAAATACCCCGTGGGCGGCGTGAGCCTCAAGGCCACGCTATACAACACTGCCGGGGAGTCGATGGGCGGCCATACGGAGACCGACTCGCTTGGCCACTACGCCTTCCGCCTGCCCGACTGCGAGGGCGAGTGGCGGCTGCTGCTGAATGCGAGCAAGGGCGGCGAGGCCGCGCCCTACCGCATAGGCATCGACCGCAACTTCTCGCCTGCCGCCCGCCCCCTCTCACCCTTGGAGACGGAGCGCAGCGAGGCAGCCGCGCAGCTGCTGCCGGTCACGGCAGTGGCCGGCTTCGACACGCTTGCCGCCGGACTTGGCATGGACGAGCGAGTACACGTTTTGAAGGAAGTGAAAGTAAAGGGCAAGCGGCTGTTCGAGAACGCCCGGGCGGGCTGGGAGACGGAACAGCGGGGCGCGTTCCGCTCCTACGTGCGTTACGACTGCGACAAGGCCGCCGACGAGATATACGACCAGGGCGGCGAGATGCCCACGTTGCTCGACTGGCTGGCCGCTAAGAACAAGATGTTCTCCGGCTCTACAACTGACATGGACGAGCTGCGTGTAGAAGGCGGCGAGTTTGATTCGGATGTGTATCATCAGATTCCCAATTCGCTTTTATTTGGAACCACATCCATTTCGGCAAACAAGGAAAGGGGCGACTATACTTCTGGAAAGGTTGGCCACGTGATATACTTGCAACGCCTTGGGCTGTCGTACAAGAACAGGCCCATAATGTGGGTGCTGAACAACAATTATTATTGCATATCAATGGGGCCGTTTTCTGTCGCGACAAAAGACATAGTACGCATTTTCTATCACAGTGTCGAGCGTATGCCACTTTACCTTGATGAGTGCAAGTCGGTCTATATTTCCGAAAATGAGGACATTTGGCGGCATTACGCGGATATCAACGGACTTGCCCAATATAGCCCCGTTACAGTGTTCGTGTATTCCCACCATATTTTCCCAGGCAAGCACAAGGGGCAGCGCACCACCCACTACGAGGGCTACAGCAAGGTGGAGACGTTTCAGATGCCCGACTACAGCCTCATGCCGCCCGAGGTAGACCACCGCCGTACACTCTACTGGAATCCCTCGGTGACGGTGGGCAAGGACGGCCGGGCCGCCATCGACATATACAACAACTCTTCGTGCAAGCGGCTTGCCGTATCAGCCGAGGGCATCGCGCCCGGCGGGCAGCCAATGGTGTACAGACAAATAATTGAAAAAAACAAATAAGCAAGACAAATGAAAACAAAACGCATTCTTAAATTGTTAACCCTTGGGATTATCGGGGTTGTAGCTGTAAGTTGCAGCAGTGAGGACGATTATGCAGAAGTGGAAACTCCACAAGATAAATTGGTGGAGTTGAAATCACGTGTGCAGCGGATAGCTTCTGACTATGGAGTTAGAGACATTGCGTTTGATGATGCAGTGTTGATGAAGAACCTCGATATGTCTGATGAGGAAATTGAACGAACGATGAAGATATTCTCTGGCTTGAAAGGCCATTATACGATGGAAAAGAAAGAAGGCCAGACTTTTAAGATGAAAAAGCAAATCCGCCCGCGCACAAGGACAGCATCACCCGCGGCAGAGACATGGAGCGGCTCTACTTCAGGCACTTATTCGGAAAGGGATTTTTCTCTTGACATAAGCTTAAGCTACTATTACTCATCAACAGAAAATTCGTATATAAATGGTTCAATCAGTGTAAGGTATTCTTGGTATGATCCTGATAATTATTGGGAAGTTTGGGAAGAGGAGAATGTGAATATTGAAGAGGAGCATGGTGATTTCGCAGGTGTTGAACAATTTAGTTATTCTGCGCTGATTTCCTTTAACAGTGACCATGGCTTCTCGTTAAAAGGCGAGGTTATCTGCGATTATTCAGCAGGAACGTTGCGTTGCGACTTTATATAAACAAAATATTAAAGGTGTATATGAAGCATAGTGCATTGGGCGTTTTTCCCGGTAAAGCCCTGTTCATGGCTCTGTTGTCCGTCTTGGCATCTTTGCCCTTGGCTGCAAAGGGTGGGGTGGATGGCCATGCCTTGCATTCACGGATAGAGGCGTTTGCGGAAAAGTTTCCTCAAGAGCGAGTTTACCTGCACCTTGACAACGCAAGCTATATGCTTGGCGATACCGCTTATTTCGTGGCTTATGTCATAAGGGGTGACAGCATCGTGCCTTCCCGGCTCAGCAAGTATGTGTATGTAGACGTGCTTAACGCTGCAGGCATTCCTGTGGCGTTCAAGAAGTTTGAGCTTCGTGGCGGGCGGGCAGCAGGGAGTGTGGAGCTGCCCCGCACGCTTCCCCCGGGGTTTTATGAGATAAGGGGATATACGTCGTGGATGCTGAATTTCGGCGGGGGCGAGCGGCATTCATGGGAGAGGTTTAGGTCAAAGGCATATCGCGGCATGCTTTCTGAAAGTTTCCACAAGTTCGTTGCGGGGAATGCCGGGGTGTTCAGCCGGGTGTTCCCTGTATATGGGCTGTGTGGTGATGGCACTCGTGACATAGGCGTGAGGACAGGCGCGACTGTAGAAGATACCTGCCTTTATGTTGATTTCTACCCCGAAGGGGGCAACATTGTCGAGGGGGTTGGCGCGCGCATTGCCTATTCCGCCCATGACGGGCGTGGCCGCGAGTTGCGTATAAGCGGCCTGGTGATGCATGAAGGCAAGGAGGTGGCGCGCATTGAGAGCGGCGATGACGGGCGTGGAATCTTTGACTTGGAGGGCAATGAATGCTTGTCAGGCAGCAAGCTGTATGTAAGGGTTGCCCGTGGCGGCAAGAATTGTGAATTCCCTTTGCCTGAAGTCCGCAAGCGGGGCTACGCAGTGAGGGTTGCTGATGCTGGCGAACATTACGATGTCATTGTGTCGCGTAATGGGGCAACCGCTGGCGATAAGCTCGTATTGGCTGCTTTGTGCCGACAGCGCGTAGGCTTTGTTGCTGATGTCGATATGGCAGGCTCCTTGGAGCAGGCGATACGCGTAGACAAGGACGGCCTTCGCACCGGCGTAAATTCTTTTGTCCTTTACGATGCAGGTGGGAGGGTTTTGGCTCGCAGGCTTGTTTTTGCCATGGGTGGCGACAGCGCGCGTTATTCGTCATGCTGTTCGGTAAATGTTGATACGCTTGGCAAGGCTGGCTTCACGCGCTTTAGGCTAACGGCCAAGGTCGGCGGTGGCCATGGCATTAATGTCGGCAATGCGCATTTGTCGGTTTCGGTTCGCCCGGCATCTGACGACAAGGCAGGGGCAAGCAACGATGGCATGCTTACGAGCCTTCTGCTTTCCTCTGAGGTACGAGGGTACATACACGATGCCGACCGCTATTTCAGTTTTGGCAGGGTCGCCGATGCTGGTGCGCTCGACTTGCTCATGCTTGTGCAGGGCTGGACTCGTTATGACTTTGAAGCGATGTCGGGGGCGGAACCATTCGTTCCGCTTTACCCGATGGAGCGTAAGCTAACGTTCGAGGGGCTTATGTGCGACAAGCATGGACGTGCAGAGCAAACCCGGTGGAAGCCTTTGGAGGATGGCTACTACATATATGCCGAGATGCAGCTTGGCAAGCAGCGCCATGCCGTGGAGGCCAAGGTAAAGGGCGGGCGGTTTAGTGTGCCGTTGCCCGATTTTGAAGGAAGCGGCGATATATGGCTTAGCCTTAACAAACGGAGCGTAAAGGAAATTGGGAAGGAAGAGGCCGGCGTTGCTGGCCATTTGTTCAAGACGCAGCCTTTGGGGCGTTATCATGACAAGGCGATGGTTCCGCGAAACGCTTTCCCGCCAATGGGAAAGAATCTTAGTTGGTACGAGACGCAAGTGCCGCCTGGATGCCGTTATAGGGAAAGCTCAGCCATGGAGTATGTGACTACACTCAGCTCGGGCGAGCTTGTCACATACTTGTCTGACGTTTATGGCTGCGCCGGTACGCTGGCCAAGCCTTTCGTGGCTGCCCGCTCGTTGTTGAGGCTTCTGGGGGTTGACGGCCATGGCAGCGTGCGCCGCCCGGGCGAGCCGGTATATGGCGACAGTGCGTGGTGGGCAGCCAGTGGTGCCGAACAAGCCCGAAAGTTCATGCGCATAATGCGCAATCCGCTTCCGCCAGACCAATGCATCGGGGCAAGCATCTACACCTTGCGTCCTGACCGCAGGCAGATGCATTTGCCTGCCAAGTATGGGGAGACGATAAATGGCGAGGACGATATAAGCGGATGGTACACTCCGCATGGTGAGGGTGGCTACGAGCACTATCAAGACGGGCCTGTCACCTCGCATATTGAATACCATTACGATACCAAACGCAAAGTGAGCGATGCAGGCCTTTACCAAGGGTATCATCTGATGGTAAAGGGGGTTGACAAGCCTGCCGAATTTTATGTGGGCGACTATCGACACGCACCTGATTCTCTTGCGCATCGCAATCGTACTCTTTATTGGAATCCCGATCTTGTTTTAGATGGCAATGGCGAGGCAACAGCGGAATTTGAGTGCAGCACCTCGAAGCGGCTTGCCGTTTCAGTAGCGGGGATTACTCTCGATGGGCTCCCTATTTATATTCAGCTATGAATGTCCATGGGGATTTGCAGTCCGCCGGCGTAGCGGGCTTTGCCATTTGCTTGGTGTCGATGGCCGCTTCGGTATTCACGGTGAGCGCACTGCTTCCCGATGAGATGATTGAGCCTAAGTGGTATGCGGCCTGTGGGGCGGCCCTTGTCGGCGGCATCGTGCTGGCAGCCCTACGCCTTGCGAGGCCACGGTGCATGGGCTTTCCCGCCTTGTGGCGTGGCTTCGGGGCGGCCTGCGTGGTGGTATGCACGGCGCAGGCCGCCCTACTCGCCCAGCATGAAGGTAGACCTCGACCTTGGCCGCCCCATGGAGATACAGTATCTCTACACGCGCCCCATCGAGGAGGCGCGCCGCCGGGGCTTCACGATGGAGCGCACCGAGGTGATTGAGGCGCAGCTGCGCACCATTGAGGACAGCCGCAGGCAGGCCGCGCGGCTCTGAGGGGTGCAGCCTTGCGGCACGGGCCTCCCTGCCTGCCCGCTTGGGCAGGGAGTGGATGCATTGTTGTTTTTGTAAAGATATTTTGCTATCCGCACCATTTGCGCCAACGCCTTGTGAGCCAAGGAGTTGCGAAACGTGCCGTTTGGGGCTGCGAAACGTGCCGTTTTGGCCTGCCGAACGTGCCGTTTTGGCCTGCCGAACGTGCCGTTTCGCCTTGCCTAACGGCCTGTTTCGCCGCGCGGTTTCGCTTGGGGTGGCACGCAGGGGTGGCTTTGTAATGATATTTCGTGGCTGGCGTTCCTTGTCAGCTTGCCTTGCTCCTCAGCCTATAGAAAGTCTGCGCCAGCGCGTGTTCGCTCATCCCGGTTATCATGCAGATTTCTTTGTTGCTCTTGTTCCTGTATTTTAGTATGAGTATCACCAAGTTCCATTCTGTAAGTTTTGTGTATTTCTGCACAATCTTTTCATAATCCTCGCTGTTTATTGAGCGCCAATAGCTTACGAACCTTGCAATCTTATTGTTGCCCCATGCCTTTATGCAGCCGTTGCCGATGAAAACGTGGTGAAACATATTTGCGCATTCTTTCAGTGCATGCAAGTGCTGCTCTGTTACTTCCAGCAATTCTTTTTTTATGCTTGTCGTTTTCTTGTGTTAGATGCCTTTCAAGTTCGGCGAATGCTTTCTTTAGTTCTTCTGCGCTGTATTGTTCTTTTGCGATTCGGTTTCCATGCTTTTTAGGCTTGCAGCCAGGGCCGTGTTTCTTTGCGCAAGTTCCTTGATTGCCCTTGCGGCTTCTGCCAATGCAATTTGTGATTCGCCCCTTTTCTTGTGTTGCATGAAAGATATTGTGGCCATGGCCATCAAGGCAATAATGGCCATTGCAAGCCCAATGCCAAGTGGTTTGTTGTTTCCTGCCGTTTTCTCCGATATGCAAGCAGCCATGTCGGCACACGCCTGCTTTTCCTTTATGCTGTCCATGCGTTCCCGCAGAGCAAGCGTGTCTCTCAGCGTGGTCAGCCTTTCGGCCAGTTCGGTGGCTTCCCTGTATTTCCCCTCTGCTTTTTTCTCGTTCCACATATCAGTCAGTATCATCAGCCTGTAGTGGTCGCCTGCCGACTGCAGCGCCATTGTCCGCAAAGAGTCGGCCTTGGCCGCGTCGGCCAGTACTAACTGTGCCTTTTGTCCATTGCCCCCGCAGGCGGCAGCCGCAATGGTTGCAATTATGATGTAGAGAATATTTTTCATGCCCTGTTTTGTTGCGAACTTGTTGGTTATGTTCTGCAAAGATAGTGTTTTTTGCGTCATCGGCGGATTTCTACCGGAATGGGGGCGGCTTGCACTCCGGCGGTGGTGAAACGGAGGATGGCCATGGCGGACTTTTGGGCGGTGGGATAGATGGGGTCGAACACTAAGTTGCCTATACTGTAGAATACGGGGAACTTCTGTTTGATGTTGAGCAAGCGGGGGTGAATGCTTGAAAATCATCAGTTACTTCCGTTTGGCTAATTATTGGAAACCTATGGAAAGCGATAAGATGCTTAGATATGATGGTAAAAGAAAAAGCCCCGTACGCGAGAGCGCACGGGGTAGCTATCTAAACGTTAAAAACTAATGGAAAGAATAGAAACCGCTCAATTATGCTCGAAGTACTCGTTGGCAAACTCGGAAAAGCCGTCGGCCGTGTACTCATAGTTGCCATCCGAACAAGCCTGCTTGAACTGTTCCACCATGCCATCGACATCAAAGTCGGCAGGAACTGTTCCGTCATGCCAGAATGAACCCAAGATATCCCTGAAGTTTATCTCATTTGGCTCCTCTGATGTCTGCCGTGCTTTATCCTCTGGAGCGGGCACCTCGCTGTACAGGTAATCCATCAATTCCACGGCAAAGGGTGAATGACCATTGACTAAGATTGCCGTTTCCATTTCTCCAGGGAAACCTACGTAGTCATAAACCGCATCGCCGACCTGCTTGCCAAAAGCATCGACAAGGTAATATTCGTCGCCGTCACCTATCAATATTCTGTCGGGGGACATGACTCTGAATGAAGACACGCCGTCTATCCCTGCTTTCTCATCGTCATTTTCGTCTATGAATGCGACATCATAGCTGTCTGACACCTCGTCAACAGCCAGAAAGCCTCCGTTGATGCGTACCACACAGTCATATTTGGCACGGATGACCTCCTTGCCCTCCTTGTCGCAGACTCCGCACTTCCCGCCCTTGTAGAACGAAGCATAGCCACCATTGTACGCCGACAAAAACTCCCATTCGGACGGCACGCGGAAAAGCATCTTGCCATCCTTGCCGTATGCCTTGTTGCCTGCAACTAACACACCGTCATAGCAGAACAGACTCTTCAGCTTGTTGTCGTCAATCTTTAACCCTGGGACTTCCTTGCCCGTGACATCGATGGCGAAGTAAGTGGGTGTCTCCCCTTCCTTGGATTTCGTCACCAACGCAACCCCCTCGTGGAACGGCATCGCCAAGGTGAACTGCGCCTCGATGGCCACCTCGCCCTTGGCGTTGAAGTAGCCGAATTTACCGTCCTCGTTGAAAAACAACAGCAACCCATCGCTGAAGTACTTCCCCACAGCTTTGACCTGCTTGCTTCCAGCTTTCGCGAGCGAAGCAACCTCCTTGCCCGTCTTGTCAATGAGAAAGACCGGACCACCCTCCTTGACTACCGGGATCACGCTCCCGTCGCAGTATCCGCCCTGCGTATAGGCATCCTTGCCGACAGGTTGCGGTTTGGCTTCAGCGGTATAGTACTTGAGTTTGCCATCGTTGCCCTTGACACTGAACACGCCGCCGAACGACACATCAGGCTCGTTGACAAACTCGTCCTTGAACAGCACCTTGCCATCCGTCGAAATCATCCCGTAACGGTCGCCCGACTGCGCCTTGAACGGCACATAGACATCACCACCCGACTTCGACGAGCCTTTCCCGTCGCCGCACGATGCCAACACCAGCGCAACCGCGCTGGCGAAAACGAAAAATTTGATAGTTGATTTCATTTGCTTGTTGTTTTAAGAATTATATAATGTAGTTGCATGCCAAGCCTATGCATCATTCGCCAGAGAACATATCGGTCTCGAGATAATCCATTGCGAATGATTCGAATCCCTTCGTGCTGTTCTCATACATTGGAGTAGAGTCGCTACAGCATCGGTTGAACACCTCGACCATCTCCTTGACGTCAAAATCAGCCGGGATAGTTCCCCCGAAATGCGGCGCAATGATTGCCTCATAGTCGATTGCCTGCGACTGTGTCGGGGCCTCGTCAACGACAAGGGTGTCTTCTGCCGAGATTGATGCAAGCACCAAAGACATCGCCCCATAAGTGGAATGCGGCATCAACTGTCCGTTGAAATAGTACATCGGCTCGACACCGATTTCCGAATAGCTGCTCCCATCCAACTCCTCACCATTCGCGTCCACCAAATAGCAGTCATCTTCGGCATCCAAGATGACAATTCTGTTGCTTGACAGCATCCTACAAGAATATGCCCCTTCTATTTGCTTGATGTCATCGCCATTGGCATCGACAAACGAGATGTCACAATCGCCGGCCGTACCGTCGATGGCCAGGAAACCTCCGTCTATGCGTTTGACTGGGTTGTCATATTTTGCACGGATGACCACATTGCCGTCCTTGTCGCACACTCCCCACTTGCCGCCCTCGCGGAAGCTGGCATACCCGTCGTTGTAGGCCGTCAGCTCCGTCCATTCCGACGGAGTGCGGAACAGCCGTTTGCCGTCCTTACCGTAAACGTCGGCGCCACAGACCAGCGCTCCGTCAAAATACATCGGGATGGCCGACATGTCGTCATGGCTTATGTTGAGCCGCGCGACTTCCTTGCCGCTCTTGTCTATGGCAGACCACGACATCGAGCCGTCAGGCTTTGACTTGGCGACGACGGCCAACCCCTCACTGAATGGATAAGCATTGTCGTATGTGGCCTTTATCGCCACCTCTCCCTTGGGGTTGAAATATCCGAATTTCCGCTCGGCGGAAAAAAGCATAAGGCCGTCGCTGAAGTAGCCGTTGACCATCGTTACCCGCTTGCCGTCAGCCTTGGCGAGCGAAGCGACCTCCTTGCCTGACTTGTCAATCAGTACCACGGGCTGACCCTCTTTGACCACTGGAATGACTCCCTCCGTAAAATAGCCTCCTGCCACGTAAGTATCCTTGCCTATCGCCTCAGGCTTTGGCGATGCCGTGTAATACTGGATTTTGAGGTCACTGCCCATGACACTGAACACTCCGCCTATCGCTGGTTTGGGTGGCATGTCGAATTCATCGTCAAATAGAATTTCACCACCCGAGGACATCATTCCGTAACGGTCATTCGACTGTGCCTTGAAATACACACCATAACCGCCACCCGTCTCTGGCAACGAGTCACCCCCGCCGCTACACGCCCCCAACGCCAGCGCGGCCACGCTGGCGGGGATTAGAAAGTAAATCTTGATTTTCATCATAATCGTTTATTACTAATGTCGCTGAATTTCTTTGGGAAAGCAATGTCTCAAGAAAGTGCAACGCACCCTCACCAGTCGAGTAAGTTGCCAAGTTCCTCCAATCCCTTGCCGATGTCATAGAGTTTTATCATTTCCTCTATCACGTCGTAAGAACCATCTCCGGCAACTTCGTCGGTGTAATCTTTGACTTCTGCCTCGTCATCCTCCTTGGCTGAATCCCAGCAATGGCGGAAAGCCTCCCAAGCCTCATTCTCGTCCACCTCGTCTTCACCAAGCATACTCAGGTAACAACCAGCCAGGTTGACCTTGTCATACACGTCCAGTTCGCCCCAATAATCATCCCTCACCTCGTCACAAAGGCGTTTGGCCTTAGCATAATTTCCCGCATCAATGGCATCACTGGCATCATTAATTTTACTCACAGCTTCGCTACAAGCTGTCATCAGCAGCACCGGCAACGCCGTCACAAGGGTGAGTAGCACGAGTTTTAATTTCTTGAACATTTTCATACCTTTTATCCATTATTTAAATCACATTGTCATTTGTTCATCAGAATTCCTCACGCCTTATGGGGGGGGGTGATGGCATGAGCATCAAGATGAAATACCAAATGCTGCCAATGAACGGGATGAAGTTGATGAGCAGCCACTCCCACGTCTTGCCTTGGTCGTGCAGCCTACGCACGTTGGCAGCAAGACCCGCACGAGCATCATCAGGCCGATGAACAATGACGATATCGTTACCGGCAGCAACGTCACCATGATAATCCAAAAGTCCAGCACCCTCAGCAATCCCGAGATGACGAGGCAAAACGCCAAGCCCGCCCAGTAGTGCCCACGACTCAGCCTACCACGGAAGTCGGCATAGTGGCAAAAGTATATGTACCCAAAATACCAGTCGAGGAAGCCCTTGTCCCCACGCTCGTTTAGCCATTCACCGCAATGACTGCATTTGACAGCGCTTGTCGGTATGTCCGTTCCGCAGTAGGGGCATTCGGATGCTTGTATCACGATGTTCATAATGTGTTTCCTTTTTAATTGCAAATATAAATTTTAATTAATAATTACCCCCCCATTTAGTTAAACTATATTAACTGCATGGGTTTTAACAAAAAAAACGACGCATAAGCCTCTAAGACTGACAGGGCTGACAGCACGGGAAAGAAAGGGCAGTGCAATGGACAAAAGGAAAACGCAGTTTTCCTGCCGCCGTGACAGAAGCCCCGTGGCCGTCATAATCATGTGGACATGATTTGCGTTCGCAAGTGCTCCTCAGGTAACATTTGCTTGAAAACGGTCTTGTCTGTTTTTGTTCCGTTTGGCAAAGGAAGGGGCAAGACTATTTGAGGACAGGAAACACGTGACAGCTGGAAATGGTAACAGATGTAGATTCACGCTCGCCGTGTCATGCATCTGGTGGCATTTCCGGATATCCAGATAAAAACGGAAGGAAATAGTGAGTAAAACGGTTTTGCCCGTTTAGCGGGTAATGGCGAAAGACATAAAAAAATAGATAATGATTTGCGCAATGGGAAATTATTTTATCTACAAATTCGCACTTCGGGCAAATACCAACCCCCTATAACCACTTGAATATTAGGCGAAAACATTTTTTCACCTCTAAAATGCGTGATGTCACGTATCGTGTCCCTTGCATATCTTGCTGAAAATGCTTACCTTTGCACGGTTGCTGGCCAAGGACAACGCAACACGTTTGCCTACCAGCCGCTGAACCATCGCTCGCTCAATGCGGGGTGGCACGAGAACGTGCCGCCAATGCTTGATTCGAAATAGTTAATCTTTTTAATTCTTTTATACCCGTTGGCGGAATTAAATTGATAAAAGATTTATGAATAAAAAGTTGTGCATATTGTTGATATTTAGTAAATTAATGGTGGTCAAACCCGTTGGCGGAATTAAATTAGTGCGTACTTGATTTTTCCGATGGGCTTATTGTTGATGTAGTTAATGTATTGCA